>NZ_LMJQ01000001.1:0-359630 GCF_001429475.1 Bacillus sp. Root131
CGAATTCAAGAAAAATTAAACCACCTATCCCCTAAAGAATTTAGGGAACAAGTGGTTTAGGTGTTTTGATTGGTGTCCCGTTTTCGGGGTTCACTTCAACTATCAAGGGGTTTTTCATATGATCCCGGAGAGGATCGAACTCACGACCTCCACCCTGTCAAGGTGGCGCTCTCCCTGCTGAGCTACGGGATCCCAACTATAAATATTACCACCAGCAATGTGTTTTCATTTCATTCGTGTAATCGGAGGATTTGTATAATCTGTTGAATATTGTAACATTTGATGTATTCCTATAATAGCAACAAACTTTAATAGTGTAAAGATGTAATTTTCTGAATATTATCATTCCAATTTTTATATAAAAAAATAAGCTCCGAAGAGCTTATTTTAATAATAATATTACCGCAATTATCAATGATATTATCAAAAATAAAATCATAAATAATGGAACTCAGTCATGAGCTATCGCCCTGTAACTGTCATTCCTGCTGTGTAAATTGTATCAATAGAACCGTCAGCGTCTTTTATTTCGACTTTATAACGATATGTTCCATCCTCATAAATATCATCGCCATATCCTGTGAAAGTTGCAATTTCATCATTGCTTCCAGCTGGGACCCATTGATTTTGCCAACGGAAGTTGGTTTCAAATTCTCCCCATCTATCGCCATATTTCTTTTCAAGGCTGACATTGTAATGAATTTCTTCCGCTCGGTCATTTGTAATTCTTGCAATTACGCTGTTACCAAAAGTAACTTGTGTAGAGTGTACCTGAACTGTAACACCGTTCACCGTTTCGCTAGGACCACAAATATAACGACAGAACTCGCTTGCTCCGTCAGCATGTGCCTTTGGTGTATCAATGTTCATAGCTGTTAAACCACCTAAAGCTAAAGCTCCTGTTAATAATACTTTACCAAATGTTTTCACTTGAAATTCCCCCTAAGTATATTCTCAATTCGTTCCATAGATACCACATTAAGTAGTTTTATAACATTAATCTAATCGAACGCTTTTTTCCTCGAGTGTATTCGCTATGAATCTTTCATCTTGTAGTAATCTAACCTCTACATATAATTTCATAGTTTTGATTCCATATATGTATCATGATTTACATAGAGCAAATCTGTTAATACGTTTTGGTTATTTACTTATCACACTGCTTTTTATTACCTTTTATTGGTAAAACGTTGATTTTATTATATACCATTATTATCTATTTACAAGAGAAAATCATACTGTATGCAAAAATGCATAATAAAAAACACTGCTTGTATTCTGAATTACAGAATACAAGCGGTGCTGAGTTTCAATTAATATTTGATTGGAACCTAATGCTAATTTTTTATGTTTAACAGTATACATATATCACTGTTTTTTAGTCATAATTGATAAACCTTGTTCAGAGGACGCTATTCCTGCTGGGCTACGGAATCTTCAAAAGGGAAAGTATAAGCGATTATGCTAGTAATGTATGAAGGGATAATGATAAGAAGAAAATTCAGTGAAAAGTAGTTTTTGAATGTAGCCGTTATATTATTTCCGGTATTTATCTAAAGGATTTTCATCGCTTAAATCAACAATTAAAGGGCATAAAAATAACAGTGGTAAAGCGGCGTTAGCTTGATGAAAAGTATCATTAGACATATATTGTCTTCCAAAACAATACGGACAATCTTTTTCAAATGTTATGAGAAGCGACCATACGTCTTTTACTTTCCACTTCGTTTTACAATACGTACAACGCGCCATTGAGTTCCTCCTCATTTTAAGGTGTTTTCTAATATATTCTACTTTATTGTACGAAAGTCATTTGAATTTGATGTGGCAAATTTCTGCGTTCTCTTTAATAAGTGGACTAGTTAAATCTCTACTATTCCAAACAAGAGCAACGTTTGCTTTTTGTTTTAAAATTCGTTGGCATTCAATTTTGAAAGCCTCTTTATCAAACCAATGAAATGCTTGGGCAACAGTTACTAAATCTACACTATTTTCTTTTAAAGTGGTATTTTCAGCAGTTGCTTTTATGGATTGAAAACGAGAATATAGTTTTGACGATTGCTCAGCCATCTTCCTCATATCATTATTTGGCTCAACTCCAATAACATGTAAACCACTTTCAAGCAGCTGGCGGCTAAATATCCCCGTACCCGTACCTGAACCAATATCAGCTACAATCGGATTTCCTTTCAGTTGGTTAGCTGAAAGTAAGTAATCAATATATTCATTAGGATAACTAGGACGATATTGTGCATATATATCGGCCCTGTCAGTAAAATTTTCTGTTGTTTTCACAGTACTACCTTCTTTCTTACAATATTATGTACAGAAATAGAAATTAAATATGAATTTCGGCATCAGTCTCTAAGTCTACCACTTAAGAGTCCAGCTAAATAGAAAGCCTCAGTTTCTGTATTCAAATATCCTTCATCCGTTTAGTATACTATTTTAGATAATATCTTCCAAAAGGCTATAATGGCTTACTTAAATAAATCCACATAACTGTATGTTTTTATGAATTTATTTAATAATTTATGAGCAGTTATATGTCGTATTACGTTTACGTAGGTAAGAGATTTTCATTTTTGCTATTTAAATTGGCCAATATATCCTTTTTACAATTTACTGAAAATCATGTATAACAGAGATACAAGATTATTTTATAAATATTCAGGAGTAGAGGGAGAAAAGTTGTAATGGTAAGAAAAACGTTCAAGATGCGCGTGTCTAGAAATAGAACGATTTCGATTAATGGATCGATTCTTGATGTGGATGTTACACATGATGAATTTTTACAAGAGTTTGTTGAGTGGGTTGATTCTAAAGGTTGGTCGTTTATGGGGATAACGGATGAGATTACGCCCGAGGAAGCTAGTCAAAAGTTAATAGATTCGTTGATTGATGAGAAGGATAAGAAAGAGTAATTCCTTCTTATTTTTATTGTATATTTATGTTCTTTATCGTAAAAATATGATATAGTAAAAAATAGTGAAAATTCTTCCAGTTTAATACAAATTACATATGATTGGTAGATATATTATTTTGTTAAGGGATTAAATGGAAAAGGGAGAGTCATATGGTAAATTTTAAGAAAATTTCGGTTTTTATTACAGTTATTTGTTTGTTTTTGTTGACACCTATGACATTGCGTGCTGAGACGAATATTGGAGTAAATCCAGAACAAGTTGCACCACCACCTGCGGAAGGACCAAATGTTTTTAGTCAGTTTGCAACGACAATTGATGCGAAAACAGGAGATGTTTTGTATGACAAAAACGCATATCACCGCGCATATCCTGCTAGTACGACGAAAGTGTTAACAGCGATTCTACTCATGGAGCATACAAAGCCAGAGGATCAATTTACATTTTCACAATTAGCATTAGATCAAGAGAAGAGTAATTATCAAATTGAGTTTCAACCTGGAGAGACAATTAATAGAAATACTGCGCTTATGATTTTAATGGTGCTGAGTGCGAATGATGTGTCGTATGCGATTGCGGAGCGGATTGGCGGGAGTGTTGAAAATTTCGCCAATATGATGAATGAGAAAGCAAAGCAATTAGGAGCGAGAGATAGTCACTTTGTAACACCGAATGGATTGCATGATCCGAATCATTATACGACGCCATATGATATGGCTATGATTACGAAAGGTGTGCAAAATTATCCTGAAATTTTACAAGCGATGAATACGAAAAGAACGACAGTTACGACGTCTAGGCAGACGGTGTCTATTTTTAATAAATCTAATTTTTTTGAAAATCCATATAGCATTGGCGGTAAGACAGGGTTTACGAATGAAGCGCGTAATACACTTGTTTTATTAAATGAGAAAGATGGAAATCGTATTATAAATGTAGTAATGGCTTCTCAAAGACCTGAAATTTATGAAGATTTGAAGCAGATGGCGGACTATTCTTTTGGTCAATTTGTGAAGCAAACTGTACTAGATAAACATAGTTGGCATCAAAAAACAACATATTTAAATAAAGATATTAATAGTGAACTTGAAAAAAGTGCAGAACTTATGCTTAAGAAAGATGAAGGGAAAAATGTGAAAACTATTTTCCGGGCAGCTTCATTAGATAAAGAATCTTTGTATCATAAAGGAATTCATCGTGGTGAGGTAGTTGGTGCAGTTGATATTACGAAAAATAATCAAACAATTGCGACGGTAAATGTTCTTTCAACAGAAGATGTCACTTTTGCGATGCCTAAAAAAGATACAATTGTATCAGAAGAAAAAGAGTCAAATGTGAAAGTAATAAGTGTTGGGGTAGGCGCACTTGTACTATTTGGAGCCATTTTATATGTAGTGCTACGCCGAAATACAAAAGGAATGAAAACAGAAGAAAAATAACGTATTAGTAAAAAGGCTGTGGAGATTTTATCACAGTCTTTTTCTATGCTAAAAATACTTTTAACTAATAATTGTAAATTTTCTTATTGCAATAACCTAAAGTTCGTTATATCATTTACTTGTGTTCTTGTTAAAGAACGAAATGAACATTGCATACTTCAAATAATATAAAACAACGGAGAGGGAGAGAGTCGATGAAATTAATTTGGAAGGTAATTAGCAACGCGATCTCATTTGTTTTATTTGCATTGATGGTGTTTTTAGCTTTTGTAGTTATTTCTTCAAAAGCAAGCGGTGGTGATCCCACAGTGATGGGATATCAATTTAAGAGCGTTCTTTCAGGATCAATGGAGCCAACGTTTTTAACAGGATCAATCATTGCAATAGAACCAAACAAAGATGGTTCTAAATATCAAAAAGGTGATGTTATTACCTTTAAAGAGAAAGATCAAAAAATTATCACTCACCGTATTATCGGTGTAAAAGATACAAATGGAAAAGTAGTGTATGAAACAAAAGGGGATAACAACAACGGACCAGATTTAGAGCCAGTACTTGCAGAAAATGTAGTTGGAAAGTATGCAGATATTACAGTTCCGTATGTTGGGTATTTACTGAATTATGCGAATTCAAAAGCGGGAGCAGCATTACTTCTTATTATTCCAGGAGTCTTTTTACTTGGTTATTCCGCGATTTCTATTTTTGGTGCTATTCGTAGTATTGACGGAGAAAAGAAAGATAAAAAAGTAGAACAATCCGTCTAGTTCGTTTGGTTATACTTTCCGTTTAGGAAGTTAACAAATATATATTAAGGGGATATGGACATGACTTTAAAGAAAAAATTAGGAATGGGTATTACATCAGCAGTACTAGGAGCAGCGTTAGTTGGTGGAGGAACATTTGCGTTTTTCAGTGATAAAGAAGTGTCAAACAATACATTTGCGGCTGGGACACTGGATTTAGCATTAAATCCATCAACAGTTGTTAACGTATCGAATTTAAAACCTGGGGATACAATTGAAAAAGAATTTAAACTAGAAAATAAAGGCTCTTTAGATATTAAAAAGGTTCTACTGAAAACAGATTATAATGTAGAAGATGTAAAGAAAGATAATAAAGATGATTTTGGTAAACATATTAAAGTAACATTCTTAAAAAATGTAGATAAGCATGAGACAATTGTGAAACAAACTACTTTAGATAAATTAAAAGGTGACACACTTACAGCTGTAGATAATGATTTATCGGCTTGGTTCTGGGATGAAAAAGGTATTTCAGCAGGTAAATCTGATAAATTCAAAGTGAAATTTGAGTTCGTTGATAATGGAAAAGATCAAAATCAATTCCAAGGCGATAAGTTACAATTAAATTGGACGTTTGATGCACAACAAACAGCAGGTGAAGAAAGATAATAACAAAAAGGGCTATCACATGGATAGCCCTTTTTCTATTTTTCTAGTATTTGTCTATCAATTTTAATAGTTCTTTACTATAATATAGATAATGTTCTGTATAAAGAACGTAATGTTCGATGGGGGAGATTAAGATGCTGAAAAGACCGCGGAATTTTAAAAAGATGCTTATATTGCCGTGTATGTGTTCTATTACGTTTTATTTAGGATCTCAAATTATGACGTATACAGAAGCGGCGTTCATTCATGAAACGAAAGTGGAAGCGACGCTTTCTACAGCAATTATATTTCCGAAAACAGTTAATACGTTAAAAGAGCAATCTGAGAAACATAAACAGTTTATTGAGCGTGAGTATGGAACGATGAAGGGGAAATCGAAAGCAACTTCTATTGAAGAAATAAAACAGGCGATTTCTGTATGGCAACAAGGGCGTGAGAAAATTGTTGCTGAGAAGGAAGCTCTGCAAAATGTATATACTGAAATAGAGGCTCCTTACAATCAAATACAAGAAGAATTAAAGGTAAATAAAGATGAGTCGATGCAGCAAGTGTCCGTATATGTAAATGAAGGCTTTCGCAGTATCAAAGAGAAACATGACTATATTGAGAAAGAAATTAGCTTGAAAGCTATTGATGAGCAAATTCAGGCTCTTCAGCAACAATTAAACATTGCAATTGAAGCGGAAGGACAAAAGAAAGCCGAAGAACAAAAGAAAGTAGAAGAACAGAAGAAAGCCGAAGAACAAAAGAAAGTAGAAGAACAAAAGAAAGTAGAAGAACAGAAGAAAGTAGAAGAACAGAAGAAAGTAGAAGAACAAAAGAAAGCCGAAGAACAGAAGAAAGTAGAAGAACAGAAGAAAGTAGAAGAGCAAAAGAAAGCAGAAGAACAGAAAAAAGCGGAGTAACTGCTGTAGTGAAACGGCTGGAAAACAAGAATGTGGTGCAAGAGATAATGAACGAATAAGCAAAACTAGTAATATTTATATGAGTGTGAGGGAACGTTAGCCCTCACCTCTTTGTTTTTCTTTTTTCTTATAGTATTAAATGCATTTGAGTGTGAAAAAAGTTATAAATCATCATTATTTTTTCTGAAAAATCTAAATAATATTGAGAAATAAAAATAATTGAAAATATTAATAAATATGTGTTGTGTTTATATAGGGTTGTTCGTTATAATGAACATAAGGTTTTTAAAAAAGAACACATATTAGCTAAGCTAATATAGTTTTCTTTACATCTCTTATTGAAAAATAAGTGATAAAAATATAAAAAAAAGCTAGGGGGAATTGATTGTGAGTCTGAAAAAGAAATTAGGTATGGGAGTTGCATCAGCAGCATTGGGGTTAGCTTTAATTGGTGGAGGAACATTTGCATTCTTTAGCGATAAAGAAGTATCAAACAATACATTTGCAGCTGGGACGTTAGACCTTACATTAAACCCTAAGACGCTTGTAGATATTAAAGATTTAAAACCAGGGGATTCTGTTAAGAAAGAGTTCTTATTACAAAACAGCGGTTCGTTAACTATTAAAGACGTTAAATTAGCAACAAAGTATACTGTTAAAGATGCAAAAGGTGATAATGCTGGTGAAGACTTTGGTAAGCACGTTAAAGTAAAATTCCTTTGGAACTGGGATAAACAAAGTGAGCCTGTATACGAAACAACTTTAGCAGACTTACAAAAAGTTGATCCAGATCTTTTAGCTAAAGACATCTTTGCTCCTGAGTGGGGAGAAAAGGGTGGATTAGCAGCTGGTACAGAGGATTATCTATGGGTACAATTTGAATTTGTAGATGATGGAAAAGACCAAAATATCTTCCAAGGTGATACATTGAATTTAGAATGGACATTCAATGCTAACCAAGAAGCTGGGGAAGAAAAATAATAAAAAAGCGGGTATTCCCGCTTTTTTTTATAAAGAAAAAGAAGTGCTGGTTGTAAGCACTTCTTTCTATTATTATTTTTGATTTTGCTTCCACTTTGTAAATTCAAGAAATTCACGAAATTGTTCTTTGGAGACACCAGAGTTCATTGCATCTTTAACGAGTTGTGTCCATTCGGAGTCTAGGTTAGTTGCCTTTGTTGTTTCATCATGAAGTAAAGTATCAACTGGAATTTGTAGAACTGCTGCGATCTTTTCAAGAAACTGAATGGAAGGGTTTTTTTGTAAATTTCGTTCTATAGAACTAATGTAAGATTTAGCAACGCCAGCTTTTTCGGCAAGTTCAGTTAATGAAATACCTTTTTGTAAACGAAGGCGTTTTATACGTTCTCCAATCATATTTGCGCACCTTTCTATCAATATGTAGTTGTCTTATGATGTCATTATTATAACATAAACTTCGTTAAAAAGAACAAACCTATTGAGCCTGACTGGATGGCTTCATACGTTGGAAAAATTGTTCGATGTCTTGCATGGCGATACCAGCATCTAGAGCTTCAAGTATTAAATCAATCCATTCTTGATCCAGTGCGTCTGTCTTATCTTTGTACAAATGTAATTCCTCCCTAATTATCGGTCATAATTGCTGCTACAGAATACATGATAATGCAATCGGACTTTGTGTTTTATATAGTGAATTATCAAATACTTTGTAGATGAAACAAAGATAAAATCCCCATTAAACTCCCTCTATGGAAATTATAAATTGTTCGATAAAAACTTTCAATATTTTCAGAAAACATTGTTGAATTGTGATATATCCGTATGCTAACTATGAAATTTTTACAAATATATTAAAAACATTACATAATATGACTAAATATTGAAAAAATATTGAATTTTTAATAAAATTTAATTTGTAATACATATTATTTATTAGGGGAGGAAATAAGGGATGAACAAGAAACCGTTCAAAGTTTTGTCATCGATCGCTTTGACAGCTGTATTAGGCCTTTCATTCGGAGCTGGCACTCAATCGGCATATGCTGAAACACCTGTGAATAAAACAGCTACGAGCCCAGTGGATGATCATTTAATTCCAGAAGAGCGTTTAGCAGATGCACTGAAAAAACGTGGGGTAATTGATTCTTCAGCTTCAGAGAAAGAAACAAAGAAAGCTGTTGAAAAGTATGTAGAGGACAAAAAGGGTGAAAATCCTGGGAAAGAAGCAACAAATGGGGATCAACTTACGAAAGAAGCATCTGACTTTTTAAAGAAAGTGAAAGATGCGAAAGCAGATACGAAAGAAAAACTAAATCAGCCAGCAACAGGGACACCTGCAGCGACAGGACCAGTTAAAGGCGGACTAAATGGTAAAGTACCAACTTCTCCAGCAAAACAAAAAGCATATAACGGCGATGTTCGTAAAGATAAGGTACTTGTTTTACTTGTAGAGTACGCTGATTTTAAACATAACAACATCGATAAAGAACCTGGTTATATGTATTCGGAAGACTTTAACAAAGAACACTATGAAAAAATGTTATTCGGTGATGAGCCATTCGCGTTAGAGGATGGAAGCAAAATCGAAACATTTAAACAATATTACGAAGAGCAATCCGGTGGTAGTTACACAGTGGACGGAACAGTTACAAAATGGTTAACAGTTCCTGGTAAAGCTGCTGATTATGGTGCAGATGCTGCTACAGGTCATGATAATAAAGGACCAAAAGGACCACGTGATCTAGTAAAAGATGCATTAAAAGCAGCTGTAGATAGCGGTCTTGATTTATCACAGTTTGATCAGTTCGATCAATACGATGTAAATGGTGATGGAAATCAAAATCAACCAGACGGTTTAATCGATCACTTAATGATTATTCATGCGGGTGTTGGACAAGAAGCTGGCGGTGGTAAATTAGGTGATGATGCAATTTGGTCACATCGCTGGACAGTTGGACCAAAACCATTCGCAATTGAAGGCACACAAGCGAAAGTTCCATATTGGGGCGGAAAGATGGCAGCATTCGACTACACAATTGAACCAGAAGATGGCGCAGTTGGTGTATTCGCGCATGAATATGGCCATGATTTAGGTTTACCAGATGAGTATGATACAGACTATACGGGTCATGGTGAGCCAATTCAAGCTTGGTCTGTTATGAGTGGCGGCAGCTGGGCTGGTAAAATCGCTGGAACAACACCAACGAGTTTCTCACCACAAAATAAAGAGTTTTTCCAAAAAACAATTGGTGGTAACTGGGCAAATATCGTAGAAGTAGATTACGAGAAATTAAATAAAGGTATCGGTCTAGCAACATATTTAGACCAAAGTGTTACGAAATCTAACCGTCCAGGTATGATTCGTGTTAACTTACCAGATAAAGATGTAAAAACAATTGCACCAGCATTTGGTAAGCAGTATTACTACAGCACAAAAGGTGATAATCTTCATACAACGTTAGAAACACCACTGTTCGATTTAACGAATGCAACGAATGCGAAATTTGATTTCAAATCGTTATATGAAATCGAAGCAGAGTATGATTTCCTTGAAGTACATGCTGTAACAGAAGATGGTCAAAAAACGTTAATTGAAAGACTTGGCGAGAAAGCAAATAGTGGAAATGCAGATTCGACAAATGGAAAATGGATTGACAAATCATATGATTTAAGTCAATTCAAAGGTAAAAAAGTAAAATTAACGTTTGAGTACATTACGGATGGTGGTTTAGCATTAAATGGTTTCCTACTTGATAATGCGTCATTAACAGTAGATGGTAAAGTTACATTCTCAGATGATGCTGAAGGTACACCACAATTAAAATTAGATGGTTTCGTTGTATCTAGCGGAACAGAGAAGAAAAAACATAACTACTACGTAGAGTGGAGAAACCATACTGGATCAGATAGCGCATTGAAATTTGCTCGCGGTCCAGAATATAACTCAGGTATGGTTGTATGGTATGCAGACTCAGCTTACGCAGATAACTGGGTTGGTTTACATCCAGGACATGGTTTCCTTGGTGTAGTTGATTCTCATCCAGAAGCAATTGTAGGAACTTTAAATGGTAAACCAACAATTGATAGTAGTACACGATTCCAAATCGCTGATGCGGCATTCTCATTCGATAAAACGCCAGCTTGGAAAGTTGTATCTCCAACGCGTGGAACGTATACGTATGATGGCTTAGCGGGTGTAGCGAAGTTTGATGATTCGAAAACGTATATTAATCAACAGATTCCAGATGCAGGACGTATTTTACCGAAGCTTGGTCTGAAGTTTGAAGTAGTAGGACAAGCTGATGATAATTCTGCAGGTGCTGTTCGTTTATATCGTTAATACTGTGAAACTACCGAGAGATTTTCTTTCGGTAGTTTTTTTGTGAGCAATGAATTTTATATAGTTGAAAAAGTCATATATAATGTAACTTTAAGAATAGAAATTTATTATATATGAAGTCTATATAAATAATGAAAGAACTGGATAAAAATAGTGGGAGAAGGTGAGTGAATGAGTATTTCCTCTATTGTAAGTAGGCAAAAGGAATATTTTTTAAAAGGGCATACGAGAAGCATCGAAATGAGAAAGAATAATTTGAAGAGGCTTTATGAAGGCATTCAGCGTTTTGAAGAAGAAATATTTCAGGCATTGAAATTAGATTTAAATAAGTCAGTTCACGAGTCGTTTACAACGGAAGTTGGATATGTATTAAAAGAAATTTCTTTTCAATTGAAACATATGTCATCGTGGAGTAAACCAAAGCGAGTTCGAACAGCACTGACTCATTTTGGATCAAAAGGAAAAGTAGTGCCAGAACCGTATGGTGTTACGCTTATTATTGCACCGTGGAACTATCCGTTCCAATTAGCAATTGCACCACTTGTAGGAGCACTGGCAGCTGGAAATACAATCGTTTTAAAGCCGTCAGAGTTAACGCCAAGCGTTTCAAAAGTGCTTAAGAGAATGTTAGGTGAGTTATTCCCAGAAGAGCTTGTAGCGGTAGTAGAAGGTGGCGTTGAAGAGAGTACATCTTTGCTGAGGGAACCGATTGATTATATTTTCTTTACTGGTAGTGTTGGCGTTGGAAAAGTTGTAATGGAAGCAGCAGCGAAACAGTTGACGCCGCTTACGTTAGAACTTGGCGGGAAAAGTCCTTGTATTGTACATAAAGATGCAAAGATAGAGATGACAGCAAGAAGAATTGTTTGGGGTAAGTTTTTAAATGCAGGGCAGACGTGTGTAGCGCCTGATTATATGTACGTGCATTCTTCCGTGAAAGAAAAGCTAATTGAGGCAATGCGACATGAAATTACAGAGCAGTATAGTAAAGAACCTTTGCAAAATGAAAATTACGTGCGTATTGTAAGTGAGCGTCATTTTGAACGATTATGTCGATTTTTACAAGATGGTCAAGTCGTAATTGGTGGAAACTATAAGAAAGATACATTACATATTGAGCCGACAGTACTAGCGGATACTACATGGCAAGATGCTGTTATGGAAGATGAAATTTTTGGCCCGATTTTACCAATCATAGAGTACGACAATATAGAAGATGTAATTGGCACAATTCAGCAACATCCGAAGCCGTTAGCGTTATATGTATTTTCTGAAGATAAAGAAGTACAAAAGAAAGTGACGAGTAATATTTCATATGGTGGAGGCTGTATTAATGATGTTGTCTATCATCTTGCCACGCCATATTTACCTTTTGGGGGTGTTGGAAGTAGTGGATTAGGGGGTTATCATGGGAAAGAAAGTTTTCGGACTTTTTCACATTATAAAAGCATTTTAGCCCAATCTACAGCATTCGACATGAAAATTCGTTACTCTTCTACAAAAAGTGCTTTAAAATTCATACGAAAGTTGTTAAAATGATGATGGTGTTTATCAGTAGGCGCAGCCGTATGATAATAGCCCCTTCGCAATGGAAGGGGTTTTTCTGTTCGACGTTATGTATCATGCGAAAATGAATCAAACATACTACATAAAGAATAGAAACGAACGCTTGCTAAATAACCATTTTTGTTTGGATCGAAACAAAAAATAGTCTATAGAACATAAATATTTATTCATGAATATAAAAATTTAAAATTTAAGGTAGATAGGACGGGAAAATGAAAAAGATTATTAAAGTTGAAGCAGTTGAAAAACATTTTGGAAATCAAGTGATTATCCCACCTCTTTCTTTAGATATTAAAGAGGGAGAGTTTTTAACAATTTTAGGGCCGAGTGGCTGCGGGAAAACGACTTTACTTCGTATGATCGCAGGATTTGAAACTCCAACTAAAGGGAATCTTTTATTAGATGATGAAAGAATTAACGATTTACCGCCATATAAGCGTCATATGAACCTAGTGTTCCAACATTACGCACTATTCCCACATATGACAGTGGAGAAGAATATTTGTTTTGGTATGAAAATGCAGAAAGTATCAGCAGCAGAGCAGAAAGAGCGTGCTGAAGAGGCAATGCGTTTAACGCAATTACTTGAGTTCCGTAATCGTAAACCTGCGAAGCTTTCTGGTGGACAACAGCAGCGTGTTGCAATTGCAAGAGCAATTGTAAATAATCCGCGTGTATTACTATTAGATGAGCCACTTGGAGCGCTTGACTTTAAGTTACGAAAAGACTTGCAACGTGAATTGAAAAACTTACAACGTAATTTAGGAATTACGTTCATATACGTAACGCACGATCAAGAAGAAGCAATGAGCATGAGCGATCGTATCGTGGTTATGAATAAAGGACATATCGAACAAATCGGAACGCCGAAAGAAATTTATAATAAGCCGAAAACGTTGTTCGTTGCGACATTCATCGGTGAAAATAATATTGTGAAAAACGGGGAAGGCTATGTAGCAATTCGCCCTGAAAATGTAAAAGTACGTTCGGTTGAAGAACCAATTTTAAAAGAATACCATCTTGGACATATTGAAGATATAGAGTTTGTCGGAAATATGGAGAAGCTTTATGTACGTGATGAGAAAACATCAGAATTACTAATGGCATATCAAACTGCTGAAGAGGCAGCGCAGTGGAGCATTGGAGATAATGTATATGTAGGCTGGGAGCAAGAGGACGAGGTGACCTTAAATTGAAAAAAGGGAAATTACTCGCACTACCTACAGTCGCGTGGTTATTAATTTTCTTCCTAATCCCGCTCGTATTCGTATTAGGATTCGCCTTCATGCAGCGCGGAGCTTACGGGACAGTAGAAATGCAATTTACGCTGGAGAATATATCCCGTGTGTTTGATCCATTGTACTTAGGGACATTATGGGAAACTGTTAAAATCGCAGTTATTACTACAGTAATATGTTTATTAATTGGTTATCCATTTGCGTATACAATTACAATTGTTGACCGCAAATATCGTTCTATTCTTTTATTATTGGCAACGATCCCGTTTTGGATTAACTTTCTTGTTCGTTCATACGCATGGATTGTTATTTTACGTTCACAAGGCCTTGTGAATACGTTGTTATTAAAGCTTGGTATTATTAGTGAACCGTTAAATTTATTATATAATACTCCTTCTGTAATACTCGGAATGGTCTATTCTTTATTACCATTTATGATCTTACCAGTGTATGCAGCAATTGAGCAGCTAGATAAGCGTAAGCTAGAAGCGGCTTATGATTTAGGAGCAACACCAATAAAGGCATTTTGGAATATAACAGTGCCGATGACAATGTCAGGAATTGCGACTGGTTCTATTTTAGTATTCGTTTCTTCTATCGGAATGTTTGTTGTATCAGACGTGATGGGCGGATCGAAAGTAGCATTAATCGGAAACGTTATTCAAAACCAATTCTTAGGTGCACGTGACTGGCCGTTTGGATCTGCGTTATCGATTATCGTTGTTCTATTCTCTGTTCTGTTAATTTACTTATATTATCGTGCAACGAAAGTATATAAATATAATGAGAACGGAGGGGAATAGGCAAAGATGAAGAAGTTTTTAGTTTCTTATTCTTGGTTAATTTTGTTATTCTTGTATTTTCCAATGATGGTTTTAATGGTCTATTCTTTCAACGACTCTCGCATTAATGCGGAGTGGGAAGGTTTTACATTCCATTGGTATACAGATTTATTTCAAAAACAAGATGTTATTGATGCATTTGTAAATAGTATTACGATTGCAGTTATAACAACGATTGTGACAACGGTACTTGGCGTATTCTTTGCGATTGCTTTACATCGTTATAAATATCGTTTCGAAGGGGCTATTAATGGCCTTGTATATTTACCAATTTTAATTCCTGATATTTTAATGGGATTATCTTTACTAATTCTTTTCAGTCAGTTAGGAATGGAACTTGGACAAACAACGATTATTATTGCACATATTACATTTAGTATTTCGTTTGTTGTTGTTATTTTAGCTGCGCGTCTTTCAAGTATGGGACGTGACTTAGAAGAAGCTGCAAATGATTTAGGAGCAACGCCTTGGCAAACGTTTCGTTATGTAACGTTCCCAGCAATTGCACCGGGAGTTATTTCGGCAGCATTATTAACATTCACATTATCAATTGATGATTTTGTAATTAGTTTCTTCGTATCAGGACCAGGATCAACAACATTGCCATTATACATTTACAGTATGGTTAAGCGCGGAGTATCACCAGAAATTAATGCTCTTTCTACAATTTTAATTGTTGCTATCGTAGGATTAATGGTTCTATCTGAAATCTTCCGTAACAAAGGTGCAGATGGTGAAGAAAACTCTGGAGGACACCTTCCTTTATAATACGAACGATATAGAAAGTACGAGGGGGTAATAAACCGATGAAATTAATGAAAAGAATAGCTGGCGCAGCAATTAGCTTTAGCCTTGTTGCTGGTGTACTTGCTGGTTGTGGTGAAAAAAAAGAAGAATTAAATATTTATAGCTGGGCTGACAATTTTGATGAGCAAGTGCTAAGAGATTTTGAAAAGAAATATAATGTGAAAATTAACTATGATAAGTACGCAAGTAACGAAGAAATGCTTGCGAAATTACAAGCTGGTGGCGCAAAGTATGATTTAATTCAGCCATCTGATTACATGGTTAAAACAATGGCGAAAATGGATTTATTAGCGCCGTTAGATAAAAAGAATATCCCAAATATCGAAAACATGGTTTCTAATTTCAAAACACCGGCGTTTGATCCAGAGAATAAATATTCTTTAGTGTACACTTGGGGTGTAACAGGGATTGCATACAATAAAAAGTATGTGAAAGAAGCACCTACAAGCTGGGCTGACTTATGGAATGAGAAATATAAAGGACATGTAACGTTACTAAACGATTCTCGTGAAGTATTAGGAATGGGTCTTAAGAAGCACGGTTTCTCAAACAGTACGAAAGAAGATGCAGAGTTAAAGACAGCAGCAGATGATTTAAAGAAGCTGCTTCCAAACTTATTAGCATTTGATACAGACAACATTAAACAAAAATTCATTACAGAAGATGCTTGGATCGGAACAGTTTGGTCTGGAGATGCAGCATTTATCGCAAAAGATAATAAAGATGTAGAATACGTTGTACCAAAAGAAGGCGGCACAATTTGGGCTGATACGTTAGCAATTCCAAAAGGTGCAAAACATAAAGAGCTTGCTGAGAAATTTATGAACTACTTACTAGATGAAAAAGTAAGTGTGAAAAACTACGAGTCAATTGGTTACAGTAATCCAAATGAAAAAGCTCATCCTCTTCATAGTAAAGAATACCGTGATAATCACATGATTTTCTTAACGAAAGAAGAGTTAGATCGTACAGAATGGCTTGTTGATGTAGATGATAAGTTAAAAGACTATGATCGTTACTGGACGGAGCTAAAAACAAAAGGTAAATAAGTAAGGAAATGCGGTTTCTAAAGTAGAAATCGCATTTTTTCATAGTAGGAGGAAATCGTTTGAAGAAGAAGTTACATCAATATGAGATAATGTGTATTGCTTTATTATTTGCTGTATTTGGTATTGTTGCTTGGCGCGTACATGCAGGTGGCGTTACCGTGATGGATACATATGTCCGTGGATTAGTAAAAGGGCTACAAACGGAGAGTTCCCTTACATTTTTCTCGTACTTTACAAAATTGGGATCAGCAATTGGGATAGTCGCTACGCTCGTTATAAGTTTGCTTGTTTTTTGGAAGAAGCGTTATTATGCTACGATGATTGTGTATCCACTGGGAATTTTAATAACACATCTTGTGAATAAAGGGATAAAAGAGATTGTACAGAGAGAACGTCCGTCATTAAATGAAGCGCTAGATGCACTTGGATATAGTTTTCCTAGTGGACATGCAATGCTATCAATTATGACATTTGGATTTCTTGCTTATATCATTGCTGCTAATTTGAAAAGCATAGCTGGGAAATGTGTCACAACGATTTTGATGGGCACAGTAATTCTATCGATTGGATTAAGTAGAGTCATTTTAAATGTACATTACCCAACTGATATTTTAGCTGGTTACTGCGTAGGTTGTATTTTGTTAGTTATCGCTATTTACTATCATCGTTTACTTACTGAGAGATTGGGGTTTAATAAAGAGAGATAGAAAAAACGCCTGGAAAAACTATCATTATAGTGTTCCTAGGCGTTTTTTGTTTGTATAAAGATATGATACAGTATAAGTGACAATTGAATTATTTAAAGTAGGTGAAAATGTGTGAAGACAAATGTTCATAAAGTTGATAAGTGGGGCAAGTTAGGAGCTTTTTTGTATCAATTTCGTTATACAGTAATTGTAGCGTTACTGTTGCTCGCAATCGCACTTGGGATTTTTGCTCCAAAGCTACCGGGAGTATTAGGTGGTGACGGTTTCCAAACGGAAGGCGACTATCAAAAAACAAAAGAAATTTTAGATAAAGATTTTAAGAGGTCTCAAGATACGCTTCTGCTCGTTTTTGAGAAAAATAAAGATGCTTCGCATGAGGAATTTAAAAAACGAATAGATGAAATTGTAAAGAATGTTCAAGAGAAAGAGAACTATGAATCTTTCCATCACCCAATCCAAAATAAAGAAATGCTACAAGGTGATATCGGTTATGCGACAATTTTATTTTCCGGGAAAACAAATAAAGAAAGAATGGAAAAGACATTACAATTTGCTGATGAGATTGAGAAAGAAAGTAATGTAGCATTAAAAGTAACACCTACAGGATTTCCGAAAATTAATCAAGAGATTAATGAAAGAACGCAAAATGATTTAAAAGTAGCAGAAATGATTGGATTACCAATTGCGTTTCTTGTATTACTATTTTCGTTTGGTAGCCTTTTGGCATCAATTTTACCGATTTTGAATGGGGCGCTTAGTGTTATTAGCACGATGGGTATATTGTATTTTATCGGTGTGGATAAAGAACTTTCTATTTTCGTGTTAAACGTTGCACCGATGATTGGACTTGCACTATCTATTGATTTTGCGCTATTATTTGTGAACCGTTTTCGAGAGGAAGTTGCTAAACGAACGGTAAAAGAAGCGATAGCAATTACATATCAGACGGCAGGACGTGCAATTGTATTTTCAGGATTATGCGTATTTGTTGGGTTGTCAGGTTTGTTTTTCTTTAAGATAGATTATATTCAATCTGTCGCGATTAGCGGAATGATTGTTGTGATTATGAGTATTTTATTCTCACTCACACTTCTTCCAGCGCTATTATCGTTAATAGGTAAAAGAATATTAAAAAAGAATCAAGTAGCACATACGCCGGCAAAAGCATGGCGTAAATTTGCACAATTTGTAATGAAACATCCAATCGCAATGATTATTGTTGTTACAACATTTATTGTTATTTGCTTATTGCCGTTACGTACAGCTAATTTGCAGTTCCCTGGTGTTGAAGCTTTACCTGAAAAGAGTGATACAAGGATTGCATATGAAAAGTATGAAGAAGCATTTAATGAAACTGTCAAAACACACGCTGATGTTATGTTAGTTGTAGAGACGAAAGAAGATATGAAAGAAAAAGAAAGTCTACAAAAGATAGAAGAAGTCGTTCAAAAGTTAAAAGATGATAAGAAAGTACATGAAGTAAGAAGTTTATACGACGGGTTAACTGGAATGAAAGCAGATCAAGTTGTTGGAATATTGCAGTCGCCAGAGTCAGCGAAACTAACTCCTGTATTTGAAGCATACACGAAAGGGAATAAGACGACGATAGAAGTCTTTTTGAAAACAAAACCACGTACAGAGACTGCAAAACAGTGGGTGCGTGACTTTAAAAAGAACTATAAAGAAACGGATGTTACGTATTATCTAGGCGGAATGACGACGTTTCAACAAGAATTAGAAGATGAAATTAAAGATAAAGTTGTAATTGGTATGTCTGTTATATTTGGATCGACCTTTGTTATATTATTATTTGCATTCCGATCTATACTCATTCCAATTAAGGCAATTATTATGAATATACTTAGTTTAAGTGCAACCATTGGAATTGTTGTTTGGTTATTTGAAGGTGGTCATTTCGGTTTAGAAGCGAGTCCGGTTCTGTTTGTCTTACCAATCTTCATTTTTGGCCTCGTATTTGGGCTTAGTATGGATTATGAAGTATTTCTTATTTCACGCATTCATGAGCTCTATGAAGAAACAGGAGATAACGATCAAGCAACGTTAGAAGGGCTCGTTTCAACAAGTAGAATCATTACATCAGCTGCTTTAATAATGATTGTTGTAACGGGTGCATTCGCATTTACTGATATTTTACCAGTAAAGCAGATGGGGCTTGGCGTCGCATTAGCAATATTTCTTGATGCAACAATTATTCGTCTTATGCTCGTACCAAGCTTAATGAAGTTATTTGGAGACTGGAACTGGTGGTTGCCATTTCGAAAAAAACGAGAAAAATCATCATAAAAAAATGCTCATCATATTGATGAGCATTTTTTTATGAATAGCAAGACCTACATTTTGCAAATAGTATGTGATAAGAACATTACATACAAGTAGGTGAAGGCAATGTTTCGTTATTTTAAGTTTAAGTTAAATGATACAGTACAGTTTGCAGAAAACGATGGGCATATGTATCGCATTGTCGGTTATCGGTTAGAAAAGGGATTTTATCCAAAAGATGAATGGACTCATATCATTTATGAACTACTTAGAGAATTTGACGGGTATACGATGGATGCAGAGGAGGAAGAACTTGTAAAGGTCGTTCAAGTAGAGGATGAGTATTACAAAATACAAGAAGTATCAGGTTATCGTTATCCAGTAAAAATGAAACAAAAACAACAAGTGATGAAAATAGAAAGGATGGACGATTTATTAGATGCTTACAATGATTATAAAAGGTTGGCAGATTTCTTTAAAGATTTATCGTATGAACAAAAAGCTGAAGAAGTATTGTTAGAAATGAAAAGGCTTAGAGCTTGAGGGGCAGTCTATTATAAGACTGTCCTCTATTTTTGACGGTGCATCAAAGTGTGTTTTCCGTTACAATGAGAGAATCAATAGAAATAAGGTGATAAACAGTATGGAAACAAAGAAAAAGGGCGAATGGTGTGAAATTACCGTTCCAGCTAAATGGAATGGTATAAGTATTGAATCGGTATTAAAAGTAGAATGGGAAATACCGAAAAAGCTATTACATCAGCTTCGTATGGAAAAAGGTGTTACGGTTAACGGGGAACAAAGAAGATGGAATGAGCTTTTAAAAGAGAACGATAAGTTACAAGTTCATATGTTTGCGGAGGAAGAGTACGGTGTAGATCCAGAATATGGTGAATTACATGTAGTATACGAAGATGATCACGTACTCATCGTAAATAAACTAGAGCAAATGGACACACATCCTGCTGAAAAAGGTGGAAACGGGACGCTTGCAAATCTTGTTGCTTTTCATTTTCAAATGCAAGGTTTAGAGACGAAGGTTCGTCATATTCATCGTTTAGATAAAGATACGACAGGTGGTGTCGTGTTTGCTAAGCATAGAATTGCTGGTGCAATTATGGATCGTTTATTAATGGAACGAAAAATTAAAAGAACGTACGCAGCGCTCGTTGAAGGGAAAGTAAAGAAGAAACAAGGAACGATTGATGCTGCTATCGGAAGGGATCGCCATCATGCTACAAGGCGTCGTATTTCTCCAAAAGGTGACCAAGCTATCACATATTATAAAGTAGAAAAGTATTTTAAGAAGCAAAACACGACTTTCGTAACGTTACAATTAGAAACGGGTAGAACGCATCAAATTCGTGTTCATATGAGTCATAATGGTAATCCACTAGTTGGGGATGTATTATATGGTGGGCAAACAAAATATATGTCCAGTCAAGCATTACATGCGATGAAGATAAATTTCTTGCATCCAATTACGAAAGAAGCGATTGAAGTTGATGTGCCGTTTCCTACAAAATTAAATAATAAAATAAAAGAATTTCAAAAAGAAAATGCGTAAAGTATAAGTTTTAATTTGAAAAAAGTAGATTTTTGCAGGGATTTCTCTAAAAGAAGCGAAGCCGTTAAGAGAAAAGAGAGGTGAGAATTACTTGATCAAATATAAGTATGTACTTGGAATATTTTTCGCTTGTCTTTTAGTTACTCTATGTCTTTACCCCTATTTACCAAATCGTATGGCAGTACATTGGAACGTAAATGGTGAGCCAAACGAGTTTATGAGTAAACAAGTTGTTGTAGCATTTATTCGTTGTTTTATTATTTTTTCATATGGATTTTTGTATATTATTTCACATAATATATTTAAGTTTAATGAAAGAGAGCATTGTATTATAGGTGGATTTATAAAGAAAATTACATTATTTATGTTGTTTATTCATATGCTTATTCTCTTGATTAATTTTGGAGATTTTATATTCTTTCAAACAGGATTAACGATTGGGATTAGTATGTTTCTTTTTATGCTGAGTAAAGAATTTAAGAAAATAAAAGGCAAAGAAAAAGATCCAATTAAATTACAAAAAATTCGTTTAGTAAGTAGACGGATTTTTCAAGTGATGGCATGTGGCATATTGTTTTCATTGTTTTTGAACTTAGAGTGGGGATTTTATATATTGCTTAGTGTAATAAGCTGTGGATCTATGTTGTTTATGTTCTATATTTTCTATTCATACATAATAGAAAGCTATGAAACTTGAAAAAGAGTCTTCTCATTATGAGAAGACTCTTTTAATCTATTTACTTTGTAATAAATTGTTGTGTCCAGTAGTTGCCGCTTTCTACATAACCAACACCGATGTGAGTGAAGCCGTTATTTAAGATGTTTGCACGGTGTCCAGCGCTGTTCATCCAAGCTTGTACTACTTCTTCAGGTGTACGTTGGCCTTGAGCGATGTTTTCACCTGCAGATGTATAAGAAATACCAAATTTCTTCATCATGTCAAACGGAGACCCGTATGTAGGGCTGTTATGATCAAAGTAGTTGTTTTTTTGCATGTCTTCAGACTTAATGCGTGCTACTTTGCTTAATTCAGTATCGATTTTTAGTGCTGGTAAGCCTTGCTTTGTACGCTCAGCGTTTGTTAATTCAACAACACGTTGTTCGAACTCGCTTAAAGATTTTGCTTCTTCAGCAGGCTTTTGCTCAGCAGGTTTTTGTTCAGCAGGTTTTTGAGTATTGTTGTTTTCAGCAGGCTTTTGAGCTTCTGGTTTTTGAACTTCTTCAGCAGGTTTTTGCTCAGCAGGCTTTTGAGTTTCTGGCTTAGCTGTTGGTTGCTCAGTTACAACATTTTCAGTAGGTTGTTGACCAGGAATAATGCAATTTGGTAGGAAGTTTCCTTGTTGCCATTGCGCTAATGACTCAACGCCCATAGATTGTAAGAATGCTTGTAATTCTTGTTGGTTCATTTGTTTCATCATTACTTTTGAATGCTGAATATTTTGAACCTTAATGTTAGATGGTTGTACTGTTGCAGCTTGTGCATCTAGAGAAGATACTCCTAAAGTAAGAGCTGTTGCAGCAGCTACAGATAATAAAACACGCTTTTTCATGATGTGTGTCCCCCTATATAAAGTTTTAATTTGTTTTCACACGATTTGTTTTTGACAGCCTGTCTGACTGACAAATTCATCGTAGCATACAATTTGCGAGAAAAAAGATGGAAAAAAATTCATAGACTTTAAAATTACCTAATTTATCCTAAGAGAAGAAGTGAGCAAAAATAAGAGAAATATAGAGTATAAAAGGAATTTATAGTGTTTTTATACTTGATTTTAAGAGGGGTTTTTTGGATAAATTTACCTAAAGAGAAAATAAAGAATCCTATTGTATCAATGGTTTGAGCGATTTTTTGAGGAATATAATGGATTGATTTTTACAAAACTGTAATGTTTCTGTTGTTCTTTTTTATAATAAAGTAACATATTTTTAATGTTGTAGCAGACAAAAAAGCGGCTATCTCTTTACATAGACGAAGGAGATAGCCGTTTTCCTATTATTACGTATGTTACGAGTTAGTTTCAATTGCTTCTAATAATAAATCTACAATGTGAATTCCTCTCATTTTATGAGAAAGCCCTTCTCGCTCAATTCCTAATTTCATTTGTAATAAACAACCTGGATTTGCAGTAACAATGGTTGCTGCGTCTGTTTCATGCACACGGTCCATTTTGTAATCTAGAAATTCCATTGATAACTCTGAATGAACAATATTGTAAATACCAGCAGAGCCACAGCAGCGGTCCGCATCTTTCATTTCACGATATGTTGCACCTTGGATAGCCTCTAGTAACATACGAGGTTCAGAAGCTGTGCGCATAACATTGCGTAAATGACAAGAGTCTTGATACGTAATAATTTGCTGCGTGAGTCGTAAATCAGTTCGCTTATGGAAGTCTAGTTCTACTAGTATAGCAGTAATATCTTTAATCTTAGAAACAAACTGCTTAGCACGTTCAGCCCACTCTGGATCATCCTTTAAAAGATAATCATAGTCTACGAGGTAAGCTCCGCAACCACCTGCATTCGTAATAATATAGTCGATGTTTAAATCTTCGAATGCCTTTATATTTCGCTTTGCTAATTCTTTTGCTCCACTCTTTTCACCAGCATGTCCATGCAATGCACCGCAGCAACTTTGTGTTTTCGGAATAACGATATCACAACCAGCTAATTGAAGAAGTTTCATCGTTGCGTTATTTGTTTCTAAAAACATAGTATCCATTAAGCAGCCTGTGAAGAATGCAACTTGTTTTTTCTTTGTACTTTCTGCAGGTAAAAATGAAGGACGATCTTTCATTGCTTTCATTTTTGGCACTTTTGGCAAAATGAGATCGATCGTTGCAAGTGTTTCAGGGAATAACTTCATAATACCTGTTTTATGTGTTAGTGTTTGTAAACCAGAACGTTGATAAAATCCAATTAGTCCTGTTAATGTTCTCATTCGATTTTGATGGGGGAACAATCCTTCAAAAACGACTTTTCGAACAGCTTTCACTGGCATTGAGAATTTTTTATTTTGATTAATAATATCACGAGCTTCTTCTAATAAATGTCCATAATTTACACCAGATGGACAAACAGGCTCACAAGCACGGCAACCAAGACAAACGTTTAATGTATTTTCAACATCTTCATCTGGTTCGATTAAACCATCAACGATAGCTTTCATTAATGCGATACGTCCGCGCGGTGAATGTGACTCTTTATATCCGGATTGAATGTAGGTAGGACAAGTAGGTAAACAAAAACCGCATCGCATACAGTTTAGTAATTCATCTTCACTTAATCGTTCTTTAAATTCTTTTTGAATATTTTCTTTATTTAATGTGGTCATCGCTCAACCACCACTCTTTTTCGAGTGTCTTTCGCGAACATTTTTCCAGGATTCATAATGTTATTTGGATCGAAAGCTTGCTTTATTCCTTGCATAGCTGCAATACCTTCTTTACCTAATTTCATTTCTAAATATGGAGCTTTCATCGCACCAACACCATGTTCACCAGTAATTGTGCCACCAAGTTCAATTGCTTTCGTAAATATTTCAGCAAAAGCTTGTTCAGCTCGGTGCATTTCTTCTGCATTACGAGCGTCTGTCATACAAGTTGGATGTAAGTTACCGTCACCAGCGTGTCCAAACGTACAAATAGGAATATTATATTTTTTTGCAATGGCATTAATAGCTTCAACCATCGGAGCGATTTGTGAACGTGGTACAGTTGCATCTTCTAATATTGTAGTAGGTTTTAATCGTGCGAGCGCTGATAGTGCACTACGGCGAGCGGTACGAAGTGCATCTGCTTCCGTTTCATCTTTTGCAATGCGAACATCAACTGCATTCATAGAGCGGCAAACGTTAGCCATGTTTTCAATATCTCGATTGACTACTTCGGGCGGGCCGTCTTGTTCGATTAATAAAATTGCTTTTACATCTGTAGGTAAACCGATTTGTGCAAACTCTTCTACTACTTCAATTGTCGGTTGGTCTAAAAATTCCAGAGTTGCTGGAATAATTTTATTTGCAATAATAGAAGAAACAGCACGTGCAGCTTCATTAATATCTTCATAGAGTGCAAGCATTGTTTTCTTTGTTTCAGGCATAGGAACAAGTTTTAATATCGCTTCTGTTACCACGCCAAGTGTTCCTTCAGAGCCGATAAATAAACGAGTTAAATCGTAACCAGCTACATCTTTTGCTAATTTGCCGCCAGTACGAATAATATCACCATTTGGTAAGACAAGTTCAAGCCCCATTACATAATCACGTGTTACGCCATATTTCAAGCCGCGTAACCCACCTGAATTTTCATTAATATTGCCGCCGATTGTAGAAATCTTCATCGAACTTGGATCTGGCGGATAAAATAAACCTTTTTCTTCTACTGCTTTAATAATATCAAGTGTAATGACACCAGCTTGTACAGTAATTGTTAAGTTTTCTTCATCAATTTCTAAAATATTGTTCATATGGCGGAAAATAAGGACGATACCGCCTTCAAGTGGACATGTTCCTGCGCAAAGATTTGTTCCAGACCCACGAACATACACAGGAATTTTGTGAGTGTTACATACCTTTAACACTTCAGCTACTTCATTTGTATTACGTGGAGCAATGACTGCATCAGGCATTGCTTGGAAGTTTGGAGTGGCATCATAACTATAAGTTAAACGCCCCATATTGGATGTATCTACATTATCTTCGCCAACAATAGATACGAATGAATGAATAATTTGCTTTTCTAACATTGGAAATCCCCCTCAAACTGTTAACGTGTTTAGTTATAATAAACAACGTGGTAACAGTGCTTTCATTATAATGATAAAAAAGTAAAGGGATTCTTTCTATGTGTAATCATCTAAAGATTAATCTGTTTTATCGTTCTTTTTTGTATGATTATCTAATAGGAGGAGTGCGAAGTATAAAACGTTTAAGTCTTTGAATTGTTTTGGATCAAGTCCTGTATGCTCTTCAATCTTTTTTAGCCTGTAATGTAATGTGTTAATGTGTATATGTAATTGTTTAGCTGTCTGTTTATAAGATTGGTTATAATCGATAAATAAGCGTAAGGTGTGCATAAGCTCAGGAGATGATAGTAAGTTTTCGATGGTACGCTCTAGAAATTGTTCACGCGTTTCGGCAGAAATATCTTGTAAACACATTTCTAAACGTAAATCTTCATTAAATACAATTTGTTTCGTTTCCAATGATACAGAAAGAGCACGTAATGCTTGTTCGTAAGATATGTTCATATTGTTTGGGGTAACTGTTTGTCCAATCCCGATATATAAAGGAATAGAAAATAAAGCTTCGCAGTCTTGTTTTAATCGTTTTAAAAATTGGTATGTTTGCTCGTTGGAGCTCATCGCTGTAAATAAAATAAAACGATCATTTCCCCACCGAACAAATAGATGCTCTTTTGTTAATATATTGCGTATATGTTGCCATATTTTACGCTGGAGCATCGTGTCATTTTTTCCAATAGAAAACAAAATAAGTTGTTTCTTCTTATATAAATCAATGCCAAGTGTTTTGGCGCGATCGAGAAAACTTGGAGACCATGCTGTATTTTGAAGCCAATCAAAGACGAAAGCTTCATAAGAACGGTGCTCAAGTTCTAGTTGCTCTAAAAAGTAGTTTTCATGAATTAATAACTCGGTCATCTTACGCAATATTTCTCCATAGCGTGAAATATTTTCAGGTTCTCCTGTAATTCCAATAACACCAATTACTTCGTCATGAAATAATAAAGGAAGATTCATTCCAGCCTTTACACCTTGCAACTGCCTTTCATCTTCTGTTGTAATGATGACAGTTTTCTTTTGGTTAGCGCAGCGGAGTGCACCTTCATGAAATTGACCAATTCTTTCTGTATCTGTACTTGCAATAATAACGCCTTGTATATTAATAATAATAATATTCTCTGTAATTAGTCTGCGTACTTCTCGTACAATTTTATTCGCTAAATCAGGAAATAGCATAATTGACACACCTCAAATTCTATTTGTTGTACATTATATATGTAAATTGAGTAAGAAAGGAAAATTTCACACTTTCCACACATTTATTTGTTATTTTACAATTATAACGAAATCATCCGAAGATGGAGGGAATCTTTTGAGAAAGTATGTTTTTCTTCTCTGTTTTTTATTTCTATTAGTAGGGTGTCAAGGAAGTTCATATACACCAATTGCTAAAGATAAAAATGTTATTATAACAACGAATATAAAAGAAGGAAGCATTAGTTTTATTGATAAAAAAAATAAAAAGTTAATCACGACATGGGAACTAAATGAGCCAATGGCCGGAATCACACTGCTTCCAAACGGTGAGGAAATCCTTGTATACGGTAAGCAATTAGAATATATGTATGTATATTCATTGGCGGAAGGAAGGCAAGTGGAAAAATATAAAACTGGAAAGGGCATTGTAAATGTGGTCGTATCAGAAGATAAAAAGCAATTATTTGCTGCCGATCAAAATGTTCAAAAGGTAAGGTTCTTTACGATAAATGGGAAAGAGACAGGAAATGTTTCAACAGGAAAAGGTCCTATAACGATGGTAGAGTATCATAATCGGTTATCTGTACTAAACTTTTATGATACGAAACTAACGACAATTGATACGAAGAAAAAAGAAGTTGTTCAATCCTTTATGATTCCGCCAGCATCAACCGGAGCAACGATTAGTCCTGATGGGAAAGAAATATGGATTGGCGGACATGGTGATGGAAATCAAGTAAATGAGAAAGTGTTAGTGTATTCTTTACAGGGGGGAGAAATGGTGCGCTCTTTACACGCTCCATTTATGCCTGTGAATATAACGAAGGATAGTAAGTACGTATATGCACTAAGTCATGGTTCGAACACACTTAGAAAGTTTGATATTAGCACATATAAAGAAATAGCTTCTGTAGAAGTAGGATCGAATCCATTTGCATTTTTGGAGAGCGGAGCAGAAGGATATGTAGCAAGTTATGATAGTGATGAAGTGTGCGTTATGGATATGAAGAATTTGAAAATAAAACAAACAATTAAAGTCGGAAAAGGACCGTTTCAACTCATAGAGAGGGAAGGGAAGGATAATGAATAAATATAGAGTGCTAGTTGTAGATGATGAAAGTGATATGAGGCAGCTTGTTGGAATGTATTTGGACAACTTCGGATATGAGTGGGGAGAAGCTGAAAATGGAAAAGAGGCTCTTAAAAAACTAGAAACAGATCATTATGATTTCGTTGTATTAGATATTATGATGCCAGAAATGGATGGACTTTCAGTTTGTAAAGAAATTAGAAAAACGTCAGATGTGCCGATTATATTTTTAACCGCAAAAGGTGAAGAGTGGAATAGGGTGAACGGCTTACGTATGGGAGGGGATGATTATATTGTAAAACCGTTTAGTCCTGGGGAATTGGTTGCCCGTATGGAAGCTGTGTTAAGAAGATATACAAAGCAAGAACAGCAAGAAGAGATTCAATTTGGACCAATTCTTATCAATGAAAAAAGTAGACGAATAGAGGCGGATGGTGAGCCGATTTCTCTTACAGTAAAAGAGTTTGATTTACTATATTTTCTTTGTCAGCATACAGGACAAGTATTTAGCCGGGAACAATTACTTGAAAAGGTATGGGGATATGATTATGCGGGAAGTACAAGAACAGTAGATACGCACGTGAAAACGATGCGCTTGAAGCTTGGAGAAAGTGGAAACTACATTCAAACTGTTTGGGGTGTAGGCTATAAATTCGAGGTGTAACGTATGTTTACGATGGTACAAAAACTTTGGCTTACAGTAGTGTGTGCAGTATGTGTAACAGTGTCCTTTCTTTATTTCGTATCTTTATACTCATATGAAAAACTATACGTTGATAATTTAAAAGGTTCATTAGTAATGGAAGGGAAAAATCTTGCTGCTCAGTATGATAAGCGCGAAGGAATATCAATTTTTGAAGAGAAAGTAAGATCATTTGATCAAATATCTAGTTCAGACGTTCTTTTCGTGTCTAATCCGCGTGATTTAAGTGCATGTTTACCTTTTGATGTGCATCATCATTCTCTTATAAGTGAAGGAGATAGGCAAACGCTATTAGATGGGAAAACTGTGACAAAGATAGGATATGAAGAACATTTTGAACGTAATATTATGGGGGTTGTCATCCCTGTATTGGAAAATAAAAAATTAGTCGGAATTGTATATTCTTATATTCCTTTAAAAAGTATAAAAGACTTAATATATGATATGGGTCTTATTTTAGCACCACTAGCAATTGCGATGATTTTAATTACGATATGGGTTGGAAGAAAAATTATAATTGCAATAACGAAGCCGCTTTCGCAAATGGAGCGGGTTGCAAACCATTTGGCTACGGGAGATTTCTCGGAGCGGATTACCGTTTCTTCAGAGGATGAAATTGGACGACTAGGAAAAGCATTTAATAAAATGGCAAATTCATTGGAAACAGAAGATGTAAAGCGTAAGGAATTTTTAGCAAATGTTTCGCATGAACTTAGAACACCACTTAGTTATATAAAAGGGTATAGCGAGGCTATTTTAGATGGCGTTGCAAAGGGACCACAGCAGGAAAAAGTAACGCAGCTAATTCATAAAGAAGCAGGTCGTATGCAGCGTCTCGTTCATGACTTGTTAGACTTAGCGCAATTAGAAGGTGAGCACTTTCCGTTAAAGAAGCAACCTATCGTTTTTTCACAGCTGATTGAAGACGTATTAGATACGTATGAGATTAAGTTTATAGAAAAGGAAATTCATATTTCAACCAATTTAAATCCAGAGGTCATTGTCATGATTGATGAGGATCGTATGCAACAGGTGCTTCATAATGTGTTAGATAATGCGATACGGTATACAAATCAAAATGGAAATATCGTTATAACTTTAGAGCAAATCGATGATTACTGTGAATTAAAAATAAAAGATACAGGAATTGGCATTGATATAGAGCATTTAGAAAATCTTGGCGAGCGCTTTTACCGAGTTGATAAAGCGAGAAGTCGTCAACATGGTGGAACAGGTTTAGGCCTTGCTATTGTGAGACAAATTGTTCATATACATGGTGGACAGTGGAAAATTAAAAGTGAAAAAGATAAGGGAACAACGGTTATTATTAAACTGAATGTACAGGATGAGGTGGGCATGTTCTAATTTTTAGGACATGTTCTTTATATTGAAGGGAATATTTATCTCGCTATTTGCCGGGCAGTAAGCCCCCCCACCTCAAAATTCAGCGGAAGCAAAGAAGTTAGGTGGGGGATGAAAAAAAACTACTGATTAAAGTTTCACTTTATACGTAAAAATATAAATTAATATGTAATAAATATCGGAAATTTGACTATTTTATGAACAAAACATTTGTACTTCTTATCAATTCGGTCTAAAATAGTTATGATGCAAAGTTCTTATAAATCGTTTCAATTGTTGTTTGGAAGATACTGAGGTGATTTAACTGGAGTACAAATCTATTAAACCGAAAAAAATTTACGAAGAAGTATCTGAAGCTATTTTAACAATGATTAAAAATGGTACGTTAAAACCTGGTGACAAACTACTCCCTGTGCATCAATTAGCTGAGCAGTTTCAAGTTGGCAGATCTGCTGTTCGTGAAGCGCTAAGTGCGCTAAGAGCGATGGGCTTAATTGAGATGAAACAAGGAGAAGGTACATATGTGAAGAACTTCGATTCTTCTTCATTAACAAAATCATTAAACAATAGATTATTAATGAAGAAAGAAGATATTTTGAATTTATTAGAAGTACGAAAGGTGCTTGAAGTGGGGGCAGTTCGAGTAGCGGCGGCAAAACGTACGGAAGATAATTTACAAAATATGAAACATTGGTTAGATGAAATGGCAAAGAGCATTGGAGATGAAAAGGCTGGCGAAAAAGCTGATTTTCAATTTCATATGGGAATTGCAGAGTCTTCGCATAATAACATTTTGCTTGAACTCATGAATCATGTTTCAGAGATGATTGCTGAAACAATTGGTGAATCAAGACGCATTATTTTATATGGTGAACAAACGACATCAGAACGACTTATAGAAGAGCATCAAGTTATATATGATGCGGTGTTAAAACAAGATGTAGAATTAGCGCAGAAAGCAATGCTAGATCATTTAACAAATGTAGAACATATTGTCACAGGTAAAAACGATATAAATTCGTAATTTAATCTTTTAAAAATTTAATTTTCTGATAAAATAGAGAAAGATTAAGTAAGCGTTTTCTTTAGGAGAGGGAGAGGATAGGCCATGGTTGAGCCTATTTCTTCTCTACTCAATCATCTGATGACCATATGTTTGTTGGCGAAGTTGTAAAAAGGGGGAGTAATAGTTATGAAAGTTACTTTATTTGTTACTTGTTTAGTCGATATGTTTGAAACAAATGTCGGTAAAGCAACAGTTGAAGTGTTGGAGCGTTTAGGTTGTGAAATTGAATTTCCAGAAGCACAAGTTTGTTGTGGTCAGCCTGCTTATAATAGCGGCCATGTAGAAGCAGCAAAAGAAGCGATGAAACATATGATTGAAACTTTTGAAGATGCAGAATATATTGTTACACCATCTGGCTCGTGTGCGACAATGTTTCATGAGTATCCGCATGTTTTCAAAGATGATCCAAAGTGGGCTAAACGTGCACAAAAAGTTGCTGATAAAACTTATGAATTTACACAGTTTATTGTAGATGTTTTAAAAGTTACAGATGTTGGTGCAAGTTTATCAGGGATAGCTACTATTCATAAATCATGTCATATGACACGTATGCTCGGAGTAAAAGAAGCACCAGGGATTTTATTATCAAATGTAAAAGGATTAACTGTGAGAGATTTGCCAAACGTGCAAAATTGTTGTGGGTTTGGGGGAACGTTTTCAGTTAAGATGACTCCAATCTCTGAGCAAATGGTAGATGAAAAAGTAGATAGTGTAATGGAAACAGGTGCAGATTATTTAATCGGTGCAGATTGTGGGTGTTTGTTAAACATTGGCGGACGTATTGAGCGTTTAGGAAAAGAAGTAAAAGTAATGCATATTGCTGAGGTACTGAATAGTCGCTCATGAAGGGGGAACATAAGCTATGTCTATGAAAATCAGTGAGAAAAAATTTAATGATCGCGTTGGTGATGGAATTCAAGATTCGTTTATGCGCGGAGCAGTATCTTCGGCACAAACGCGCTTATATACGAATCGCTTAAAAGCCGCAGATGAATTAGGAAACTGGGAAGAGTGGCGTGAACTAGGTGAACAAATCCGTCAACATACGTTAGAAAATCTTGATTATTACTTAATGCAGTTAAGTGAAAATGTATCAAAAAGAGGCGGACACGTGTACTTTGCGAAGACGAAAGAGGAAGCAGCAAAGTATATTCAAGACGTCGCCAAAAAGAAACAAGCGAAAAAAGTAGTAAAATCAAAGTCGATGGTAACAGAAGAAATCAGTATGAACCATGCGCTTGAAGAGATTGGCTGTGAAGTGTTAGAGAGTGATTTAGGAGAGTATATCTTGCAAGTAGATAACGATCCACCTTCACATATTATTGCACCTGCACTTCATAAAAATAGAACGCAAATTCGCGATGTATTTAAAGAAAAGCTAGGCTATGAAAATTCTGATGACCCGTATGAAATGACAAAGTTTGTTCGTAAACAACTTCGTGAGAAATTTATGGATGCAGAAATTGGTGTAACTGGTTGTAACTTTGCTGTTGCAAATACGGGCTCCCTTTGTTTAGTAACGAATGAAGGTAATGCAGATCTTGTTATGTCAATTCCGAAAACACAAATTGCAGTAATGGGTATGGAACGTATGGTTCCGACAATGGAAGAATTAGATGTTTTAGTTGGTTTACTATGTCGTAGTGCAGTAGGTCAAAAATTAACAAGTTATGTAACAGTAGCAGGACCAATTCAAGAAGAGGAAGTTGATGGACCTGAAGAATTCCATTTAGTTGTTGTTGATAATGGTCGCTCTCAAATTCTTGGATCTGAATTCCGTTCAGTATTACAATGTATTCGTTGCGCTGCTTGTGTTAACGTATGTCCTGTATATCGTCACGTTGGTGGACATTCATATGGATCGATTTATTCAGGACCAATCGGCGCGGTATTAACACCGCTTCTAGGTGGATATGATGATTATAAAGAGCTTCCTTATGCATCTAGTTTATGCGGAGCATGTACAGAAGCTTGTCCAGTAAAAATTCCATTGCATGATTTATTATTAAAACATCGTCAAGTCATCGTTGAGCAAGAAGGTCGTGCACCACTTGCAGAAAAACTAGCGATGAAAATGTTTAGTATGGGTGCTTCTTCAGCTGCTTTATATAAAATGGGTTCAAAAATGGCACCAGCGGCAATGAGTCCATTTACATCTGGTAATCGTGTATCAAAAGGTGTTGGCCCACTTAAAAACTGGACGGATATTCGTGAATTCCCAGCTCCAAGTAAAGAACGATTCCGTGATTGGTATAAAGATCATAAGAAAGGCGGGGATAAATAATGACAGGATTAATTCAAAACCGTGATGCCTTTCTAGATAACATTGCAAAAGAACTTGGGCGCGCGCGTAAAACAGAAGGTGTAGAGCGTCCAGTATGGAAAAGTAATGTGAATATAGAAACGTTAAAAGATTATTCACAAGAAGAATTACTAGAAGTGTTTAAAAATCAATGTACAAACATTCATACAACTGTAGTAGAAACGACAAATGAACGTTTACGTGAAGACCTTCAACAAGTAATCATGGAAAACGGCGGAGGACCTATTTTATTATCAGCGGATGAGCGTTTTGATGCATATGGTTTAACATCTTTATTTAAAGAAGAACTTCCAAAGCGAGACGTTGAAGTAAACGTATGGGATCCAGAGAGAAAAGACGGAAATATGCGTTTAGCTGAAAAAGCGAATATTGGTATTGCATTTAGTGATTATACATTAGCTGAATCTGGTACAATTGTTGTACAAAGTCATAAAGGACAAGGACGTTCTTTACATTTTTTACCGACTGTATATTTAGCTATTATTCCACGTGAAACACTTGTGCCTCGTATTACACAAGCAGTTCAGGATATGAACTCACGTGTAGAAGATGGCGAGACAGCGGCATCTTGTATTAACTTTATTACAGGACCAAGTAACTCGGCTGACATTGAGATGAATCTTGTTGTCGGAGTACATGGACCATTAAAAGCAATATATTTCATCGTATAAAAGAGGGGAAAGCAGGCCAGAAAATGGCCTGCTTTTTTAGTAGAATAATGGATAATATGAAGTAGAAGTTCTCTCCTTTTTTTGCTATGTTTTTTGGGAAAGGAGAGGAAGGGATGTTCACTTATTTATATGCACTGTTAGCAGGAATGGTGTTTGGGTCTTTTTTTATGTTAGTTGCGATGAGGGTTCCATTAGGGGAGTCTATCATTACCCCGCGTTCACATTGTCATTATTGTAAATATGTGCTAAGGCCAAAAGAACTAATCCCCATCATTTCATTTTATATACAAAGAGGCTGTTGTACGAATTGTAAGAGGCAAATTCCGATTATGTATGTAGCATTTGAATGTATAACAGGAAGTATATTTCTTCTTACCGTGTATATGATTGGAATAGAACGAGAGCTTATTATCATTTTATCCCTTTTTTCGCTACTTCTTATTATTTCACTTACAGATTACTTATATATGTTAATTCCTGATTGTATTTTAATTTCATTTGCCGTTTTACTCATTCTCGAAAGTGTTTTTGTACAATTAGTTACTTGGACAGATAGTATAGTTGGTAGTGGTGTTATATTCATTTTGTTATATTGCATGCAAAAGATATATCCAGAAGGGCTTGGCGGTGGAGATATAAAACTACTTTCGTTGCTTGGGTTTATAGTAGGAGTGAAGGGAGTTTTTATCATTTTATTTTTAGCATCTTGTTTTAGTCTTTGTTTTTTCGGGATTGGGATCGTATTAAAGCGTATAGAAGTACGAAAGCCCATTCCATTTGGTCCTTTTATTAGCCTTGGGGCAATATGTTATGTATTGGTCGCATATTCAAAGTAGAGAGGGAATAGAAAATGAACGTATATATGGATGATCAAAGAAGTTGTCCGTTCGGGTATGTGCCGGCAACTACAGTAGAATGTACCTTACAAATGGTTCGGGATTATGGTGTGAATATTCTTTCCCTTGATTTTAATATGGGATGGGGAGAAAAAAGTGGACTAGATTTTGTAGAAGCCTTTTGTACAGAAGGGTTATATGTAAATGAAATTCACCTTCATACGAATGATATCATCGGTATGCATAAGATGAAACAAAGATTGGATAAGGGAAAGGAAGAAGGAGAAATTAATCCTTACCTTGTTGTTAAATATGTGGGAAGCTAAAAACTCCAAAGTAAAACTTTGGAGTTTTTAATGTTTCATATGTGCTTGTAAAGGAATAATCTCTTCTTGTTGAGCTGCTGCGATTTCAGTTTCTTCCTGTTGAACGTCAGGTGTTTTCTTAGTTAAGTAGTGGTATACCATACCGACAAATACTGATCCGCCAATAATGTTACCGATTGTAACAGGAATTAAGTTATGAATAGCACCTGAAAAAGAAATTGTCTCAGGATGCGGTGAAACTAAAGATAAAGCAAAGAGTGATAAGTTTGCAATACTATGTTCGTAACCAGATAAGAAGAATGTGAAAACAAGTAGCATCATGACCATTATTTTTGCTGTGTCACCTTTGACCTGAGAAGGTAAGAAGCAAGCAAGACATACGAGCCAGTTACATAAAATGGCTTTAAAGAATAACTGCATTGTAGGTGTGTTCATCTTTCCTTCAACGACTTTACTCATTAAGTGACCGTGATCAATTGCTTCAAAAATTCCAGTTGCGTAAAATAGTAAGGCAAAGAATAACGCGCCACCTAAGTTACCTGCGTAACAAGCAACCCAGTTACGCAGTGTATCAGAAATCGTTGTTTCCTTTCTTAAAGTTGCTACAGTAAAGTACATTGTGTTTCCAGTAAACAATTCAGCACCGCCATATATAATAAGTACGAGAGCAATCCCGAAAAACATAGAAGCAGCTAAATAAGTTGCTGGTGAATCTGCAATGTGAAAAAAATTACCTAATTTAAAACATAGTACAATAATAAAACCGATATAAATACCCGCAAGTGCAGCACGAATGAAATATTGCATTGGGTTTGTATCTAGCATTTTCTTTTTGCTTTTAGCCAGTTTGACAACATAATCTAGTCCTTGTTCTAGCATGAGTAATACGCTCCTTTAGTAAATCTTCTATAAATACTCCTTATATGAATAAAGTACATGGAATTGTTCTCACTTTCAATAAGTTTGTGCAATGTTTCACAAAAAGGACATACATATATTTAGAAAACGTTTACAAAAGATAGTATAATGGAATTTTTTCTGGATATTGAGAGGAAGAAAGCAAAAAGAAAAAGCGCTGTAATTACAGCGCTTTTTCGTCTAAATTCTTTTCTACTTTTACTTCTACTTCTTTTGAGAAGAACCAACCACCAACTGCGATTCCGACTAATACAATCCAGAATGTAAGCTTCCACGGAGTGGATTCTGGGAATGAATGTGGAATTACATTTAATGCAGGGTGTGCTAATGTATAAACTGCTAGCTTTACACCAACCCAACCTACAATTAAGAATGCTGCAGTTTCAAGTCCTGGTTTACGTTTTAAGATTTGTACGAAAGCAGTTGCTGCAAATCGCATAATGATTAATCCGATAAGTCCACCCACAAAGATAACAACGAATTGCCCAGTATCAAGACTACCAATTGTACCTAATCCTGTTTTTGGTAAAGTCATTGCTAGTGCAACAGCAGCTAAAATTGAATCAACTGCGAAGGCGATATCAGCAACCTCAACTTTAAATACAGTCCACCAAAAGTTCTCTTGTTTTTTCTTTGCTTCTTTTTCTTCAGTTTCTTCATCCGTATTCTTTTTAATATACGTTTTAAATAAGTGATTACCAGCGATAAACATAAGGTAGATGGCACCGATTGCTTGCACTTGCCATACATCGACTAAGAACGAAATCATAAATAACGATCCGAATCGGAAAACAAATGCCCCCGCTAATCCATAAAATAGTGCTTTCTTTCGTTTTTCTTCTGGTAAATGTTTTACCATAATTGCAAGAACAAGAGCGTTATCAGCCGCTAAAATTCCTTCAAGTGCAATTAGGATGAGTAATACCCAACCATACTCCAATAATAATGATACATCCATGTACATTCTCCTCTCATTTCTATAAGTTCTAAATAAGTGAAGAATTTCCCCACTATTTAGTTTCCCCATACTCCTGCCTATTAACTTTGGAAGAATCTGGAAATGAATACAAAAAAGACCTCTGCCGTTAATAGGCAAAGGTCTTGCTAGACATATGTAATGAAAATGCCAACAAAGCCGGAAGAACTAAGTTCTACGTAATGACGACTTTGTTTCCAAGAAATTTTCTTGGACGCTACTCCCCTTTGGAGATATGCTATTGTATTCTCATTATATGGATAATTTCTACGGTTGTCAACCTGTTAAAATATCTTCATTCGGATATTTTATTTTCCGGTTCTTTTTACGAGCAAATGAAAAAGCCAATGTTAAAGGACCCATTTTCCCAAAAAACATCATAAAGATAATAATAGCTTTTCCGATTATAGTTAAGTGGGGTGTTAAGTTCATACTGAGGCCAACAGTCCCAAATGCTGAAAATACTTCGAAAGCACTCATCAATAGAGGAACTCGCTCAGTAATACTCAAAATTAAAATAGCAAAAAAGATAAATGAAATGGAAATAATAGTAATAGTTAATGATTTGACAATGAGAGTATCTTTAATGGATTTTTTAAATACGACAATATCCTCTTGTTCTTGTAGAAATTTAAATACGCCAAAAAATATGATTAAAAATGTTGTTAACTTAATCCCACCACCCGTTGAAGCGCTACCAGCACCAATAAACATAAGGAGCATCATTAATAGGAGGGAAGGTTTTGACAATGTAGAAATATCAACTGTATTAAACCCGGCAGTTCGCGTCGAAATTGCTTGAAAATAAGAGGCTATTCCTTCTTCAAATGGGGTAAAACCTCTCATAGAAAGGGAGTTATGGAACTCGAATATAAAAATAAAAAGGGTAGCAATAATGTTGACGATTAGAGTAGAAGAAAGCATAAGTTTTGAATGTAGTGTAAGGTTTTTAAAGTTTTTCTTTCTTTTTATGTCTACGATTACTGTAAAACCTATTCCACCTAAAATGATGAGAGAGGAAATGACGAAATTGACAAGAATGCTATGAGAATGGGACATTAAATTATCGCTCCACACAGAAAAACCAGCATTGTTAAAGGCTGAGATTGAATGGAAAAAACTATAATAGATCCCTTTGGTAACCCCATATTTTGGTACCCACTCAAAAGAAAGAATTAAAGTAGCGATACATTCGACTGTAAAAGAGAATAAAAATAACGATTTGGCAAGACGGATGACGCCGCCGATATTCGTTTGATTTAATGCTTGTTGTAATAAAATACGGTTTTGAAGACCGATTTTTCTTCCGAGCATAATCGCAATTAAGACAGCAAAGCTCATAATGCCAAGCCCGCCAACTTGTATAAGCGCTAAAATGACACATTGTCCAAATAAAGTAAACATTTTTCCGGTATCTACAACACCAAGCCCAGTAACAGTACAAGCGGAAACGGTTGTAAATAAGGCATCGAGCCATGAAATGGACGTTGTCGTAGCAATGGGCAGTTTTAATAAGCATGTGCCGACAACTGATAATAGAAGAAAAGATAAAGTAAGAACGCGTGGAGGGCTCATGCTAATATTAATCCGTTTCATTTCACATATCGCTCCTTTCATTTTGCTTTGATTAGTATGTGAAAAAGCACTATTATGTATGTTGAAAATAGAAAGAGGCAGAGAATATCTGCCTCTAAGCCATATGTTATATTATTATCCACGTAATTGTTGTTGTGCTAAAGCAACAAGACGTTTTGTTACTTCACCGCCAACTGAACCGTTAGAACGAGATGCTGTATTAGACCCTAAGCTTACACCAAATTCTTGTGCAATCTCATATTTAAATTGTTCAAGCGCTTGCTCTGCACCTGGAACTAATAATTTGTTTGTTTTTACCATGTTGATACACATCCTTATGAGTAGTCCAGTTCAGCTAAGTTCTTATCTAAACTGGTAACGTTATTTTATGTGGAAATGACGTAGTCATACGCGGAAGTAATCGGTGCGATTAGAAGTTCTTGGATAGAAAAAAGAGTAGCAAATTTGCTACTCTTTTTTTAGTATTGTCGCCGTTCCTTCCACGACAATATCATCTGATTGATTATATATGTTTGTTTGCAACGTAATGATTTTTTTATCGTCACGCTTCTTAATAACCTCTGCCACAACACGAAGTGTATCACCGATTTTGACAGGGGCACGGAATGAAACATTTTGGGATAAATAAATCGTATTTTTGCCTGGGAGTTTCGTTCCAAGGATGGTAGAAATAAAACTCGAAACGAGCATACCGTGAGCAATACGTTCTTTAAACATTGTTGTTTTTGCAAAAGAATCTAAAATATGAATAGGATTCACATCTCCAGTCAATTTTGCAAAATTGATAACATCTTCATCCGTAATTGTTTTTGTAAGGGATGCTTGATCACCGACTTGAATCTCATCATAACGAAGCTCCGGAACAGTTTGTGCTTCTTGAAATGGATTCATTTTGTCCTCCTTCTTTTCCATATCGAAAAATGCTAGCCATCTTGATGTAGTAGGAGGAAGAAAGAGTTTTGTTTGTGCTGCAGTTAGCTCCCACATTTTTCTTACTTGATGGAAGTAAATAGATTTTTTGAATTTTCCTCGAACTTTTTTGCGAGTTCCAACTGTTTTGACTTGAACTCTTCCAAAAAAACCTCTAACTGTTTTTGAGCCTCTTCACGTTGTAATTGTTGTTGCTCAATAAATTGTTTTGTTGTTTCTTCAAATTGACCGCTTGTTTGTGTAAGGATTGACAAAGATGTTTTTGTAGGAGAAACAGTAAGTTGCTGCATATGAGCAGAAAGTTCCTTCCACTTGTCTTGCCACTCGTTAATTTGATCATTTAAGGAGTTTCCAGTTAATTGTTTCACGTAATCTGTATATTGGTTATTGAACTGAGCAGTGAGTTGTTGTAGTTCTTTTTCTAGTTCATCTACTCCTGATGTTAATTTATGCAAAGCGTCTTGTTGTTGTTTTAATGTTTCTAAAGTAAGTTGCTCTAATTGTTTCCCAGCTGAAGAGAAAAGGGAAAGTGATTGAGACCAGTTTTTCCAAAATGCATCGACTAATTCGTATGGTTTAGTTTCCATTGTTTGACCCCCAAATGTTTTTTTGCATATTGTGAACGCAGATTACTCTGCTGTACCACCAGGTGAAGATGAAGAATCCTTTTCATCCTTTTCTGGAGAAGTAGAAAATGGAAAGAATGCATTGGTGTATAACGTGAAAAACGTTCGCAACATATTTTGATAATGTTCAAAAGAAGTCGCACATGTTGTTAAATATTGCTCTCCATATTCAGTTAAAGAATAAATTCTTTTTGCCGGCCCTCCATCGCTTGTATCCCAAGTAGAAGAAATAAGGTTTTCTTTTTCTAATTTGCGTAGTGTTCTATAAACATTACCTTGGTCAACAGAAGAAAAGCCGATATCCATTAGCATTTGAATAAGTTTGTAACCATGAAGACTCCAGTCTTTTAGACAGAGAAGTAAGAAGGGAACTAAGAAGTTTTTTGGCATGGAGTTTGGTTGTTTCGCTTGGTTGTTCTCCAAACTTTCGCGTTGTTCTGGTTCATTTTGTAGCATGATTGTGCATCACCTCATGAATCAGTTAGATGGAATTTTTTGCTTATAAGTGCAATTTACACCTATCTGTTTTTAAAGTCAACACATTTGTTAGAAAATAGAAAAAAATAAAATATAGACTTGAAGTTTTATTCAGAATATTAGAAAATAGTGAATAGGTTGAATTGTTTCAAAAACGAAAAAGGGAGTGTAGGTAAAGTGATTGATCAAAAATTCGATCCACTACAAGCATGGAAAAATGCTTATGAACAAACCGAAACATTTTGGGGAAAAGCGCTCAATGAAACAATTAAAACAGAAGAATATTCTGCTTGGATGGGCAGCGTTCTAGATTTGAATTTGTTTTATCAAAAAGCATTAAATGATACGACAAAAAACTATTTAGAACAAGTAAATGTGCCGACGAAAGAGGATATCGCAAGAGTGGCTACGCTTGTTATTAACTTAGAAAATAAAGTAGATAACATTGAGGAGTTTCTAGAGGAGAAAGTAGATTCTTTAGGACAAGCTCCTACATTAAAGCGTGATGTGACGAAAGTGAAACAAGATATTCGTACGCTTGAAACAAAAGTAGATCAAATTTTAGAATTGCTAGAAAAGCAAAATGCAGTACTAGCTAAACTACAAGTACCTGTAAAAGAAGAGATAAAGCCTGCGAATAAGCCGGAAAATAAAAAATGATAAAAGCGCTTGTTTATAACAGGTAAAAGAGAGAGGGAGAATCTCTTTCACGTGTAAACGGCGAAACATAATTATATAGGGACTCTACAGTATGAGTACCAAAATGATTCATAACAATCGTTCACAAATTCATTTAAGGGGGAAAAGAAATGGTTCAATTAAATGGCAAAGTAGCAATCGTAACAGGTGGAGCAAAAGGGATTGGAAAAGCAATTACAGTAGCATTAGCACAAGAGGGAGCGAAAGTAGTTATTAACTATAATAGCAGTAAAGAAGCAGCTGAAAATTTAGTAAATGAACTAGGAAAAGATGGACATGACGTTTATGCAGTGCAAGCGGATGTTTCTAAAGTAGAAGATGCAAACCGACTTGTGGAAGAAGCTGTGAATCATTTTGGTAAAGTTGATATTCTTGTTAATAATGCTGGTATTACAAGAGATCGTACATTCAAAAAGTTAAATCGTGAAGATTGGGAGCGCGTAATTGACGTGAATTTAAGTAGCGTATTTAATACGACAAGCGCGGTTCTTCCATACATAACGGAAGCGGAAGAAGGAAGAATTATTAGCATTTCTTCTATTATTGGCCAAGCAGGTGGATTTGGCCAAACAAACTACTCAGCAGCAAAAGCGGGTATGTTAGGATTTACAAAATCATTAGCATTAGAACTTGCAAAAACAAATGTCACTGTAAATGCAATTTGCCCTGGATTTATTGATACTGAAATGGTAGCAGAAGTACCAGAAGAAGTACGTCAAAAAATCGTTGCAAAAATCCCGAAAAAACGTTTTGGTCAAGCTGATGAAATTGCAAAAGGTGTAGTATACCTATGCCGTGACGGTGCGTATATCACAGGTCAGCAATTAAACATTAACGGCGGATTATATATGTAATGAAGTAAGAAAAAAGTGCATATCCATAGCAGGAATGCACTTCTTTTTTTAGAAGGAAATCGACCAAAAAGGAGATAGGAAAATGACTACATTCGCAACAGAATGGGAAAAGCAATTAGAGCTATACCCAGAAGAGTACCGAAAAGCATACCGCCGAGTGAAAAGGGCGAGTGAAATTTTATTACGTGAACCAGAGCCGCAAGTAGGATTAACGCCGAAAGAGGTTATTTGGACGAAGAATAAGACGAAGCTTTATCGCTACATTCCAAAACAAGAAAAAACACAAAGAGTTCCAATTCTGTTAATATATGCTCTTATTAATAAACCATATATTATGGATTTAACTCCTGGAAATAGTTTAGTGGAATATCTAGTGGATCGTGGTTTTGATGTGTATATGCTTGATTGGGGCACATTTGGTTTAGAAGATAGTCATTTGAAATTTGATGATTTCGTGTTTGATTATATTGCAAAAGCAGTAAAAAAAGTAATGCGAACTGCAAAAGCGGACGAGATTTCTTTACTTGGTTATTGCATGGGTGGAACGCTAACTTCCATTTATGCAGCACTTCATCCGCACATGCCAATTCGTAATTTAATTTTCATGACAAGTCCTTTTGATTTCTCTGAAACAGGATTGTATGGTCCTTTATTAGATGAGAAATACTTCAATTTAGATAAAGCGGTTGATACATTTGGAAATATTCCGCCAGAAATGATTGATTTCGGAAACAAAATGTTAAAACCAATTACGAACTTTGTTGGTCCATATGTTGCTTTAGTAGATCGTTCAGAGAATGAGCGCTTCGTCGAAAGCTGGAGATTGGTTCAAAAGTGGGTTGGTGATGGTATTCCGTTCCCAGGTGAATCATACAGACAGTGGATTCGTGATTTTTATCAAAATAATAAACTGGTTAAGGGTGAACTTGTTATTCGCGGACAAAAGGTAGACCTTGCAAATATTAAAGCGAATGTCTTAAATATTTCCGGGAAACGTGATCATATCGCTTTGCCATGTCAAGTAGAAGCGTTACTAGACCATATTTCTAGCACAGATAAACAATATGTATGTTTACCGACAGGGCATATGTCTATTGTTTACGGTGGAACAGCTGTAAAACAAACATATCCGACGATTGGAAATTGGCTTGAAGAGCGTTCTAATTAAAAATAAAAAAATCCAACTAGCCTATGTTAGTTGGATTTTTTTATGGAAAATAACAAAACATAGAAAGGAGAAATTTATATTTTAGGAGTATGATTATGAAACTTATGACCGGTAAGTTGTTTTGGAATACAGGAGTTTCTGTACCTTGTTATCCACCGTTAGAAAGTGATATGATATGTGATGTACTTGTAGTCGGAAGTGGCGAAGCAGGTGCTCATATAGCGCATTCGTTAGCGAAAATTGGTATGAGTGTTACTCTTATTGAAAAAAGAGCAATTGCGTGTGGTAGCACAGCTGCTAATACAGGTTTACTACAATTTCTTCATGATAAATCGTTAACTTCTCTTATTCATACATTTGGTAAAGAAAAAGGGGTACGAGCATATAAGCTTTGTTATGAAGCGCTAAGAACAATGGAAGAGGTTATACCGACTCTTGATATTGATCCCCATTTTATTCCGCGAAATAGTTTATATTATGCAAGTAAAAGTGAGGATGTCTCATTTTTACAAGAGGAATATAATACGTTACAGAATTATGGATTTCCAGTTGAATATTTTACAGAAGCTGATATTAAGAAACGTTATTCTTTTGCAAAACAAGCAGCGTTATATATGCAAGGTGATGCTGAGGTGAATCCGTATTTACTAGCGCATAGTTTTTTGCATAAAGCAAACCAAATGGGAGCTAATATATATGAACATACAGAGGCAATACATATAAAAAAACACCAAAATGATTTAATTTGTTACACGAAAACAGGAAATCAAATTGTAGCAAAGAATATTATTATGGCGACAGGTTATGAAGCGCTTTTTGGAAAGAAAGAAAAGAATACAACAGTAGAAACTTCTTATGCAATTGTAACAAATGAAATAAATCAGTTTGAAGGCTGGCATGAGCGATCGTTAATTTGGGAAACGGCACGGCCCTACTTATATTTTCGAACGTATCGAAACCGCATTATTGTAGGCGGATTAGATGAAGCGATACAAATTCAAACAATCGGTGATACGAAATTATTGCATAAGCGTGATATCCTTATTAATATTGTAAAAGAACTGTTCCCGCAGTATAAAAATATACAGGCAGACTACTATTGGGCAGCCGCATTTGGTGGTACTCATGATGGTCTCCCCATTTTAAAAGAAGACGAAAAGATACATAATTTGTTTTACGCATTGCCGTATGGAGGTAATGGAACTGTATATGGAATGGTCTTTGCCAAATTATTTGAGCAGTTATTTACAAATAAAGAAAGTAAAGATTTTTCTTTATTTAATCGATAGAAAAAAGGTAGCGAAGTGATGGAATGAGAGATATAAAAAAGTTTTTACAAAAATTACGTCCTGTACAACTCATCGTTTTGTTTTATTTATTAGCGGTAGTTGTATCGGTAATATTGCTTAGTTTCCCGTTTGTTACGAAGGCTGGTGTGAAATGGACATTTATAGATGCCCTCTTTACATCTGTTAGTGCGGTAAGTGTTACGGGACTGTCTGTTGTTACGATTTCAGATACATTTACTACGGCAGGAATTATTATGTTAGCCCTTATTTTACAATTAGGCGGCTTAGGGATTATGGCACTTGGTACGTTTGTTTGGATTATAACGGGGAAAAAAATCGGTTTGCAGAGAAGAAGACTCATTATGGCAGATCATAATCAAGGGAATTTATCAGGCCTTGTAGAATTGATGCGTTCTATTTTAATTGTAATTATTTCGATAGAACTTATTGGAGCAATACTATTAGGTACAAGATTTCTACTTTATTTTCCAACTTGGCAAGAAGCTTATTTCCACGGTTTCTTTGCCGCTGTTAGTGCAACTACGAACGGAGGATTTGATTTAACTGGACAATCACTAATTCCGTACAAAAAAGATTATATTGTGCAAATGATTCATATGTTGCTTATTATTTTAGGAGCGATTGGCTTCCCGGTGTTAATGGAAGTAAAACAATTCTTTAGTAAAAGGCGACAGCAACTATTCCGCTTTTCGTTATTTACAAAATTGACGACAACGACATTTTTTGCACTCGTTATCGTTGGAACAATTATGATTTTTCTACTAGAACGAAATCAGTTTTTAGCAGGAAAGTCATGGCATGAAACAGTTTTCTATACATTATTCCAATCTGTGACGACGCGAAGTGGTGGACTGGCTACAATGGATATACGTGAATTGTCACAACCGACGCTTTTATTTATGAGTATATTAATGTTTATAGGGGCATCTCCAAGTTCGGTTGGGGGCGGAATACGTACAACAACATTTGCTGTTAGTATATTGTCACTATACACCTTTGCAAGGGGCGGTAGAACAGTTAGAGTCTTCAAACGTCAGTTACATGAAGAGGATGTACTGAAAGCATCTGTCGTTATGACGATGGGGATTTTGTTATGTGCTACTGCGCTATTCGTTTTATCTATTACGGAAAATGTACCGCTTATGAGCTTAATTGTTGAGGTTTGTTCTGCTTTCGGAACGACAGGACTATCAACAGGTGTTACGCCTGATTTAACAACTATTGGGAAACTTGTACTCATTGTGCTTATGTTTATCGGACGCGTTGGTATTTTAACATTTATTTTAGCTAGTGGTGGAAGGGAACAACCACCTCGCTATAAATACCCGAAAGAACGGATTATTATTGGATAGTATGAAACCATTCTACCTATGTTAGGTAGAATGTTTTTTTAGTCGTTAATGCCAAATTGTGGATGCATAAAAGCTTCATTTTTATTATCTGATTCGTTTTTTAGCAACTCTTGATTTTCTTCTGAAATCCACCCAATATCATTTGTAGGATGGATCCACTCATCACCAGCCATAATGGCAGGATCTACTTCATCACTCCAATTGTTAAGTGGACTGTTCTCGGAATTATATTTACTGTCTCCAATTACAACATCATATGGATTCACAAAAGGTTGTTGCATCGTTTTTCCTGTTCCTTTAAAAGATGGAAAATTCATTTGATGCGGGAGCGTTTCGTCTAAAATTGGTGATTGAATCTTTTCTTTTTTCTTCAAAATCATCGCTCCTTTTTATAATGATTTCTTCATACGTAGTATTTCCATCGAACGCCTCTTATGTACTTGTTAACACTTGCCAGTAATAATTATTTTAAATTGTTTCAAACTAGAGTAGAAAGTGATTTCTTGAGAGCAGGTGAATGTATTGGTAAAAAGAAAAGTAAAACAAAATGCGGCAATCAATAATAATAAAACTCCGAAAGAAAGCTTACCAGATGCAGAATTTGCATTAGAGTATGAAGGAGAAAATAGCGCAAAGTATGCTAATCGTAATTCAAAAAAAGGGAAACAAAAATGAGGCGTTTTTACAAACGCCTCATTTTTTTGTGGGATTATAAAGGTTTTTTTAATTATTTGTAAATTTAGTGTTTTCTATTATCAGAAAAATGCGAAAAAACATAGAAGTAGCAACGTATTACACAAAAACAAACAACAAACAAAAGATTAATGTTGGTTTAATACTGCTTTTACACTAGTTGTTTATATTTGAGTTGTACATAAGATTTGTAAAAGGAGAGAGAAACAGTGAAAAAAACAATCTTTAAAGCTGTAGCGACTGGAATGGTATTTTCGTTATTAATGGGGTGTGGTGCAAAGAAGGAAGAAAGTGCTGGAGCGAAAGTGAAAGATGAAAAATTATCTGGATCATTAACTGTTTACACAGCAATTGAAGAAGAGCTTGTACCAATTTATCTTGATTCCTTTAAAAAGAAATATCCTGATGTGAAATTAAACATTGTACGTGATTCAACAGGAGTTATTACTGCGAAATTGCTAGCTGAAGGGAAAAATACACAAGCAGATGTTGTATGGGGAACTGCGGCATCAAGTCTATTAGCTTTAGATAAAAAAGATATGTTAAAAGGATACTCTCCAAAAGGAACAGATCGTGTTCTTCCGCAATTTAAAGATGATAAGCAACCTGAAAAATGGGTAGGAAATACTGCATTTATGACGGGGATTGCTGTAAATAAAGAAGAATTAAAGAAGAAAAATTTACCGATGCCAGAATCATATGAAGATTTAACGAAACCAGAGTATAAAGGAACACTTGTTATGCCACATCCAGCATCATCTGGAACAGGGTTTTTAACAGTTTCTGCATGGCTACAAATCATGGGTGAAGATAAAGGCTGGGATTACATGAAGAAACTTCATGATAATATGGCAAGTTATACGCATTCAGGATCAAAACCAGCAAAATTAGCAGGAGCAGGTGAATATCCAGTCGGTGTATCAATGGTTTATAGTGCTTTAAAAGAAAAACAAAAAGGTGCCCCAGTTGAAGTTGTACTGCCGAAAGAAGGATTAGGATGGGAAGTAGAAGCGAACGCACTTATTAAGAAAGATAATGCGAAAAATGATAAATTAGCGCAAGCATTTTTAGATTGGGCAATTACTGATGATGTAATGAAGTTATACTTTGAGAAAAATGGATTTGCGACAATTAAAAATGACTATAAACTTCCAGAGGGATTCCCGAAAGATGTTACTGAAAAATTATATAAAAAGAATGACTTTAAATGGGCAGCAGAAAATCGTGACAAAATTTTAGAAAAATGGGAAAAAGAGTTTGGTCAAAAAGCAGAACCGAAAAAGTAAGTGAGTGGGAGAGAGAAAAATGAGCGAATATTTATCAATTCAACACATTCAAAAACAGTTTGATGCATTTACAGCGTTAAAAGATATTTCTTTTACTGTGAACAAAAATGAGTTTGTTTGTTTATTAGGCCCAAGTGGTTGTGGGAAAACGACGTTGCTTCGCATTTTAGCGGGACTAGAGGAACCAACGACTGGCAGTATAGCTGTGAATGGAAAAGATATTACAGCATTGCCTCCTGGAAAGAGAAACTTCGGAATGGTTTTCCAATCGTATGCTTTATTTCCGAATTTAACAGCACTTGAAAATATTGAATACGGCTTAAAGACAAAAAAATATGGGAAAGCAGAAGTGAAAGAGAAAGCGCTAGATGCGTTAAAACTTGTAGATTTGCTGAATGTAAAAGATAAATATCCTGCTCAAATGTCTGGTGGACAACAGCAGCGAGTAGCACTTGCACGTGCGCTCGCTCTGTCTCCAGATATTTTGTTACTCGATGAGCCGTTATCAGCTTTAGATGCAAAAGTGCGTGAAAAATTACGTAGAGAAATGCGTGATTTGCAAGAGGAAATAGGAATAACGACGATTATGGTAACGCATGATCAAGAAGAGGCATTAACGATGGCTGATAAAATTGTTGTAATGAATCATGCGGAAATTATGCAGATTGGAACACCAGAGGAGATTTATCAAAGACCAGCCAATCCGTTTGTGGCAGATTTTATTGGTTCTATTAATTTCTTTTCGAAAAATAACGAAGAACATGCAATTCGTCCTGAACATGTAACAATTGTACAAAAGGAAGGTATTAAAACAGTTGTGGAAAGTATGGAATTTCGCGGATCCGTATATCGGACGGAAGTGCGAGTCATAGAAGAAAACACACACCTTTATAATGAGAAAATTGTAGTGGATATATTAGCATCAGAAGTAGAAGCAACCGCTATTAGAAAAGGAAAGCCGATTCAAATCTCTTTCTCAGAAAATCATATGTTGTCATATGGAAAGAAGGTCATTGTATAGATGGAGATGTTAGAAAACTATAAGGTAGAAAGTACGAAAAAAAAGATTAAGAGAAGTATTGGGAAAGAGGAATGGATCCAAAGGCTCGTAATTATCGGTATGATCCTTTCCTTCCTTATCATACTTGTATTGCCGCTATTACAAATATTTACACAAGCTTTTTATAATAAAGATGGAGTTTTCATTGGTTTAGCGAATTTCAGTAAATATTTCACAACACCAACTTTAGTTCAGTCTTTACAAAATACAGTATGGATTTCGGGCGCAACAACAATTATTTCAGTTGCAATCGCATTCGTTTACGCATATGCAATTGCCCGTACGAATGTTTTTGGAAAGCGTGTATTTCAGTATGTAGCGTTATTACCATTGTTCGCACCAACGATGATGCACGGTATAGCACTTACATATTTATTTGGTAATCAAGGGCTAGTAACGAAAGGGATGTTTGGGTTATTTGAAGGTATACAAATCCCTTTATATGGACCAGTAGGAATTGTAATAGCTGAAGTTATGTATACATTTCCGCAAGCATTTCTTATATTGCTAATTGCCTTTCAAGGATCTGATTATCGATTATATGAAGCTTCTAATATGTTAGGGGCGAGTAAAACAAAGCAATTTTTCACGGTTACTTTACCTAGTGTAAAGTACGGATTAATTAGTGCAATGTTTGTTGTGTTTACACTTAGTTTTACTGATTTTGGGGCACCAAAAATTGTTGGTGGGCAATATAATGTGCTTGCTACTGACGTATACAAACAAGTAATTGGACAGCAAAATATGCCGATGGGTGCAACTGTCGGAATGATTTTATTAATCCCAGCTATATTCGCATTTGTAGTTGATCGTATTACGCAAAGAAAGCAGGCGAATTTCTTATCTTCAAAAGCAGTACCATACAGAATAATAGCTAATAAGAAAAGAGATGTAATCTCATTCATATATTGTAGTGTAATTACACTTATGATCATTCTATTATTTGTTGCAGTTGGTATTGCTGCAAGTGTGAAAGTATGGCCATATAATATGAGTTTTACATTTGAGCATTTTAATTTTTCGAGTTTAACAGGAGATGGACTTGAAGCATTTAAAAATAGCGTAATTGTTTCAGCAGTTACAGCAGTTATTGGGGCGATTTTAACATTTGTATTCGCATATGCAATTGAGAAAATAGACCAGCTACAATTTTTTAGAAAAACAGGTTACTTTTTCTCTATAGTGCCGTTAGCGATACCAGGTTTAGTACTCGGATTAGGATATGTCTTTTTCTTTAGTCAACCAACGATTCAAATTCTGGGACTATCAGTAACGAATCCGTTTCATTCTTTATACGGAACAATCGCTGTGTTAGTACTAGTAAATATCATTCATTTTTATTCTGTAACATTTGTCACGGCAACGACTGCCTTAAAGAAATTAGACCGTGAGTTTGAGCTTGTTTCGCAGTCAATGGGTATTCCGTTTTATAAAACATTCTTTAGAGTAACAGTACCAATGTGTTTACCAGCAATTTTAGAAATGGTGATGTACTACTTCGTAAATTCGATGGTAACTGTGTCAGCAGTTGTATTCTTATATGCAGCTGATTTTAAACTAGCTGCCGTATCAATCGTAAATATGGATGATGCAGGAAATGTAGCGCCAGCAGCTGCAATGAGTGTACTTATTGTTATTACAAATATTGTAGTGAGAGTTGTATATGAATGGGGAACGAAAGCACTTCGTAACCGAACTTCGCAATGGCAAAAAAGATAAATAAGAAGGGTGATGGACAGAATGAAAATTGAAGCAGTTATTTTTGATTGGGCAGGTACGACAGTTGATTACGGATGTTTTGCACCACTAGAAGTATTCATGAAGATTTTTCATAAACGCGGCGTTGAAATTACAGTAGAAGAAGCACGTAAGCCAATGGGATTATTAAAAATAGATCATGTAAGGGCACTAACAGAAATGCCTCGTATTGCGGATGAGTGGAAGCGTGTCTTCGGTCAATTACCAACAGAAGTAGACATTCATGAGATGTATGAAGAGTTTGAAGAAATTCTCTTTTCTATTTTGCCAAGTTATGCTACGCCGATTGAGGGGGTAAAAGAAGTAATCGCTTCTTTACGTGAGAGAGGCATTAAAATCGGTTCAACAACTGGTTATACGAGAGAAATGATGGATATTGTTGCAAAGGAAGCAGCGTTACAAGGATATAAACCTGATTTTCTTGTTACGCCAGATGATGTTCCAGCAGGCCGTCCATATCCATGGATGTGCTATAAAAATGCAATGGAACTTGATGTGTATCCGATGAACCATATGATAAAAGTAGGGGACACAGTATCAGATATGAAAGAAGGTAGAAATGCTGGAATGTGGACAGTTGGTGTAATTCTTGGAAGTAGTGAGCTCGGTTTAACGGAAGAGGAAGTGGAGAGTATGGATTCGGTAGAGCTTCGTGAAAAAATAGAAGTAGTTCGTAATCGGTTTGTTGAAAATGGGGCTCATTTTACGATTGAAACGATGCAGGAGCTCGAAAACATAATAGAACATATCGAGAAACAAGAACTAATTATTTCATAAAAGGGGCACTGGATCATGAATGAAAATCACTATTTATTATTAACACCAGGACCATTAACGACAACAAAATCAGTAAAAGAAGTTATGCTATACGATTGGTGTACGTGGGATGTTGAATATAATACGATGGTGCAAGAAGTAAGAGCTAAACTTGTATCGTTAGCGACGAAGGAAGAAGAGAAATATACAACAGTGTTAATGCAAGGAAGCGGTACGTTTTCAGTTGAAGCAGTAATTGGTTCTGTTATTCCGGCAAATGGGAAGCTTCTCGTTTGTACAAATGGTGCGTACGGTAAGCGCATCGTGCAAATGGCAGAGATGTTACAGATTGATGTAGTGGTCAGTCAAACAGAAGAGTGGGAACCTACTAATATTGTAGAAGTAGAAAAGTTATTGCAAGAAGATAAAGAGATTACGCATATTGCAGTTGTTCATTGTGAAACAACGACAGGTATTATAAATCCAATTGTAGATGTATGTAAATTAGGAAAGCAGTATGGAAAGGTTACAATTGTTGATGCGATGAGTAGTTTCGGCGGGATTGAAATAGACATTGCTGATTTACAAATTGATTTTTTAATTAGTAGTGCAAATAAGTGTATTCAAGGGGTTCCTGGATTCGGATTTGTAATCGTAAAACGTGATGAATTATTGAAGTGTAAAGGAAAAGGACGTTCTTTATCTCTTGATTTATATGATCAATGGGAAACGATGGAAAAACAAAATGGGAAATGGCGTTTTACTTCACCTACACATGTTGTACATGCTTTTTATCAAGCACTACTTGAACTAGAAAAAGAGGGGGGAGTGAGAGCGCGTTACAATCGATATTACAACAATCAAAAACTACTAGTGAATAGAATGGGAGAAATCGGATTTAAGCCACTAGTAGATGAGAAATATCAATCTCCTATTATTACATCTTTCATTTATCCAAAAGAGGGGTTCGAGTTTCAACAGTTATATAACGAATTAAAGCGTTATGGATTTGTTATTTACCCTGGAAAAATTTCGAAAGTAGATACGTTTCGCATTGGAAATATCGGTGATGTACATGAAGAAGATATTAATCGCTTAGTTGATAGTATTGCTAAAGGAGCTGTTATTGGATGAAAGTATTTTGCTTAGGTGGAGCAGGTAAAATTTGTCGTGAAGCTATTTTGGATTTAGTTCAATTTTCATCTTTTGAGACGATTACAGTAGCTGATTTTAACGAGGAAGAGGGCCGTAAAGTAGTAGAATGGCTCAACGATCCTCGTGTTGATTTTGTAAAAGTAGATGTAACGAATCACGAGGATACGGTTGCAAAAATGATTGGTTATGACATTGTAATGGACGGTACGACGATAAAGCTAAACGGATTGTCGACCCGCTGTATTGCAGAAGCAGGGTGTCACGGTGTGAACTTAAATGGATTTGGTGAAGAAAATGAATCGCATGCTATATTTGTTCAAAACGAAAAAACATGTTTACCTGGATTTGGCATGACGCCAGGTGTAACGCAAATGATGGCAATGCATGCAGCAAATCAACTGGATACTGTAGATACGATCCGCGTAAGTCACGGTTCGTATCGTCCGATTGCTTTTTCTGCATCAATTACAGAGACAACGACATATGAATATGATCCACATTTACCATCGCGTACAGTGTATGAAGATGGTGAATTTAAGCAAGTACTTCCGTTTGCGCGTCCAAGAGAAATAGAATTGCCAGCGCCTTATGGTAAGACAACGCAGTATATAATCCCGCATTCTGAAACAATTACGTTAGCAAAGGCACTAGAAAATAAAGGTATCAAACTGATAGAGACGAGAGGAACTTGGCCAAAGCAAAATATGCAACTTGTACATGCTTTATATGATTACGGCATATTGCGTAATGATCAGATTGAAATAAATGGGAAAGAAATTGGTATTATGGATTGTATTTCGCAGTATTTATTACAATCGAAAGAAGGACAAGAAACAGAGGTTTATGGTTATGCACTTCATGTAGAAGTAATAGGTATGAAAAATAATGAGAAGCAAAGACATGTATTATATCATACACATCCGTTATCTGATGGCTCTGTTGTAGGATGGGAAAAATTAAGAGCTTATACGAGAAACGTCGGTATTCCATTTGGGATTGCTGCAGAGTTAATTGCAAATGGAAATGTAAATAGGGTGGGTGTTGTTACGCCTGAAGAAGCTTTTGAAAATCCACAATTGATTTTTGATGAGCTAGCAAAGCGCGGTATTCATATTCATGAAAAAGTTTCTGCTTATAAAGAAAATTACAACCTTGTATAAATAAGGAAGTTTATGAGGGAGATATAAATGAGGTGAAGCTATGTCTGTAGTAGGAGAAGAAAGAAAGCGAACCATTCTTGAAAAGGTAGAATTTAAAGGGAAAGTAAAGGTTTCAGAATTAGCGAGAGAATTTGCTGTATCAACAGAAACGATTCGTCGATATTTAGAAGAATTAGATCGTGAAAAGAAGTTGAAAAAAGTGTATGGTGGAGCTGTTCAACTTCCAGGCGCTGGGGTAGAGGCACCAATGTTAGAAAGAGAAATGCTACATATAGAAGAGAAGAAAAGAATTGGTTATAAAGCAGCGACATTTGTAGAAGATGGTGATGTCATTGCAATTGATGATGGAAGTACACCGCTTCAAATGGTTCCATACCTTGTTCATCGTAAAAACTTAACGATTGTAACAAGTTCATTTCCAGTCGCAACACAATTAATTTCTTCTATTAATAAAAAGATGTTTCACGGTGAAGTTTTATTTATAGGTGGAAAAGTATCTCCAAAGCATTCGCGTGTATCAGGGTCTATTTCTCAGCAAGTAATACAGCAATTCCATTTTCATAAAGCGTTCGTTTCGATTGATGGGCTATTACCTAGTTTTGGAGTTTCCAGCTTTGAATTAGAGAAAGCGAAATTGTCAGAGGCGATGATGAAATTAGCTGAGAAAACATATATTTTATGTGATCATACGAAGGTAGGCGTGAAAGGGAATTATCGTATAGCAGCATTTTCACGTATTCAACATGTAATTTGTGATAAAAAAATGCCATATAGTTTTGAAGAAGAACTTATGAAGCATAATATTCAGTGGACAGTTTGTTAAATACAGTGAAAGTACCTAAACTCCCGCCTAATTTTTAGGAGGGAGTTTTATTGTCTGTAAATCGTAAAATAAAAGATTTGCATTTATGCAAAAAGTGGACACATTTTCTCATCTCTTTCATATAATTTACCAATACAAAAAAAGTTGGTCGAAGGAAAGAAGGGAGAACATGTCAGAACGAATATATAATAAACTTGTATTGTACGCGAATATTTTGCAAAAAATCGGTGTCATCAATGAGAAGGAAAAAAGTGAAATTCTTCATACGATAGGTAAAAAAGCCCTTTGAATAAAGGGCTTTTTATTATTTATCTTTAAAAATATAAATTTAATGTAATATTCTCATTGACAATGATAATGATATTCATTATCATTTATTTGTGGATAATTGATAAGTATTATCAATTATAAAAATTATATATGATAGGGGATATTATTTTGAAAAAAAATTATATGAAGGCGCTAGTAGTAGCGACAACATTAGCAATTCCATTTGCTACGTACTCTACTCCAGCATTAGCAGCACTAAAAGTTGAAGCAAATCAATCGGTAGCAGCAGCGAGTGATCGCACGTATGATACTGAGATTAAAATATATAAGGATCAAAAAGACGAGCCATCTATGGTTTCTCAATATATAAAAGATCCTAAAGTAACAATTGCAGCTGGCAAAAAAATTGTCACTGTAACAATGCAAGATAGCGATTATTTTCAATATCTTAGAATAGAAGATAGAAACCAGCCTGGTGTATTTCATGATGTGAAAGTTTTGTCAGAAGATAAGAGGAAGAATGGAACGAAAGTAGTTCAATTTGAAATTGGCGAGTTTGAGAAGAAGCACAATATGCAAATGCATATACTTATTCCAGCTATTGGATATGATCACAAATATCAAGTTCAATTTGAAATTAAAGATCCAACTGTAGGTAACAAAGAAACAGAGAAACCAGATGATAACTCTAATTCAGGCAATACGGAAACGGATAATCCAGTTGATAATCAAAACATGATAACAGATAACAAATTAAGAGAACTTGTTAATAAAAAAGTATTTAATAGAAAAGATTTAAATACACCAATTACGAAAGAAGAGTTATTACAAGTAAAGGATTTGTTTTTAAATACAAACGAGATACTTGATTATAGTGCATTAAAATATATGCCAAATTTAAAATCTTTAACAGTTGCGAATGCAAAGATAAAAGATCCGTCGTTCTTTGCGAACCTAAAGCAATTAAATCATTTAGCTTTGCGTGGTAATGAATTTTCAGATGTAACGCCACTTGTTAAGATGAATAATTTAGAGTCTCTTGATTTAAGTAATAATAAAATTACAAATGTTGCACCACTAACTGAAATGAAAAATGTAAAAACTTTATATCTATCAGGCAACCAAATAGAAGATGTAACAGCATTAGCAAAAATGGAACAACTAGATTACTTGAATTTAGCAAATAATAAAATTAAGAACGTTGCTCCATTAAGTGCTTTAAAAAATGTAACATACTTAACTTTAGCAGGTAATCAAATTGAAGATATTAGACCGTTATATTCATTACCTTTAAAAGATTTAGTATTAACGCGTAATAATGTTAAAGATTTATCGGGTATTGATCAAATGAATCAATTAAATAAATTATTTGTCGGGAAAAATCAAATTAAAGATGTGACACCACTTGCTAAAATGACTCAGCTTACAGAATTAGATTTACCTAATAATGAATTAAAAGATATTACTCCATTATCAAGTCTAGTAAACTTACAAAAGCTTGATTTAGAAGCGAATTATATTACAGACTTATCACCAGTGAGCAATTTGAAAAAATTAGTATTTCTAAGTTTTGTTGCAAATGAAATCCGTGATGTCCGACCAGTTATAGAACTAAGTAAGACGGCTTATATCAATGTCCAAAACCAAAAAGTATTTTTAGAGGAAACAGAAGTAAATAAAGAAGTAAAAGTACCTATATATGAAAAAAATGGTGAGATTTCTACGAAAATTCGTCTGAAGAGCGATAACGGTACGTATAGTAATGGTGTAGTGAAATGGAGTACACCAGGTGAGAAAGTATATGAATTTGGTGTGAAAGATCCATTTGCGGATACAGGAATCTTCTTTACAGGGTCTGTTATTCAAAATGTAGTAGAAAGTAAAGACGGTAATACATCTAAAGAAGATGAGAAAACAGAAGTGGTAGAATTTAAAGATGTACCAAAGGGACATTGGTCAGAAGAAGCAATTAATTACTTAGCGAAAGAAAAGTTATTTATAGGCTATGGAAATGGTGAATTTGGATTTGGTGATAACATTACTCGTGGACAAGTAGCTCTTCTAATACAAAGGTATTTAAAATTAGAAAATAATCTAGAACCAAAAACGGCATTTACAGATACGAAAGGAAATATGTATGAAACGGCTATTGATGCAGTGGTTCAAGCTGGTATTATGACAGGGTATGGAAATGATATATTCCGTCCAGATGGAGTATTAACTCGATATGAAATGTCAGTAGTACTACAAAGAGTATTTCAGTTAAAAGAAAATGAAAATAGTGCAGAGAATTTCAAAGATATACCAAATGGCCATTGGGCGAAAGGATATGTGAAAGCTCTAGTAGATAATAAAATATCAAAAGGTGACGGGGAAGGGAATTTTTTAGGAGATAATTTCGTAACACGTGAACAATATGCACAGTTTTTATATAATGCAATAAAGAAATAAAATGAAACTTTAATCAGTGGGGGTTTTGTTTATCCCCCACTGATTATTAGCCCTCACCAATCGGGCTTTTACGGGCAGAGCCCGATCCCCGCCTAACTTCTTTGCTTTCGCTGCATTTTGAGGTGGGGGTCTTACTGCCCAGCAAATAGCGGGATAAAAATTGAGGAAAATGCACTATTCTTTAATTAAAGAATAGTGCATTTTTTTATGTACAAAATGAAATAGGCAATAGATAGGAGTATAGACATATGAATAGCCTATTTTAAAGAAGAACCGCGAAACTATATTGACAAAAAAGCATTCTCATGTGATAATTCAATTAAATTTTTAGAATAATCAAAAAATATTCCTTTTACATAGAAAGGATTCGAACCTTATATGAATATTATGCCGGGGGTGACGAAATGTTATTTTTTCTGAAGAAATGGAATGAATTAAAAGATGTGAAATCTGAATTGGCACTTCGTGATTGGTTTTATGGTACCAAAATTAGTTTGTCGCTATGTACGTCAAAAGAGCCGTTAACATTTTTAGTAAATGTTGAGGGAAGAGATAAAGGGCTATTTTCGGAAGAAGATTTTATTGTCGTAAATTGCATGTGCGAGTCAGTATTTGAAAATGAAGAAAAACCAGCTGCAGAGTCATTTATGCATGCGGATATTTATAAAAAAAGTAGTGCAGGATGTATTTTACAAGTGCAGACTGTAGATAGTCATTTAATATCAGAGTTATATGGAGAAGAAGGAGAAGTAACGTTCGATAAACGCAGTGTGGAACGTGTTTTCGGAAAAGAAGGTATAACAGAAATGACCATTCCAATTGTAGAAGATGAAAAAAAATTCGCTGATTTATTAGAAAGCAATGTTCCGAATTTCATTGAAGGTGGAGGAGTAGTTCTTGTTCATAATTACGGCATGATTGTGTGGGGAAAAACGCCAGAAGAAGCGAAAAAATGGCTAGAGGGTATAGAATATTTAATGAACTATCATGTGAAATTATTAATGATTAAGGGCGCAAGAAGCTCTGTTATATAAAAATGAATGTGATATGGCCACAAGTTAATAAATAAATGAAAGCGTTTTAAAAATAATTTCACTCATAAAATATAGGTCTCCTTATTATATATAGATTACATGTTGACATGTAAGGAGGAACATATTTTGCGAGTTAAATATCATTTTCTGCCAAAGCAGCAAGTAACATTTTGCAAAATAAATGATTCTGGTGAAGAGGCACTGCAAACGATGAACAAAACGGGATTTCGAGCCATCCCGGTATTAGCAGAAGATGAGAAGAAATTCACGGGTATTATTTATAAAGTAGATTTATTAGAAAAAAATGCAATAGCGGATTAGAGCATGTAAGTGCAGGAGATATGCTTGACAATTCCAATGCATTTATTTTTGAAAAGGATTCCTTCTTCAGAGCCTTTTATGTGATTCGTCGGCTTCCGTTTTTAGCCGTGCTAAATGATTATAATGAATTTGTCGGTATGTTAACGCATTCGAATATATTTGATGTTATTGAAGATTCATTTGGTATGCGGACAGGTGGTTATATATTAACAATTGCAACACAAGATTGTAAGGGAACGATTAAAGAGCTTGGGACATTGTTAAAAGCATATAATATCGGTGGGTTGTTTACACTTGATAACGGTGATCAATATATCCGCCGCGTTATTGTAAATATATCAGATGAGTTAGATGAAACAAGATTAAAGCAATTAATCGGAAAAATAGAGAAAAAAGGATTCAGAGTGAGTCATGTAGATTATATTTAAGTTAAAAAGAAAAGTACCTATCTGTTATATGTAGATAGGTACTTTTCTTTGTGAGTAATAAACTTTATTTTGAAACAGGAGGCGGGGATAATGCTAGATCAGATAAAAAAATAAAGTCTGCATGCTCACGAATTTTAGGGATAGAAGTTTCAATAACTCGTGATGTAATTTCACCTGGGGGGCCCACATGCCCGATAGCTACCATAATAGGTTTTTCTTGAATTTTTTTGATGAGTAATTGGGCTTGTTTTGAAATATGTCCTGCTGTATACACATCATCAAAAAATAGTTGGTTTTCAATAATAGGAACTCCTAATTCTTTTCCGATTTTTGGGACGACACTATTAGGATTAGTTTTACTATCTAAGTAAAATAAACCGTGTTTTTTACAAGCAGCAAGTATAAGGCGAACAATTCTTTCATCCGCTGTTACTTTTGACCCCATATGATTGTTCATTCCAATTGCATGCGGAACTTCTTGAATCGCTTGTTCAAGTCGGTTGTTTATTTCTTCATCGCTTAAATCGGTTGTAATTGCTTTCGGTCCAAGCCATTCTTTTTTACCTTTAATAGGTTCCATTGGCATATGTATAATAACTTCATGGCCTTTTTTATGGGCAGCTATTGCATCTTCTTTTGTGGAAGGAAGAAAAGGCATAACAGCAACAGTGAGCGGAATGGGAAGTGATAACATTTGATTAGTCCCCTTCATATTATTGCCGAAATCATCAATGACAATAGCAACTTTATTTGTATGAGCATTTGCTTGAATAGGAAATAAGAAGGACGGTAAAAACAAAACAATGATGAACAATGTAATCGTATATTTTCGCATATAAATATTTCCTTTCTATTGTTATCCCGCTATTTGTGGGTAGTAAGACTCCCACCTCAACATTGGGCTGGATAGGTGGGAGATTCACTGCCTATAAACGCACGATTGGTGAATGCTAATAATCAGTGGGGCTGAACAAAAAACACTGATTAAAGTTTCACTTTATCAATCATCATTATGTTTTGCTTTTTTATATAAATTAAACAAAAAATGTCGAAGAAAAGTAGGTGGAAAATTAAGAATCCCCGGTTTACGTAGAATTTGTAAAAAAAGAAGATGAAAAAAATGTCTATTATTGCGAATGTATTTACAAAGATAGAATAATTTGTAATAATTCTCAAAGTGAGGGTAAAGATTTGTAAATTACAGGGAGAAAATGTTAAAATTTCTGATTCTTCAAATTTGTATATGATTAAGTAGTTAAAAAGGTCAATGGAGAAGTGAAGTTGAGAGCATGGAAGTATAATAAGGGGGATATGGATGTTTACTGTAAAAAGGAAGTACACATTAGAAAAGCTTTCACGTGATATTCATATGAAACGTGAAGAAATGATTCAACTAGGATTAACAAGTGGGCTAAATAGTAGGGAGACAATTCAAGTTAGTCAAGAATTGGACAAGCTTATTTTACAATATCAGTGTTATAAAGAAAAACAAACACCGAAATGGTTTTCAATTATAAAAATACCAATTTTCCAAATCGGGTATGAAGGAAAATCAAATAATTTTTGGCGAATGCTTGTCACTGGTTTTATGAAATAAGTATAATTACCCTTATAGGATAAGGATAATTATACTATGTGTAACGGAATTTCGATATGAACTGTCGTTCCTTCGTTTTCTGTACTGTCAATAAAAATATGCCCATTATACATCTCTACAATTCGTTTACATATGACAAGTCCAAGACCTGTTCCAGTATCTTTATTAGTAAAGAACGGATGAAAGAGGTGTTTTTGAATATGTTGCGGAATCCCTTTTCCAGTATCTGTAATCTGCAATTGTGCGTGTGTTTCATTGTTTTTTACTACAATGGTTAGTGTATCACTAGAAGTCATGGCCTCAATTGCATTTTTTGTAATGTTTAAAACCACTTGTTTCATATGGTCTTTGGAACAACGGATATGAACAGGATGGTCTGGCAAATGTAAATGGAATACAATGTTATGTAAATTCGCCTCAGATTGAATAATTAATGCTACCTCATTTAGAATTGTTCTTACGTCATATGTTTGTTCGATGATGGCGGTTGGCTTGCCGAGAATAAGAAATTCACTTACAATTTCATTGATTCGCTCTATTTCTTGTTCAATTACGGAAAAGTAGAACTGATCTTGTTCATCTTTATATTTCTCTTTTAATAGAGCGACGAGTCCTTTAATTCCAGTAAGAGGATTACGGATTTCGTGTGCTGTACTTGCTGCAAAAGTTCCAACTAATTCAATTTTCTGTAGTTCATTTTGTTGTCTTTCAAGTTTTGTTTGACGTTTTAACAACATATATTGAGCAAGTAAAAATAAAATAGACATTAAAAATAAAGTAGCGATACACTCTATTGCAACCCACTGGTATAAGTTTTTTTGATGAATAGGTAATGGTGAAACAGAGACCTTCCAATTTAATCTTTGGAGTGGAGTAGTAAGCATATTAGAATGCGTATCACTTGTGTCATTATTATCATCGGTTAGAAAAACTACATCATGTTTATCAGTTACCTCAAAATGGTATTGTGGTTTAATGGCATTTAAAGAAGATGAAATGTAATCAAAGCGTAAACTAGCTAATAATAATCCTGAGAGCTCCTTCTGTTTATTGAATATGGGGGCAGCAATCATAATAGCTTTATGTCCAAGAACGCGATCAGTAATGACTGATGATACAGTGGTTTTTTTAGTTTGTAGAACGTCTTGAATATATTTACGGTCTGAAACATCTACGGGCTTTGATTCATCTTCAGATGCGATTGTAATGACCCCTTTTGGTGTAGCGTAATATAGACCAGAAAAGCGTGCATCGTTTCCATCTGTATCATGTACAATTTGTTTAATGCCATTTATATTACCAGTCTCGGTGCCTACAACTTTTGCAAGCATGTCTAAAGCAGAAATTGCTTCACCAAGATGATGATCTAAATAATCTCTATATAAAAAGAGAACTGTATGAGCGGATAATTTGTTTTCCTGTTTCATTTTATATGTATGATACGAATAAAATGTAGCACCAATCCCTATTGTCGGTAGGATAACAAGCAATATATATATAATTATGCTTTGGAATTTGACTTTCAAATGTGGTACTCCTTCTTTTTTTATTATCATTATATATAAACTATGTTAAAATTGTCATGTTTTTATTCAAGAATGATTCTTAATATATTAGGGGAGAGGAAATGGATGAGTGAATGCTCATTCGGAATTCACATGAAGTATGAAGTGGCATTTTCTTTTTATTGCTGAGAATTTAAGTGAAGGGTTGAAAGTTGTATGACATCAAATAATGAACGAGAAGATATTTCTCAATCTTTAAAAGTATTTATTGCATTATCTCGTGTACATCGTTCTGTTATGGATACTACAAATAAATCTATACAAAGTAACGGGTTAAATCCAACGGAATTTGCTGTATTAGAACTGCTATATCATAAAGGCGGTCAACCACTCCAGCAAATTGGTGAGCGCATTTTAATAGCCAGTGGCAGCATTACATATGTTGTAGATAAGCTGGAGAAAAAGGGATTAGTAAAGAGAATCCCATGCCCGAATGACAGACGTGTTATTTACGCGCAATTAACTGAGTCTGGCGAGAACTTTATTGCTTCTATTTTTCCGGGGCATGAGAAAGTTATACATCGGTCTTTTGAAATGTTAACGAAAGATGAAAAAGATGAATTACTTGATCTATTAAAAAAAATTGGGAAGTATGAAAAATAATAATATGTTCCAAAGGAGCTTTGGATAAATAAATCCAAGGCTTTTTTATTTGCAATGAACTCAGGGTAGTAACTGCCGAATTTTGTTGAAAATTAAGAGGGAATTCGGGAATACGTATTGAATTATAGTAAAGGTATGTAATGGAGAGGAGGCTCGTTCATGTCATTTAAAGACTATGAATATAAACGCCCAAATATTGAAGAGTTAAAAGAGAAATTTACTGTTGCTTTAGAGAAGTTTGATAACGCAAAAACTGTAGAAGAACAAAAACAAGTCATTCATTCAATTAATGAAATTCGCAACGATTTTGGTACAATGGGAAACCTTTGTTACATTCGCCATTCTGTTGATACGACGGATACTTTTTATAAGGAGGAGCAGGATTTCTTTGATGAATTCTCTCCAGTTGTACAAGGATATGGTACAAAATATTATAAGGCACTCATTAATTCTCCATTTCGTGAAGAATTAGAGGCGTATTATGGAAAACAATTATTTGCTCTAGCAGAATGTGATTTAAAAACATATTCAGATGAAGTCGTGAAAGATTTACAATTAGAAAATAAATTATCGTCGCAATATACACAGTTATTAGCATCTGCAAAAATTGACTTTGCTGGAGAAGAAAGAACATTATCGCAACTGATTCCGTTTATGCAAGGAAAAGAAAGAAGCGAACGTAAAGCAGCAAGTGAAGCATACTACGGATTTTTAGCTGGAAATGAGGAAGAACTAGATCGTATTTATGATGAGCTTGTTAAAGTGAGAACGAAAATCGCAAAATCTTTAGGTTTCAAAAACTTTGTTGAACTTGGATATGCAAGAATGTACCGTACAGATTATAATGCGGAGATGGTGGCTAATTACCGTCAGCAAGTGCTGGATTATATCGTTCCCGTTACAACGGAATTAAGAAAGCGACAACAAGCACGTATCGGTGTAGAGAAGTTAGCTTATTACGACGAAAACTTTGAGTTTGCTACAGGGAACCCAACTCCAAAAGGAGATGCGGATTGGATTGTTGATCATGGAAAGACGATGTATAAAGAGTTATCGGCTGAGACAGATGAATTTTTCAATTTCATGCTAGATAATGATTTATTAGATTTAGTTGCGAAAAAAGGAAAAGCTGGTGGCGGATATTGTACATATATTGAGAATTATAAAGCGCCATTTATTTTCTCAAACTTCAATGGAACATCTGGTGACATTGATGTATTAACACATGAAGCAGGTCATGCTTTCCAAGTATATGAAAGTCGTAAATTTGAAATTCCAGAATATAATTGGCCAACATATGAAGCGTGTGAAATCCACTCTATGAGTATGGAATTTTTTACATGGCCATGGATGAAGCTATTCTTTGAAGAAGATGCAGATAAATATTACTTCTCTCACTTAAGTTCAGCACTTCTGTTTTTACCTTATGGCGTATCAGTTGATGAATATCAACATTATGTATATGAAAATCCTGAAGCATCACCTGAAGAGCGTAAGACAGCATGGCGTAACATAGAGAAGAAATACTTACCGCATCGTGATTATGAAGATAATGATTATTTAGAGCGCGGTGGTTTTTGGCAACGTCAAGGGCATATTTATAGTTCACCTTTCTATTATATTGATTACACGCTTGCTCAAATTTGTGCGCTACAATTTTGGAAACGTGCAAGAGATAATAGACAAGAGGCGTGGGAAGATTATGTGAATCTGTGTCAACAAGGTGGAAGTAAATCGTTCTTAGAATTAGTAGAAGTTGCAAATTTAACATCACCATTTGCTGAAGGCTGTGTGAAAAGTGTTATTACAGAAATTGAAGCATGGTTACATGCGTTTGACGACACAAAATTGTAAAAAACATGCGCTTTTTTTCACATGTTTAACATCGACATAATGGGAAAATGATGAGATAATAAAAGAAAATTCAGAATACTAAAGAGGTGTTTCTAATAAGGAGCACCTCTTTTCACCAACAAAAGGGGGGAACAAGTATGCTTCAATCTAATATGGATGTGAGTTTAGAAAGTTTAGTAAACTCATTACAGTCTACCCGAAGCACGCTATTATCAGAAATTGAAATGTTAAATGATACAGAAGTGAATGTAAAGCCACGCCGTGATAAATGGAGTATTACTCAAATTTTACACCACTTGCATTTAGTTGAACAATCTGTCACGTCTGCCCTTGTATATGCTTTACAAAAAAACGAAAGAAACATGACTCCATTTAAAGACCTCCAACTTACGCTTGATCGCACACATAAACGAGAAGCTCCTCAGCAAATGCAACCAACAGAAACTTTAATGAAAAAACAGCAAGGAATTCAATTACTAGAACATTCACGACAAGAACTATTACACGCGCTTCATAGTGTTATAGATGAAAAAGATCTATTTGAAAATGGATTAAAGCATCCTGTTTTTAATGATCTGAATTTGTATCAATGGGTTCAATTTCTTGATTTGCATGAACAAAGACATCTTACGCAGTTAAAAGAGGCGAAACATGCAATTTTGCAACGCTAAAGTGGAAGAAGTGGGAAACCACTTCTTTTTTGATATGTGCATAGTTTTCTTTCTTATTTTGGAATACTACATGGAGAAAGAAAAGAAGGAGTTGAAAAAATATGTCTAAGAAGAAGCGAGAAGAGGAGCGCGCCTGGAAAGCGCGTAAAGAAAATCAACAACCGCACGGAAAAGTGAAAGCTTTTGCTGAATTAGTTGAAGGAACAGAAAAAACGTGATGATTATTTCATCACGTTTTTTGTATGAGTGGAAAAGTTAATAAAAAGGTTGTACCGATTCCTTTTTCACTTATAATATCAATTTTTCCGTTCATAGCTTGAACAACACTGAATACGACCATCATTCCAAGTCCAGTGCCTTTTTCTTTCGTTGAATAGAAAGGCGAACCAAGACGTTTTACTTGTTCTGAATCCATACCGATTCCTGTATCTTTTATATATAACTGAATATGCTTATGATCAGGAACTAATGTGAAATAAAGATCACCGCCTTTTGGCATAGCCTCAATGCAATTTTTTAAAATATTTAATAAACATTGATTTAGTTTTTGTTTTTCTCCAGCGATAAAAAAAGAAGTGCTTTGCTTTATATAATGAGTACGTACATTTGTTAAATTAGCAAGCGGTGTAATTAACGACAATGCATGTAGTAATTCTTCTTCTAACTGTAATGTTTGTTCTTTTTCAATGCTTGGTTTGGCAAAAGTTAAATAATCTGTAAGAACATGATTTGCTTGTTCGATGCCGTTAATGGCAATGTCGATATATAATTTTCGTTCCTGCTCAGTGCATGTATCTGATTGTAACAGTTGTAAAAACCCTTTCGTTGAAGTTAATGGATTGCGAATTTCATGAGAGATAGACGCTGCCATTTCACCAATTAAATGAAACTTTTCAGCATTTATAAGTTCGTTTTGGAGACGAACTTGAGTTTGTAATATGTGTAGTAAATATAAAATTAGGATCGTACCAAGCATTGAACATAACTCATATACAATAATATGCGGTATATAATCAGTCTTATTTGTAACCTTTGAAAGAAAGAAAGGTATCCAACTAAATCCATATGTGAGACTGTAGATAATAGCAAGTGTTATTTTTATACGATTAGAAGTTCGATTGAAAAATTTATATGTTAATAGTAGAACAATAAATAGAAGAACAGAACCGATAAGAGATGGGAAAACACCTACCCCACCTAATAGTAAGCGATATATGTTTAATACAACTAAGATAGAACCACCAGCAATAGGCCCTCCCGTTAATGTACCGACAATTAATACAATATGGCGCATATCAAATTGAAAACCATTATTTGTTTTTGCTGCAAATGTAATACAGAGTACGGTAGCGAGGCAACACAATACAATAAATATAGCTGAATTTAATTTAGGAGAGCGTTTCCCTTTTTGATTCCAAAATAAATGATATACGAGCATTGTAATAAGGATGAATAATATATTTAAAAAGAGATAAATAATAAAGGATTTCAGTGGGATGCCTCCTCTCTTCTTATATTAAATTAATCATACTATAAAATGTAAGAAATGAAATAATAAATAGCGGAAAAATCAGAAATTTTTACGCTAGTATACAATATGTTACAATAAGCTGTGTCAATGAAAGAAGAAATTCCGTGCACCGCGCGGGAGAGGTTCGCGAACTCCCTCTATAAAAAACTATGGAAACAACAATATCCTTAGGTATTGTTTTGTTTTTTTATTGTGACAGTTCAAGAACGTTCTTTCTTCTTATTTATAGTAGAGAAGGAGAATGAGTGAAATGAAAAAAGAAAAAGCAGTTGTTGTTTTTAGTGGAGGACAAGATAGTACAACATGTTTATTTTGGGCAATAGAGCAGTTTGCAGAGGTAGAAGCTGTAACGTTTAATTACAATCAACGTCATAAGCTAGAAATTGATTGTGCAGCGAAAATTGCAAAAGAGCTAGGAATAAAGCATACGGTACTAGATATGAGTCTATTAAATCAACTTGCTCCAAATGCGTTAACGAGAACGGATATGGAGATTACACATGAAGAAGGTGAATTGCCATCGACATTTGTAGATGGACGAAATTTACTCTTCTTATCATTTGCTGCTGTATTAGCAAAACAAGTTGGAGCACGTCATATTGTAACGGGTGTATGTGAAACTGATTTCAGTGGTTATCCAGATTGCCGTGATGTGTTTGTGAAATCGTTAAACGTTACTTTAAATTTATCCATGGATTACCCGTTTGTCATTCACACGCCACTTATGTGGATTGATAAAGCTGAAACATGGAAATTATCAGATGAACTTGGAGCATTTGAGTTTGTTCGAGAAAAAACATTAACATGTTATAACGGAATCATTGGTGATGGTTGCGGTGAATGTCCAGCGTGCCAACTTCGTAAAGCAGGATTAGATACGTACCTACAAGAACGCGAAGGAGCGAACAACTAATGGATAATTTCTTTGGATTTCGCATCGTAGAAAATTTGCAAAAAATGGACAAGGATATTCAGCGTAAACAGCTCAAATACCATAATAAAAGAGTAATGGTCAGCAAGGAATTTACATTTGATGCAGCACACCATTTACACTGTTATGAAGGGAAATGTAAAAACTTACATGGTCACACATATAAAGTTGTATTTGGAATTAGTGGATATGTAAATGAAATAGGACTTGCAATTGACTTTGGTGATATAAAAGAGATTTGGAAGAATGAAATCGAAATTTATTTAGATCATCGTTATTTAAACGAAACGTTACCTGCAATGAATACGACTGCTGAAAATATGGTCGTTTGGATTTATGAAAAGATGGCAGAGGCACTAACTAAAGAGAATCGAGTGAACGAATATAAAGGAGCTCGCGTAGAATTTGTTCGTCTATTTGAGACGCCGACTAGTTATGCGGAAGTAAGACGGGAGTGGATGCTCGATGAGTAAAATCCCTGTCTTAGAAATATTTGGTCCGACTATTCAAGGTGAAGGAATGGTTGTAGGGCAAAAGACAATGTTTATCCGTACGGCTGGTTGTGATTATAGCTGCGCTTGGTGTGATTCTGCTTTTACATGGGATGGATCAGCTAAAAATCAAATTAGACAGATGACAGCAGAAGATATTTGGGATGAGCTTGTTGCAATTGGAGGAGAAAAATTTTCTCATGTTACGATTTCAGGCGGGAATCCGGCATTGCTGAAAAATATTGAGTTTCTTCTTTCTATATTAAAAGAAAATGGAATGCGGACGGCAATTGAAACTCAAGGGAGTAAATGGCAAGATTGGTTACTTCAAATTGATGAAGTAACAATTTCTCCAAAACCACCAAGTTCGACGATGAAAACAGATTTTCAGAAGTTAGATGCTATTATTCAGAAACTAGCAGGAAAAGATATTAGTTTAAAAGTAGTAGTATTCGATGATCATGATTTTGAATATGCAGTTAAGATGCACGAACGTTATCCAGATGTACCATTTTTCTTGCAAGTAGGAAACGATGATACAAAAACAGTGGATGATGCGATGCTTATTAAAAAATTATTAGATAAGTATGAGTGGCTGATTGATAAAGCTGTAAATTGTAAAGAGATGAATGATGCAAAAGTATTGCCCCAGCTTCATGCGTTAGTATGGGGAAATAAACGCGGCGTATAATGAGAAGGGATGTTTAAAATGACAGGAAGATTAGATGAAGATTTAAAAGATGTAACATTACTAGGAAATCAAAATACAAAATATTTATTTGAATATAGCCCAGAAATATTAGAGGTATTTGATAATAATCATCCAAACCGTGATTATTTTGTAAAATTCAATTGTCCTGAATTTACAAGTTTATGTCCGAAAACAGGACAACCAGATTTTGCAACAATTTATATTAGCTATATTCCAGAGCAAAAAATGGTAGAGAGTAAATCTTTAAAGTTGTATTTATTTAGTTTCCGCAATCATGGTGATTTCCACGAAGATTGCATGAACGTTATTATGAACGATTTAATTAAATTAATGGATCCACGTTACATTGAGGTATGGGGGAAATTTACACCACGTGGTGGCATTTCAATTGATCCATACTGCAACTACGGTCGCCCGGGGACGAAGTATGAACAAATGGCTGACTACCGCATGATGAACCACGATCTATATCCGGAAACAATTGATAATCGTTAATAGAAAGAAAGGGCATGTATACTATACAGGCCCTTTCTTTCTATTATATTATGCATTTTGATTAATGACAGTATAGTTTTTATGACTTACAACTGTAAGAGGTTCCATATCTAGTTCTCTAAAATTCTTCATAATTGTTATATCAACAATAACAGAGTTTTGATTTACTTTTTGAACACGGCCTTGCATTCCACCTTTAAATTCGATGATATCTCCAGTTTCTGCGATCTGCATAAGCAACTCTCCTTGTTACAGTTTTCCCAAAAAAAGAATAAATTTGGGTTTTTTTATTTCCTCCTATTTTGAACCATATTTCCTACTTTGTAAATGTTTCCAAAGTAAAAATTCGAAAAATATTCACTTTTTGTAAGAAAATATGTAGAAAATCCATGTTATTTGAAAAAATAGCAAAAATGCGGAAATCTTTATATCGAGGTATAATGAAAAAGTAGAATAACCTGCTGAAGTGGGAGAAATTAGAGGCGGTAAAATGATGTTTGAATTTGTGGGGAGTGTTATAGCTTTAATTTTATTTTTATTTTCTTATATGCATTTAAAAAAGATTCGTCAATATGATACGAATACATATTTTGATGGGATGGATGGTACCCATGCTTCGATAACACATGATAGTGGTGGGGAGATGTAAAGGTATATAACTTTCTTTTCTTGCGTGGTATGATATTTAGAACTAGTGCATAATAGAGTTCGTAAGTGATGAATGGAGAGTGAAAAGAATGAAGATTTCTTTTATTCGTCATGGTTGTTTAGGTCGTATAAGAGAACCGATGACAATTAATTCATTTCACGAATGGATGAAACAGTATGATTCCGAGTCAATGATACAAAAAGCTAAAATGCCGATAGAAACAATAGAGGCAATTGAAGCAGCGAAATTTGTCTTAACAAGTGATCAAAGGCGTGCTGTACAATCAGCAGCTGAATTGACAGATTCTTTATCTTTTATGCAAAATTCTCTTTTTAGAGAAGCTGAAGTTCCTTCATGCTTTTTTGCTCCGAAGTGGTTGAAATGCACAATTAAGGTATGGATGTTCATTGGACGAACGTTATGGATACTTGGCTACCATAAAGATGTTGAGTCTTATAAGGAAGTAAGAGAGAGGGCAAGGCAAGCGGCTTACCTGTTACATCGTTATGCTCTCGTACATGGAAGTATTGCTCTTGTAGGTCATAAGTATTTTAATTCGATGATTGGAACGGAGCTGAGGGCAATGGGATGGTCTGGTTCTCCTATTTTGCATAGAAAGCCATGGGGATGTACAACATATACGTTTCACGAGGCGATTGATGGAAATATATTAAATACGAATTTAACATAAAAGCACACGATTTATATAAATCGTGTGCTTTCTTTTTAAGATATAGAAATTTTGACGTTTAATGTTTTTACGAGATGAGCATAAGGTTCGCCTACTAGCATAACAATTTCATCTTTTTTATAACCTAACTTTTCGTATAGTGAATAGGCGCGTGTGTTTTCTAAATTAACAAGTAAAGCGATTTTTTCATGCCCTTTTTCAGTTGCATAGATTTCGGCAGCTTCAATTAATTTAGAACCTATACCTTTTCCGCCGTGTGCACTTGAAACTGATAATGTATCAATGTAATACTCATCAAGCTCAGCTTCTTTTTCTAACGTAATTGATTCATCTTTATGTAATTCTCTTAAGTGATGTACAATTGGTGCGTCAAGCTGTGTTGCTTCACTACCGTGATAAGCGACAATAATTCCAACTGCACTCTCGTCTTGTTCATAGACAAAACAGTTTTCGTAGCTCAGACGGTTATTTTCTTTTGAGAACCATGTCTCAAGTCCTAGTAATACTTCTGCTTTAACTGTGCTACCTGTGATTTTTTCAGCAATTTCATGCAGAGCATTATACAATAAAGGAGCTATTGCCATTGCATCTGTCTTTTTTGCTTTCCGAATCATAGTATCCCTCCTAGTTCTATTTGTATATTGTAGCATAGTGGTATGGAACTTTGCATAATTGAATGCCGAAATGTTTGATATAGAGAAGTAGCTATGTTAGTATATGATATTTAGTGGACATATAGTAAAACGATATTGTTTGCGAAATAACGAAAATAAAATCATGGCATAACAACGAGATAAAATGAAACGTTAATCAGTAAGACTTTTGTTCATTCCACGACTGATTAGTAGCCAACACCAATCGGACCGCCTGCAAATAGCGGGATAATTTTACAGTTGTTGACCTATAGAATATACGATAAAATAAAATATTGCAGAGAGGTGAAATACATGGATAAAGAATTAGCAAATACAATTTTAGATCAGCTGAAAAATGGTGAAATAACGGAGTATGTTGTTACGAAAGATGTATTTTATACGTTCAGAGAAGTTGTTGTAAATAGAGAAGACTTTAAGCATTTCATTGGTAACGCACAACGAGGCGGGCAAGTGATTTATACATATTCAGAAACGCCACGTTCATAAAGGGGAATTTTGATCAGCAGGGCATCCCTCACTGATTAGTAGCCGACACCAATCGAACGTTTAATGCGGGATAAATAAAAGATAAAGGAGAGGGGAATTATGGGCGATTTTAAACAAGGCATTTTACCACATTGGGATTATATGTGGAAAGATAGAGCCGGCAATAGATTTATGGGAATGGTTATGTATCCAGAGAAACGAAAATGTTCAGCAAAAATGCTTCAGAAAATAAAAAGAGCATATGAAGAAGCGATAGAAATTAAAGTAACTGTACAAGTTCAACATACATATCAGTACGTAGAAGGAATGATTGTATACTTTGATGAAGAGGCTCCTGTATGTACAATGCTTGATAAAGATGAAAATCCACATCACATATTTGTAAAAGATATTTTGCGTATTGAGCACTCTGAATAAACTTTTCATAAATAAATTGAAGTTCCATAATAATAATCTTTTTCTATAATAGTTATCTTTTAGTATGTAACGAAAAACGAAAGTATATGTATAATATATTTAATAAGGTAAATTTGATAAATGTAATCGTTTTTTAGAGCAGATTATAGTTTCATATCTGTTCTTTTTTGCGTGATGCTGGAGAAATATATTTCTTCAGCATCTACCGTTTTATGACAAAATATATTGTTAACTTTTTTTAAAATAAGATTAAATTCGTTGACAACTTTTTTGAAAAGCACTTTATTGACATGAGTTTTAGAATGTTGTTTCATAGTCATTGTATTGAAAAAAAACGGCTATCATGTCGAAAAGTAAAAGTTAAAAAAAGAAAGAATTTATACATATATCTTGTGTCTTATTTTGAAACGTAATACAATATATAGAGAAATCAAGAACAACATATAGAGAATATAGATTTGAGAGGGAGGGTCGGAAATGTTAGTTGCATATGATTCTATGACAGGAAACGTGAAGCGTTTCATTCACAAATTAAATATGCCGGCCGTTCAAATTGATGAAGATCTAGTAATAGATGAAGACTTTATTCTTATTACGTATACAACAGGTTTTGGCAATGTACCAGAACGTGTTTTAGACTTTTTAGAGCGCAATAATGAAAAATTAAAAGGCGTATCTGCAAGCGGCAATCGTAACTGGGGAGACATGTTCGGTGCAAGTGCTGACAAGATTTCTACTAAATATGAAGTGCCTATTGTATCAAAATTTGAGTTATCTGGAACAAATAACGATGTAGAATATTTTAAGGAAAGGGTGCGGGAGATTGCGACACATTGAACTGAATAATGAAATCACGCAAATGCAGGACGGTTTTTATCAGCTTCATAAAGATAAAGAGGCATTAGAAGTCTTTATGGAAGAAGCTAGAGAGAATACCGTTCCTTTTAATAGCGTGGCAGAGCGAATGGAGTATATGAAAGAACATGATTACTATTACAACGTTCTGGACGAGTATAGCTTGGAGGAAGTAGAGGGAGTATATAACATCGCTTATGGTGAAAACTTCGAGTTCCAATCTTATATGGCAGCATCTAAGTTCTACAAAGATTATGCGTTAAAAACGAATGATCAAAAACAATACTTAGAAAGCTATGAAGATCGTGTAGCAATTGTGTCATTATACTTAGGACGCGGTGATGTTTCGAAGGCAAAACAATTCGCAAGCATGATTGTAAAACAAAACTACCAACCAGCGACACCAACCTTTTTAAATGCGGGAAGAAGCAGAAGAGGAGAAATGGTGTCTTGTTTCTTGTTAGAGATGGACGATAGCTTAAATTCAATTGGTTTTAACATTAATACTGCGATGCAATTATCGAAAATCGGCGGGGGAGTAGCCTTAAACTTATCTAAGCTACGCGCACGTGGTGAGCAAATTAAAGGTATCGACAACGCTGCAAGTGGTGTAGTGCCTGTTATGAAATTGCTTGAAGATTCGTTTTCATATGCGAATCAGCTTGGCCAACGAAAAGGTGCCGGCGCAGTATATTTAAACATTTTCCATTGGGATATTATTGAATTCCTTGATACAAAAAAAATAAATGCCGATGAGAAGAGCCGTATTCAGTCTCTATCAATCGGAATTATCGTTCCAAGTAAGTTCTTTGAGCTTGCTGAGAAAAACGAACCTTTCCATGTTTTCGCGCCTTATACGGTTTATAAAGAATATGGCAAGCATTTAGATGATATTGACATTGATGAAATGTACGATGAATTAATGAGCAATCCGAAAGTGAAGAAGAAGCCACTAGATATTAGTGCACGTGATATGCTTATTAAAATCGCTATGATTCAGCTTGAGTCTGGTTACCCATACTTAATGTTTAAATCAAATGCAAATAATCAACATCCATTGAAGGATATTGGAACTGTGAAGATGTCGAACTTATGTACAGAAATCTTCCAGCTTCAAGAAACTTCAGAAATAAATGATTACGGTACAGATGACATTATCCGTCGTGATATTAACTGTAACTTAGGATCGTTAAATATCGTAAACGTAATGGAAAATAAAGAAATTCGTGAAGCAGTTCATGCGGGAATGGAAGCTTTAACAGCTGTTTCTGATATGACGATTATTCCGAATGCACCAACTGTGAAAAAAGCAAATGACGAGCTTCATTCAGTTGGACTTGGAGCAATGAACTTACACGGATATTTAGCAAAAAATAAAATCGCTTATGAAAGTGCAGAAGCGAAAGAATTCGCTCGTACATTCTTTATGATGTTAAATTACTATTCTATTGAGAAAAGTATGGAAATCGCTACAGAAAAAGGCGAGACATTTAAAGACTTCGATAAATCTGATTATGCGAATGGCACATACTTCGAAAAGTATGAAACGACAGATTACAGCCCAGTAACTGAAAAAGTTCAGCAACTATTTGAAGGAATTCATATTCCGACAAAAGAAGATTGGACAAGTTTAAAAGAGCAAGTGCAAAAGAATGGTTTATACAACTCATATCGTCTTGCCATTGCTCCAACACAATCAATCAGTTACGTTCAAAATGCAACTTCAAGCGTAATGCCGATCGTAAGTCAAATCGAATCAAGAACATATGCGAACGCGACAACATATTATCCAATGCCGTATTTATCAAAAGATACGTTCTGGTACTATAAATCTTCTTACGATATGAATCAGTTTAAATTAATTGATTTAATCGCAGAAATTCAAGAACATATTGATCAAGGAATTAGTACAATTCTTTACGTTAATAGTGATATTTCAACACGTGAATTAGCACGTTACTACATCTATGCACATAAAAAAGGCTTAAAGAGTCTGTATTATACGAGAACACGTAAATTAAGCGTGGAAGAGTGTGTGGCTTGTACCGTTTAATATAAAAAGTGAGACATGATGAGCAGGGTTTTCTGAACCCTGCTCATGCTTAGTTATCATATTTAGAGAAGGGGCGATTTAATGCGTGCGGTAAACTGGAACAAAAAAGAAGATGATTTTAGTTTAATGTTTTGGAAGCAAAACATCGCTCAGTTTTGGACAGAAGAAGAAATTGCGGTTTCGTCTGACAAAAATACTTGGGTGCAATTATCGAAAGAAGAGCAAATTGCTTATAAGCGTGTATTAGGTGGTTTAACACTTTTAGATACGAAACAAGGTGGCGAAGGAATGCCACTTGTACTTGTTCATCTTGAAAATTTACAAGCTAAAAGTGTATTAGCTTTCATGGGAGCTATGGAAGAAGTACATGCGAAGAGTTACAGTCATATCTTTACAACGTTAGCTACTGAAGAAGAAATTGATGATATTTTTGACTGGGTAGACAATCATCCATTACTTGAGAAAAAGGCCGGTATTATTACTGGTTACTATCGTCGTTTGTTAAAGCCTGAGGTAACGAAAAAAGAGCTATATATGGCAATGGTAGCAAGTGTGTTCTTAGAAAGTTATTTATTCTATAGTGGATTCTTCTATCCGCTTTACTTAGCTGGTCAAGGAAAACTAACAGCAAGTGGTGAGATTATTAACTTGATAATTCGTGATGAGTCAATTCACGGCGTATTCGTCGGTATTTTAGCACAACAAATCTTCGCAGAACTTTCTGCAGAAGAGCAACAAGAAGTGCAAAAAGAAACACAAGAGTTATTAATGGAACTATATGAAATTGAAATGGCCTATACAGAAGAAATTTACACTTCTATCGGTCTTGTAGAAGATGTAAATCGTTTCGTTCGTTACAATGCGAATAAAGGGCTTATGAACTTAGGACTTGAGCCGAAGTTTGAAGAAGAAGAAATTAACCCAATCGTTTTAAATGGTTTACGTACAGATACGAAAAACCATGATTTCTTCTCTGTAAAAGGAAATGGTTACGTAAAAGCAACGAATGTTGAAAAGTTAGCTGACGATGACTTCGTGTTTAACTTTTAATATAGGATTATAAAGAAAAGCTGTCTTATTCATTGATAAGACAGCTTTTCTTTATAATTTTGTTTACATAACACTATTATTTCTATATAGCGATTTATGTTTGGGAAGTTCTATTCGGTTAACGGATAGAACTTTTTGTAATTAAATGGGTATTTACAAACTTTTTGTATCAGTGTATTATTTAACTAGTACACCAATACAAAAGGAGGGAAGAAATGAAAATAGAGTTTTCTCCAAATATACCAATTTACATTCAGGTAATGGAATACATAAAAAAAGAGATCGTAACAGGACAGTTATTGCCTGGTGATAAAATTCCCTCTGTCCGTGAATTAGCGAGTGAATTACAAGTGAATCCAAATACGATTCAGCGTACATTTCAAGAGCTAGAACGGGATGGAGTTGTTGTAACACGTAGAGGAATGGGACGGTATGTAACGAATGAAGGGGAGAAAATAATGGAGCTGCGAAAAGAGATGGCGAAAGAATTACTTCATTCTTTTATAGATGGAATGGACAATTTAGGTTTTTCAGAAGAAGAAATTCTTACAATTCTTCGTTCTTCATTGCATGATAAGAGGGAGGAGAGCCAATGACAGAGCTATTAAAAATAGAAAACTTATGGAAGAGATACGGATTAAAAGCAGTGATCCGTGAATTAAACATAGAGATTACGGAAGGGAAAATCGTTGGGCTTGTTGGAGATAACGGGAGCGGGAAAACGACGTTATTGAAAATGATTGCAGGCTTGCAACACCCTTCTGAAGGCAGTATCACAATAGACGGTAAAAAGGTAGGATTACAGACGAAAGAAATCGTTTCATTTATGTCCGATAAGCCAATCTTTGATGATTGGATGACTGTAAAAGACGCTTTATTTTTCTACCGGGATTTTTATAAAGACTTCGATATTCAAAAAGCGGTAGATACGATAGCGGAATTTAAAATATCGCTAGAAGAAAAAATTACAGCATTGTCAAAAGGTATGGTTGAGAAGCTGCAGATTATTTTAACGTTTTCTCGAAAAGCGAAGCTATATGTACTAGATGAGCCATTGGGCGGAATTGATCTTGTTTCTAGAGAACATGTACTTGAGCTAATACTTAAATTTTATCGTCAAGACTGTACGCTACTTATATCGACTCATTTAATAAGAGAAATTGAAAATATATTCGATGAAGTAATCTTTTTGAAAGATGGAGAAATAATATTGCATGAAAATGTAGAAGAACTAAGATTTCAAAAGGGTAAAGCAGTACATGAGCTGTTTAAGGAGGCCTATGAGAAATGAGTCAGCTTTTTCATTATCTGTATAATTGTAATAAGAGAAAGATAGCTATTATTTACTTTGGTTTTATTACAGTTTCATTAATTCTTTTATTTAATATGAAAGGAGTTTCAGGAGTTAGAATTTCAGGTAGGCAAGATATAATTATTATTATATTTTTTATCGTGCTAGGTATAAATGGATTTGCAATTCTTCTAACAGGTATATCGTCTTTTCGGAAAATGTTAAAAGACTCTATGCTACGTTATACTTCTATTTCAGCAAAAAAGTATATATGTGCAAATATTTTATTCTGTGTACTACTCTTTATGATTTTGCTAGGAATAGGAATCATTTTTCTATACTATTTTTCTTTAAATATTTACAATGGCAAAACTAATTTAGGTATTCAGCAAGCGATACACAGTTTATATGATTATGGAATATTACATCATATGTTATCTATTTTCTTATGGGGACTAGATTTTCTTAATATGCTAGTTTCTATTTATTTTATTATAGTAATTGTGAAACTATTCAATGTGAAATCATCGATGAATAAGATTGCTTGTTTAGTTTTGTTCGTCATTTTTACAGCATTTAATGGAGGAATAACGTATATTTTTCAGCAAATAGAAAAGTATGTGTTTGCTATAAATAATATTGGATTTATAGATAAAAATGGTTTTTTAAATACATCATTTTATTCTGGTACCGAGATTACAATTTTAAATCTATTTTTTAATTGTTTATTAACAATTATATTACTAGTAGTTACAGGTTACATAGTCGATAAAAAACTAGAAGTCTAAAGGAGGAATCAGCATTGGGAAACGTAGTAGTAAAGTTAGAGAATGTTCGAAAAAGGATTGGTGGAACGGAAATTATTCGTGGTTTATCATTTGAGGTTCGTGAAGGAGAAGTATACGGATTCCTTGGACCGAACGGTAGCGGTAAGACGACGACGATCCGTATGATGACAGGTCTTATTTCAATGACAGAGGGCGATATTACAATTTGTGGACATAGTATTCGCTCGGAGCGTGAAAAGGCACTAGAGCAAATTGGAGCGATTGTAGAAAATCCTGAACTATATGATTATATGACAGGAATGCAAAACTTAAAGCATTTTGCGAACATGGCCATTAAACCAATTAGTAAAGAGCGCATTGCTGAGATTGTAAAGCTTGTTGAATTAGAGCATGCAATTCATAAAAAGGTGAAAACATATTCACTTGGTATGAAACAACGTTTAGGAATTGCACAGGCATTACTTCATCAGCCGAAAATCTTAATTTTAGATGAGCCGACAAATGGATTAGATCCAGCTGGTATTCGCCAAATTCGTGATTATTTACAACGTTTAGCGAAAGAAGAGAATATTGCTGTAATCGTATCAAGTCACTTATTGAGTGAAATTGAATTAATGTGTGATCGCGTCGTTATTATTAAACAAGGTGAGTTTGTACAAGAGTACAACTTACATGAAAAAGTGAAGCATGATGAGGCAGTCGTTGTAGCGTTTGAAGTAGATGAAGTTCAGAAAGCGAATGAAATTATTAAAGGTAAAGCGAAAGGGAATGTAATTGTAGCATCTTTAACAAAAGACAACATTCCACAAATTGTAAAAAAACTTGTTCATGCTGATGTGCTTGTATACGGAGTTACTGTTCAAAATAAAACGTTAGAGGATGAGTTCTTAGCGATTACTGGGGGAGTGAAAGCGTAATGTTTAAATTAATTCAAAATGAATTTTTAAAGTTGCATGCGAAAAAAGGTATGTATATTTTAATTGGTGTCATTGCGGCACTCGAAATTTTAGGTACTTTAGCAATGTTGAAGTGGGGAAAAGGTGATGAGTTTAAGGGATCATATTTAGATTATGCAAACTCAGAGATTGGCTTAATTGTTTTATTTACAACGATTTTTGGGATCACACTTGCTGCCCGTACTCTTACTGATGAGTTCCAAAAAGGTACAATTAAACAATTGTTAATCCGTCCAAGAAAAAGACTTGCAGTTTTATTTTCTAAATATATTACAGTGTTATTAGCAATGTTATTTATCGTATTAGCTGGTATGCTAATTGCAATGATTATTGGCGGTATTGTAATGGATGGTAGTAAAACAGAATTAACGTTAGGAATCGTAATGAAGTCCACTTTATATCAATTACTTTCACCGTTCTTTTTTGCAACACTTGCATTTTTCCTAGCAAATGTCTTTAGAAAGTCTGTATTACCATTAATTATTACGATGTTCCTATTCTTCTTACAAGGTGCAATTAACATGGTATTAATAATGTTTGCAAAAGGTGTAGCGAAGTTTGTAGTATTCTTCCATTTGGATTTAAGAGCTTACGACAGTAATAAATTAATTAGTGGTGGAGTAGAACCAACATTTACAGAATTTACGTTTACAACTTCATTATTACTTGTAGCTGCATACTTTGTTGTGTTACTTGTAGCATCAAGTGCATTATTCCAAAAACGTGACGTATTATAATAAAAGAAATCCCCGCTTGTAAAAACGGGGATTTTTATTACATAAATTTCACTTGGATTGCAACTTGAAGAACAGCGATATGGTATTTTAAGAGCCATGCTGTTTGAAATGATTTGAGAAAAATAGGAAGGATTTCAACTAGATTCATATTGTAATTTAGTTATCCAATTATTTATAAGGAAAGGACGCCTATAAAATATTGATTCAAGTTTTACTTTATTTTTTACTATCTTTGGGGGTGTTTCATGTGCACTATGCATTTTCACGTATAAGGCTACGTAGCTTTTTTGGATGGATGATTATAGGGGTGTTCCTTATAATGATACCATTAGGTCTAGCAAATGTTTCTGAGAATACGATGGAGGTTATTTCACAAATAACTGTATTTTTTGTATTTCCGTTACTTTGGCTATACGTAAAAACAAATAAAAATAATGTTGTATTTAACAGTTTTTTTGATAAGCCAGGACGTTTATCTTGGGGATTAATTGTATTAGCAACGATAATGGGGATGATTTTTTCAGTTGGCATATCTCAGATTCAATTTTACATATTAGCACATACGTTACCGAATTTCTTAGTTACTATGCTAGAAGACGGAAATGTTATTAATACGAGTAACGTATATATGACGATATTTACTTTCATTTCAGCATGTGTGTTAGCACCTATTATGGAAGAGGTTATTTTTAGGGGATTTTTCTTACAGCGAATGGCTCATAAATGTGGAATTAAAAAAGCTGTAATTATATCTTCAATTATTTTTGGCCTAGGACATTTTGATGTTATTGGTGCGTTCATGTTTGGTGTCGTTATGTGCCTTTTATACATAAAGACAAAAAATATATGGACGAATATAGCTGTGCACGCTCTAAATAATTTGATTGCAACAAGTATGCAATTTTTCGGTGGAGAAGAAAGTGGTACAATCTCAATTACTGAATTACAAGCGCAAAGTAATTTATGGATTGGTATCGGTCTTACAGTTGTTGGATTACTATGGTTAATTCCGTATGTTTGGAAACAATGGCGTACAGTAAAAGAAGTTGGCGTGCCACCAGTACGTTTTATAAATGAGCAAAAAGTAGTGAATTCATCACAAGAAAATGAAGTGTATAGTCAAGTGATCGTAACCGATAGATTGATGGCCATAGAGTTACCAGATGAGGTTGTAAATAAGCTTCGGTTAGAAGAAAGTGATTATGTAACAGTATCAGTAGAAGAAGATAAAATTGTTATAAAGAAAGCACATAATAGATAATTAAAAAGTAGCTCCTTAGGAGCTACTTTTTAATTTGTAATAATTTCTATACGAAAATTATTACCGTTCTTTACATATTTAATATCTGTAACAGTACGGACTGTCTTTAAAATCTCCACTTTTTCACCAATTCGCGGGATGGTCGGAACATTGTCCCAAATACCAAGCAAGTCATCTAATTGTGCCGTTTTTTCATAAAACCAGATTTTCAATGTAAAGCCCCTTTCTCGAACTTTATGTATTTTAATACATAATATATTATTTTTATTCTTATTGTAAGGGGTTTTTTTATATTTTATGAATAAAAATAAATTAATCTTCTGGGAAGATATGTTCAATATCAGGAGTAAGAGATACTTCTGATAATACGATATGAGAAACTGTCGTTGCATATGAAGAAACATCATTGATAAATTCTTCAAGTTCAACGAGTGAAGGAACAGAAATTTTTACAATGTAGCATAAGCTTCCTGTTACTCGGTAACAAAAACTTGCAGATGGATAAGACTGAATAAACTGTTGCATACGTGTTGTATCACCATTTTTTAAAGTGATTTCTAAAATACAATCTAAAACTAGTCCTGCTTTTTTATAGTCGATATCGATTGTATATTTTTGAATAACGCCTTCACTTTCAAGTTTACGAACACGTTCTGCAGTAGACGGAGCAGATAAGTTTACTCGTTTCGCCAATTCACGCATAGAAAGGCGACTATCATTATATAATTCATTTAAAATTTTTCGATCAACACGGTCTAGTTGCATTTGTAAATATACCTCCAGTAAAATAATGATTTTTGTAAAGGGAAAATATAAATTAAGATTCATATGAAATGTAAAGTGAACGTTATTTATTTTACAATAAAACAGAAGGAAATAGGAGGGGAAATGATGGAGAGAATTTCATTATCAAATGTAGGAGATACAAAGTTTCAAAAGTTATTAGGGCATAATTCGGATATATTACATTCGTGGAGTACGTTAGAGGATACACTGTACAATAAAGGAATTCTTTCAGCAGAGTTGAAGGAGCAAGTGAGAAGAACATTAGCGTATGGGAATGAATGTCCGTACTGTATGGCAAAGGGAAGACCTGATGATGTGCAAAAGGCAGAGGAGATTGGTGTAGCCGTTACTTTTGCGCATACATTTGTTCATGACCGAAAAGCGATAGATGATACTATGTTTCACGCATTAAAACAATATTGGACAGAAAAAGAAATTGTAGAGCTTTGCGCCTATGTTTGCTTTATTACTGCGTCACAACAACTTGGTTTTCTATTTCAATTACAGCCAAATTAAGGAGGAAATGATGACAAATCAAATAGCACTTATCATAATCGATGTACAAAAGGCATTTCAATTACAAGATTGGGGCGAGAGAAATAATATTTTTGCTGAAGAAAACATGAGAATTTTGTTAGCAGAATGGAGGAAAAGGAAACGACCAGTTTTTCATATTCAACATGTAAATAAAGAAGATGCTCGGTCAATGTTTTATGAGAGAGGGGAAACGGTAAACTTTAAAGAAGAAGTGCAACCACTACCTGGTGAAGTGGTTATTCAGAAATTCGTTAACAGCGCGTTCATTGGGACGAATTTAGAAGAGCAATTAAGAGAGGACAAATGTAATGCAGTAGTAGTTGTAGGATTAACGACAAATCATTGCGTGGAAACTACGACACGAATGGCAGGGAATTTAGGATTTACAACGTATTTAGTGAGTGATGCAACGGCTACTTTTAACCGTAAAGGTTTAGATGGTAAAGAGTATAGTGCAGAAGATATTCACAATATGACACTTGTAAATTTACATGAAGAGTTTGCTACGATTGTGACGACAAAAGAAGCATTAAAATTATTTTGAAAAAATAATTGCGAATTATGTAGAAAAAAATAAGAATATTTCGTATAATCTAAGTACAATCATTTTGAAATAGGGGTGGCATCATATGGAGCAAATTTCAGTAAAGAAATTAGAAGAGGTACTTGTTGTAGCAGGGGATGATAAACAGAAGCAAAAGGAATTTTATGAATTGCTCTTATCTACTGAGTTTTATGTTGCTGGTTCACTAGAAGCAGAGGACGGGGCAACAGAAGGAATACTTCGTTTGCGTCATTTCCAAGGAGAAGGTAGATGGATCGTTCCGTTCTTTACACAAATGGAATTTGTAAAAGATGTGTTGCCAGAAGGAACGCCCCTTATTACGATACGTGGGAAAGAGTTATTTGGTAGCATTGAGAAAGATGCTACAGCTGTATTAAATGTTGGCACTGATATAAGTAAAACATTTATTCCAGAAGAAATTGCAGATATCGCATCTGGACGAATTTTTAATTATTATAAGTAAAAGGAAAAGCGTAATCGCTTTTCCTTTTTAATTTGAACATGGAGTGGCTATACCAGAAGAAATAGAGACTGTTTTATTATTTGTGTTTATTGTCGCTGTAGCTCCAAGTGGAATACCGATGTTTGGACTTATATGTCCAATTGGTAAACCGAATAGGACAGGTATATGATATGGCGCGAAATATTCATATAATATTGTTTGCAATGATTGAGATGGCTTTGAAGGAGTGCAGTCGTGACAACTTGTGAAAATAACGCCCCTGCATTCATTAAACTTTCCAGATAAAAGTAGCTGATTTAACATACGGTCAATGCGGTACGGTTCTTCACCAATGTCTTCAAGTAATAAAAGTGTATTGTCCGTATTTATCTCGTAGGGCGAGCCAATTATACTTGTTAACACAGCTAAATTTCCTCCAACTAACGTACTTGTAACTGTACTGTGAGAGCTAGGTACGATACATTCTGATGCAGATAAAATGGTTGAATACGGATGGAATAGCTGATTAAAAGAGGATAAAGATAGGGAATCAATACCTTTTCCTAGTTCTTCAATCATCGGACCATGAAATGTTATAAGCTTTGCATAACGTGAAACAGCAGTATGTAAAGCTGTAATATCGCTATATCCCCAAAAGATTTTTGGATTCTGCCTAATAACTTCATATTGAATGTGAGGAAGAAGACGAGCACTTCCATAACCACCTCGTGCACAAAAAATTGCCTTCACTTCATTATTTGTAAATGCTTCATGTATATCGTCAAGCCGAACTTGATCACTTCCGGCTAAAAATCCATATTTCTCGTAAACACTCTTCCCGATTATTACGGATAACCCCATCTCTTGTAATACATTCACACCTTTTAATACATTTTCGATTGTAGGTGGACCAGATGGTGCAATAATCATTACTGTATCACCTTGTTTTAATGCATTTGGATAAATCATTAAGCTCAGCCTCCTTATCTTTCAATATATTCGCTTCATATGAAGTTCAACCCTTGCAAAAGCAGGGGAAAGCTTATCAAATAAAGAAGATATAAGGGAAATAGGAGGGAAAATGATGTTTACAAGTCGAGTAACAGACATATTAAAAATTGAGTATCCCGTTGTTCAAGCCGGTATGGCAGGCGCGATTACGACGCCAGAACTCGTTGCAGCAGTAAGTAATAGCGGAGGATTAGGGACGCTTGGAGCGGGCTATATGAGCCCAGAACAAATTTGTGAAGCGATTTATAGAATAAGAGAACTAACAGATAAGCCTTTCGGTGTTAATTTACTTGTAACGAAAGAGATACAAATAGAAGAAGAGAAGGTAAATGAGGCGAAAGTATTACTAAGCGGAGTGAATAGAGAATTAGGTATAGAAGTAGAAGGAACGTTAAAGCTTCCAAAAAGCTATAAGGAACAATTACAAGTCCTATTAGATGAAAAAGTACCGGTCGTTAGTTTTGCATTTCAAACGTTAGAAAAAGAAGAAATAAATGATTTAAAAAGAAGTGGAATAAAAGTTATCGGAACAGCTACCCATGTGAAGGAAGCGAAAGTACTTGCCGAGCTAGGAGTAGATATTATTATCGGACAAGGTAGCGAAGCAGGAGGGCATAGAGGAACGTTTATTGGGAAAGAACGAGATGCTATGATTGGTACTTTTGCGTTAGTACCTCAGTTAGTAGAAGCTGTTCCGCATATCCCAATTGTCGCAGCAGGTGGTGTAATGAACGGACAAGGGCTTGTTGCGGCATTGGCACTAGGAGCAGAAGGTGTTCAAATGGGATCGGCCTTTTTAACAAGTGAAGAGAGTATTACGCACGATGTGTATAAAGAAGCGGTTTTACATAGTACAGATACGAGCACAACGGTAACTCGTGCGTTTTCCGGGAAATATGCACGGGGTATCCGGAATGAATTTATAGAGAGACATGAAGGAAAAGAAGAAGGGCTTCCGATGTATCCAGTGCAAAACGTATTAACTTCTAAAATACGCCAAGAGGCAGCGAAGCAAAATAAGGAAGAATATATGTCACTTTGGGCAGGACAGGCAGCATCGTTGGCACGAATCGAATCAGCTCAGCATGTAGTGGAGCGAGTTATGAAAGAAGCGGAGAATGCAATCGAGCAATTACAAAATATATACAAAAAGACCACTTGAGTAATTCAAGCGGTCTTTTCATTAGTTTGCTTTATAAAATTGTTGGATGGCTTCGTCGATGTAAACCCAGCCTTTCCAACCTAAGTGCATATGATCTTTTAAGAAGTATTTATCGTATTCATGATTTGAGAAGTCGGCAATTGGATAACCAGCTTTTTCGATTTGCTCATGAACTTTCTTATAGTATGCTTCACGGCGTTCTTTCGGGAAGCCAGCGTAGTCGTACCAAGGACCTTTGACAGGAACAGAAATGAAGAGCGGTTTTGCACCAGATTGTTTTAATAAATCAAGTACAATTTGTAAATCTTCATATTCTGGCGATTGGTCATAAGCATCATTTTTTAAGTAACCTTCACGTTGCTTTAATTTTTTCTTAATTTTGCTATTGAAATAATCATCTTCAATACCGTATTCATTAGATCCAGATTCTACTGCACCTGTTTGATCCGCATGTTTACGAGCCTCTTCCCAGTTCATTTGTTTTAATGAAGGATCAAGCTTTTCTTTGTGCGGTTTAATATTAAACATAGCTGTAAATAAATCTTTACGATCTAAAATGTTACGATAAATATAAGCGAAAGGTTTAGCAGCAAGTGCTTTTACTTTATACTTCGTATCATCATAAGCAATGCCTTCAAGCGAAATTTTTAATAAAGTTTCTTTTTTTACAATCTCAAAGTTTAATAAACGCTTTGCAATTTGTTTTTTCATTTCAGGTTTTAAATCATTGTTGAAAATGAAATGGTAACCTTGTTGCTTTGAAAAGTTAGGTGCAAAGTGCGTTTCATCAATACCTTGTGGTACAAACCATTGCGGAGAAAGAACGAATACCATTTTCTTATCTTTCAATTGATCCATTGTAGATGCGAAGTTTAACACATGTACAAGGTCTTGTGTTCCGCCGCGTCCAAGAAGGAATGGTGTGAACCCTTCAGGCTTTACTTTAAAATAATTAGATGGATGGAAAGCATCCATACGTGCGAATTCCGATGAACCGTACATCGGAAGATATTTTGGATTTGCTAACATCTTTTGCTGTAAAATCATACTTTGAATTTTTTCTTCTTTTAAAGAAGTAGCAGCTTGTTCTACTTTTTCATCACTTAAAAGTGGAAGTAGGAAGCGCGTTGGAATAAGTAAGAATACAGCAAAAAGGGCCAATGCTAAAAGCATCGGACCAAATTTTGCTTTGTTCATCGGATTTCTTCCAACTTTTTAATAACCATGTTTGGTGTAGCCCACTCGTCACGGTCAAAATCAGAAATAGAAACTTCAATATCTAAACGCTCTTGGAATTCAACTAATAAAGATACTACAGCGAAAGAATCAAGGATACCTTCTTCAAATAATTGAACATCTAAGTTTTCTTTCACAATATCGTTTTCACATACTTCTTCTAAAATATCTAATACTTGCTCTTTGAATTCTGCCATTTTTAAAATCTCCTTTATATCCGAAATATATTATATGTGCAACTTCTTAATGGAATAAGAAGGGTGCATTAAAAGTATCTGTTAAGGTGTCCAGAGAAGATTAGGAAACCGAAACATACAACGTGGAACGTAATTACAATCGCAAGGATGCGTGTAAATTTAGTGTTTGGCCAAAACTTATGCTTCTTGTTTTTTCGTTCGAAAATATCGAATAAAATAAACAGTGCGGCATGATATAGACCATAAATAATATACTGCGCAACAGCGCTTCCTTGGATATGCCAAATTCCCATAATGAAAAAGTTTAAAAATGCACCGATATATGAAATTGTGTAACGGTTCTTAATTAACTTTTTCTTCGTTGCAAAAAAGACGAAACGCATGTAAATAAAATCACGGAACCAGAATGATAAACTCATGTGCCAGCGGTTCCAGAAGTCTTTAATATTACGACTAAGGAATGGCTTATTAAAGTTTTCTGGCGTTTTAATTCCCATCATATAACTTACACCAATTACAAAAGAGCTATAACCAGCAAAATCAAAGAATAGATATAAGCTATAGCTATACATGTAAATCATATTTGAAAAGATTGTATCGTGTTGAGCGAATGCTGGATCCATACAATATTGCTTTATTAAGTAAGCAATAATAAATTTATACAAGAAACCTTGGAAAATACGATTTAGTCCTGTATATAGTAAATTTTGATATTCTTCAGCGCTAGGTGGCTTTTGAATATCTTTTTGGAATCTTCTGTAACGATCGATAGGTCCTGTTGAAATTGCAGGGAAGAATAAAACGAATTCCCAGAAGTTAAAGAAAGAAAGCTCTTTAATTAAACCATCACGAACTTCAAATACCATTTGAACTGCTCTGAATGTTACGTAAGATATACCTAGAAAAACAACAAGTTTTAACTCAGGTAATAACGATGCAAATGGTGCGATTTTTGCCAAAATAAGAGGCAAAATCGATAAAATAACAGCTATGCAAAATGTGAATGTACTATTATTTTGTTTTCTTAAAATTAAATAGCCTTTAATAAGGGCATATTGCCAAATAATAAATGCAGCTAACATCATTGCTTGCTTTGGTTTATCTGAGAAGATAATAGCAAGCATGACTAATGTTAAAACGGCATTATATTTACGCAACATTTTACCTTTTAATCCAGCTATGATAGTAGGTATTAATAAAATGCCCACTATAGCGAAAAAATAAAATGATCCATATGCGGTCATGCTGTAACCTCACTCAATAATTTTTTGCGATCTACCTTTCCATTTGGTGTCATTGGAATAGAAGATTGATACATGAATTTACGTGGAATCATGTAGTTTGGTAATCGCTCATTGAGCTCTTTTTTGATTGCAGATGTTAATTTGAATTCTTTTTCAAACGAATGCTCTCCAGGAACAACAACCGCTAATAAATAATCGTATTTCTCACCTTTTTTAATTGGAACGATAACTGCTCCCTCAACGTAAGAACACGCACGAAGGTGATGCTCAATTTCTTCTAATTCCATTCGATAACCATGCAGCTTAATTTGGAAATCAAGACGACCATTATAGAATAGAAGACCATTTTCTACATAGCCAGCATCGCCTGTTTTATAGGCACGCTCACCGTCAATCATAGTAAATGCTTTTTCTGTTAATTCAGGGCTTCCTAAGTATCCAACGCTTACGCTTGGACCGACAATTACGATTTCACCTTTTTCACCATCAGGTGCAATCGTGCCATCTTCTTTCATAATAAGAAGGCGACAGTCTGATTTACAATAGCCAACTGGAAGTGAGTTGTATTGATCAAGTACTTCTTCTGTAACGTGAATACCTGTTACAGCGACAGTAGCTTCTGTTGGACCGTACGTATTCATAATTGTTGCATTTGGGAAACGCTCAATTAATTTTCTAGCTACTTCATTTGGTAACACTTCACCGCAGAATAAGAATGTTTTCATGTTCGGTAGCATATTCTCAGAGAAAGAAGCTTCCATTAAACACATCTCTGCGAAAGATGGTGTCGAAGTCCATACTTGTATATCCGATTGCTCTAAAGAAGCAAACAAGTCTTTTGGACGTGCAATCATATCTTTATCGATTGCCCAAAGTGTACCACCTGTTACTAATGATGGGTAAATATCCATGACAGATAAATCGAATGAGAAAGGTGCTTGGTTTAAGAATACTTGCCCTGTTTGTAAGTTAAAGTCTTCTACAGCCCATTTTGTAAAGCTAACAAGGCAGTTATAAGTAATCTGAACCCCTTTCGGATTACCTGTGCTTCCTGATGTGTAAATAATGTAGAAGTTCTCATCACCTTTTACCGCATGTTCAGGATTTGGAGTGTTCCCTTTATGAGTAAAGAAAATATCTTTTAAGTTGTCTTCACTTACGATGCGAACTGGTAAATCAGTTACAGTTACTGCTGCTGCCGATAAAAGTAATTTCGCACCAGAATTTTCAGCGATACGTTGTACACGATCAGCTGGGATAGATAAATCTACAGGAATATAAGCATGTCCAGCTTTTACACATCCTAAAAAGTTGATAATCATTTCAGGTTGCATATGGCCATACACCATAATTGGTGAACGATCATCTGGATACGCAGAAGAAATCCAATGTGCTAACGCATCAGAATCTTCCTTTAATTGTTTGTACGTAATTTTCGCATCTCGCCAAACAAAAGCAGTTTGATCAGGCGTTTCAATAGCCCACTTTTCAATTAGTTCTAATAACTTCATAACGTTCCCACCCTAGAATTCATTGTAAATAAATGTACTTGTGTTTGTATCATGGAATCCATACAACCAAAGTAATGCAAATAAAATTGCAAGATAATAAACCGTCTTTGCAACCCATTGTGTGAGTGGTCGAGACCATATCTCTTTTAATCTTTCCATGTCTTTCCCTCTCTTAATGAAATAATAGCTCTTTGTAGGTATCATGTCCTACATTATTGTGAAAAAAACAAAATCCCACATTTTAGGTAAAAATAAGTCAAAAGGCTCTTTTCTGATATTAGCACTAAATACTAAAAAAGAAAATCCCTAACTTAGCAATTATATTACATTCAGCATGAATTTGTAATGGGTTTGATATGTAAATAGGAAGTGGATTGTGTGAATGTATAAAATTGCCCTGAGAGAATGTATAGAAATGCAATATTTGTTTGCATTTTTTCATAGTTAATGTATGAATTCCTAAAGTTTCTTAAAAGGAGGAATCTCTAATGACGAGGGTTTGGAAGGATCTTATTTCAGAAGAAAACATTATAAAATGGAGACGACATTTCCACAAGTATCCGGAATTATCATTTCATGAAAAAGAAACTTCGCAATTTATATATGATACATTATGCTCGTTTTCTTCTTTTGAAGTAACGAGACCGACGAAGTATAGTGTACTAGCAATTAAAAGAGGCGTGAAGCAAGGGAAAGTGATTGCGATTCGAGCTGATATAGATGCTTTACCAATCCAAGAGGAGACAAGGAAATCTTATACGTCTGTAAATAAAGGAGTGATGCATGCATGTGGGCACGATGCTCATGCAGCTATTTTATTAAGTACAGCAGAGATGTTATCAAATATGAAGGAAGAGTTTGTAGGGGAAATTCGTCTATTCTTTCAGCATGCAGAAGAAGCATACCCTGGTGGTGGACAAGAAATGGTCGAGGCGGGCGTTATGGACGGTGTTGATTATGTAATAGGTTTACATGTTATGTCTGGATTGGAGAGCGGAAAGATAGGTATTGCGTATGGGCCAATGATGGCAGCTCCAGACGTATTTACAGTTGAGATTCAAGGCAAAGGAGGACATGCAGCACGTCCAGAAGAAACGATTGACCCTATTGCTATCGGAGCACAGATTATTACAAATTTACAACATATCGTATCAAGAAATACAAGTGCTTTCATGCAAAGAGTCGTTTCAGTTACGCAGTTCCATGGGGGAATGGCTGATAATATTATTCCAAGTACAGCAACTTTAATGGGAACTGTACGTTCTTTTAATCAAACATTAAGAATAGAAGCAGAAGGGAAAATCGAAAAAATTGTGAAAGGAATTACAGAAGCACATGGAGGATCGTATACATATACGTATCGATATGGATATGATCCGGTTATTAATGATGAATATATTACGAAAATAGTAGAAGAAAGTGCACTACATTTGTTTGGGAATGAGCGTGTTGTTAAGCTTGAACCTTCTATGGGTGGGGAAGATTTTTCAGCATATTTAAGAAAAGCACCCGGTTGTTTCATTAAATTAGGAACAGGTAATGAAAATATATATACTTGTTATCCACATCATCATCCGAAATTTGACGTGGATGAATCAGCATTAATTTGTGGAGTGGAGCTATTCTTAGAGACTACTATAAGATTACTAAAATCATAGAAAAACAAAAAAAGGCAACTGCGCTCTATCGCAGTTGCTTTTATTTCTTTCCGTCAGAGAGGGCTGAGAAAGAACTATGCTCATTTATAGTATATGAATAGCTAACGGACAAGCTTGTACATTTTAATCATTTTTTTTAAAATAGTTGTTGACATTGATAATCAATGTCAATTAATCTAAATATAGTTGAAATTGATAATTATTATCAATAGGATGGATGCGACATGTTAATGAGAAAAAAATTTCACCTTCTACGGAGGGGATTAAAAGATAAAAATAAAGATGTTGATCAGCATATGGAATGGCAACGAAATGTAATTCGGTCTGAATATGTAGATGAGAAGAAGAGCATTCAAACAGAAAAAGAGATACAAAGTAAAGGGAGAGGTTCAGTTGAGTAAGTTAGTAATGATTTTTGCAAGTATGAGTGGAAATACAGAGGAAATGGCTGACCATATTGCCGGCGTAATTCGTGAAACAGAAAATGAAATTGAAGTTATTGATATTATGGATTCACCAGAAGCTTCTATATTGGAACAGTATGATGGAATTATTTTAGGTGCATACACATGGGGAGATGGTGATCTTCCTGATGATTTCTTAGATTTTTATGATGCAATGGATTCTATTGATTTAACTGGGAAAAAAGCGGCCGTATTCGGATCATGTGATTCGGCTTATCCGAAATACGGAGTGGCGGTTGACATTTTAATAGAAAAGCTAAAAGAGCGCGGAGCAGCAGTTGTGTTAGAAGGACTAAAAGTAGAATTAACGCCAGAAGATGAAGATGTAGAAAAATGTTTACAGTTTGGAGCTAAATTTGTAAAACACCTTTCTTAATGGCAGAAGGGAGCTGAAGAGCAAGTGCATGAGAAAATCTCAATCAAAACGATGACAGATTATCATTTGTATGATTTTATGCGGTGTCCGCATAAATTTTATTTTCGTCATATAAAAAGAAGAGAACCTTCTTCATTTGAATGGCAACAAATAGCGCAAATGATTGTGAATCAAATTATTAACGAGTATTACACGCTACCTGCGGGTCAACAAACGAAAATTGTACTTTTAATATTAATAGAAAAGTATTGGAAAAAAGTAAGGATTAATATGTTTGCTTCGAAGACGGAGTACTATATTGTATTAGCGAAGCTAACGGATCACTTATTACAGTTTGTTGAAAGGGATGATAGTCAGACACCACCATTGTTTTTATACGAGAAGTTTCAAACATATATGGAAGAGTTAGGTGTCCACATGTCATTGACATTTGAAGTTGGTGAGTGGAATGCTGAGTCGTTTGTAATTAAAAAGTATGTTGTCGATGCGGATGAGGAAATGCTTGCTCTTTGTCAGAAGCTAATGACAGTATTCAGTTATAAAGCTTTCGGCGTTCTTCCAGGAAAAATTGAAGTTATTAATTTAATAGAAGGAACTAAGTATGAGTACATTCCGAAACAAGAAGATATTATAACTGGAATGGCTGATTTATCTAGAATGAAAGAAATGTTACAGCAACCTGAGCATTATACTGAGCGTCATTTTCGTTCTGAGTGTATAAGCTGTGCGTTTCGTAGTGAATGCCAAAGTGAAGAAGTAAAGAAAGAAGCGAAACAGAAGAAAAATATAGTTCATTAAAGGATGCAACTTTGCATCCTTTTTTGTTATTGACATGAAAAGCTTTTCATCATTTACGGTATATTTGTAGCAGATTTTAATAAAGTGAAACTTTAATCAGTGGGGTTTTGTTCATCACCCACTGATTTATTAGCCTTAACCAATCGGGCTTTAACGGGCAGCCCGCCCCCCACCTAACTTCTTTGCTTCCGCTGAATTTTGAGGTGGGGGTCTTACTGCCCGCAAATAGCGGGATAAAGGGAGGAATAATCAATGAAAGATGAAACGAAAGTATTTCAATGGTTAAAAGAACAAAATGCTCCTTTTGAAATTCAACTGCAAATCTTACAGGCATTTCAATTGTATAAAGTTATTGTTGAAATGGATAAAAAGTTAATGATGTATGAGGAAAGAGTATACAGGGAGAGAATGTAATCTCATCCCTGTAATATCGTTTTTAGCTGTTCTGTACTTGTAATGAATTCGAGTTCATTCTCTGACTCAAAGTTATAAATAATATTATGTAGTAAAGGACTGTATTGATAAAAGGTAGTAATGCGGTGAATGAGTAATGGATCATGATGAGAAATAAGTGTACTGTACTGTTCATATACAGATGTAGTAAACTCATGTCCGAAATCATAATATAGTCCTGCAAAATCAAAAGCAGGATCGCCAATTTGCGCATCACCAAAATCGATAACACCTGAAATGCTTTTGTTCTGCTTGTTAAATAAAATGTGATGATGTGTAAAATCAGCGTGAATGATTGTGTTTTGAAAAGTGGATGTAGCTAAACATGCAAAGAAATTTTCAAATAAGCGATTTAAGGCTAGTTTCTGTAATGAAGTAAGGTTAGTAGTGAGATATTGGTTTAATTTTGTTTGTAGCTCTTTCCAGTAGGTACATGTTTTTCTAATAGGGAAACATAGCGTTGTAACTTGGTTTAAAGGAATACTATGTAGTACCGCAAGGAAAGTAGCTAATTTTGTAATAATTGCTTTCAGCTCTGTATCCTCCAGCGTGGCAATTGTTTCTGTTTTTAATGGTTCACCATGAATGAGAGTATAGTAACTACAAAGAGGAACCTCATCAGATTCATTTTTATAAATTAGGTGATATTGTGGAACTTTGATTTCTTGTAGTGATTGAGTGAGAATTGTGCATAGTTCTTTTTCTAACGGAATTCGCATTGCATATTCCTGTTTTCGCGGGAAACGAAACAGTAGCTCATCATTTACTATAACTGCTACATTATCCCATCCTCCTTTATTTTGTTTATATGAACGTATAGAAAGATTAGGCAAAGCTTCTTTTATATAATGTTTGTAAGAGTCCATAATTGTTCCTCGTTTCTGAGTTAAGTTATTCTACTTTATGATATCAGAATTTTCTTTCTATATGTTAAAATATAGCTATCATTATGAAGAAGGGCGGGAGTATTACGAAAAAAAGATTGTTAATCATTTCTCTATGTATCGCTTTTGTATTGTTTTGGTCATATAAAGAGAAGGTTTTTGCTACCTTTAAACCGATTGATCAGTACGAGTTAAATAAGGAATTAAAGAACAAAAGTATAGAAAATTTAACTCATAATGAAATGAAAAAGGTAGGAGAGCATTTTGTGACCGAGCAACTATCAGTGTTTGAGTTTACTAATAAAGAAGATGTGAAACGAAAAGGTGAAGAACTATTTTTAAATAGAGGGTATGAACAATTAATGGGAAATTATTATCCAAATCGTTTTCAAGATTTAGAGTATAAATTTACAAACGAGGAGATACGTGAAGAGACCGATGAGAGTTTTCTTTATCAAGCTGTAGCGTACGTTGCGGGTACTGAAAATGGTAAGAGAAGCAAAATGAAATTGAATTATGAAGTGAAAATTGTAAAGGTTAATAATATATTTATGGTGCTAGAACAAAAGCAGCGCGTACAATAAAGGAAATTCATTGCTCAATAGAACATTTGGGGGTGTACTACTTAATGCGGAATAAAAAGGCCCTCAAGGAATCAAGGGCCTTTAAAGATTTTCATTTTGTTGACCAAGTTCTTTTTGAGCAATATATAAATTTCCTTGCTCGACTTGTTTAAGTGTATGAACAGAATCTCCTGCATATCCTTTTTGTGTTTTAACAGTTCTTTTTGAACGATTGGAATTTTGTTTCTTCATATAATAGGCACCTTTCATCAAAAATAAACGAAAATGATAAGTATGAGTAATACAGCAGCGAAAATGGTAATGCCCATTAAAAACGAAGTGTTTTTATATTTAGGTGGCTTATGTACATCTTGCCGATATCCAGGTGAAATTTCAGGGGCAAATTCTTCATCGAATGATTGCTTTTTTTCTTTGTCGTCCATATGTACCCACCTTTCTTTTTCATTATATTACACGTTACAAGAAAAAATATGCATAAAGAAAACAGCCGCTTTATTATTAGCGGCTGTTTTCTTTATGCATATTTTCGTTGTACTTGAAAGAGACGGATAAGTAGGAAGGCAGCGCCAAATGCTAGACCGATAATAAGACCGATCCAATAGCCTTTTGCGGCCCATTCTGTATACGTTGCTAGTATGTAACCTAGTGGTAGACCTATTATCCAATAAGCAATTAAAGTCATAATTAGAGCAACATTTACATCTTTATAACCACGCAGAGCTCCTTGTACAGGGGTTGCAATTGCATCTGAAATTTGAAATAAAATCGCAAAGATAAGAAATTCTTTTGCTAAATGATGAACTTTTGCATCTGTCGTATAAATAGAAGCAATTTGATTATCAAAGAAGTAGAGAAGAATCGAATATAATAAAGCAAAGGCAAGGGCTAATCCAATTCCAATCAGTCCGTATTGTTTTGCATTATCGTAACGTTTTGCTCCGACTTCGAATCCGACTGCAATAGTCATTGCCATTGCTAAACTTAGCGGAGTCATATATAACAAGGAAGCAAAGTTCATAGCTGCTTGGTGAGCTGCAATAGTTGTCGTACTAAAATTACTCATCATAAGCGTTACCGCAGCGAAAATACTTGTTTCAAAAAAGATAGCAAATCCGATAGGGACGCCAAGCTTTAAGAATGCTGTCCAACTCGAAAGAGAAGGACGATATAATTGTTTGAAAATGTTAAAAGAGGCAAAAGGCTCTTTCGTCTGAATAATAATGACTGTAATAATTAAAATGCACCAATATGTTGCAGTGGAAGCAATTGCTGCTCCGACACCACCAAGCTTTGGGAAACCGAAGTTACCAAAAATTAATAGGTAATTTAATATTACGTTAATTGGTAATGATAGTAATGTAATAATCATCGTTGTTCGAGTTTTTCCTAATGCATCAATAAATCCACGTAAAACAGTGTACGTGAATAAAGGTATAATTCCTATTGCGATAATACTTAAAAATTGAGCTGCAATTCGTTCCACAGGTTCTTCTAAGCGCATGCCGTTTAAAATAGGTGAAACGACGAAGAAACCGATGAGGATAACAACGAAGCTAGCACAAATTGCTAAATAAACTGCTTGTATGACAACGTGGGGAACGTCCTCTTTTTTCTTGGATCCAACGAGCTGTGCAACAATGGGAGTAGTAGCCATTAAAATTCCTGTTAATCCCGTACTAACTGGAAGCCATATACTTGTTCCAATTGCAACACCTGCTAAATCAGTTGGACTTGCATGTCCTGACATTGTTGTATCAAAAAAACTCATCGCAAATAATGACATTTGCGTTACGAAAATCGGAAAAAATAGTAATACAAATTGCTTTAACTTTTGTGAGAATGAAGTAGTTTCTTTCATAAAATCCCCTTTCCGTATAAAAAAACAAACTCTTACTATCATACAATTTAATCAAAGATTAGAAAAGAAATACGCGCCTACAACATATGAAACCAATAAAAAAAGGATGCACTTTGAAAAGGGATAAGGTATTATGATAAGGTGTGAAAAAATTACATATTATTTGTTATTAAGGAGGCACTACTTGTGGCTGATTGGTTAATTGGTTTAATCATGGGTGCTGTTGAAGGGTTAACAGAGTTTCTACCAGTATCATCAACAGGACATATGATTTTAACAGGACATTTAATTGGATTTGAAGATGAGAGAGCGAAAGTTTTCGAAGTTGTTATCCAATTGGGATCGATTTTAGCAGTTGTTGTTATATTCTGGAAGCGTCTATGGTCGTTAGTTGGAATAGGAAAAGTAACAGACGGACCATCGTTAAATTTATTACATATTATTATCGGGATGATTCCTGCCGGGGTACTTGGCGTATTATTCCATAGCACTATTAAAGAGGTTTTATTTGGTCCAGGACCAGTTGTTATTAGCTTAGTAGCCGGTGGTATTTTAATGATTGTTGCTGAGAAGTTTTCAAAACCAAGTACAGCAAGAACGTTAGATGAAATCACATATAAACAGGCATTTACAATTGGAATGTTCCAATGTTTAGCTCTTTGGCCAGGGTTTTCTCGTTCTGGTTCTACAATCAGTGGTGGTTTATTAGCTCGCGTGTCGCATACAGCGGCAGCTGAATATACGTTCATTTTAGCGGTACCGATGATGGTAGCTGCAAGTGGGTTAGATTTAATTAAAAGCTGGGATGTATTAAGCTCAGCAGATATAACGCTATTTGTAACAGGATTTGTAACTGCATTCGTTGTTGCGATGCTTGCAATTGTTTCATTCTTGAAATTATTATCTCGTGTAAAACTAACACCGTTCGCTTACTATCGTTTCATTTTAGCTGCGGTATTCTATTTCTTCATTATGTAATAAAAAAAACTGCCGAGCTCGGCAGTTTTTTTATTTTACTATTTTTTCCACCATATTTTCCATTACATGCTCCCAAAGAGAAGTATCATCAGCTAATGTAGCACGGAAATTAGCATACATTTCTTTTTGTTTTTCTTCGAATGTTGGATCTTCTTTTTCAGGTAATGTAGCGCGCATTGAAGTTACTAATTCTTGTACTTTTGGAGCGCGTGGTCCAAAGACGGCTTGTTCATTTCCATCTTTATCAATGAAAATAAAGATTGGAATCGCACGTGCTGTTCCATTTGTTAAATATTGATCCATTAATTCTAAGTTTTCATCGCGAATTAATAAACTCATATCAATATTTGCAACTTCAGAAATTCGTTTCATAACAGGTACGCATAAAAGAGCATCGCCACACCAATCAGCAGTTAATACGATAACACGCCAGCCGTCATTTTGACGTTCTTCTAATACAGGAAGTAATTCATTTGGAATTAAAAAGTTATTGTAAATGTGTAGTAGCTCGTATTGGTTTACTTGCATTTCATTCACATATGTATCAAAGGACATACCTTTATCAGCCCATTGTTGTAAGTTCATAATTAACACCTCTTTAGTAAGATTTGCTTTCATTGTACCAATTTTTATATAGAAAAGCTTGTATTCTTACTCTTTCTCGTCACTTAATAATTTATTTAAGAGGAAAAAGAATAGTACGACACATAATTCAGCTGTGTTGGACATTTGTACGCTTTCTATCCAATTATCAGCAGTATGAATGACGAACCAATCTAGTGTAATTTCAATGAACGAGAAAAGAGTAATAGAAATCCAATTTGGCATGTTTTGTGTCAGTGGATATAGCAGCGCTTTGAAGAAACTGAAGATGAAAAATGTAATACTGTCTAAGAAAGTGATTAATAAAAAAAGAGAAGTAACGCAGTACGTGAACTATACTCTATACCTGTAATTTGAAAGATTCCTACATATACAAAAAATATAAATGCAAAAACGATAATGAGAAAAAGAGCAATAATACTAGTGATAATCGTTTTATCTTTTAGGCTGAGATTTGAGAATTTCTCCTCCTCATGCATTAAAATACCCCCTTTTTCTGGAAGTTAACTTCATTTTATCATGAAATACCTATTAAAAAACTACGAATTATGGGAAAATAAGGTGACAAAAAGTAAGATTTCATGTAAAATTGTTAATAAGGTTTTTATTTAACTAAATGAAATAAAAGGAGCTGTCAAAGTTGTCTCAAAATCGAGAGCAATTAATGGAAGAACTATCGACAAATGTGTTTGCTATGTTTCGCACATTGCGTAATGATATCGGAAAAATATTCGGTGGTTACATACCGTGGAATGAATTCATCGTCCTGAGAATATTAAATCGTACGAATAAAGAAATGGTATCGCGTGTAGCAAATGAATTAAATGTGTCGAATAGTCATATTACAGCTGTTACAGAAAAATTAATTAATAAAGGTTTTGTAACTCGTTCACGTTCTACATCGGATCGCCGAGTTGTGTATTTAGAGATTACAGAACAAGGGAAAGATTTAGTTGCGAAAATGGAAGATGCGAAAAAACAATATTTACAAGAAAGATTCTCTGCACTTTCAGAAGATGAAATGAGTGTAATGATTTCGATTTCCAAAAAACTTATTTAAGTGATTATAAACAAGAAAACGCTTACGTGATGAAAAAGAAGATCTTCCTTATATATGGAAGGTCTTCTTTCGTGTGTAGTAGATGTTAAAAAATAAAATGTGTATGAAAAAAGATAGAGCGCCATACTACTAATACAAGGAAGGGAGGGAGAAATATGACGAATCGTAACGGTAGTAAAGGGAGCGGTAATCAAGGATCACCAAAGTCCGGCCAGTTTAATCAGGAATTTAGCACTGAATTTGAAACTGGTAATGATAATAAAGGGAAAGAATATCGTTCGAAAAAAGGAAGTAAATCAAAAAAGGAGTGAATATATTCACTCCTTTTTTGATTTAAGATGCTGCCGATTGATCAGTATTATATTTTTCTTCTGATTTTGCGACAATCATTGCACAAATTGCATCACCAGAAATGTTTACAGCTGTTCTTGACATATCTAGAATACGGTCAATACCAATAATTAAAGCGATACCTTCTACTGGTAGATTTACTTGATTTAAAACCATTGTAAGCATTACAAGTCCAACACCTGGTACACCAGCAGTACCAATACTAGCTAGTACAGCAGTTAATACGACCATAGCTAATTGCGGTAATGTAAGTTCAACTCCGTATACTTGAGCGATAAATACAGTTGCTACCCCTTGCATAATAGCGGTACCATCCATATTAATCGTTGCACCGAGTGGTTGTACAAATGAGCTGATTGCTTTTGGAACTCCAAGCTTCTCTTGTGCGGTTTTCATTGCAAATGGAAGAGATGCATTAGAGCTAGATGTGCTAAAGCCAATTGCCATTACCGGTCCGAAATGCTTAAAGAACCGGACGATACTTTCTTTTGCTAATACCTTTAATAGGCCGCCATATACAAAGACCCCGTGAATAATGAGTACTAACATAACGACAATCATATACTTGAACATCGCAGCGACGCCTGCAAGACCCATTTTACCAACGGATGAAGCGAGCAAACCGAATGTTCCAATTGGGGCTAATTTCATAACGAGATTAACAAGATACATCATTAATTCGTTGCCCTGTTCAAGTAATGAATGGATACCTTGAACTCGTTTTCCTAAAATAGCTATACCGAGTCCAATCAATACGGCAAAGGCAATGATTTGTAACATATTTCCGTCAGCCATTGCTTTTGCTGGGTTATCTGGTACGATATTTAGCAATGTTTCGACGAAAGATGTTTCAGTTTTTGCACCTTCATACTTAAGACCTTCTGTTTTAAAATTACCGCCAGCTCCTGGTTTTATAATAAGTGCAAATGTAACCGCTATAGAGATGGCAACCGCAGTTGTTACGAGAAAGAATGAAATTGATTTTAAACCGATTCTTCCAAGTTGTTTCGGATCTCCAAGGCCGGCAGCACCAAGTACGATAGAAATGAATACAACAGGAACAACTAGCATTTTAATAAGGCGAATAAACAATTGACCAATTGGGTTGAACACATATTGATTTAGTGGCTCAAAGATAGATGGAGCGGCTAAATTTAGAGTGAGTCCAACAACTAGACCTAGAAATAATGCGATTAAGATTGCTTTTGTTTGTTTCAATAAAATCCCCCCTTTTGTTTTTGCGAAAGTTCTTTCTAAAGTAATTATACCGAAAAAATCCCTAATTTAACAATATTTTCTGAATTTTTTGTTTTTATTTAAGTGTAGATAGACTGATTTTGTGTTTGGAAAATAAAATAGACCATCACATAGGATGGTCTAGGGAAGGGGACAATTTATGTCAATTTAATTAGGGATGGAAGYTGYTYWAAGACACTGGGGAATGTCTTAAAAATTAGGGAGGAACAACTTCGATAYATATACTATAAAAGGTAGGTGTGACTCTCATGTGAACATAGGGTGAAAGAGAGAGGGAGTTTTAAAGAAAAGATAGAAAGACAAAAAAATAAGACCATCATTTATAAGATGGTCAAGGAAGGGGACAATTTATGTCAATTTAATTAGGGATGGAAGTTGTTCAAAGACACTGGGGAATGTCTTAAAAATTAGGGAGGAACANATTAGGGATGGAAGCTATTCAAAGACACTGGGGAATGTCTTAAAAATTAGGGAGGAACAGCTTCGATACATATACTATAAAAGGTGGATGTGACCTCTGTGTGAACATAGAGTGAAAGAGAGAGGGAGTTTTAAAGAAAAGATAGAAAGACAAAAAAATAAGACCATCATTTATAAGATGGTCAAGGAAGGGGACAATTTATGTCAATTTAATTAGGGATGGAAGCTATTCAAAGACACTGGGGAATGTCTTAAAAATTAGGGAGGAACAGCTTCGATACATATACTATAAAAGGTGGATGTGACCTCTGTGTGAACATAGAGTGAAAGAGAGGTACTATCAAAAGCTTATTATGGAAAAGATTATANAATTAGGGATGGAAGCTATTCAAAGACACTGGGGAATGTCTTAAAAATTAGGGAGGAACAGCTTCGATACATATACTATAAAAGGTGGATGTGACCTCTATGTGAACATAGAGTGAAAGATATGGGGATTTGAAAAATAGTACATATGAAATTGTTATTGCTAGCAATATTGAGCTAGGATATATAGTTTTCCAGCATAAAACAAAAAGGAATCTGAATATAAATAAAAGTTGTAATCTATGAAAAAAAGGATTATGCTCAACTATATTATAAGAATATAAGGTTTGTCCCAATTGTTTAAGGGCTTTTTAAAAGCTTTTTATTTATGAGGGGAAAGCTTCACTTTAATAAGGGAGTTAGTGATATGGAAGTAACAAAAAAACAAGGGCTGTATAATCGTCTTATACGATTAAACCCACCACAAATATTAGCATTAGGTTTTTTCTGCTTAATTGTGGTTGGCGGTTTGTTATTAAAGTTACCATTCGCAACGAAAGCACATATTAGTTGGGTAGATGCTTTCTTTACAGCAACGTCAGCAGCGACCGTAACTGGTTTGGGAGTAGTGGATACAGCAAGTACATTTACGATGTTTGGCGAAATTGTTATTATGTTTTTAATTCAAACAGGTGGTCTAGGTCTTATGACAATTGCCATTTTAATTGTTTGGGTATTAGGCAAAAAAATCGGATTACGCCATCGTTTATTAATTGGAGAAGCATTTAATCAAACAAATATAGGTGGTCTTGTAAAATTAGTAAAGCGTGTCTTTATATTTTCGATTTGTATTGAGCTTATTGGGGTCATCTTTTTATCGTTTCGCTTTATTCCAGAGTTTGGTTTTGGAAAAGGTTTATACTATAGTATTTTTCATGTAATTGCATCTTATAATAATGCAGGATTTGCTTTATGGCCAGATAATTTAACAAGATATGTAGGGGATCCCATTATTAATATTGGGATTTGCTCTTTAATTGTAATAGGTGGACTCGGTTTTACCGTATTAATTGATATATGGTATAGTCGCAGTTTTCGAAAATTATCACTTCACTCAAAAATAATGATTATTGGAACAGTAGTGTTAAATGTTATAGCAATGATTGTAATTTTTGTATTGGAATATAATAATGTGAAGACGTTAGGGAATTTATCTTTAAATGAAAAACTATGGGCTTCCTTCTTTCAAGGTATTACCCCGCGGACAGCTGGATTTAATACGATTGACTATGGAGGTATGGAAGAATCATCTATATTATTTACGATGATTTTAATGTTTATTGGTGCAGGAAGTGTATCAACAGGTGGAGGAATTAAATTAACAACGTTTGTTATCTTAATTACATCTGTCCTTTCTTTCTTTAGAAAAAAGGAAGAAATTGTTTTATTTCAGCGTACAATTAAAATGTCGACAGTAACGAGGGCCTTAGCGATTGCTGTTGCTAGTCAAATACTTATTTTTACAGCGGTATTTATATTAATGCTTACAGAAAACTTCAGCTTTATTCAATTATTATTTGAGACAATATCAGCGTTTGGCACAGTCGGATTAACGATGGGAATTACTGCAAAGCTATCGGCATTCGGAAAATGTATTATTATGTTTGTTATGTTTTGCGGATTAATTGGACCGTTAACACTTGTGTTTTCTTTAGCGCGACCAGCAAAACAAAAAATAAAATATCCATCGGAAGATGTGTTTACAGGATAAGGTATCCCGCGTTAAGCGAGATACCTTTTTCTTTTTTAGAACAGGGAGAACAATAAACCAATAAGTGCTACTCGGAATAAAATTGCGATAAGTGCAGCAATCCCACCGACAACTGCAGCGATACCGCCAGTTACAGTAGCTCCGCGATTATAAGCGTAAATACCGAGTAAAACAGAAACAAGACCAAATAGTGTTGGGAATGTAAATAGCGATAAGATAGATAGCGCAAGAGCGATAAAACCAGCAGTTGATCCAGCGGCGGATGATTTTACAACATCTTTATCGTCTTTATCATCGTAATCATAATCAATGCGTTGTGGTGCAACCTCAGCGGCGTACTCTTCTTTATAGTCACTATAATCACTATCTATTCTATCTCTTCTTTTATAATCATCAAATTTCTCAGTCAAAGTCATGACTCCTTTCATAACAAGGTTCAATAGTAGTATGTATCTCTTTTTCTTTTTTATCCTGCTATTTGTGGGAGTCGAGCTACGTACACATCCTACTGATTAAAGTTTCACTATACCGGAGCATGTACAGGGAGTAGTATCTTTTAAAAGGAGGAAAATGTTTTCTTGAAATAGGAAAAGTTAGTATGACTTCCTCTATTTTGGAAAGTATAAAAAGGAATAAAGAGGAAAGGGTGCAATACATAATGGAACATCCAATTGAAAATTTAATGAAAACGGCAATGACAAATTTAAAAGAGATGGTAGATGTAAATACAATTGTTGGGAGCCCGGTCTCAACAGCTGACGGAAATGTAGTATTAACAGTATCTCAGGTGGCTTTTGGTTTTGGAGCTGGTGGAAGTGATTTTAAAGGGGATTTCATTACTGAAAAACATAACGGTGGGCAAAATCAGCATAAAGAGAAAAAGCAAGGGCATCCATTTGGAGGAGGAAGCGGGGCTGGGGTTTCTATTAGCCCAGTTGCTTTTTTAGTAGTCGGTTCTAACGGTGTGCAAGTATTACACCTCAATAGTAGTATACATTTAATTGAAAAGGCTTTAAATACGGTACCAAGCACTGTAGATAAATTTGTAAATGGTCGCCAAAAGTGAACTTGCATTTTTTAGGAATTATGATATATTAGAAAAAGTGCGCTTTAGGATGATCGGAATAATTGAACTGTAAATATATATGATGTGTGGAATAAGGGAGAGGAATTTATGATTAATATCAAAAACTTAGTAGTTGGTTTATGTATGTTAGTAAGCGGTTTTGTTGTATATGTAATAAAAGAAAAAGCTCCATTCTAAAACAGACAAACCGTTACTGTCTGTTTTTAATTTACAAAAAATGTTGACAAGTTATTTTATTGATGTTAAAATTTTAATTCGTGTCTCGGTTACAGCTAGTATAAAGTAAATAAATCTTATAAATGTAATACGAAAAGTTTGCGAAAGATCGGGTAGTCTTACCAACAACTTTTGTGAACAAACCCTATAAATTATAAGTGTAAGCTTTATAGGTATACTAGTGAATCAAGGAGCGGTCAGTGGAACCGTAATGATGAGAGAGAGGTAGGGCTTTCATCCAGTATATGTTACTTTCCCGTTAGGTGAATATAAAAAAGAGGACTCCTTTTCAAAAGGAGTCCTCTTTCTTTTTTTAAGTGCGAATTTCAACTTGTTGACAAATTTCATCCGTTGTTAAACCGTGAGCTGTAATGACTGATCCTTTAATTGATGCATCTGCAATGCCCATCACATTAGAATCTTGCCCAGTTACAACGCAACAATCACACCCTTGTGCATCCTGTTCTGAGTTAAGTGTAACAACTTCATGACCTTGTTGCTGAAGAGCTTGTTGAACGTCTGTTAATGAGTTTTCAACGCCAATTCTAGCCATAATTCTCACCTCCTACCATCTAATTGCTAGTATGCTCAAGTTCACTGCATATATTTATGAAAAGACGGTAGGAAGTAAATCTTTGTTTAGTCGTTATATACGCCAGTAAGCATTTGACTAACGAATTGATCGTTTAATGTATCTTGTGCAGAAGAAGTATTTGAATGGATGTCGATTGAAGCAATAAAATGATTATGTTCTTGCGTGTTTGGTTCTACCTCTACGTAATTATCGAATTTACAAAAACCTTTCGTGTCCATTAGATCAAATAATTGCAACATTTCTACTACCTCTTGTCTCGTTCCTTTAATTTGTACACATGCCATATTTATTTCCTCCTTCATTTTGACAAATTGTTTTTTAAAAATAGGATTATGATTACGAAATGAAAAATATGAATGTTATTTTTAGACAGCGCTATTTTTGTTATTTTCCCCCTTTTTCAGCAAAAGTCGTTATATATTCCCGGATTTATAAAATCGGACGTCCGTTTATTGAATACAATAGATTCGTATTAATTGATGAAAATCCTTCTTTTAAACAAATATTTTTTTAGTGAAAATTGGCGAAAAAAATTTTCGGGCTTTTTGTAAACGTTAACAATGTTGTTAAATCAATACAATTGAAGATGTACGTACGATTAAAAATTATAAATTTTCTAAAAAATTTACTTGATTTATTTAAAAAGGAGAGTAAACTAGGAAACAATAAAAAATTCATAGAACATAGGAGGCACTTCCAGTGAATGAGCAATGGATTTTCTTAAATGGAGAATTTGTTCCGAAAGATGAAGCAAAAGTTTCGGTATATGATCATGGCTATTTATATGGCGATGGAGTATTTGAAGGAATTAGAGTTTATAGCGGTAATGTTTTCCGTTTGAGAGAGCATCTTGTCCGGTTGTATGAATCAGCAAAATCAATCCTTTTAGAAATTCCATATTCATTAGATGAAGTAACGAATATTGTTGTTGAGACGATTCGACAAAATAAATTATCTAATGGATACATTCGCCTTGTTGTATCAAGAGGAGCAGGAAATCTTGGATTGGATCCCGATTCATGTAAGAAGCCGAATGTAGTAGTAATTGCAGAACAATTATCTTTATTCCCACAAGAATATTATGAGAAAGGGATTCCAGTTGTAACAGTTGCAACGCGCCGAAATCGTCCCGATGTTTTATCCCCTCAAGTAAAATCTTTAAATTACTTAAACAATATTTTAGTTCGTATTGAAGCGAAATTAGCTGGAGTACAAGAAGCACTTATGTTAAATGATCAAGGATATGTAGCTGAAGGATCAGGAGATAACGTGTTTATTGTTAAAGGAAATAAATTAATTACACCACCAAGTTCTGCTGGAGCGTTAGAAGGTATTACACGAAACGCCATTTTAGAAATCGGCGAAAAACTTGGATATGACGTAAGAGAAGAGTTATTTACAAGACATGATGTATATGTAGCTGATGAAGTGTTTTTAACAGGAACAGCTGCTGAAGTTATTGCTGTTACGACAGTAGATGGTAGAACGATTGGTTTAGGGCAAACGGGTCCACATACGAATCGTTTATTGGAAGAATTCCGAAAGTTAGTTATAGAAGATGGAGAGAAAATTTACGAAGAAAATAAAGTTGGATAACAACTTTTTATAACATAAGAAAGCGTTGAGAGGGAGGAGTAGTTGATTGTGAAGCCTCACAGAGAGTCGGTGGTTGCTGAAAACCGATGGTTCACGTCGACGAACATCGCCCTTGAGTGCTAAGCTGAAGCATTTGTCTAGGCTTAGACGGTAGCTCCGTTATTAGCTAGATCCATTTATGGGTCACTGAGGCAAGAGTATTCTTGCAAAGAAGGGTGGTACCGCGAAATCTTTCGTCCCTTCAGCACATAGCTGGAGTGTGGACGTAGGATTTTTTTTATTGATAAAGGTTTTCAAAAAGGGGGCTTATAAGAACAATGTCTTCAAAAACGGAAGAGAAACTGGCAACTGGTGCACAGCTATTGTTAGAAGCGCTAGAAAAGGAAGGAGTAGAAGTGATTTTCGGTTATCCTGGTGGTGCTGTTTTACCTCTCTATGATGCACTGTATGATTGTGAAATTCCTCATATTTTAACAAGGCATGAGCAAGGAGCAATTCACGCTGCTGAAGGGTATGCCAGAATTACTGGTAATCCAGGGGTTGTCATTGCAACGAGTGGTCCAGGTGCTACAAATGTGATTACTGGTCTAGCAGATGCGATGATTGATTCATTACCACTTGTTGTATTTACAGGGCAAGTAGCAACAACGTTAATTGGAAGTGATGCTTTCCAAGAAGCGGATATTATGGGGCTTACAATGCCGGTGACAAAACATAACTATCAAGTGCGAAAGGCTTCAGATTTACCTCGAATTATTAAAGAAGCATTTCATATTGCTAAAACAGGAAGACCAGGCCCAGTCGTGATCGATCTTCCGAAAGATATGGTAGTAGAGCAAGGAGAACGATGTAATGATGTGCAAATGGATTTACCAGGATACAACCCAAATTATGAACCAAATTTACTCCAAATAAACAAATTATTACAAGCAATTAGTGCTGCAAACAAGCCGTTAATTTTAGCTGGAGCAGGTGTATTGCATGCGAAAGCATCAAAAGAGTTAACAAGTTTTGCGCGTAAATATGAAATTCCTGTTGTGCATACATTACTTGGTCTTGGTGGCTTTCCGCCAGATGATGAACTTTTTCTAGGGATGGGGGGAATGCATGGTTCTTACACAGCCAATATGGCGTTATATGAATGCGACTTACTCATTAATGTAGGCGCGAGATTTGATGATCGGCTTACTGGAAATTTAGCTTATTTTGCTAAAGGAGCGACTGTCGCGCATATCGATATCGATCCAGCAGAAATCGGAAAAAATGTGCCGACTGAAATTCCTATTGTTGCAAGTGCTAAGCGGGCATTGGAAGTATTACTTCAACCAGAAGGAAGGAAAGGAAATCATCATGAATGGATCTCTTTATTAAAGAGTAGAAAAGAACAGTATCCATTCTCTTATAAACGAAACTCTGAAAGTATTAAACCTCAATACGCAATTGATATGCTATATGAAATCACGAAAGGAGAAGCGATTGTAACAACAGACGTTGGGCAACATCAAATGTGGGCAGCGCAATATTATCCGCTGAAAAATCCAGATAAATGGGTAACTTCTGGCGGATTGGGAACGATGGGATTCGGATTTCCAGCAGCAATTGGTGCGCAAATCGCAAAGCCTGAAGAACTAGTCATTGCAATTGTTGGTGACGCTGGGTTTCAAATGACTCTACAAGAATTAAGTGTATTAAAAGAACATTCTTTACCTGTTAAAGTATTTATTTTAAATAATGAAGCTTTAGGAATGGTAAGGCAATGGCAAGACGAATTTTATAATCAAAGATATTCACATTCCTTATTGTCGTGTCAACCAGATTTCGTCGCTCTTGCGAATGCGTATGGTATAAAAGCTGTTCGTATTGATGATCCACTTCTTGCAAAGAAGCAGTTGAAGCATGCGATTGAATTAAAAGAACCAGTCTTAATTGATTGCCGTGTACTTCAATCTGAGAAAGTTATGCCGATGGTTGCGCCCGGGAAAGGCGTTCACCAAATGGAAGGAGTGGAAAAAAGGTGAAGAGAATTGTTACAGCGACAGTTCGAAATCAAAGTGGTGTGTTAAACCGAATTACAGGGGTTATGACACGAAGACATTTTAATATTGAAAGTATTTCAGTAGGTCATACGGAATCATCAGATATATCGCGAATGACGATAGTTGTGCATGTGGAAAGTGAACAGCAAGTTGAGCAGTTAATTAAACAACTTCATAAGCAAATCGATGTTCTGAAAGTATCAGATATTACAGAAGAAGCGATGATTGCTAGAGAGCTTGCTCTTATTAAAGTAGCAACTTCTGTAGCAAGGGCGGAATTATATAGTTTAATTGAACCGTTTCGAGCCGCTGTAATAGATGTTGGGAAGGATTCCATAGTTGTGCAAGTAACAGGTACGCAAGATAAAGTGGAAGCGTTAATTGAATTACTTAGACCATACGGTTTGAAAGAAATTGCGAGAACAGGTGTAACAGCATTTACACGTAGTATGAAAAAACAAGATAAGCAAGTTATGTTAATTCAATAATCATTTAAATATAGGGGGAAATGAAAATGGCAAAAGTTTATTATGAGAAAGATGTAACAGTAAATGTATTAAAGGAAAAGAAAGTAGCAATCATCGGATATGGCTCGCAAGGTCATGCGCATGCGCAAAATTTACGTGATAACGGATTTGATGTAGTAGTAGGTTTAAGAAAAGGTAAGTCTTGGGATAAAGCGAATGAAGATGGATTTTCTGTATATACAGTAGCAGAAGCAGCGGAAAAAGCTGATGTAGTAATGATTCTACTGCCTGATGAATTACAACCAGAAGTATATAAAGCTGAAATTGAACCAAATTTACAAGCCGGAAATTCTCTCGTGTTCGCACATGGATTTAATGTTCACTTTGATCAAGTAAAACCACCAGCTAATGTAGATGTATTTCTAGTAGCGCCAAAAGGACCGGGGCATCTCGTACGCCGTACGTTCGCCGAGGGCGGGGCTGTTCCTGCACTATTTGCCGTATATCAAGATGCAACAGGAGTTGCGACTGAAAAAGCACTTTCTTATGCTGACGGAATTGGAGCAACGAGAGCTGGTGTATTAGAAACGACGTTTAAAGAAGAAACAGAAACAGATTTATTTGGAGAGCAAGCTGTACTCTGCGGCGGAGTGACTGCACTTGTAAAAGCAGGGTTTGAAACGTTAGTTGATGCGGGATACCAGCCTGAACTTGCATATTTTGAATGTTTACATGAACTGAAGCTAATCGTTGACCTTATGTATGAAGGTGGACTTGAAAATATGAGATATTCAGTTTCAGATACAGCGCAGTGGGGAGACTTCGTATCAGGACCACGCGTTGTTACTGAAGATACGAAGAAAGCGATGGGGGCAGTATTAGCAGAAATTCAAGATGGTACATTTGCAAGAGGCTGGATTGCAGAGCATAAAGCAGGAAGACCAAATTTCCACGCGACAAATGAGAAAGAGAATGAACATGAAATTGAAGTAGTTGGACGTAAATTACGTGAAATGATGCCTTTCGTACAGCCGCGAGTAAAGGTAGGGATTAAATAATATGAAGCAGATTTTGTTCATGGATACAACGCTTCGTGATGGCGAACAATCACCAGGAGTAAATTTAAATGAACAAGAGAAATTACAAATTGCTAGGCAATTAGAGAGGCTTGGTATTCATGTAATGGAAGCTGGATTCGCGGCAGCTTCCGAAGGTGACTTCCAATCAGTAAAACGCATCGCGAATACAATTCAAAATGCTACGGTTATGAGTTTAGCTAGAGCGAAAGAAAGTGACATTCGAAGAGCATATGAAGCAGTGAAAGGTGCTGTATCTCCTCGTCTACACGTATTTCTAGCTACGAGTGATATTCATATGAAATATAAACTTTGTATGTCAAAAGAAGACGTGTTAAATAGTATTCATCGTTCGGTTACGCTTGGAAAATCATTATTTCCGACAGTACAATTTTCTGCAGAAGATGCGACAAGAACATCGAGAGCATTTTTAGCTGAAGCAGTAGAAACTGCGATTCGCGCAGGAGCGAATGTAATTAATATTCCGGATACAGTTGGATATACGAATCCAGAAGAATATTATTCTCTTTTCAAATACTTACAAGAATCCGTTCCATCATATGAAAAAGCGATTTTTTCTTGTCACTGTCACGATGATCTTGGTATGGCAGTAGCAAATTCGTTAGCTGCGGTTGAAGGCGGAGCATTGCAAGTAGAAGGAACGATTAATGGCATTGGAGAAAGAGCAGGGAATGCAGCGTTAGAAGAAGTTGCGGTTGCTCTTCATATTAGAAAAGATTTTTATAAAGCAGAACCTTCTATGACTTTAAAAGAGATTAAGGCGACGAGTACATTAGTAAGCAGGTTAACGGGTATGGTTGTACCGAAAAATAAAGCAATCGTTGGAGCGAATGCATTTGCTCATGAATCAGGCATCCACCAAGATGGGGTTCTAAAAGAAGTAACAACTTATGAAATTATCGAACCAGCGCTTATAGGAGAATCTCAAAATCTCTTTGTACTTGGGAAACATTCTGGCCGTCATGCGTTTACGGAAAAAATGAAAGAGCTTGGTTATGAATTTACAAATGAAGAGCGAGATGCGGTATTCGAAGCGTTTAAAAAATTGGCTGATCGTAAAAAGGAAATTACTGAGGAAGATTTACGCGCACTTATGCTTGGTGAAGCAGCATTTGCAGCCCAGCAATATAACATTACGCAATTACAAGTGCATTTCGTATCAAATAGTACACAATGCGCAACAGTTGTGCTGAAGGATGAGGAAGGAAATGTATATGAAGATGCAGCCACTGGTTCTGGTAGTATTGAAGCGATATACAATGCGATTCAAAGAATTTTAGGACTAGAATGTGAATTGGCAGATTATCGCATACAATCTATTACACAAGGTCAAGATGCACTTGCTCACGTTCATGTTGAATTAAAAGAAGGTAGTCACCAAATATCAGGTTTCGGAGTTGCGCAAGACGTATTGGAAGCGTCGGCGAGAGCTTATGTCCATGCAGCAGGGAAATTAAAATCTCTTATAGCGCTTGTGAAATAAATATTTGATAGGTGAGAGAAGTTTTCCTCACCTATCAAATTAAAGTTCTGAAAATTCAGTTAAAAGGAGTGTTAAAAATGGAAAAACGTATCGTTTGTTTAGCTGGTGATGGTGTCGGTCCAGAAGTTATGGAAAGTGCGAAGGAAGTATTGCATATGGTAGAAAGGCTATATGGACATCATTTTCATTTGCAAGATGAGTACTTTGGTGGTGTTGCTATCGATTTAACTGGGCAACCATTACCACAGCGAACACTTGCCGCCTGTTTAGCGAGTGATGCGGTTTTACTTGGAGCAGTAGGTGGACCAAGGTGGGATAGTGCGAAAGAAAGGCCTGAGAAAGGATTATTAGCATTAAGAAAAGGACTCGGTGTATTTGCGAATGTTCGCCCTGTAACGGTAGAAAGTGCAACTGCACATTTATCACCATTAAAAAATGTGGATGAAATTGATTTCGTTGTCGTTCGTGAATTAACAGGCGGAATTTATTTTTCTTATCCGAAAGAGCGAACGGAAGAAGTGGCGACAGATACACTTACGTATCATCGCCATGAAATTGAACGTATCGTTTCGTATGCTTTTCAATTAGCGAATAAGCGGAAGAAAAAAGTAACATCTATTGATAAAGCGAATGTTTTAGAGTCTAGTAAACTATGGAGAACTGTGACAGAAGAAGTAGCACTTCGCTACCCAAATGTGGAAGTAGAACACATTTTAGTAGATGCAGCGGCTATGGAATTAATTCGAAATCCAGGAAGATTTGACGTTATTGTAACGGAAAATTTATTTGGTGATATTTTAAGTGATGAGGCTTCAGTATTAGCTGGATCATTAGGAATGCTTCCATCAGCAAGTCACGCTGAAAAGGGGCCTTCATTATACGAGCCTATTCACGGATCAGCGCCGGATATTGCGGGGGAAAATAAGGCGAATCCAATTGCGATGATGCGTTCTGTTGCAATGATGCTTGGGCAATCGTTCGGATTAACGAGGGAAGGATATGCAATTGAAGAAGCAGTTTCTGCAGTCCTTAAATCAGGAAAATGTACAGCAGATATCGGGGGGACTGAAACGACAATTTCATTTACAAAGGCAGTTATTCAAGAAATGGAAGAGCAAGCGTTAGTAGGGAGAGGAAAATAATGGGGAAAAGGTTACTAGATAAGCTTTGGGAAAGACATGTAGTTGCGACTAATGAAAATGGATTGGATTTATTATATATCGATCTACATCTTGTTCATGAAGTAACGTCACCGCAAGCCTTTGAAGGCTTGCGGCTTACAAATCGAAGAGTCCGCAGACCAGATTTAACATTTGCAACGATGGATCATAATATTCCAACGAAAGATGTTTGGAATATTACCGATCGTATTGCGAAGCAGCAACTAGATACACTTCGGGAAAATTGTAAACAATTTCAGGTGCCATTAGCGGATATCGGAGATGAAGAGCAAGGGATCGTTCATGTTATAGGACCAGAACTTGGACTCACACAGCCAGGAAAAACGATTGTTTGTGGTGATAGTCATACAGCAACACACGGTGCTTTTGGTGCACTAGCGTTTGGTATTGGTACGAGTGAAGTGGAACATGTATTGGCAACGCAAACGTTATGGCAACGAAAGCCGAAAGCGATGGGCATTGAGTTAAAAGGAAAGTTACCGCAAGGTGTTTATGCGAAAGATATTATTTTACATCTCCTTTCAAAGTACGGAGTAGCAGTTGGAACAGGTTACGTAATGGAGTTTTACGGAGAGACCATTCATGCTATGGATATGGAAGAGAGGATGACGCTTTGCAATATGGCAATTGAAGGGGGAGCAAAGGCTGGTATTATTGCACCAGATGAAAAAACGGTTGCTTACGTAAAAGGGCGTAAATATGCGCCGAAAGACTATGAATCTATTAAGAAAAAATGGTCAGAACTTTATACAGATTTAGATGCAGTTTATGATTTACATATTTCAGTAGATGTTACGGATTTAGCGCCGTACGTTACGTGGGGAACAAATCCTAGTATGGGTGTTCGGATTGATGAGAAATTGCCAGAAAAGTATGATGCAAATGACGAAAGAGCGTTTTCTTATATGGGATTGAGTCCCGGACAAAGTACGTATGACATTCCAGTTCAACATGTTTTCATTGGATCTTGTACAAATTCTAGGCTTTCTGACTTAGAAATTGCTGCATCTGTCGTGAAAGGTAAGAAAGTAAAAGAAGGTGTGCGAGCACTTGTTGTACCCGGATCTCAAAGGGTAAGAGAAGCAGCGATGCATAAAGGATTACATCGCATATTTGAAGAAGCTGGATTTGAATGGAGAGAGCCCGGATGCTCAATGTGTCTAGGTATGAATCCAGATCAAGTGCCTGAAGGAGAACATTGTGCCTCTACGTCAAATCGCAATTTTGAAGGAAGACAAGGAAAGGGAGCACGAACGCATTTAGTTAGCCCGGCAATGGCGGCTGCGGCTGCGTTATATGGTCATTTTGTTGATATTAGAAAGGAGAGTTATGATGGAGCCATTTCGTATTCATAAAGGTACTGCCGCAGTACTGATGAATGATAACATTGATACAGATCAAATTATTCCGAAGCAATATTTAAAGAGAATTGAAAGAACTGGGTTTGGGAAGTTTTTATTTGATGAGTGGCGATATGATAATAATCGCCAAGAAACCCCTAATTTTCCTCTTAATGCACAAGAAAGAAAAGGAGCCAGCATATTAATTACAGGTGATAATTTTGGATGTGGCTCGTCAAGAGAACATGCTCCATGGGCGCTTGCTGATTATGGTTTCCGCGTTATTATCGCTGGAGGATTTGCCGATATCTTTTATATGAATTGTATGAAGAATGGCATGTTACCGATTGTAATGGATAAAGATATGCGTGAACAACTTGCTAAAACAGATGCGAGGGAACAAATCACAGTTGATTTAGAAAATGAAGTAATTACAACGAATACGCATAGATTCCATTTTACAATCGAGAAAATGTGGAAAGAGAAGTTATTAAATGGTTTAGATGAAATTAGTATTACAATGCAATATGAACAAGAAATAAAAGAGTATGAAAGAAAAGTGGCTTTATATTAAAAAAGTGACGGAATATTAAAAATGTATTTACATTCAAAATTAACTGTTATATACTATGTGAAAATCAGAGGAGAAAGGGAGTAAGTATTATGAATATCGTGCGATCTATTACAATGCTTACACAACTACATCATCATACATGAAACCCTTGAACCTAGCGTGAAAACGTGTAGGTACAAGGGGTATTCCCGTTGTACCTACACTCTATTGAAGAGCCTTGTAGGTATTTTGTCTACAAGGCTCTTTTTATTTTCGGCTTAGGTGAATGAAATCGGCATACATTAGAAGGGGAAAGGTGTGAAAATTTAGATGACAAAATGGAAGCGGGCAAACCCGAATGGAACGAGAGATTATTTATTCGAAGAATGTACATTAATTGAAGAAGTGGAGCAAAAATTAAGGCTTACTTTTTTAGAGAGAGGTTATGAGGAAATAAGAACACCTACAATTGAATTTTATGATGTTTTTGCATTTCAAAATAGACCGATAGATGAAGAGAAGATGTATAAATTTTTTGATGAAAAGGGAAGGATTATCGTTTTACGTCCAGATATGACAATTCCTTTAGCGAGAGTTATTGGAACACAGAGATGGGATACGCCACTTAAAGTGACGTATAGCGGGAATGTATTTCGAGCAAATGAATCCCATTCTGGAAAATATAATGAAATCGTACAAAGTGGTATTGAAGTTATCGGGATTGATAATGTAAGAGCTGAAATTGAATGCGTAATAAGTGTCATTCAAGCACTTCAAAAGTTGAATGTGCAATCTTTTACAATTGAGATTGGGCAAGTACAGTTATATAAATGTATTGTAAAAAAGCTCTCCATCCATGATGAAGAAGAAAGGGTACTTAGAACGTATATAGAAAGTAAAAATTATGCTGCCCTCTCAAATTTCATCGGAGAAAAGAAATTAGATCGATGCGATGAGACAGTAAGATTACTTGAGAAATTACCGAGGCTATTTGGAAATTTAGAAGTTATTGAGGAAGCAGAAAAGCTTGCTTCAAGTAATGAAATGAAAATGGCAATTGCAAGAGTAAAAGAAATGTATGAAACAATGGAAACGTTAGGATATGGTTCTTACATATCAATTGATTTAGGCATGATTCAACACTTAGATTACTATACGGGTGTTATTTTCAAAGGATATATATATGAAATTGGAGAAGAAATCGTTAGTGGCGGAAGATATGATGAGCTAATTGGGAATTTTGGAGAAACGCTGCCGGCTGTTGGACTCGCGGTGCAAGTAAATCAAATTGTGAAGGCGCTACAAGAGCAGCAAGAACCATATGAACGAAATCAAATTGATATTGTGATTCATTATGAGTTAAATAGATTAGCAGAAGCAGAAAGGTTACGAAATTTACTTCGAAAGGACGGGAAAAATGCCTGGTTATCTCTATTCTCTAATTTAAGCGATACCTTTCAATTTGCAAGAAAAAATAAAATAGGAACGGTCGTTGAGGCAAAGAATGAATACTTAGTGGAATATGTGTGGAATGAGAAATGGGTAGTCCAGAAAGAAGGAGAGACTTCATGCGTAACATTCAAATTGCGTTAACGAAAGGAAGATTAGAAAAACATGTAATTCCACTCTTTGAGCAGATTGGAATTGATTGTTCGGAACTCAAAAATAAAGGTCGGAAGCTTGTATTTCAAAGTAAAAATACAAATGTTTCATTTATTTTAGTAAAAGCGGTTGATGTTGCTACTTATGTAGAACATGGGGTAGCTGATATTGGGATCGTTGGAAAAGATATTTTAATGGAAAACGAGAAAGATATTTATGAAATGCTGGATTTAGGAGTAGGGATTTGTAAGTTTTGTGTTGCTTCTATTCCTACGTATAATCCGAAAAGTTACCGGAAGAAAAGAATTGCTACGAAATACCCACATATTACTTCTACTTATTTTCATGATAAGGGAGAGGACGTAGAAATTATTAAAATAGAAGGTTCTGTAGAAATCGCTCCTCTTCTTGGATTGGCAGATGCAATTGTAGATATTGTTGAAACAGGAAAAACATTACAAGAGAATGGACTTATTGTATTTGAGGAAATGCACTCTATATCGGCTCGGATGATTGTAAATAAGGCGGCCTTAAAAACTAAAAAAGACGAAATATTCAGTATTGTAAATATGATGGAGCAAGAAATCTTATCAGGGAAATAGGAGGACTTAAAATGGAAATCATTTATGAAGACTTTAAGGAGGCATTATCTAAAATAAAAGTGCTAAGAGAAAACGCTAATATAATAGAAGAAACTGTTCAAAGAAGTGTAAGAGAAATCATTAGAAATGTAAGGGAAGGGAAAGATGAGGCTTTATCTTTCTATACAAAAAAGTTTGATGGTGTAGAGATGAAAGATTTTTGTGTAAGTGAAGAAGAAATACAGCAAGCGAGTATGCTTGTAGAGAATTCATTTTTAGAAGCTTTAAAAGAGGCGAAGAAAAACATTGTTTCGTATCACGAAAAGCAAAAGAAGTACTCAATATTCGATTGTGAAAGTAAAGGCATAATTAGAGGACAGCTCATTCGGCCATTAGAAAATATAGGTGTATATGTACCGGGTGGGACAGCCTCATATCCTTCTTCAGTATTAATGAATGTATTGCCGGCGAAACTCGCAGGTGTGAAAAAGATTGTAATGGTAACACCGCCGAGGAAAGAAGGAATTGATCCTCATATATTAGCGGCTGCAAATCTTGCGGGGGTAGATGAAATTTATACGATAGGTGGCGCGCAAGCAATTGCGGCTTTAGCATACGGGACGGAATCGATTCCGAAAGTGGATAAAATAGTTGGACCGGGAAATTTGTACGTCGCTCTAGCGAAACGAGAAGTATACGGAATAGTAAATATCGATATGATTGCTGGTCCATCAGAAATTGTAGTTGTCGCGGATGAAACAGGTAATGCAAAATATATCGCAGCGGATTTATTATCGCAAGCAGAGCATGATGAGAGAGCAACGGCAATTTGTATTACAACGAATATGGAACTAGCTAAAGAAGTAGAAAAAGAGGTAGAAAGACAGTTAGAAATGTTACCAAGAAGTGAAATTGCACGTGAATCAATAAATAGAAATGGAGCCATCTTTATCGTTCCTTCTTTAGAGGAGGCACTAAAGTTATCAAATGAAATTGCTCCAGAACATTTAGAGTTACATATAAAAGAACCGATGAATGCTCTAGATTATGTGAAACATGCAGGCTCTATTTTCCTTGGGCCATATGCACCTGAACCGCTCGGGGATTATTTGGCGGGACCGAATCATGTATTACCAACGAGCGGAACGGCAAGATTTTTTTCTCCGTTATCAGTCGATGATTTCGTGAAAAAATCAAGTTTTATTTCTTATACGGAGGAAGCATTAAAAAATGTACAGCATCATATTGTAGAGCTTGCAAATAAAGAAGGGTTACATGCACATGCGAGAGCAATCCAAATAAGGTTTGAGGAGGAAAAATAATGCGTCAGTCCAGTCAAGTACGTCAGACGACAGAAACAAAAATTAAATTAAGTTTGCAGCTTGATGAAAGTACGAATGTATCTATTCAAACGGGGATTGGTTTTTTCGATCATATGCTGACTTTATTTGCTAGACATGGAAGATTTGGATTGCAAGTTGAGGCAGAAGGTGATGTATTTGTCGATGCACATCACACCGTTGAAGATGTTGGAATTGTACTCGGAAATTGCTTGAAAGAAGCATTGCAAAATAAAGAGAGAATTAATCGTTACGGTTCAGCGTATGTACCGATGGATGAATCTTTAGGATTTGTCGCAATTGATATAAGTGGACGCTCATATTGTGTATTTCAAGGGGAATTAACAAATCCGAAGCTCGGGGATTTTGATACAGAATTGACGGAAGAATTTTTTAGAGCAGTTGCACATGCTGCCAATATTACATTACATGCGCGCGTTCTATATGGAAGTAATACACATCACAAAATTGAAGCATTATTTAAAGCTTTTGGTAGAGCGCTTAGAGAAGCGGTCGAAAAAAATGCCAACATTACTGGTGTAAATTCAACGAAAGGGATGTTGTAATTGATTGCCATTATAGATTATGGAATGGGGAATATTCGTAGTGTAGAGCAAGCATTAAAATATATTGGGGCAGAGCACATTGTAACGAGTGATAAAGAAGAGATATTGAGAAGCGATGGCGTGATTTTACCGGGAGTAGGTGCATTTCCGAAAGCGATGGAAGTATTAGAAGAAAGAGATTTAGTGTGTGTACTAAAAGAAGTTTGTGATATAGGAAAACCACTCCTCGGTATATGTTTGGGCATGCAGCTTTTATTTGAACGAAGTGAGGAACTAAAAGGTTGTAGTGGGTTAGGTTTACTACCAGGGGAAATTCGTAAGTTAAAAGTTTCGTATAAAATTCCTCATATGGGATGGAATGAATTAAGGAAGGAAAGAGAATTTCCGCTTTGGAATGGATTAGTAGATGGTTCTTTCGTGTATTATGTTCATTCATATTACGCGGATTGTCCAGATGAAATTGTATGCGGAGTAAGTGATTATGGAATGCAAGTACCAGGGTTTGTAGCGAAAGGAAATGTATTTGGTGCACAGTTTCATCCAGAAAAAAGTGGTGAAATTGGCATGCAAATATTAAAAAATTTTCAAGGGGTGGTAGAAGCATGGAAATCTTCCCGGCTATCGATTTAAAGGAAGGGCGATGCGTTAGACTTTATCAAGGAGAGTTTAGTAAAGAAACGGTGATGAATGAAGATCCGGTAGCGCAGGCGATCATATTTGAAAAGCTTGGAGCGGAAATACTACACATTGTTGATTTAGACGGTGCAATTGCTGGCGAGTCGCTAAATTTTCTCGTCATTGAAAAAATCTGCAAGGCGGTACGTATTCCTGTGCAAGTGGGAGGAGGAATTCGTTCACTTAAAGCGGTGGAGAAGTTATTGTCAGTAGGTGTAGAAAAAGTGATTTTAGGAACAGCGGCTCTTTATGATAAGTCATTTTTAGAGGAAGCAGTTCATCTATATAAAGAGAAAATCATTGTTGGAATTGATGCGAAAAATGGTTTCGTAGCAACGAGAGGTTGGCTTGATTTGTCTGAAATTTCTTATATTAGTTTAGCGAAACAAATGGAAAGTTTAGGTGTTCAAACGATTGTGTTTACAGACATTTCGAAAGACGGGACGCTTGCAGGGCCAAATTTTGAACAATTGACGTTACTTCAAAAAAGTGTGGGCATTCGTCTCATTGCCTCTGGAGGAGTGGCATCTATTCAAGATGTGAAAAAGTTAGATGATATGAATATATATGGTGTCATAATTGGAAAGGCGCTTTACGAGAAAAAGATTGATTTAGAAGAAGTATTACAGGTAACGAAGTTATGTTAGCGAAACGAATTATTCCATGTCTAGATGTGAAAGAAGGGCGAGTCGTAAAGGGTGTAAATTTTATAGGATTACAAGATGTCGGTGATCCGGTTGAAATAGCTGAAGCATATAACGAGGCAGGGGCAGATGAAATCGTATTTTTAGATATTACGGCGACCCATGAAGGAAGAAAAACGATTATAGATGTTGTAGAAAAAACAGCAGCAAAAGTATTTATTCCTCTTACGGTTGGCGGGGGGATTTCAAGTGTGAAAGATATGTACAATTTACTAAGAGCTGGAGCAGACAAAGTTTCAATAAACTCAGCGGCAGTGCGAAACCCGAAGCTAATCGAAGAAGGGGCAGAACACTTTGGATCACAATGTATTGTCGTCGCAATTGACGCTAGAAAAGTAGCGGAAGATAAATGGAACGTATACGTCAAGGGTGGAAGAGTTGACACAGAAATGGATGCTATAGAATGGGCGAAGCGTGTTGTTAAGCTCGGGGCGGGTGAAATTTTGTTAACGAGTATGGATGCAGATGGAACGAAAAGTGGATATGATCTTCGTTTAACAGAAGAGATTTCAAAAAGTGTTTCCATTCCAGTCATCGCATCAGGGGGCTGTGGTCATACGGATCACATTATAGAAGTTTTTCAAAAGACAACGGTTGATGCAGCGTTAGCGGCATCCATATTTCATTATGGTGAGGCGACAGTGCAGAGTGTAAAGCGAAAATTAAGAGATGCAAATGTTGAGGTGCGGTTATGAAACCTAATTTTTCAAAAGGATTAATACCAGCAATTGTCATCGAAGAAGGTACGAAAGAAGTTTTAATGCTAGCTTATATGAATGAAGACGCATATGAAAAAACGTTAGAGACGAAAAGAACATGGTTTTATTCTCGTTCGAGGCAGTCGTTATGGAATAAGGGAGAAACATCAGGGAATGTTCAATATGTGCAATCTCTATACTTAGATTGTGATCAAGATTCAATTGTTGTGAATGTGAAACAAGTAGGGCCTGCTTGTCATACGGGGGAGAAGACATGCTTTCACTATCAAATTATATAGGGGGGATACATATGGAAAATGCCTTTAAGTTGCTGTATAAAACAATTGAAGAACGAAAGGAAAGCCCACTTCCTGAATCGTATACAAATTATTTATTTTCAAAAGGAGAAGATAAAATTTTAAAGAAAATTGGTGAAGAGTGCGCTGAAGTAATTATCGCATGTAAAAATAATGATAAAGAAGAAGTAGTGAAAGAAATGGTTGATGTATTTTATCACTGTTTCGTTTTATTGGCTGAAAAAAATATTGCATTGGAAGATGTCATGCGAGAGGTGAAAGAACGAAATGGAAAGCTTTCGAGAGTTGGGGATAGAAGGGAAATAGATACATTATAAGGGGGAATGTATATGAAAGTAGATTATCATCTTCACTTAGAAGAAGGACCGTATTCAATAAGATGGCTTGCTAAAATAAATGAAGCGTTGGAATGTTATGAACCGCTTCAAGAAAGGCATTCTATTGATTGGCTTATGAAAACACAAGAGCGTTTGCAAAAGCGTGTGAAGGAAGGGCCATTTACAAAAGAATGGATGGATCTCTATTTAGAAGAAGCTGTGCGAAAAGGAATAAAAGAAGTGGGAATTGTTGATCATCTATATCGTTTTCATGAAGCGAAAGGATATTATGAAAAATATGTAGATATTAGTGATTCTAAGCTTGGTCGTATACAGAAGGAATGGTTAGATCAAGTAAGGGTAGTTTCACTGTATGATTTTACAAAGGCAATTGAAGAAGCGAAAGAACGATGGAGTAAAAGAGGTGTCACACTTAAACTTGGAATTGAAGCGGATTATTTTCTTGATTGTGAAGGAGAGTTAAAAGAATTATTAGCGCTAGGAGACTTTGATTATGTAATTGGTTCCGTTCATTTTCTAAATGGCTGGGGATTTGATAATCCGGATACGAAAGAATATTTTGAGGTGCATGACCTACGCACATTATACGATACGTTTTTTAAAACAGTTGAGAGTGCGATTCATACAGAGTTATTTGATATTATCGCTCATCTTGATAATATAAAAGTATTTAATTATCGATTGGATGAGAATGAACAGCTTTCTTATTATAAGGAAATTGCCTGTGCGTTAGTAGAAACGAATACGGCAACAGAAATAAATGCAGGACTGTACTATCGTTACCCTGTTCGTGAGATGTGCCCAAGTCCACTATATTTACAAGTATTAGCTAAGTATGGTGTTCCAATTACGATTTCTTCGGATGCCCATTATCCAAATGATTTAGGGAATTATGTACAAGAAAATGTACAAACATTACGAGCTCACGGTGTTACTCAGGTCGCAACATTTACGAAGCGAGCAAGAGTAATGAGGTTGCTTGAAGAAGAAGTAACAAATTTAAAATGAAACGCGATTTTTTGATGAAAACCGTCCTTTTTGTTCAAAATAAGAAAGAATGAAAAGGAGGGTAAGAAATGGCGAAACAACAAAATAAACAAAATGTACAAGTTGCACAGCAACAAGCTTATACGTCTGAAACGAATGCTGCATCTCAATCGGTTATTGAGGAGCAAATTAGCGATACGGTTGCAGAAGGAACTATTGATGTGAAGCTCGGAAAAGAATCGCAGGAAAAAGCGTAAGAAGAGGGGAGAGTTGTATCTCCTCTTTTTTTATGGAAAAGTGTCGATTTTCAAAACTATAATCAAATTCCTTGGTTTTTATATATGGATTTCTTACAATGAAATATAAGAGATATCTTATTTTCTATAGAAGAGGTGTTAGTAGTGGCAAAAATATTAGTAGCGGGAAAAATTCCAGAAATTGGATTAGAACTATTAAAAGATCATGATGTAGAAATGTACGATAAAGAGGAGTTAATTTCTATAGATGAATTAACAGAGCGTGTAAAAGATAAAGATGCATTGTTAAGTTTACTTTCAACAAAGGTGCCAAAAGAAGTTATTGATGCAGCGCCTCATTTAAAGATTGTTGCAAACTATGGTGCTGGTTACGACAATATTGATTACACGTATGCTGGGGAAAAAGGAATTGCAGTAACGAATACACCGAAAGTATCAACGGAAGCGACTGCAGAATTAACATTTGCACTTCTTTTAGCAGCGGCGCGTAGAATTCCTGAAGGGGATACGTTATGTCGTACGACTGGATTTAACGGATGGGCACCGTTATTTTTCTTAGGACGAGAAGTCCACGGTAAGACAATTGGAATTATTGGTCTTGGAGAAATCGGGAAGGCTGTTGCAAAACGTGCGAGAGCATTTGGAATGGGTGTTTTATATACAGGGCCAAATCGTAAGCTTGAAGCTGAAAGTGAACTGGGAGCAACGTATGTGACGTTGGAAGAATTATTACAAACAGCAGATTTTATTACAATTAACTGTGCTTATAATCCAAAATTACATCATATGATTGATGAAGAGCAGTTTAAAATGATGAAGAAAACAGCGTATATTGTAAATGCTTCACGTGGACCAATTATGAATGAAGCGGCACTTGCTCATGCATTAAAAACGAATGAAATTGAAGGGGCAGCTCTTGATGTGTTTGAATTTGAACCGAAAATTTCAGAAGAGCTAAAAGAATTAAAGAATGTAGTGCTTGCTCCACACGTAGGGAATGCAACGTTTGAAACTCGTGATGCGATGGCTGAAATGGCTGTCAGAAATATTTTAGCTGTATTAAACGGCGAAGAGCCAGTAACACCTGTAAATCAAAAGGTATTAGTCACAAAATAAAAAGAAACCTTCCGGACTCGGAAGGTTTCTTATTTTTCTTTATTCGCTTTTTTAGACGGTCTTTGTCTAATGAATTGAGATAACATGTACAAAATATATAGTGGAATGGCAATGAATAAGAAAACAGAAAAATTGCCAAATCCTGTTTGATACATTGTAATAATGATTCCAACTAAAAATAGTGTAATAATGATGCTATATCGTGGAATTGGTACATCTTTTAAACTTGGGATACGAATGCGGCTCACCATTAAAAATGCGAACGTTACAAATACGGTAATAAGAACGATTTTTGGAATGGTATGTGAAAATAATGTTAAGAAAGCAACAAGCCCTCCCGCTGCTGTAATCGGTACTCCAGTGAAATATTTCATTGAAGTAGAAGATGGTGTTACATTAAATCGTGCTAAACGATATGCCCCGAAAAGAGGGAATAATCCCGCTATGTATAATCCGATGATTCCGTAGTTTGAGAAAGATGTGTAATACATTAAAACAGCAGGTGCTGCACCAAATGTTACGACATCTGCAAGCGAGTCGAGCTCTTTTCCCATTTGTGAATCAACACGTAATAAACGAGCAACACGACCATCAAGACTATCTAACATCATCCCGATAAGTACTAAAATAGCAGCTGATTTATAATATCCTAAAGATGCATAGCCGATTGATAAAAATCCGCTATATAAATTTCCGAGCGTAAATAAGTTTGGAATAGCTGCTCTATACAAAATCTGATCCCTTGCTTTCTGTAATAAATTCTTAATTAGTGTATGAAAGTTTACTTATTTTATCATACCATAAATTTATTCCTCATACGAAAGAAATTACCAATTTGTGAAAGATTTCATAGAAGGATGAGGAATAAATTAAGTGAAAATAAAAAGAGGAAGCAACTTGTATAAAGTTGCTTCCTTTACTATTCAAATTTCGTTGTCATCGTTCCGGTTTTATATCGATTATTAGGATCGAAACGTAATAAATCTCCATAAATTAATTTATCGGAGAGTTTTAATTCTGTTTTTGCTTTTTCAACATACGGCTGACATAGCGTCATGTCAGCTTCTTCACCCGTACTTCTTTTGTAGCACATATTTTTTGTATAAACATACTCTTCAGAAACAAAGCTACCATCACGCATTACCATAAGCGGGTCTTTTTCTTTAATAAATAAGTCAGTTCCAAATTCAACGGATTTATTTGTTTTAATACCAAGTAAATGAAGGAGCGTTGGTTTAATATCAATTTGACCAGATACTTTAGAAACAACTTTTCCTTCTTGACCAGGCACATGAATAATAAGAGGAACGCGTTGTAATTGCATAGAATCGAATGGTGTAATAGTATCTTTTCCTAGGAACTGTGCCATAGCTGCGTTATGGTTTTCGGAAATACCATAATGATCACCATAAATGACAATAACGGAATTATCATACAGTCCTTCTTCTTTTAATTGTTTAATAAATAATTTAAGAGCTTCATCTGTGTAACGAACAGTTGGGAAGTAGCGGTTTACAACACCACTTTCTGAGTTGAATTCATCAACATATTGGTCTTCCGGATTTAGAAGAAACGGAAAATGATTTGTTAATGTAATAAATTTTGTATAGAACGGTTGCGGTAAAGATTTTAACTTTGGAATAGATTGTTCAAAGAACTCTTTATCTTTTAATCCCCAACCGACAGACATTTGTTCCGTTCCTACGTAATCATTTAAATTAAAGTAACGATCATATCCAAGTGTAGGATACATTACATCCCGATTCCAAAACGTTTTATCGTTTGAATGGAAGACGGCAGAAGAATATCCGTATTTCTTTAATTGTTCTGGTGTAGCTGTGTATTCATTTGTTGCATGAGTAAAGAATACAGAACCACGATCTAGTGGGTAAAGTGAGTTTTCAACGATAAATTCAGCATCAGAAGTTTTACCTTGTCCAGTTTGATGATAGAAGTTATCGAAATAGAAGCTATCCTTAATAAATTCATTTAAAAATGGTGTAATTTCTTTTCCATTTATTTTTTTATTAATAACAAAGCTTTGTGTAGATTCCATTGAAATTAAAATTACATTTTTACCTTTTGCAGCTCCAAATAAGTTTTTATCAACTTGCTTGTCTTTTGAGTCTGTATAGTTCTTAATTTCAGAAAATCCATCGCCACTTGCAAATACACGCTCAGCTGAAGACTTGGATTGAAGTGTAATATCAAATAGATGATATGTGTATAAACCTAAATTTTTCACAACAGTTTGACGGTCAAATGAGCGTGAGAACATTTGTGGTTTATAAATAACTGATACAACAATTTGTAGTGCTAATAAAGCTGTTACACCGCTAAAGAAAGTTCGCTTCTCTGAGCGGGAAAGTGGTGTTTTGTCGCCAAATGATGGGAATTTACGCGAAATAAACATTAAAATAATTGCATCTGCAAATAAAAGTAATGTTTTGTACGTAAAGAGTTCTTTTATACTTGTCCCTAAATCAGCCATATTGTTTGTTTGGAATAAAACCGGGAAAGTAACGAAATCGTTATAGAACCCATAAAACATTGCGTTTCCAAATAAAATAAATGACAGTATAAAACTGATTCCAATTATAATTCGGTTTCGGTGCTTAGATGCAAGTAAAGCTAAGCCGAAAAATAAAAGTAACGCAGCTAGTGGATTAATAAAAAGCATGAATTCTTCAAAGAAATTATCAATTTTAATATCAAATGCTAGCTTGTACACAATATATGTTTTAATCCATAGTAAAACGACTGCAACGAGTGCAAATCGCAGTTTTGGAAACAGATGTTGTAGCATAATATACTCCTCTCCTAAAAAGCATGACAGTTCTTGTGAGTCAGTTTGCTTAACGACTCCTTTTATATATACGAACAGTCCTTTGTTATTATGATTATTATACTATGAGTATCATTATACGAAAATAAAAGGGGGTTGTGGGCTTTTTTATAATAATCGAGTAGAAAAAGATTGGTGGGAGACAATAAAACAGAATTTCTATGTATGATAATTATCGTAAGTAGAAAGAATCGCGTGATATACGGAGGTTATAATGCGAAAATTATTATATTTTATAGCATGCAGTAGTGTTATACTTTTTACTTCACCGAGTGTGTCGGTAGCTCAATATGATGCACCTCTTATGGAAGATGCACTTTATTCTGTTTTATTTCCAAAAATAAATAAAGCAATTGAAAAACAATATGGAAGTTTGAAACCTTATCAATGTCCTAAAATTATTAGTTTAAAAAAAGTGTATAGCGGTACATATTTATTTCAAGCAAGTATTGAAGTGACAAAGTATGAACGTGTTGCTGGGAAAATTGCTCCACCATTTGAGAAGGTAACGATTACATTTAATAACGAAGAAGGCGAATGGGAAGTGACAAAGATTTCAGTAAAGCGCTTACCAAACGATACAAAATTAAACTGTAAAAAAACAATATAAAAAATTGTTTGACAAATAAAATGGTCCTTTGGTATTGTTAATAGCAACAATTAGATGTTTGAAAATTAAATAGACTTACCTCATCTACTCTCAAAGGTAGAGGCCGCGATAGGAAAGAGTAAGCTATGGGAGATTTAATGGAATCTGTGATCATAGGTTGAAAGGGACTATTGCCGAAATATAAGAATAACCATCTTATTCATATATTGGGACTACATTGAATAAATGTAGTACTGTCATAAGATTTATTTTATGGAGAGCTATTTGGAGATGTTGATGCGGTTTCTTATTTTGAGGAGATAACAACTCGTTTATTTTTTCAATATATATTTTTCCTAATAAGAAACGCGTGTGAACATTGTTCCGCGCGTTTTTTGTCTATCTAAAAGCGTGCTGCAATGAATAGAAGATTGGGGTTATGAGTTTTAGAGGAAATAAGGGAGGAATTTAAATGTATTTACACGGCACAAGCCGAATTAATGGGCAAGGACACTTAGAAATTGGAGGGTGCGATACGACGCAGCTAGCAAAGCAATACGGAACACCACTTTATGTATACGATGAAGAGTCTATTCGAGGAAAATGCCGAGCGTTTCATCGTGCTTTTAAAGAAAGTGGTTTCTCTTATCAAGTAGCATATGCAAGCAAGGCGTTCTTGTGCATGGAGATGTGCCGAGTAGCTCGTGAAGAGAATATGTCATTAGACGTTGTTTCTGGGGGAGAATTATATACTGCGCTCCAAGCTGGATTTCCAGCATCACGTATTCATTTTCATGGAAATAATAAAACAGAAGAAGAGATAGTGATGGCTCTTCAGGCGAATATTGGTTGTTTTGTCGTAGATAATTTCTTTGAATTAGAAATTTTACACGATTTAGCGATGCAACATGGAAAATTTGTGAACATATTAATTCGTGTAACACCTGGAGTAGAGGCGCACACACATGAATATATTACAACAGGCCAAGATGATTCGAAATTTGGATTTGGCGTTTCAAACGGTCAAGCGATGCAGGCAATTGGATTTGCTTTACAAAAATCAAATTATAATGTGCTAGGGATTCATTCACATATCGGATCGCAAATATTTGAAACAGCTGGTTTTGTTCGAGCAATTGAAGTTCTTCGCCAATTTTTAGAAGAAGTGAGAGAGCAAACAAACTATGTAGTAAAAGTGTTAAATGTAGGCGGGGGATTTGGAATACGCTACACAGAGTCGGATACACCATTAACTCTTGAGACATATGTGCGAGCTGTAACAAGTGCAGTGAGAGAACAATTTACTGTATGTGAATATCCATTGCCAGAAATATGGATTGAACCAGGCCGTAGCATTGTAGGTGATGCTGGGACAACAATTTATACAGTTGGATCTGTGAAAGATATTCCTGGTATTCGGAAATATGTATCAGTCGATGGTGGAATGACAGATAATTTAAGACCTGCTTTATATAGTGCGCGTTATGAAGCAATGTTAGCGAATCGAGGGAATGATGAGAATGAGGAACTCGTTTCGATTGCTGGGAAATGCTGTGAGAGTGGAGATATGTTGATTTGGGATATTCATTTACCAAAAGTCGCTTCTGCTGATTTACTAGCAGTTTCCTGTACAGGAGCCTACGGGTATTCGATGGCGAATAATTACAATCGGATTCGAAGACCAGCCGTGGTCTTTGCAAAAGGCGGAACATCGCAAGTAGTTGTGGAACGCGAAACATATGAAAATATTATTGGGAACGATCGCATACGTATTAAAGAGCTTGTCTAAATAGAAAAGGAGTTGTTCGGATGGGCAATTCCTTTTTTGTAAAATAAAATAATTAAAATATATCGGAAAACTAGGATTGAAAAAAATCAGAATTGTGATAAAATACAAATACAAAGCTTATCAAGAGAAGCGGAGGGAACTGGCCCGAAGAAGCTCGGCAACCTGCTTATAGAAAGCAAGGTGCTAAATCCAGCAAAATGGAATCCATTTTGAAAGATAAGGTAAAATATATTACCGAACAGTCTTTTCGAAATGGGAAAGATTTTTTTTATGAATAAAAAGGGGGGCTGTTCGCGTGAGTGTACGGGAACATTTTGATGAAGTATCCGAGAAGATTGAAGCGATGCTTGCTGATATGAAATATGGTTCAATTACAATTGTTGTGCAAGATGGAAAAGTAATTCAGTTAGAGAAAAGTGAAAAAGTACGTTTAAAGTGAAAAGCGCTGACTAGAAAAACTAGAGGCGGTTTTAACCTATTTTCATTAGGTTAAAACCGTCTTTTTGCTTTTACAGGGGGAAAAAACATGTTGACGTATGAAACGTGGGAAGAAAATGTTGTTTCATTTTCGGAAGAAGATGAAACAAAAGGCGCGTTATCAGTATTAAATTGGGCTTATGAAGAGTATAAAGATGAAATCGTCTATGCATGTAGCTTTGGGGTGGAAGGTATGGTATTGCTGCACCTTATAAACCAAGTAAATCCATCTGCTAAAGTTGTATTTTTAGATACAAATGTTCATTTTCAAGAAACGTATGAATTAATTCAAAGAGTGAGGGAACGATTTCCTTCATTGAATATTATAGAAAAACAGCCAGAACTTACACTTGATGAACAGGCGAAGTTGCATGGTGAAAAACTGTGGGAGAGCAATCCGAATCTTTGTTGTAAGATTAGAAAAATTTTACCTTTAGAAAAATCATTAGTCGTGGAAAAAGCATGGATATCGGGCTTAAGAAGGGAACAATCAGAAACACGTAAGCATACAAAGTTTATAAATCAAGATCATCGTTTTCAATCTATTAAAGTTTGTCCACTCATTCATTGGACGTGGAAAGAAGTTTGGCGATATGTATACAAACATAGCTTGCCGTATAACCCGTTGCATGATGTTGGCTATCCAAGTATTGGGTGTGAGAAATGTACTTTACCTGTAGGGGATGGTGGCGATTCAAGAGATGGTAGATGGGCTGGGAAAATGAAAACCGAATGTGGTCTTCATTATCAATAAGATGAATCTTGAAATAAAGCTAAGAGGGGATATAGAAAATGAGCACAGTAAACGAATTAGTAAACCGTATAGATGAGACATATGAGGTATCACAAATTGAAAAAGAAATTAAATTAGACAATATTGCTTTAAGTGATTTAGAACTATTGGCGACAGGTGGATATAGCCCGCTTACTGGTTTTTTAGGGAAGGAAGATTATGATTCAGTCGTAGAAACGCTTCGTTTAGCAAATGGTAGTGTGTGGAGTATACCGATTACATTACCGGTAACAGAAGAAGTCGCAGAAAGCCTGAAGACTGGAGAGGAAGTAAAGCTTGTCAACAATGGAAATATATATGGTGTTATTCAAATAGAAGATATTTTCGTACCAGATAAAGAAAAAGAAGCGTTACTTGTATATAAAACAACGGATGAGGTTCATCCAGGAGTGAAAAAGTTATATGAACGGCCAAACGTTTACGTTGGAGGAACTATTATTCTAACAAAACGCTTTGAAAATAATCAATTTCCTTCTTATCGTTTAAACCCAATTGAAACGAGAGAAGAATTTAAAAAACGTGGGTGGAAAACAGTAGTCGGATTTCAAACGAGAAACCCGGTACATCGTGCCCATGAGTATATTCAAAAATCTGCTCTTGAAATTGTAGATGGTCTCTTTTTAAATCCACTCGTTGGAGAAACGAAATCGGATGATATTCCTGCTGATGTAAGAATGGAAAGCTATGAAGTACTCCTTCAAAACTATTATCCGAAAAATCGTGTCTTTTTAAGTGTATTTCCTGCTGCAATGCGTTACGCAGGACCAAGGGAAGCTATATTTCATGCGTTAGTAAGAAAGAATTTTGGATGTACACACTTTATTGTAGGGCGTGATCATGCCGGAGTAGGAGATTATTACGGAACATACGAAGCGCAAGAAATCTTCACGAATTTTACGATAGAAGAGTTAGGCATTACACCACTATTCTTTGAACATAGTTTTTACTGCACGAAATGTGAAGCGATGGCTTCAACGAAAACATGTCCGCACAGAAAAGAAGATCATGTTATTTTATCGGGTACGAAAGTAAGAGAATTATTAAGAAACGGTGAGATTCCGCCAAGTACATTTAGTCGTAAAGAAGTAGTAGAAGTGCTAATTAAAGGTTTAAAAAAAGAAGTAGTAACAGAATAGGGAGAGAACGAGATGGATACGAATATTACTTGGCATATAGCTTCGGTTTCAAAAGATGATAGAAGAGTGAAGAATGGACATCACAGTTTTGTAATTTGGTTTACTGGTTTATCAGCTTCGGGTAAATCTACAGTAGCGAATGCGGTTGCTCGTAAACTATTTGAAAAGAATATTGGAAATTATGTGTTAGATGGGGATAATATTCGCCACGGTTTAAATAAAGACTTAGGTTTTTCTGAAAGTGATCGTATGGAGAATATAAGGCGTATTGGCGAAGTGGCGAAGCTATTTGTAGATCAAGGTACTGTTGTTCTTACAGCGTTCATTTCACCATTTCGAGTAGATCGAAAACAAGTTAGGGATCTATTAGCGGCAGATGAGTTTATAGAAGTGTTTGTAAAATGTCCAATTGAAGAGTGTGAAAAACGTGATCCAAAAGGGTTATACAAAAAAGCGAGACAAGGTGATATTAAAGATTTTACAGGTATTGATTCACCGTATGAGGAACCAGATCGAGCGGAATTAATTGTAGAAACGCACAAGTATTCTATTGAAGAATGTGCAGAACAAATCGTGAAGTACTTACAAGAGCGTAGTTTTGTCCCGTTGTTTGCTGGGAAGTAAAACGCCCACCTCAAAATTCGGCTGGAGCAGGCTGTAAATGCCCGATTGGTGAGGGTTGATTAAAGTTTCACTTTATATAGGGGGATTTAAAAATGAGTTATGAAAAAGTATGGGCTAATAATGAAAAATTAAATCAGACTGAGAAAAATAAATTAGCAAAAGATGGTTTGGAAATTTTTAATGATATTCCTTACTATGCGGAAAATGGATTCGAATCTATTCCGAAAGAAGAGTGGGACGCATTTAAATGGGCAGGATTGTATTTGCAAAGACCGAAAGAAGCTGGCTATTTTATGATGCGTGTAAATATTCCTTCAGGGATTATTACAAATGCGCAGGCGGAAGTGCTTGCTTCTATCGCTGAGGATTATGGACGTGATGTAATAGATATTACGACAAGACAGGCGATTCAGTTTCACTGGTTAGAAATTCAGCAAATGCCAGATATTTTTAAAAGATTAGCAAGAGTTGGGTTATCTTCAGCAGGGGCGTGTGGTGATATAACACGTAATATTACAGGTAATCCACTTGCAGGAATTGATGCGAATGAACTGTTTGATACAACGCATATTGTGAAGGAGGTATATGACTATTTCCAACATAATGAAGAGTTTTCTAACTTACCACGTAAATTTAAAATGTCTATTAGTTCTAACGTTTATAACTCGGCAAACGCAGAGATTAACTGTGTTGCATTTACACCTGCTACGAAAGAAATAGATGGTGAGAAAAAAGTTGGTTTTCATATAAAAGTAGGCGGTGGATTATCAGCCCGTCCATATTTAGCTGATGAATTAGATGTGTTCGTTTTACCAGAAGAAGTGAAGGCGGTAGCAATTGGGATTGCTACTATATTCCGTGATTTTGGATATCGCGAGAAACGTCATTTAGCTCGTTTGAAATTTCTTGTTGCAGACTGGGGAGCAGAGAAATTTAAAGAGAAACTAATAGAGTATACAGGACCATTGCAAAGTAAAGGAGAAAGTGCACTTAAAGGATGGAATGCAGGCTATTTTTATGGTGTTCAAGATCAAAAACAAGATGGATTAAAATATGTCGGTTTTAATGTGCCGGTAGGTCGTTTACATGCAAAAGAAATGTTTGAGATTGCAAGAATTGCAAAGCAGTATGGAAATGGACAAATTCGTACGTGTAACTCACAAAACTTCATCATTCCGAATGTTCCACCAGAAAATGTAACGGGTTTATTAAGTGAACCGTTGTTTGAAGCGATATCTGCAAGTCCGAAATCATTTATTGGTCATGCGGTTTCATGTACTGGTATTGAATATTGCAATCTTGCTCTAGTAGAAACGAAAGAAAGATTACGGAAAATTGCAGAATACTTAGATACAGAAATTGCACTTGATGTTCCAGTTCGAATTCATATGGTAGGATGCCCAAATTCATGTGGTCAACGTCAAATTGCTGACATCGGATTACAAGGGGTAAAAATGAAAACGAAGGAAAAAGGGATTGTTGAAGCATTTGAAATATATGTAGGTGGAACGTTGTTAGATGGCGGTGCCTATAATCAAAAGTTAAAAGGGAAAATAGATGGCGAGGATTTACCGGATGTACTCGCATCATTTATAAGTTATTTTAAAGAGAATAAGTTACCTGCCGAAACATTTTATGATTTTGTCGGACGTATCGGTGTAGATACATTGCAAATAGCTTTAAATAACGTGTTAGAAGAAGTAATAGCGTCTTAGGAGGGGCAATATGGAATTATATCGATTTGAAGCTGTGTTAGCGAATAATATCGTTCCGATTGTTGTTGTTGCTCAAAGTGAAGAGCAGGCATTTAAGCTTGCGGAGATTGAGCTTGAAAAGCATTTTTTACCGTTGCCAGAAGTAAAGGAAATCTCCTTATTTGAAAAAAAGAAGATTCGAAAAGGTGCGGCATTTGTTGTTCATGAGTAAATAACATTGAAATACGAACGTATACTAACTTCCATTCATGCATAAGGATGGAAGTTTCATTTTAATAGTAGAAATGAGGAGAGATGATGGGGAAGGTGTATATAGTTGGAGCGGGTCCTGGCGATCCGGATTTAATTACTGTTAAAGGATTGAAATGTATTGAGAAGGCAGATGTTATTTTATATGACCGTCTCGTGAATAAAGAATTGCTTTCATATGCAAAGCCTGAAGCGGATTTAATTTATTGTGGGAAACTCCCGAATTATCACACAATGAAGCAAGAGACAATTAACACATTTCTTATTAAATATGCGAAAAAAGGAAAAGTTGTAACGAGGTTAAAGGGCGGTGATCCATTTGTATTTGGTAGAGGGGGGGAAGAAGCTGAAGCGTTAGCAAAGCAGGGTGTACCATTTGAAATCGTTCCTGGAATTTCAGCTGGAATAGCTGCACCTGCTTATGCTGGTATTCCGGTGACGCATCGTGATGCAAGTGCGAGTTTTGCGGTTGTGACAGGGCATAGAAAAGAAGGTGCTGAAGAGGAAGTGAAGTGGGAAAATTTAGCGAAAGGTGTAGAGACCTTGGCAGTATATATGGGAGTTAGTAATTTGCCCTACATATGCGAACAACTTATGAAGCATGGAAAAGATAAAGGTACACCTGCTGCTATTATTGAACGGGGAACGACGTCTATGCAGCGTACAGTTGTCGGGACGTTAGGGACAATTGTAGATGTTGCGAGAAAAGAACAAATTCAAAATCCGAGTATGATTGTAATTGGAGAAGTTGTCCGTTTTAGAGAGAAAATTCATTGGTTTGAAAAACAAACGGAACAGACTTATCAAGTAAGTGGAGTGTTATAAAATGAAAGCCATCTTATATATATGTCATGGAAGTCGTTTGAGGGCAGCGAAAGAAGAGGCAATTCAATTTATTACGACATGTATGAGCCGTATAGAAGCGGCTATTCAAGAAGTTTGTTTTTTAGAGCTGGCGAATCCTTCTATTGAAGAAGGATTTCGTACATGTGCGAAGCGTGGTGCGACAGAGATTATTGCTATTCCTGTTTTCTTATTAGCAGCAGGCCATGTGAAGAATGATATTCCTTTTGAATTAGAAAAGTTAAATAATCAATACCCTAATATTAAAGTGACGTATGGTAATCCGTTTGGTGTATCAGAGACGCTTATAAAGTCGGTATATAACGGAAGTGGTATTGAAGAATATAAAGATGAAGTAACACTTTTACTCGTTGCAAGGGGTAGTAGCGATCCTGAAACTTTACAAGATATAAATCGGATCGCTACTTTATTTCAAGCAGAAGAAAAAATTGCTAAAGTAGAAGTTTGTTTTTTAGCAGCTGCGGAGCCGAAATTTGAGGAGAAATTAAAGGAAGTTGTAGAACGAAAAGAAAAGAACATCGTTGTACTGCCTTACTTGTTATTTACAGGTTTACTTATGAAACATATTGAGAAAGAAGTGCGCCAATATGAATTGGAAGAGATAAAAATCAGTCCATATTTAGGGAAGAATGAAGCGTTTCAAGATATGTTAATTCAGAAAACGACGGAGTTATTGAAGGGAGATCAGTATGTATCCACTTACAGTGCGAGTTAATGAGAAACGTGTTGTTGTTATTGGTGGGGGAAAAGTTGCAGGATTTAAAATTATTCCTTTACTCAAACAAGGTGCAGATATAGTTGTAATCAGTCCAGAATTAGATGCGAATTTAGTAAAACTTGTGGAAGAAAAGAAAATTCGTTGGTATCAAAGAGAATATGAAAAAAGTGATATTAAAAGTGCTTTTTTAGTTGTTGCAGCGAGTAGTGATTCAATATTAAATGAACAAGTTGCTGAAGATGCCGCGGAGAATCAATTAGTAAATGTTATTACAAATCCGGAAAGTGGTAATGTTCATTTTCCGGCAGCGATTCATCGTGGTTTGCTTAATATAGCAGTTTCTACTGGGGGAGCGAGCCCGAAGCTCGCAAAAAAAATTCGAGATGAGATTGCAAATAAATATGATGAGACATATGAATCGTATTTAGATTTTTTATATGAAGTAAGGGTGAAGTTAAAAGATTTACAGTTAGAAAAGAGGGAACGAAATATATTGCTCCAGGAAGTGTTGAAATCAGTATATATGCAAAACGAGGGGAAAAGAGAAAGTTTTTTGCGAGAATTAGAGGAAAAGGTTTTAAAATAATAAAAGATAAAGTGCGCTTTACAAATATAAAAATATAATTTATAATCACAAGTAACTTCAATAGATGAAATCGATGAGCAAGAAGAGTACGTATATTTGATGCGTTCAGAGAGCTGGGGTTAGGTGGGAGCCCGGTACGATAAATTATACAGAATGGGCTTGCGAGAGGTATGTTGAACATTGTAGTAGGCAACCCGGGTTCCGCCGTTAAAAGGATAGAGTATCGGAATTATTCCTGTACTTGAACAAGTGGGATTTATCAATCCAATTGAGGTGGTACCACGGTATTTACATTACATATATCGTCCTCTACATGCATATTTGCGTGTAGGGGACTTTTTTATTTTCTAAAGGAGGTGTGCGAGTATGAAATGAAAGTGTATAATTAACAAAAGTTTAAATATTCAGAAAAGGAGAATTTATGATGAAAGAAACACAGCAATGGACGTCGAAAATAGGCTTTGTACTCGCAGCAGCCGGAGCCGCAGTAGGTCTTGGTGCGATATGGAAATTTCCATATGTTGCAGGTAATGGCGGGGGAGGAGCATTCTTCCTTGTATTTTTACTATTAACTTTATTTATAGGTATGCCTCTTCTAATAGCGGAGTTTGTTATTGGACGTAGCACGCAAAAAGAGGCGGTTACAGCTTATAAAGTATTAGTGCCAAATAGCAAATTATATCCTTGGATTGGTCGTATGGGAGTTGTTACTTGTTTTAGTGTACTATCTTTTTATAGTGTTGTAGGTGGATGGATTTTACTTTATTTATATTATAGTGTGACAGGCAGTTTCTGGAATGGAGTAGCTGATTATGGACAATTGTTTGGTGAAACGATTTCAAATCCGTTAAGTGCGATTGGAGCACAATTTATCTTTATGCTTTGTACAATTTTTGTCGTAAGTAAAGGTGTAGAGAAAGGTATAGAAAAGGCAAGTAAGTACATGATGCCGCTATTATTTATTTTATTTATAGCGATTATTGTTCGTGCGTTAACACTCGATGGTGCTTTTGCTGGAGTAGAGTTCTTCTTAAAGCCAGATTTTTCAAAGCTTACAGCAGATACGATTTTATATGCGATGGGACAATCTTTCTTCTCGCTAACTGTAGGTGCCTCGGTAATGGTAACGTATAGTTCGTATTTAAAGAAAGAAGAACATTTAGCGAAATCAGCAACATCTATTGTAAGTTTAACTGTTTTTGTTACAGTACTTGCAGGATTAGCAATTTTCCCAGCGATTTTCGCATTAGGAGTTAAACCGACTGAAGGACCGGGATTACTGTTTATCGTCCTTCCAGCAGTATTTGCAAAAATACCATTTGGTCAATTTTTCTTTATTATGTTTTTAATTTTATTCTTCTTTGCGACTTTAACATCAGCAATTTCAATGCTTGAAATTGTAGTAGCATCTGTTGCGAAAGGTAATGAGAAGAAGCGTCCGTCAGCATCATTATTAATTGGTATTCTTATTTTTGCAGTCGGTATTCCATCAGCGTTATCATTTGGAATAATGAGTGACGTGAAAATATTCGGGAAAACATTTTTTGATTTAGTCGACTTTTCAGTAAGTAACGTATTGCTGCCGTTAGGAGTACTAGCTATTTCATTATTTGTACCAAATAAAATGAGTAAAGAATTGTTGATGAAAGAATTAGAAGTGACGGAAACGAAAGGGAAAACGTTATTTAACATTTGGTTCTTCTTACTTCGTTATGTCATTCCGGTAACTGTAATAATTGTATTTTTAAATGCGATAGGTATATTTAAAATGTTTGCATAAAAAAGACGGGGATCTACCGTCTTTTTTATGTTGATGAATGTAATAGCCGATTATACGCTTTATAGGCTGTGGTGACTGCGAGGAATGAACCGATTAAAAATAAAACTGAGCCGCCAAATGTAAATATCCGGCCGATATATGTCGTTCTAGCTTCTTCTATTTTTTGTTGTAATTGCGTATTCATATGGATCACCTCGTAAACTATAGGCATTTAGTTATAGTTTATGTAGAATGCCTATATTGTGTGAAGTGTAAATAAAAAACCTCGGTAGGCACCGAGGTTTTTTATAATCCGATATAAGGAGATGGGTCAACTGCGTTTGTCTTGCCGACATTCCATTCTCCAAGATGAAGTTCGAAGTGTAAATGTTGTCCGTATGATTGGCCCGTATTCCCCATAAATCCAAGCTGATCGCCTTGTTTTACAGTTTGTCCATTCGATACGGAACGGCTATTCATATGAGCATATACTGTCGTATATGTTTTTCCGTTTATACGGTGAGATAAGTACACTACGTTTCCGTAACTAGATGATAATTCTGAGCGAATAACAACGCCATCTGCAGCAGCGATAATTGGAACCGTTCCCGAAGCAGCGATGTCAATTCCTTTATGGTTATCTAAAGAACGTACACCGAATCCGGATGTTTTTGATCCAGCTGCTGGTTTGATAAAGCCACCGATATTTGTATCATGTGGTGTTGGAGCTGCTTGAGTTGCTTGAGCAGATTTAGTAGCTTGTTGTTTGCGAGCCTCTTCTGCCTGGCGAGCTTCTTCCACTTTACGAGCTTCTTCGGCACGTTTTTCTTCTTCAATTGCTTTTTGAACAGCTTGACGTTGATTTTCTAAAATACCTTTGGATTCTTCTAATCCTTCAATCTCTGAATCTACTTTTGCTACTTTCGTATGTAGATCGTTAATAAGAGTTTGTTGCTGTTGTTGGTTATTTTGTAATTCTTGCTGTTTTTGTTCTAGTTTTTGCTCAGATTCTTTCAGGTGTTGTTCTTTTTTCTCAACAGCTTCTTTTTCTGTAGTTACAGCATTTTGATCAGATGTTTGTTTTTTTACAATATCTGTATCGTTGTTTAATATTAAACTTACGGAGTACATATTATCAACAAGATCAGCAATGTTTGTAGAGTTTGTTAATACTTCTGTAATGATATTTGTACGCGGTTTTTCTTGCATAGATTGTAATCGTTGTTTAATAACTTCCTGACGTGTATCTATGTTTGTTTGTAATTGTTCTATATGTTTCTTTTTGTCAGTAATTACTTGTTGTGTTTTGCTAATTTCTTTTTTTGTATCGTTTAATTCAGCCTCGTTTTTATTAATAGAAGTAGTTAATTCATCGATTTTCTTCTGTAATTCTTGAATTTCTTTTTCTATTTGTTCTTTCTCGACTGATTTATTTTGTAAGTCACTTTGTTTGCCTTCTAATTCAGATTGAATGTTAGTTAATTTATCTTGATTCGTTTCAGCGTATACGGGTGAAAGTAACGGGGAAGCAAAAATCGTTCCTGCTGCTAAAACACTAAACGCTGCAAATTTCTTTTTCATTGTTGTCTGACTCCTTTCCCTATGAATGTTATATATCATAAGAAGAAGGGTGTCTATCGTTGTAATCATAATGTAAAGAAAACTTTATAAAATTGCTAAGTTTTGTCGGAATTTATCATTTTTCAACTTTAATTGTCATAGTACTTACATTTTATTTATATGTGTAACAAAGGTAAATTTTTGATTTATTTGTAAAATGCAGGAGGGAAGTAAGAGTTTTTATGGGGTGAAATATTACTTAGAAAGCCAATGAAATACTAGTAAGGAATCGTTCTCATGTGAGGTTTTCTGACATGAGTTTATTTTTTGTCAAGAAAATTATTTGTGTTCGAGCAAAGTTATTTTGTTGTCAGATTTTAAATTTTGATTTATGATTTTTAACAGGGACAAAATGTAGTGAATTGTCGAATAATATGTAATACTCTTAATTTCTTAGTTTTATAGAGATAGAATGAGAGATAGAGTGACACATCGAAGAGGGGGTTACAACAAATATGAAAAGAATAGGACTTGCATGGCAAATATTAATAGGACTTGCACTTGGTATTGCAGTTGGGGCGATTTTCTTTGGCAATCCGGCTGTAGTGAGTTATTTACAACCAATTGGTGATATTTTCATCCGATTAATTAAAATGATCGTTGTACCGATTGTTGTAGCAAGTATTGTTGTTGGGGTTGCTGGTGTTGGCGATGTTAAAAAACTAGGTCGACTAGGCGGAAAAACAATTATTTACTTTGAAATTATTACAACAATTGCAATTATTGTTGGTCTATTAATAGCGAATATTTTCCAACCAGGAAAAGGCGTGAATATGGAGCAGTTAACAAAGACAGATATTTCAAAATATACACATACAACAGAGCAAGTACAAAGTCATTCATTTGCAGATACATTTGTAAATATTGTTCCAACGAACATTATGAAGTCATTAGCTGACGGAGATATGCTTGCTATTATATTCTTTTCTGTACTATTTGGTTTAGGTGTAGCAGCAATTGGTGAAAGAGGAAGACCAGTTCTTCAATTTTTCCAAGGTGTAGCTGACGCAATGTTTTATGTAACAAACCAAGTTATGAAATTTGCACCATTTGGTGTGTTTGCACTAATTGGTGTTACAGTTTCTACATTTGGTCTTGCTTCATTAATTCCATTAGGGAAATTACTAATTGTCGTATATGGAGCAATGATCTTCTTCGTCGTAGTTGTCTTAGGACTTACAGCGAAAATATTTGGAATTAACATTTTCCAATTCTTTAAGATTTTAAAAGACGAGCTGATCTTAGCGTATTCTACAGCAAGCTCAGAAACAGTTTTACCGAAAATCATGGAGAAAATGGAGAAATTCGGTTGTCCGAAAGCAATTACATCTTTCGTTATTCCGACAGGTTATTCATTTAACTTAGATGGATCAACTTTATATCAAGCAATTGCGGCGATTTTCTTGGCGCAAATGTACGGTATTGATTTATCTATTACACAACAAATTACATTATTACTTGTATTAATGGTTACCTCAAAAGGTATCGCAGGTGTACCGGGCGTATCATTCGTTGTATTATTAGCGACACTTGGTACAGTAGGTATTCCACCTGAAGGTTTAGCGTTCATTGCTGGTATTGACCGTATTTTAGATATGGCTCGTACAGCAGTTAACGTTGTAGGAAACTCTTTAGCAGCTGTAGTTATGTCTAAGTGGGAAGGTCAATATGACGCTGAAAAAGGACAAGCTTATTTAAAAGAGATTTCTGAAAAGGGTCAAGCTGCTTAATTATAATATGAACAAGCTCTCACATAATATGTGGGAGCTTTTCTGTATATAGAAGAGGAGCAGACATAATGAAACGTAAATATGGTGACGGTGCTTCGTGGAAGAGACTAATAGAAAAGAGTTATACGGTTAAGCAAGTGGAAGAGGGAATGCTCGGAATACTGGATATAAAAAAAGTGAGAGAGCCTAGTTGTAAAGAATATGATGGTAAAGAAATTTGTATTGCAAGTGATGGGTATACGTGGGTTCAATATTTCATTAATGGAAAGAACTTTGCGATTACAGCTATGTTAGATGATAGGCACAATTTAGTGCAATATTATATTGATGTGACGAAAGAATATGAAATAGACGATCGTGGTTTACCGTATTTTGATGATTTATATTTAGATGTAGTATTATTACCCAGCGGTAAGGTGTATATATTAGATGAAGAAGAGCTAGAGGATGCTTATAAAAGTGGCGATGTCACGAAGGAAGAGTATGAGTTAGCTTGGTACACTACGAAATGGATATTAGCAGCAATAAAAAATAGTGAATTTTATTGGATTTCAATATTGGAAGAAGAAATCGAAAAGTTAAAATGATTGTTGCATTCAAATTTTTGTATAATTACCAAAAAAATCTATACAAAAAATAATTGACTTTTGTTTTGTAAGCGAGTAAAGTTAGGGAAGAAATTATTATTAAAAAATAAATATGAAACCTTCTTATAAAGAGAGGCGGAGGGACTGGCCCTACGATGCCTCGGCAGCGGACTCGATTTCAGAGTGCTGTGCCAAATCCAGCAAGCGTGTGCTTGAAAGATGAGAAGAGTGTTTCTTATAGATGTATAAGACCTCTTCTCATCGGAAGAGGTCTTTTGTTATTCATTAGAAAAAGGTTGAAACTAGGGAGAGATGGTACTTTGAAAGAAACGAGAGGAAATGGTTTAGCTTTATTACCACTTGGGATATTTTTGGCGCTATTTATTGGTTCTGGAATTATTACAGGTGATTTCTATAAATTGCCGATACTTGTAGCGATTTCAATTGCTGTAGGAGTTGCTTTAGTGATGAATCGTAAAGAAAGTTTTAATGTGAAAGTAGAGCGGTTCGCTAAAGGTGCAGGAAATCCAGATATTATGATTATGGTATTAATTTTTGTGCTTGCTGGTGCATTTTCTGAAACTGCTAAAGGAATGGGCGGGGTAGATTCAACTGTTAATTTAGCGTTAACTATTTTACCGCCAGGATTTATCGTAGCTGGAATCTTTGTTATTGGTGCATTTATTTCATTAGCTATGGGGACTTCAATGGGAACAATTGCAGCGTTAGCACCAATTGCTGTAGGTATTAGTGGTCAAACTGATATCTCAATTGCGCTTACGATGGCTACTGTTGTTGGCGGAGCGATGTTTGGTGATAATTTATCATTTATTTCAGATACAACAATCGCAGCTGTTCGTTCACAAGGAACAGAAATGAAAGATAAGTTTAAAACGAACTTTTTAATTGTATTACCAGCGGCTATTATTACAATTGTACTATTAGTAATAGTTACTTCAGGAAGTGATACGCAGGTTAAAGCGCATAGCTTTGATTGGATAAAGATTTTACCGTACGCAGGAGTACTTATTACAGCTCTACTTGGCTGGAATGTACTTATCGTATTAACTGGTGGAACTGTACTATCTGGTGTTATCGGTCTTATAGATGGAAGTTACACGTTAGAAAGTTTCTTTAAAAGTGTAACGACTGGAATGGGCGGTATGATGGAGTTAGTATTACTTGCTATATTAATTGGCGGTATGGTTGAATTAATCCAATATAATGGTGGTATTCAATATTTAATGAATGTATTAACACGTAATATTCGTTCGAAAAAAGGAGCGGAATTTGGTATTGCTGGTTTAGTGAGTATGACGAATATGTGTACAGCAAATAATACGATTTCGATTATTTTTACAGGCCCGCTTGCAAAAAATATTGCGGATCAATATGAAATAGATCCTCGTAAATCAGCGAGTGTATTAGATCTTTTCTCATGTTGTGTGCAAGGGTTGATCCCGTACGGTGCCCAAATGTTAACGGCAGCAGGATTTGCAGCGTTATCTCCGGTTGAATTGTTACCATATGCATTTTATCCAATTTTAGTTGGAGTATGTGGGATTGTTTCTATTTTAATTGGGTTTCCAAGGTTTTCGAAAGTAGCTGAGAAAAAAAAGTATCATAAAACAGCTTAATCTAATATGAACGTTAGTAATTAAAAAACGTGCAGAGAATAGACTCTGCACGTTTTTTTGCGTAAAGGGCTGAATATGACTCGGTCTTAAGTCTGAGTTAAAAACGGTTCTTAAGCTCGTTATGGAAAGATGAAAAAATAGTTAAGATAAGAGTATCAAATCGAAGGGAGGCAAGCACAAGATGAAACAATTTCTAGCGTTTATCGCAGCCGGTATTTTGGCTTTAATTGCTCTTGGTAGTCTTGCTGGTATTGTAGGATTCGCAATCGGAGCAGGAGTTGTATATTGGAGCTATAAATCATTTGTGCGAGCTAAATCATTTTTTGGAAAGTTAGCTTGGGGTATTGTTGGTTTAATCGGTTTATCCATTGCACTTTCTCATTCACCAGCATTAATCGGTATCGCTGCTTTAGTGGTTTTATACTACGGATACCGTGAGTGGAAAAAAGAAAAAGATGTAGTTGTTGAATCTGCTCCAGAAAGTTCTAAACCATATAGCAACTTTGAAGATGAGTGGAACAAATTAATGAAAAACTAAAACAATAAATCAAATTATAATTAAAGTAGAAGAGAGGAAGATTTATAATGAAACAATCTTTATTCGGACGTGTACGCGATGCAATTTTAGCTGATTTTCATAACGTGTTAGATGAGAAGGAAAGAAAAAATCCAATTGCGATGTTAAACCAATATTTACGTGATAGTGAGCGTGAAATAACAAAAATTGAGAAGTTAATTGAGCGTCATAAAACATTAAAATCTAACTTCGCTCGTGAGCTTGAGCAAGCACGTTATTTCGTTAATAAAAGATCAAAGCAAGCTATCGTTGCTCAAGAAGCAGGCGAATTACAATTGCACGAACGTGCGTTAGAAGAGGTAGCTTATTATGAAGGGCAAGTAACTCGATTAGAAGAAATGTATGCAGGTGTTGTAGAGCAAATTGATGAGTTAGAGCGTCGTCTTTCTGAAATGAAAAATAAATTAAAAGAAATGCACGCAAAGCGTATGGAACTAATGGCACGTGAAAATATGGCACATGCAAATCGTCGGATGAATACTGCGATGCATAAAATGGATGAAAATAATCCGTTCTTACGATTTGAAGAAATTGAAGATCACATTCGTGACTTAGAAACTCGTATGAATGAAGGGCATGAGCGTGACACATTTGATATGAAAATTGCAAAACTTGAGCGTGAAATGAAAGAAAAGAATGATGTATCGTTAACGAAAGAGTTAACAAAATAATAGTAGTATATTATAAAACAGGCTTATGATATAGTGATAGGAGAAAAGGTGTTGGAAAGCAATGCCTTTTCTTCTATGTATATGTGACAAGAAGGGGGGGGAGCTGAAGTGAAGAAACATTTTTCAAAGACACAATTAATGGGGATGCTCCTCATCATATTTGGGTTCGGTCTTTTTCTTGATATGATACTTGGACATTTTGAACCAGGTGGTCTCATTTTTGCATTTATTATGCTTATGTTTGGAAGGCATTATCGTAAAAAGAATCGTTATGTACGGGGGAATGTATTTTTATTTGTTGGTGGTATCGTATTTTTATTTTTCTTATTTTCATCAGCAGCATTTGTTCTTGTCGTATTTGCTTGTTTAGCTTTAATTGGTTATCAATTGATTCAACAAGGACATCAGCAAAAAGCAATGAAGGTTGAAATTAAAGAAAAAGGGATTATAGACGAAGAGAAGCAAATATATCGTACAGAACCATATTTGAAAAATATGTTTGTAGGCAATGTACGAATGATGGATCATATTTATGAACTTGAGGATATTAATGTTCAATATGGTGCTTGTGATGTGGAAATAGATTTAACAACTGCTATGATTCCAGAAGGAGAAACAGTAATTGTTATTCGAGGTGTCGTTGGTAATATTCGTTTATATGTGCCATATGATATTGAACTTTCTTTAAATCACTCTGTTATTGTCGGCCGTGTGCTCTTGCCAGGTCATGAAGAGACAGGGTTTAACCGCAATGTTACATTTAGAACAGAGCAGTATAAAGAGGCTCCTCGTCGTATTAAAATTATTTCTTCGCTTGTCGTAGGCGACACGGAAGTGAGGAAAGTATAATGAAGAAACAAAAAAATATTTCGTGGATGTATATTCGTTATTCTATGTTGTCCTCTGTTAGTATCGCACTCATTTGTACAATTGTATATGTATGGAAAAGCGAGCAACAAGTGTATGATTTATTATGGAAGGAATCCATCGCTTCTGTTCCAATTGGCTTGTTTATTATGACTACAAGTTTACTTATCGGGGGAATTGTAGGATATGCAATCGGTTACTATATAGAGCAGCGTATACAAGGATTAAATACTTTTCTATTTGAAGTAGAGCGAGGGAATTTTCCGAGTGATGTTTCGTTTACTGCGGATGATGAATTTCATGAAGTGGAGCGAAAAGTAATCGTTCTGGCTCGTCGATTAGAGGAGCAAGCTGGACTCTTTCAAAAAGTAACGAATGAACGAGCTCATTGGAATGAAGAGATGAGACAAGAAGCGATTTCTCAAGAAAGGCATCGCTTAGCAAGGGAGTTGCATGATTCAGTAAGTCAGCAGCTTTTCGCAATGTCGATGATGATGTCAGCGATTAATGAACAAATAACTGAATTTCCAGATGTGACAAAAAAACAATTACAACTTGTTGAAAATATGGTTGTAAATGCTCAATCAGAAATGAGAGCATTGCTCCTTCATTTACGTCCTGTACAATTGGAAGGTAAGAAACTGACAGAAGGTATAGAGGAATTATTAACGGAATTATCGCGAAAACAACATATGAAAATTGAATGGCTTATTGAGCCAATAGAATTAAAAAAAGGTGTAGAAGATCATTTATTCCGTATTGTGCAAGAAGCGCTATCAAATACGTTGCGACACGCGAAGGCAAAGAAAACAGAAGTGCGCCTTCGAAAAATTGATCAATATGCGATTTTAAAAATCATTGATGACGGTGTTGGGTTTGAAGTAGGCGTTAATAAAGCCGGTTCCTATGGCTTAAGATCGATGCAAGAGCGTGTTCATGAAATTGGTGGGACACTCAAGGTACTGAGTTTCCCGGCCAAAGGTACACAAATAGAAGTGAAAGTACCGATTATGCTTGAGAGAGGGGGAGAAGTATGATAAAAGTATTGCTTGTCGATGATCATGAAATGGTTCGTATGGGTGTATCGGCATATTTATCTACACAACCAGATATTGAAGTGGTCGGGGAAGCTGAAAATGGAAAAAAAGGATCAGAATTAGCACTGCAATTAAGACCGGATATTATTTTAATGGACCTTGTTATGGATGAGATGGATGGTGTCGAAGCAACACGTGCTATTATTCAAGAATGGCCAGAAGCAAAAATTGTAGTTGTAACAAGCTTTTTAGATGACGAAAAATTGTATCCTGTTATTGAGGCTGGGGCGACTAGTTATTTATTAAAAACATCAAGAGCAAGTGATATAGCGGACGCTGTACGAGCTACTTATGATGGAGAAACGGTATTAGAGCCGAAAGTTACCGGGAAAATGATGTCCCGTATGCGTCAAAAGAAAGAGCAACCTTTGCATGAGGAGTTAACAGAAAGAGAGTCTGAAATTTTGTTATTAATTGCAGAGGGGAAAAGTAATCAAGAGATTGCAGATGAATTGTTTATTGCCCTCAAAACAGTAAAGACACATGTGAGTAATATATTAAATAAACTAAATGTAAGTGACCGGACACAGGCGGTTATTTATGCATTTAGACATCAATTAACGAAATGATAAAGTGCAACTTTAATCAGTGGGGGACTATCCCCATTGATTATTAGTTTGCATCAAATCTTTTTATTGACGCTAATAAATGTAAGCGTTATCATTAATTTGTTAACAGTACATACAAAGGGGAGAATGTATATGTTAGTTCAAACTATATTCGGAATGGATAAGTCTAAAAAATTAGGGGATTATGTGAACGCATTACAAGCGCTTTGTGAACAATATAATGTTGAAACAGATAAAATTGCGATTATTGAGGCAACAGAGGAATACTATTTATTTTTAGTAAAGCAAGAAGACTGCTATGATGTTGTTAAGGTAGAAACAGTTGATACGAATATTGAATATTATACGAAAGCGTATAAAATAAGTAGTTTTAATCATACTGCTTATCAAATGTAAAAAAACTCCCTTTCGGGAGTTTTTTTAGGATGCTTTTGCGTCGGTTATTAAGGGAACTTTTTTAGCACCGCTTAGTTTAGCGATAGTAAATCCGATAAGTGCTCCGGCTAATGCTGGTAATAGCCAGCCTATTCCTTCATTATATAAAGGAATAAATTCAAAGTTGGACGTGATAAACGAGACTGGAATACCGCCTTGTTTTAATCCATCAAATACGCTCACAACTGCTGCTCCGATTAAAGCACCTACATAAACAGAGCGATATCCACCGAAGTATTTATGAAGTAACGATAGTAGTACGAGTACAATCGCAATTGGATATACAACAAGTAGAATTGGAACAGAGATTGCGATAATTTTTGTTAAACCTAAGTTGGCAACTAATAATCCTAATGCGCAAATGATACTCGCGAACGTTTTGTATGAAAATGTAGTCAATAATGTTGAAAAATATTGGCTGCACGCAGATACGAGTCCAACGCATGTCGTTAAACAAGCGAGTGTAACGATAAGAGATAATAGGAGCAAACCGTATGGGCCGAATAATTGTTGTACGATAACAGTAAGTAGCTGTCCACCATTTTTTGCATATCCGAGAGAGACACTAGTTGTCCCAAGCCAGCCGAGTGCACCATATACAAGTACGAGTCCTGTAGCGGCAATAAGCCCTGCTTTTGCTGTGGCGATGGCAATGGACTTACGATCATTCACACCTTTAGAGCGAATTGCATTTACAACGATAATTCCAAATGCAAGTGCTGAAATGGTGTCCATTGTTAAGTACCCTTCCATAAAGCCTTTGAAGATTGGAGAAGTTTGATACTCTTGCATAGCTGGTCCTGATTGTCCAAGTGGTGTAAAGACACTTTTAACAAACAATAAGAAAATTGAGAGTAATAAAATAGGTGTTAATATATTTCCAATACGATCGACAAGTTTAGATGGATTTAAACTCAGCCAAAATACGATAGTAAAGAATATGATTGTATATACAAATAGCACTAGGCTGCTAGAGCGGATTGTTTCTGGTAAGAAAGAACTAACACCCATTTCATAAGCAACATTTGCAACACGTGGGATGCCCATGGATGGACCGATGGCAATGTATACAACTACCGTAAAGAAAATTCCGAATAATGGATGAACATGACTTGCAAGTTGCTGCATTCCATTTCCTGATAGAGAAATTGCGATAACAGTAAGTAGTGGTAAGCCAACTCCTGTTAGTAAAAATCCAATCATTGCGGGCCAAAAGTTTTCACCTGCGTTTTGGCCAAGCATGGGAGGGAAAATTAAATTACCTGCCCCAAAAAATAAAGAAAATAGCATAAGACCCGTGAAAAAAATATGTTTTTTTGATACAGTGTTCATTGTTTTTCCTCCTTTTTTAAATTCATTTGTAAGAACACAAAAAACTCGTCCCTAAAGAAAGGGACGAGTTATATTTACCCGCGATACCACCCTAATTTACACATGTAGAAATAAATCTATATGTATACGGCTTTGCAACGTACAACATGATACGTGTTCCTTGTAACGGGGGACGGCCGGTAAGAACTTACTGTAACATTCGGTTCTACTTCTCGGAGATGATTTTCGGTTACGCACTGAACGTTGGCTTTCAGCAAATCGCCAACTCTCTGGGGAACAGTTCTATAACGTACTCGTTCTCGTCAATGAATTTTTATTCAAGTATTCTGACAGTATTGTTGCATGTTTTTTTTAGAAAGTCAATATGTTTTTTGAAAGATATATTTATATACGGAAATATCGAAAGTAATATTCGTTGTTGCAAAAGGAATAATGAATTGTAAAATGGGAGTAAAAATTTGTGGAGAATTGTAAAATTTATAGAGAAAGTTGATATTTATAGGAGTAAAGAAGGGATTATTTGAATTTACAGAGAATATTACAACAATCCACTTGCTGGAAAGAACAAACCAAAAGAGGTGACTGAAATGCTTGCGATGGGAGTATTATTTGGCATTATTGCTATAATTGGTTTTATGTGGTTATATTATTCGCGTTCGTTTAAACAAGCAGAAGTTTTACTCTTTCAAAAAGGTAGTTTGTTGACAAATCAGTCTAGATATTTAGTATGTCCGAAGTGTGGAAGTGCACAGGCCAGAAGTGGAGGATATCAAGAGTGTTGCAAAATTAGATTATGAAAGAAAGGAAGCCTCACATTATTTTGTGAGGCTTCCTTCCTTACAACTTCATGGCGCTCCAAATTGTCCATCGATCTCTTTCAATAATAGGAGAGACGTTTTGTAATGTGGTCTGTATATGTTGTAGAAGTTGAGAAAGTTCATCATCTGTTAACTCATATAGAATGGATCGACCTGTTCGAGGAGATAAATCTTGTAGCAATGCTTCTACAGAATCATGTATTTTTCGTACTTCCCATTGTGTTTGTGTGGGAAGCACGTGAAGAGAATGTTTTTGTAATTCTTTCTGTATCGTGTTGGTTTTTGGACGTCTTTTTGACTCTATTTCAATGAGTTTTGGAAATATAGAGAAAAAATATCCACGAATGTGTTCGGGACTTCCTGGAACTGTACAATCTTCAATCGTTCGATCTTGTAAAATAAGTACACCGTTTTTATTTAATATACGAGAAGCTTCACATAAAAATGTAGGAATGTCTTGTAAATGATGAATAACTGCGCGCGAAATAACTATGTCGAATGTTTCGTTAGGGTATGGGATATTATGTGCATCACCGTGGATGAAAGAAAAATTTGGGAAATTGTTGCAATTTTCTTTTGCAGCTTGTAATATTTCTTTTGAAAAATCAAGTCCCACAACATTTTTGGCTCCCATAAGAGCGAGTTCTTTCGTATAAATCCCGCCACCGCAGCCAATATCAATTATTTGCTTGTTTTGTATGTCTGTAATGTTTTTTACCATTTCAGCCCAAGAAATATGAGCGTTTCTTGTTGCGTATGTGTATTTATTATTTGCATCATGAAAATTAATGGACATGATAAAGACCTCCTTTCAATGATTAGTATAACTTATTTAATAGGATGTCACGTTTTTGTTTTATGTATGAAGATTATAAGAATTTCTTATCGTAAAAGGAGGATTAATTTGAAAGGGAAATATGTATTGTTGTTATTTGTTATGTTACTAGCAGCTTGTGGTCAAGCTGAGCAAAAACAAGAAACAAAAAAAGTAGAAGAGACGGTGAATGAAGTGAAAGAAACAATAGGGGTAACCGTTATACAAAAAAAACATAAAGAGAAAAAGTTGCAGGAATCAGAAGCGAAGTTAGTAATAGACATTTTGGATAAAGCTGAGAAACAAGAAATAACCGGAAGCTTCGGTGAACCTGAATATGAAATACAAATTAGTAGAGAGGGGAAAAAAGAAACTTATTATGCATGGTTAAGGGGAGAAGATAGACGAGGATGGGTGCAATATAAGAAAGTTATGTATATGTTGAATGAAAAAGATACGGAAAAGCTTTTGGCTATATTTCCAAATGTTTCAGAACAAAAAGAAGAAGAGATGCAGGTAGGTCCTTTAACGGAGGTAACAAAAAAAGATTTGCAGATTACCGCGTTTCATATTAAAGCAGGCGATCAAAACGTGAATTATATGGTACGGTATACGATTTCACAATCACTATACAACAAGTTAGTGAAGGAACAAGAATATTATTTGCAACTCACTTTCCCAGAAAAAGTTCAAAAATTAATTGGAGCAAAAGAGAGTGAAATGATTTTAGGTGAAAAAGTAAAGGAAGGGTATAAGCAATATGAATTGCATGCTACTGTGCAGGTAAAAGGCGCTTCAGAATCACAATTAAAATCATTAGAAACATATTACGAAAAGTATGATTTAAAAATATTAAACAGTGAAAAAGAAAAAATAGGTGTGTTTCAAAATATAATTCAAATCGTTAAAGAGTATGGTGAAAAAATGAATTTCCAAAGATAAAGTGAGAATTTAATCGGCGGAGGCTGCTCATTTCTCATTGATTAATAGTCTTTGCCAATTCGGCGTTGACTCTCACTTAACTTCTTTGTTTCAACTGAATTTTGGGGTAAGGCCCTTATTGGCTGTAACTGAATTGTAAATTCTATATAGCCTTTCCTAGGAAATGATAATAGAGAGGGGAGAAGAACACCCTCTCTATTATTTTGCTTTTGCAGATGGCTCATTCATTGATTTTCGTGTAATAAGAAATGAAATCATAAGAGCGGAAAGAATGATAAGAGTGATAAGTAAGTGATTTGGCAACCAATCTAATAATAATACATAGCTCACTGTATAAAAAATAAGAGTTGAAGCTAAAAATGATAAAACACTTATTATGAGAGATTGTAAATTCATTCGTATATACCTCCTTTATTTATATTTTTGGCTAAAAATGGATTAAATAAACATTATTTCTAACAATAGAAAAAAATATGTCATAATAAAGAGGAGAATAATTTTTGATGAGCTTGTATGACTCGTTACAGGGGGTTAAAGGAGAGAGATGAAAAATAATAAAAAAGGATTATGGGGAATTATTGTTGCCATAGGATTATTTTTACTGTCTAAGTTAAAGTGGATATTTGCAATTTTTAAATTAGCAAAGTTTTCAATGGTATTTAGTATGTTTCTATCGCTTGGCGCATACGCAGTTCTATATGGTTGGAAATTTGGGGTGGCGCTCATTTATTTGTTGTTTGTTCATGAAATGGGCCATTTATGGGCTGCGAAAAGAAAAGGAATTCCAACATCGCCAGCAATCTTTATCCCATTTATGGGGGCTCTTATTGGAATGAAAGAGATGCCGAAAAATGCAAAAGATGAAGCTTACATTGCCTATATGGGTCCGCTTTTCGGGCTTCTGTCATATTTACCCGCGATACCGCTTTACATAATGACGAAAGAACCATTTTGGGCGCTTGTTATTTTGCTTGGAAGTATGATTAATTTCTTTAATTTAATTCCCGTTTCGCCGCTAGATGGTGGGCGAATTATTTCAGTTGTCAGCACTAAAATTTGGGGAGCAGGCCTTATTTTATTACTTGGCTATTCAATTTACTTTAAAAGTATTTTGGGAGGATTTATTGTTATTATCGGTTGTATGGAATTATATAGAGTGATAAAGAGAGATGAGCCGATTAAGGAATTAGGGCATAAAATTGATGGGATGAAAGAATATGTTGCTAGGATTGAAGAGGAATTAAAAGAAACGGGTGCTGTACATCGGACTATATACATGATGCATCATGAGATGAATGCATTAAGACAAAGAGAACGGGAAAAAGAGTTACAAATAGGTGAACTTCAAAAAATGGAAGTGTTAGAGTATCTTTTACCGAAGTTCGAACCGTTAGATTATGTTCCATATGAAGATGAAAAAGATGAGTATACAATTCACATAAGGGAAGCATTTGAAGCGTCAGAAAGAAAATTAAATAAATGGAAAATAGAAAAAGAACAACAAGAAAACTATTATAAAGTGGATGCGAAAACGAAATGGACAGTATTTGCTTGTTATATCGGATTAATGGCTATACTCGGTTACACAGCTTATGAAGGATATATTGTTTTACAAGAACATTTGCCAACGAGAAATGTATAGAAAAATATTGTCGAAATGATAGGAAGAATTTATACAGGAAGTATATTTCTACGAGAGAATGTTACAAGTATAGCCATACATTATAATATCTTTAGTAGAGAAGGAGTTCTGTATATGAAGAAATTGCTACGTGTATTCGGGATTATTATCGTAATGATCATCGCGAGTTATAGTCTTATGAAAGTGCTGTTACATTATGCGAATAAGCCTGCTGAGGTAAATACAATAGCTCAAGTAGAAGATGTGCAAGAAGAGACAAAAGTGCTAGATTTTATTCGAATGACACATGAAAGCTATAATAATTTCTTAAATTACGGTAAAGCAGAGAATTATACAGACGGGGATTGGAATCAATTTAAGCAATGGTTTCAACAACAAGAACCATCTTTAAAAAATATACATACGGAAATAAAGAATGAAAAAATAAAACGCGATGTAAATAGAAGCTATGAAATTGTAAAAAAAGGTGTGGAACTTCAAAATATTGAGTATGTAGTGTATGCCCACCGTGTATATCATGACTTGGATATTATCGTAAATAAATATAGGGGGGAAACGAATATCTGGGGGTATACAGAGTTTGGCGAGGGGAAAGATATAAAAGTAATTGAACAAGCTATACAAACAAAATAATAAGCTAGCTAGAATTCTAGTTAGCTTATTTTCTTTTGTAAGTACAATGTTCATATATTATTCACAAAAACAACGTGTTAATAGTGATTAAAATCACAATCTGCATTATAAGATTCAGTTAAACTAAAAACAGTTAAGGAAATAGAGGAGTGGGATACAATGTTAAGTGCAAAAACAATTGAAATCGTAAAGTCAACAGTACCATTATTACAAGAAAAAGGCGTTGAAATTACAACGAGATTTTATGAAATTTTATTTTCAGAACATCCGGAGTTATTGAATATTTTCAACCATACGAATCAGAAAAAGGGAAGACAACAACAAGCGTTAGCGAATGCTGTTTATGCAGCTGCAACGTACATTGATAATTTAGAAGCAATTATTCCAGTTGTAAAACAAATTGGTCATAAGCATAGAAGTTTAGGTATTAAAGCTGAGCATTATCCGATTGTAGGTACATGTTTACTACGTGCCATTAAAGAGGTCGCAGGTGCACCTGATGAAGTTTTAAATGCATGGGGAGAAGCATATGGTGTCATTGCTGATGCATTTATTAGCATTGAAGCAGAGATGTATGAAGAAGCTGCACATAAAGAAGGTGGATGGAAAGACTTCCGTAACTTTGTGATTGTTAAAAAAGTGAAGGAAAGCGATGTTATTACGTCATTTTATTTGAAACCTGAAGATGGAGGGAAAGTTTCTTCATTCATCCCAGGTCAATATGTAACGGTTCAAATCAATATTGAAGGTGAGACATATACACATAATCGTCAATACAGTTTATCCGATGCACCTGGGAAAGAATATTATCGTATTAGTGTAAAGAAAGAAAAAGGTGTAGATACACCAGACGGTAAAGTGTCTAATTACTTACATGAACATGTAAAAGAAGGAGATGTTTTACCAGTAAGTGCACCAGCGGGAGATTTCGTGTTAAATATGGATTCAACATTACCAGTTGTACTAATTAGTGGTGGAGTAGGGATTACACCGATGATGAGTATGTTAAATACGTTAATTGAACAAGATTCAAAACGTAATGTATATTTTATTCATGCAGCAATAAATAGTAATACACATGCAATGAAAGAACACGTTAAGGCAGTAGAAAATGAATATGAACAAGTTAAAGCATATACTTGTTATTCTGCACCGACTGAAAAAGATTTAGAAATGAAGAACTTTGATAAAGAAGGTTTCGTTGAAAGCGAATGGTTAAAAACTATTATTCAGACAACTGAAGCAGAATTTTATTTCTGTGGTCCAGTAGCATTTATGAAGCATATAAATGCTGCACTAACTGATTTAGGTGTGAAACAAGAGCATATTCATTATGAATTTTTCGGCCCAGCAACAAGCTTACAATAAGACAGATGAGAATAAACAAAAAAACGAGGTATTTATTTTACCTCGTTTTTTATTTGTTCTCGTAATAAACGGTTAACTGTTTCACGGCGTATGCCTATCAGTTGACCAATTTCAGTTTGTGTTAATATTTCATATATAGGAATGTCACCTAAATATAATGTGAACCATTCTTGTAAACGATGAAGACGTTCTTTCGGAGAGACAGTTGTCAATTGATCAATTCGTTGTTGCATCATTCTTAATTTAGATTGCAATTGCATAGCGATGTTGGCATATGATTCGGGATTTGCTTGAAGTCTCTCGTACCATTCACTACTAGTGATCGGTTCCACTTCTGTCTTTATTAAAGCGATAGCTGTACCGTGATATTCTTTCGGTGAAATTAAAGAATGATGAGGTATCGTTTCACCTGGAACGATAATGTTGAATAAAAATGGTGTTCCGTCTTCTTCTAGCCGAACTACTTTTAATAAGCCTGTTTTTATAAAGTATAAAGGACCGTCCTCGCCTTGACGGAATAGTACATCTCCTTTGTGTAGAATCAATGTTAGCCCCCCATTAATATGTTTCTATTTCTTCTATTTTAGCGTATATGTATATAGACAATATGCTATTTCAACAGCAATTTCATTGACGAAATGTATGCTATTACAGTAGTATACTATTTAGTGTGTAATAGTACTAGCAATGAATACGCTGTAGGGGGTTTAGTATATTGTTAGATGCGATAAGAATGACGGATATGAGAATTCCGGCGAATGCTATCATTCATGTAGAAGAGATGAAAGGTGGAGTCGTTTTATCCGTTGAAGTAGACGGCCAAATTATTTATACGATGGCTTATGATGAAGAAACAGATAGTTATGCTGAATTATATGATCGAAACGATAAGAGGGCGTGCCAAGTACATGAAGACTTTATGGGATGGTCACTTCTTCACTAAAAAAGATGTCAATATGACATCTTTTTTTATTAAATCGATAGAATATACAAAGAAATGAAATATAAGGATAAAATTTGTAATAATTGATTTTGCATTGTTAGCACTCTGTAACTGCAAGTGAACTATTTTTTCGCTATCATAAAGATAACAGTCGCAGTTATAGGAGTGGTCAACTTGAAGAAAGTACATATTTCAAATTATATGTTATTAAGTGCTTGTTTAATTTTATTTGTTCTCCTCGGAGGATTTTTATATTCATGTGTATAAGAAAAACGCATTCTAAAAAGAATACGTTATAAAAGGGAAATAATGATTAATCTAGTTCCAAGAATAATTAACGTAATACGTAATAAATTAATTACGGCGTTACCACTCAGTTTTGTATTAATGTAAGCCCCGATTTTTCCGCCGATCCATGCACCAGGAATAAGGATTAATGCATAAATCCAGCTGACATTTCCAAGTGAGATGTGAGTTGCAGAACTTACAATTGCTGATAGAAATACGATGAACATTGAAGTTGCTACTGCAATATGTGCTGGGAATGCAAAAAGAAGCATCATTGCTGGAACAAGTAAGGCACCGCCACCAATTCCAAATAACCCAGATATAAACCCAACTATAAAGGCGATAAAGATAGCAAGAAACGGTGGGAATTGGTAGTGTACAGCATTTCCATCATTATCTGTAAAAGAACGCTTAATTACAGACGTATTTGAGAGGGAAAGAGGTTTTAATTTGTCTCGAAGCATAAGTAGAATTGAGACGAATATAAGGAAAATCCCAAAGTATAAAGAAAATGTGTCTTGGTTTAAAAATTTATTTGCCCATGATCCGATAATACCACCAGGACCGCTTCCGATAAATAAAATAAGTCCACTTTTATAATCCACTCGCTTATGCTTCATGTAAGTAAGGGTAGAAGATAGTCCTGTGAAAACGACTGTTACCATAGAAGTCCCTACTGCAAGTTGTGGTGATAAACTGTGTAATCCAATTAATAACGGAACAATAATAATTCCGCCTCCAAGCCCAACTAGGCTGCCGACTGTCCCGGCGATTAGTCCGATGAAAAGTAACATGATGTATTCCAAAATTGCCAACTCCTCTAAATAACTTATCCACCAATTATTATACACGCTTTTTAATGAGAAATAGGCTTGTTCACAAAAAAGTCGTCTTCCTAGAAAAATAAGGAAGACGACTTTTGATTAGAAAACAAAATGTAATAGGTAGTAAAACAGAGCAGCTAAAGAAGCTGAAATAGGAAGTGTAATAACCCATGTAATTAACATACGTTTTGCAGTTCCCCATTTTACCCCCTTCACACGGTGAGAAGCACCAACCCCTAAAATAGAAGAAGAGATAACGTGCGTCGTACTAACCGGTAAGTGAATGAATGTTGCACCGAAAATAACAAGTGATGATGATAAATCGGCAGCTACACCATTTACAGGACGAATTTTCATAATTTGTCCACCGACAGTTTTAATAATTTTCCATCCACCGACAGAAGTACCAAGTCCCATTGCGATAGCACAAGATAATTGTACCCAGAACGGGATATCGCTAGAAGTATGATAGTTATTAGCCATAAGAGCCATCGTAATGATTCCCATTGCTTTTTGTGCATCATTCGTACCGTGTGTATAGGCTTGTAATGCTGCAGTGAAAATCTGGAATATACGGAAGTTTTTATTCGTTTTCGTTAAGTTAAAGTTTTTAAAGACCACTTTAAAAATACTGTAAACGATATAACCAATAACGAAAGCGATAATTGGTGAAATGATTAAAGCTTCAAGAATTTTAATGAATCCTTTAAGGTTTAATGAGCTAATACCAGCAGCAGCAATGGCTGCACCTGCGATGGAGCCAATAATTGCATGCGAAGAACTACTTGGGATACCGTAGTACCAAGTAATTAAGTTCCATGCTATCGCCGCAAGCAAAGCAGCTAAAATTACAAGAGAACCATTTTGTAAAGCAAATGGGTCAACGATATCTTTTGTAATCGTTTTTGCTACACCTGTAAATGTCATTGCACCTAAAAAGTTCATAATAGCTGCCATAATAATTGCATGTCTAGGCTTTAGAGCTTTCGTTGAAACAGCCGTTGCAATAGCGTTTGCTGTATCGTGAAATCCATTGATAAAGTCAAAAGCTAAAGCGCAAATGACTACTAAAACGGTCAGTATCAAGAGTGTATCCATGATCAAACTCCTTACGCGTTCTTCATAATAATTGTTTCTAATACGTTTGCAACGCTTTGACAGCTATCAGCTACTTCTTCAAGCTCTTCGTAAATCTCTTTAAATTGAATAATCTTAATCGGATCTTTTTCACGAGAGAATAAGTGCTTAATCGCATGACGACGAATATCATCGCATTGTGATTCGTAATCCTTAATCTTAATCGCGTTCGTACGAATGTCGACTAACTTCTTTTTAGACAGTAGTTCAACAGAGTTTGCAATCTCAATCGCACATTGATTAATTGCTTCCACGAATTTAATCATGTATTCATCAGCTTCTGTAATAGAATACATTTCGAACAGACCAGCACTGTGATCTAATCCGTCTAATACATCATCCATACTCATTGCAAGTTGTAGGATGTCCTCACGTTCAATTGGAGTAATAAACGCTTTGTTTAGCTCCATAATGATTTCGTGAATAAATGAGTCACCTTTTGACTCATACTCTTTCATGCGCATAGAAAACTCTTTTAAATCGCTAGCATTTTTAATTTTATACTCCACGAAAAACTGCGCGCCTTCTTTTAAATTTTCGGAAACATTCATTAACATTTCAGAAAATTTATCTTTTTTTGATTTAAAGACCATTATTGTTACCCCCACAAAAGTAATATATGTAAAATATATTGGCTAATCAATTCTAACAAAAAACTGTCGTTTTTTAAAACATTTTATCGAAAAGTTTACAAAAACTTAACATAACTCTCGTTGTTCTATTAATAATATTAATATCCAATAGTGAATATCTTACTTGTAGAATGTCCTTTTCTTGCAAAAAGTATGAATGTAAAAGAAAAGCTTTACACTATAGGAATGACTACGTTATTATAGTAAATTTAAAAGGCGGTATATTCTTCCTTTTAAAAAGAAGAGTGTAAATAAATGAAGGAAGTGAACGAATGAAATTGAAGAACACTCATTTTAAAAAAATGCTTGAGTGGTTCAATAAGAGGAAGAAACTTCGTAATTCATTAATTGTATTGGGAAGTGTACTCATTACTCTATTTATTGCTATAAATATAATAATATCCATTCAAGACATATCTGAATTAAAACAAGCTGTTCCACAACCGACTTTAATTTATGATGCAAATAATGAGGTCGCAACTAAATTAGCTTCTTCGAAAACAGAAGGTGTTAAAAGAAAAGATATTCCTGATATTATGGTTCAGGCAATTGTTGCAGTAGAAGATAAGGGTTTTTTTAACCATCATGGTATTTATTATAGTGGAATTATAAGTGCAATTTTTAAAAATATTACAGCAGGAGAAGTTGTAGCAGGGGGAAGTACAATTACACAACAGCTTGCAAAGAATGTATTTTTGACACAAGATCGTACATTTTCTCGTAAAATAAAGGAATACTTTTTAACCAAAAAAATAGAACGTACTTATACAAAAGATGAAATTATTGAAATGTATATGAATCAAATTTATTTTGGGGAAGGTGCTTGGGGAATAAAGAGGGCAGCTAAATCTTATTTTGATAAAGAGGTAAAAGATTTATCAATTTCAGAAGCTGCAACGATTGCAGGTTTAATTAAAGCGCCGTCTGCGTATTCTCCTTATAAAAACTTTAATAAATCAATTGAACGACGTAATGTCGTATTAAGTTTAATGAAGGAACAAGGATATATTTCTGAAGAGCAATACAATAAAGAAAAAGAGTCAGGCCTTGTATTAAAACGTGGGGTTGATGATAAATACAAAGGTAAATACTCCCAATATGTAGACTATATAGTTAGAGAAGCGATGGATAAGTATGAATTAACACAAAATGAAATTTTAGCAGGTGGTTATCGTATTTATACAGAGCTTGATCCGAAAAAACAACAAGCTGTAGAAGATGTTGTGAATAATGATAGTTATTTCAAAGATAGTGGCTCAGATCAACTTATGCAAACGGGTGTAGTCCTTATAAATCCAAAAACAGGCGGTGTTCCAGCTTTAGTTGGAGGTAGAGGACCATATCAGTTTTTACAATTTAATCATGCTACGCAATTAAAAAGACAGCCAGGTTCAACATTAAAGCCTCTAGCTGTATATGTACCCGCTTTAGAACAAGGGTATGAAGTATACGATATATTAAAAGATGAACCATTTCATATTAAAGAATATGAACCGAAAAATAGTGATCAGGCCTTTCATGGTAATGTGACAATGTATGAAGCGGTAGCAAAGTCGTATAATGTTTCCGCTGTGTGGCTATTAGAACAAATAGGATTAGATAAAGGATTGAAATCTTTAGAGCGATTTGGTATTCCGTTAGTACCAGAAGACCGTACGTATCCAATTGCTTTAGGTGGGATGCATGTAGGGACATCACCATTTGTAATGGCCCAAGCATATAGTACATTTGCTAATGATGGGATTCAAGTAGAGGCTCATGCAATTAGAGAAGTTCAAAATGCTGAAGGGGAAATAATAGGGAAATGGTATAAGAAAGAGACACGAGTGACGAGTGAGAAAATTGCTCAAAAGATGACGTATTTATTAAAAGGTGTTGTAGAAAAGGGAACAGGTGGAAAAGCGAAAGTTACTAATGTTGATACAGCAGGGAAGACAGGGACTACTCAACTTGTAAATGGCCCGAGCGTAGGGGCAAAGGACTCGTGGTTTGTAGGATACACACCAGATTTAGTAGGTGCAGTTTGGGTAGGATATGACAAAACAGATAGCGAGCATTATGTTCCAGGTGGTAGTCAAATTACAACGACGATGTTCCGGGATATCATGAAAAAAGCAAATGCAAACCCAGCCCAAAAAGCGTTCCAATTGTCGTTAATATCTGAGGCGGACTATAAAAAACAATTGCAAACAATTGAAGAAGAAAAGCGAAGAAAAGAAGAAGAAAAGAAAAGGCAAGAAGAAGAACAAAAAAGGAAAAAAGAACAGCAAGAGTGGTTTAATAAAGTAAAAGAGTGGATTCCATCGTTATGGTAAAAGAAAGAGGCGAATTTCGTTATTCGCCTCTTTCTCATGTGAAAAATGAAGTGAGCTCATAATTAGTGGGGTAAATGCTACTATTCATTAAGAGTAATGTTGGTACTGCCAAAGGATTGAGAATCGTATGTGATGATTATTGTTCCTTTACTAATCGGTTCGTATGGTAATTCTTCTTCATAACTACCATTATTTTCATTATGGATAGTCAGCGTGATTTCATCAATTCCTTTATTTGTATACTGATCTTTAATCGTTTCAGTAATTTGAAGTAGAGTTTCGTAACTAGAAGCTTTCGTAATAAGCATTCCTTTTATAACTTTTTTTTCATTATTTGTGGAATTGGAATAAAGGATGTTGTTTTGTTTCGTATACAAAAGTGTGTATGGAACTGTTTTTCTCTCTGCTTTTGAAATAGTAGAATATTTTAGAGTTAAAAAAAACCCTACACATAAAATAATGCATATCATAAGAGCAATCCAAATGCGTATCGGTGACATAACTCTCATTTTTCATCCCTCTTTCATATCTTTGACTTCATTATTTATCATACAAAATGAGGATTAAGATAGAGTAAATTTGAGGTAAAGAAACGTAAAGAAGGAGCACTTATCCTCCCAAATAAGTGCTCCTTTTTATTAAAAGAGAGATTTAATAGACAATCAAAATCACACCTATTACTTATAAATGTGTTTAGTCCTCCCAAAATATTATCGGAAATTGTGGTTAGTAAATTCGGAGTACAGATAGTGTCGCAGTTGTATCGCCCGTGTTAGGAATAGAAATAGTATTTGCTGTAGGTTGTACAGAAATCGTTGTACCAGCTTGTAAAGTAACAATTGTAGAGAAAGAAACAGCACTACCGATAACATTAGTTGAAAAATTACGAGTAAGTGGTTGGCCATTGAATGAAATACCGAATCCAAACGGTGAAGAGCCTGGGAAAGTTGTAGATGCCGAGAAACTAATATCATATACGCCTGTAAAGTATGTGTAGTGTCATTAAAGTTAATATTATTTATTTCAAAAACTTGATTTAATTGAATATTAATTCCAGTTGATATTGTTTGAGCATTGGAGTTTCCTATTGCAGCTATAGTTACCCGAATCGGAGTACCCGCTGGTCCAGTAGCGCCTCCACCTAGGAACCAGATCCATATTGAACTAAGACAGCTTGAATAGCTTGGCCGAGAGCTTGAAGAAGTCTAACAAATTATTTAAGTTCGGACTTAGAGATGTTGATATAACTACAAGCTCTTACTTCGCAACAATCATTACCATAAAATACTTTCCCTTTATTTTTGTTGTTTATCTTTGCATTCCTTTCTTTCATAGAATAATAGTCGTTACTATATATTATAATGAAATTTAAATTAAATTCGTGATGGACAAACTACTATTTCTCAAAAAATAAGAAGTTTACCTACCTAACACGAACAATAAAGAAGTAGAGAAAAATCTATATGTTTTAAAAAACTCCCTTTAATTGTTAGAGTGTGCTTAACAATTAAAGGGAGTTAATAGAACAGCATTCTCATTTTATAAGTTAATTGCTTCACGATTTACTTTAGGTAAAATCGGAATAGAAATAGTGAAGGTTGTACCGTCTGGATCACTAGTCATTTTGAGCGTACCGTTATGATTTTGGATGATTTTTTTTGTTACTGATAAGCCTAGTCCTGTCCCCGAATCCTTCGTTGAGAAGAATGGATCAAAGATATATTCTTGAATAGCTAGAGGAATACCAATTCCATTGTCTGTGAAAGTAATCCGAACGAAGTTATCTAGGCGATAACTAGTGATTTGAATAGAAAGAGGCTTTTCGCCTTGAGCATCGACGGCATTTTGAAATAGGTTTAAAAATACTTGAACAAGTTCATGTCGATCAATATTGACTAAAATATCATCTAATTCATTAGAAAAGTTATAATCAATTGAAATGTTATGCAAGAAGACTTCACTAGCTAGTAACTGTTGAATATAGTCGCATAAAAATGTATTAATAGGAAACGGTTCTCTTGTAAATTCACGTGTTTTTGAAATGGCTAAAAATTTTGTAATAATACTATTTGCACGATCTAATTCAGGGATAAGTAAGCTTTTAAATAACTCTTTATTTGATGGAGAAACACTTTCTTGTAAAAATTGTAAGTATCCTCGTACTGTCGTAAGAGGGTTTCGTACCTCGTGTGCAATTCCGGCTGCGATTCGTCCTGCTAACGAAAACTTCTCTGCATCACGCTCTGTGTTTAAATAATGAAAGACACTAATAACCCTAAAAATCTCCCCGTTATAATCGCGAATAATTCGGTTGTTTATAATGCCATAGTTTTTGTCTAAAACTTCTTCATTATATATTTCTGTTCCCGTTCTTAATGTTTCAATCGCTTTAATTTTTTCTTCCGGCAAGTTTAGTAATTGTTGAATCGGTTTTCCGATAATATCATTTCGTATTACACCGAAATCATCTGCGGCAACTTGATTACATAAAGTAATATTCCCTTTACTATCGACAAAGGTTACATGATGTGAAAAGGCATCAAAAATATGTACAAAGTGTTTTTCAAGTTGTTCAAATAAGAATAATGAATCACAAGTAAGTTGAAAATGAGCCTCTTTATTCTCTTTTGGTATTTCTTGAATGGAATGAGTTGCTCTAGTTTTCTTTATTTGTAAACCAATATGTGGATTTTTGTATGTGAAATGATGTGGTAATTGATTTACAAGTTCTTCATAAAAACGCACTTTATTTTCTAGTTCTTCAATTCGTTTTTCATGAGATACAGTAGCATCGTTTGGAAGCATAAATAAATAACCCCTCATTTTAAAAATTCTTCCATATAGTATATCATATTTTAATAAGGATACTCTTAAAGAAAGGGCCACTTAATGAAATTGATTAGCAAAAGTGTTTGGGGAGTGAATAGAAGATAAAGTTAAAAAGGGAGGAATATATGTGCTGTTCATTGGAGTGACAGGATGGGGAGATCATGATTCTTTATACGTAGATTCCTATGAAAATAGAAATAAATTACGAACATATAGTGAGTATTTTCCTATTGTGGAAGTGGATAGTTCATTTTACGCGATGCAACCTGCACGAAATTATATAAAATGGGCAATGGAAACGCCGAAAGATTTTTCTTTTGTCGTAAAAGCGTATCAAGGAATGACAGGACATATGAAAGGGGAATTTCCTTTTTCTACGTTTGATGAGATGTTTGATGTGTATAAGCAGTCCATTCTTCCTTTAATAGAAGCTAATAAATTAAAAACAATTTTATTTCAATATCCACCATGGTTTGATTGCAAAAAGAAAAATGTAGATTTTCTTCGATATACGAAAGAAAAAATGGAAGGTTTACCATGTGCAATAGAATTTCGAAATCAAACATGGTTTTATCCAGAAATGAGAGATAAGACGTTACAGTTTCTAGAACAGGAGAAATGGGTTCATACAATTTGTGATGAACCACAGGCTGGGATAGGTTCTGTGCCACTCGTATTAGAGGTTACGAATTCAAACATGGCATTAATACGTTTTCACGGTCGAAATGTTCATGGTTGGCTTGATAAAGGGGAAAATTGGAGAGCGGTTCGTTGTTTATATCGCTACAACAATAAAGAACTGGAAGAATGGGTGGAACGACTAGAGCAATTAAAAAAGAAAACAAAGGATATATACGTACTGTTTAACAACAATTCAGGTGGGGATGCAGCAGATAATGCGAAACAGCTTATGAAAATGATGAACATTACATATGGTGAGCCGAAGCCGGAGCAATTAAATTTTTTTGAATGATAATAAACAAGAAAGGCACTGTACAAACAGGGGGAATGTACAGTGCCTTTCTATATGAAAAAGAGGGGTAACAATGTTACTGAGCGTTTGGTTGATTCATCAATTGTTGGCTTCATAATAAATGATAATGGTTATCATTATCATTGTCAATGGTTTTTCTAAAAATATATAAAAAACTTTGTATATTTTAAATAGAGATAAAAAAAGAACAGCATTAATGCTGTTCTTTTCCGTTGATGAATTGTTGTAAATCAAAAGGAGTTATCGCCTGGATAAATTCTTTTGAGATAAGTGTTTGCACGAGAGTGCTCTCAGAGATAGAAGCACCTGTTTTCTTTTCGTAAGCTTGTTTTAATAAATCAAGTTTTTCAGCCGTTTCTTTTGGTAATTCAATTGTAAGTGTGTTCATAATTTCTCCCCCTTATTATTAGAGTACCACTACAGTATAGGAGAGACAAGAAAAGAGAATATGAAATATAAAAAAGGTTACCAAATTTTCAAATGGTAACCTTTTTTATGTATAAGAGTTATTAAGCAATACCGATATACTTTAAAGTTTTTGATGGAGTACTGTGATCAAAGAAGTGTTGTAAAAATGCAATATCAACACCTGATTTGTATGCACAATAACCCCAAGTTTTTCGAAGTGTATGTGAGCTAATCCCTTCTAATCCAACTTCTTTTGCAGCTTTGTTTAAAATGTACCATGCATGTTGTCTCGTAATAGATTTTGTTCCTTTTTGAGATTTTAACAATGGTTCATTACGTTTCCAAGTTTTACGTTCTTTCATGTAGTCTTCGATTGCGTGCTGTAAGTCTTCATTTACAGCAAACCATTTATGTTTCTTCACTTTTTCATTGTAAAATAAAATGGAATGGCGAACATTTTCATTTTCATCGATTACATCACTAACTTTTAATTGTAAGATTTCACTTACTTTTAAGCCAGAATTTACAGCTAATACGAATAATAAGCCATCACGTTTCGAAGATTGTAAAAGTATATTTTTGATAGTTTCTAATTGTTTTTCATTTTGAATAGGTTGTCCTGCTTGTTTCATTTCACGCACTCTCCTCTTTTATATGTGTAAAGGAAAGGATTAACTTGTTTCTTACTATAAAGGGAGAGTGTGAATTTCATGTGAACTCCTAGTGAAATTAAGACAAATTATTTGACTTCTTTTACTTTTTGTAAATTGAAATAGAATACAACACTGTTAGTCGTATTATACACACCGTACTCGGCATGATGGAGGTCTAAAATGTTTTTTACAATAGATAATCCGAGACCGGTACCTCCGGTGTGACGGCTACGTGATGCATCTAGGCGATAGAAGCGATCCCAAATTTTTTCAAGACTTTCTTCAGGGATAGGGTTTCCTGTATTTTCGATTTCGATTTTTACGGTATCTTCTGCTTCTATAATGGAGACTTGTATTTTTTCTCCATCCGGCGTATAGCGGATGGCATTACTTAGTAAGTTCACAACTACTTGCTCAATACGGCTACGATTTGCTTTAACAAGTATAGAAGGGTCTGCATCGACGTTCACTTGTAGATGCTTTTCTTCCATGCTAAATAATAATTTTGTATAGACTTGTTGCGTTAATTCACCAATTGAGAACGTCGTCATATCTAGTTTGTAAGTACCAGATTCTAACTTTGCTAATTCTAACATTTCAACAATCAGCCTGTTCATATTTTCTGTTTCTTCTAAAATAACATCAGTATAATACGAAGTATCCTTACTAACACCATCTTTAATACCTTCTGCAAAACTTCTAATTACACTCAGTGGTGTTTTTAATTCGTGTGATACGCCAGAAATGAATTCTTTTCTTGTTTTCTCTAATTGACGTTCACGTTCAATGTCTTGTTGTAACTTTGTATTGGCAACATTTAATCGATCGATTCGATCTTTTAAATTTACAGATAATGTATTGATACTGCCGGAAAGCCCACCAATTTCATCGTCGGCTGTAACAGGTAATTTCTCGCTGAAATCAAAATTAGCCATTTTTTTTGTAACACGATTCATTTTAATTAATGGCTTAACAATGATTTTTGAGTAGTAGAAGGATAACAAAATAATAACGAGAAACACGATGATTAAGGCATAAACATAATAGTCTTTTAAAACTAGCATCGCTTCATTAACGGGTTGTAAAGACGCTATCGCAAAAGCATATTCTGTAATCTTTCCGTTTTCTATAATCGGCTTTACAAAGATACTATTTTTTATATTTTCGCCGCCATCTAATATGAAAGTGTTTAATTGGTTCGAGTTAGAAGTGCCATCTCTAATAATATCTGCAAAATATTGAACGGCTTGTAATGTTTCAATATCATTTGCAAGACGAACCTCAGCTTTTGATGGGAGCTGTAACTTAGTTATAACACCTGTAAAGACGATACGAGTTGTAGATTTGTATCGGCTTGCAAGTCTATTCTTAGAAGGATTACCATTAATTGACTGAAAATCCGAATAGAAATGTTCGTTTTGCCATTGATTATAATTCGTTCCTAATTTTTGTGGTGTAATAATATTATTCTCTTGTACGACTCCATCAACATTAATTATTACATCTTTTTTTAAACCTAAATTTTCGAATTTATTATATTCTTCTGGTGTTAAAAGGTTATTGAGTGGAATGGAATACTGTTTATTATTGTTGGGATTAAATACATCGATATAGTAATTGTTATCACTTTTAATAATACCGTTAGAATCCAAAAACTGCATATCGGCATTTGTTTTATCATGAAATTCTTGTTTTAGTTTTCTAACTTTCTCATAACTTTTATCACTTTTGTCATAATTATCTACGAATTTTTCAAAAGCAGTTTGAACTGTTTTTACTTTTTTATTAATATAAAATTTCTCTAAAAATAGAGATTGTCCTAGGAAAAAAAGTAGGAATATTATTGTAAATAAAGTTGATGTTAATAAAAATAGTTTAAAGACGATACTTCTGTTTTTCACTGCGTCACCTCTTATGAGAAATACTGTAAATGATTTCTTTATCCCGCTCGGGCAATAAGACTTCCACTTCAAAATTCGGCGAATACAAGGGAGTTAGGTGGGAGATCAACTGTCCGTAAAAGCCTGATTGGTTCAACTAATAATCAGTGGGGGATGGAAAAAAACCACTGATTAAAGTTTCACTTTATTATAACAAACGTTACAATAAAGTAGAGGGGAGAAATCTGTCTCTTTATAAAATAGTTATTTATAAAAAGTCACATAAAAAGAACTCGCCAGACGTATGACAAGTTCTTTAGTGTATTATTGTTGAATTGCTGCATCTAAAGCGATTTCAATCATTTCGTTAAATGTAGTTTGACGCTCTTCAGATGTTGTTTCTTCGCCAGTGAAGATGTGATCGCTAACTGTTAATACAGATAATGCATTTACGCCGTATTTCGCTGCTAATGTATAAAGAGCAGTTGTTTCCATTTCTACTGCTAATACACCGTAATCTCCAAGTTTTTTAACCATGTCCATGCTTTCGCGATAAAACACATCTGCTGTTAAGACGTTACCGACACGAACGTGTAATCCTTTTTCAGTTCCAGCATCGTAAGCTTTCTTTAAAAGATCAAAGTTTGCAGCTGGTGCGAAATCAAATCCTGGGAATGTTAAACGGTTCATATTAGAATCAGTACAAGCCGTCATTGCGATAATAACATCACGAACTTTTACATCTTTTTGAATTGCACCGCAAGTGCCAACGCGAATTAAATTTTTAACTCCGTAGCTTTGGATTAATTCGTTTACATAAATAGAAATAGAAGGAACACCCATACCTGTACCTTGAACAGATACACGTTTTCCTTTATAAGTTCCAGTAAAACCTAACATACCACGTACGTTATTATAGCAAGAAACATCCTCTAGAAATGTTTCAGCGATATATTTTGCACGTAATGGATCACCTGGTAATAGAATAGATTCAGCGATTTCGCCTTGTTTTGCTTCGATATGTACACTCATGAAAAGTCCTCCTTATAATGTATTGATAGAAATCAATATCATTTGCATTATACACTACGAATCCTTTCAATTAAAATCTTTTTATTATTTGTAATATGTGCAAAATAGGAGGATTTCATAAATCATAATCTAGAATATATAGCTTAAGAAGTTTTATGTGAACAGAGACAATAAAAATGGTAGGTGATGTTTTGAAAAATCTTGTCATTGGGCTTATTGCGTTAGTACTTATTGTGGCAGGAGGATTTTACATAAAAAAATATCAAGAAAACGAAGAGACTGTAGGAGATGTTCAGGAAGTAAAGTGGGATGTGTCAAATGGAAAGGGAAATGAGAAAGTAGATATTGTATTTCAGTTGTTAAACAAAAAGAATAATGAAATTCGTGGTGTAAATGATCAAATTCGGGCAGTGATTGTAGATGGACAGTTAAAACACATACAACAAATTAAACCTACATTTGCAGGGAACGGGTCATATAAGTTATCTTCCAAAATAGCGAAAGATGAAGAATATACGATATTTTTATACGAAGATAAAAATAAGTCCGTAGAGTCATTCGCTAGAAAAGATTTTGGTAGAACGAAAGAGGAGAACAATAAGAAAAAAGTGAAATTTCCAATCGACAGTGTACTTACAAAAAAAATAGGGGAGTATGAAGTTTCTCTTTTATTTGGCGCATTACATCCGAATGAACCAGTTACGTTAACATTTCAGTTTCAAGCGAAAAAGGGTGAAAAATTGAAATTACATTCAGAGAGAGGAGAAGTAGAGTCACTCTATATCGTGGATGAAACGAAGGAGAACTTTTTATACGCTATGCCTGTGGATACGGATGAACAATTACAATACCGTATTACATTTCCTGCCGAGGGTACGTATAAAATGTGGGGGAATTTCTATATAAATGGTAAGAAATATGAAAAAGAATTTATTGTACAAGTTCAAAAAAGAAAAAACAGCTAAGAATTTAGCTGTTTTTTCTTTTTCCTATTAATTTTGTTACAGAGAGCATTGTAATTGGTAAAGAATGATTCTTCCTAAATGCTAAATATTTACCGCTCCATGCTGGTTTATATTTTTCTTTAAAATGTCGTAATCCGCTGAAACTATACGTATAACGAACGTTATTAAAGATTGCAGCAGCCACTCGTTCAGACCAGAAAGACTGTGTGGATAAACCAACATTTGAAAGTGGTGCCATACCAATATTAAAGGAGTGGTATTCATTTTCTTTTGCCCATTGGAATAAGTGGATGAAAATTGCGTCCATAATGCCGCTAGGCGCATCTGGATAATATCGCATTAAATCGACAGATAATGATCCGTTTTGATATACGGGCATGAATGTTGTGAATGCAATAATTTTTCCATCCGCATCAGATAATGTTGCAATGGGAGCGCGACTAATATATTCACGATCGAAGTATCCGAGTGAAAAACCTTTCTCTTTTTTTCCACCAAGCCATGCATCTGAAACTTTTCTTAACTCTTCATATAATTCGTCTGAGAAAGGTGGCTCATGAATAGAGAATGTATAGCCTTCTCTTTCAAAACGGTTGAAAGTAGCTCGCATGCCAGCGCGTTTCTTTCCTGTTATTGTAAATGTATTTAAATCAACAACAGCTTCTTCACCGAGCTTAAAGAAGTTATAACCAAAATCGTGATATAAACTCATCCATTTACTTTCAATTTGGTAGAATACACAAATGTATCCAAATCGATCAGCCACAGCTAAAAACTCTTGCAATACAGTACGATAGGAGGAAGGGTCCCCGATTGGATCACCTAGTACAATAAGTCGTTTTCCAGTTATTGAGAAGAGAATGAGTGCTTTTCCATCACTACTGAAAAAGAACTGTTTATCTCCTAAAAAACCTAAATGACTAAGTACATTTCCACCATGTTCATCTAAGAAGTTTTGTAATCTTTTATCATTAGCTGGTTGCCCGGGAAATTCATTTCGATAACGATTTGCAATGAGTGAACCAATTAGTAAAAAAGTAGGAACAAAAAAGGCAGCTGCTAATGCACTTCGTTTCACTTGTGTAATATTACGAACGACAAAATCAGGTTGGAAAGCTTCTTTTGCACTTGCAAATAAAATACCTAAGTTTTTATATAAATATAACGTTACAAGTAGGAATATAAAAACTTTTACGATATCGGAAAGTGAGACTTCCATTTTCTCACGTACAAACCTTTTACGAAGCATATACAATACAGCGAGTACGATTAATAAAATAAAAGTTTCTTCAACATCAATTCCTTTTAGTGTATTAAAAATAGCCGCTCCAATTAAAGAAACAATCGTCATATAATAAGAACGTTTTGTTCCGTAATATATCCCTCGTGAAAGAATGAGGAGGAGAATACCGAATGTTAGCGATAAGCTAAAAGAAAATTGAATAAGATGTTTTGGAGCTAGAATATGTAAGGCGTGTGCCCGATTTATACTTGTCGGTAGAATAGTTGATAAAATAACCATTAAGCCAGCAAATACTGTTAAAGCAGCAGATGCCCAAGAACCTAACTTTCCTAGAAAGTCACGCTGCAAAGTCCATATAACACCAGTTGTCTCTAATGCAGGCGCAATAAAGGGTTTATCTTCAAACTTTTTAATGGCTACTCCTGTCATTTCAAAAGCTGCAAAAATGAGACCAAGGCAGAATGGTAAGATGTAATAGACGAGACGATATAATAACATAGCAGGAAGCAAAACACCTGTATCGATGCCGTATTGCCCAAGCCCAGTTAAGAAGACAAGATCAAATGATCCAAGACCACCAGGAACAAGACTAACGACACCAGCTAAAGCAGCAATGACATATACGCCTAAAAACTTTTGGAATTCGATTTCAATGCCAAATAATAGTAATATGACGTACATAACAATACCAGCAGATACCCATTCGACTAATGAAACTAATGAGTATAAAACAGTTGGGTTTTTCTCCTCTTCTTCTTGTCCCTCTGTTTGCATCGCTTTTCTATTTTTTAATTTAGAAAATCCGATATATATAGGGACGAAAAGAGCAAAGAAGATAAGAACAGGCCATAGCCATGGTTTTTCATGCAAAATAAATCTCGTGTCTAATATTCCGATAAGACCAAGAAATGAAAGAATGGCTAATCCATTAATAAAGGCAGTTGTCATCCAAGCGATACTTTTAATAAGTTTTCCATTTTCTTTTATGTATGGACGATAAAGCATTGTGCGTACGCCGGCTCCAACTAGACCACCAAACCCGATAAATCCATTTAAAGTATTAGCAATCCACGAGATACGGAAAATCTTTTGGACAGGGATATCAGCTTTTAAGTAACGAAGCATAACATAGTCATAAAAGAACATTGTTGATACAGCGAATGCACCAAGTGTAATTGCTAAAAAGACTCCTCCAGTTGGAATGTTTTTAATTGTATCAATCGCTTCTAAAAAAGAAATGCCCGCTAATTCTTTTTTTGCTTGAAAGAATACAATTGTTAATACAACAAATGGGAAGATAATTTTCCCGATTTGTAAGAAACGTTTCCATGAAAACGACATAAATACAACTCTCCTTGTATAAGAAAACTGAGACAATAATATTATTATGACAAACTTCAAGAAAAATAAAAAGGTAAATTCCTGTATAGGGGAGCTATTTTTTATATAGGTATATTTAAAAGAGTATTTTGTTTATCAGAAAATTAAGTTAGAATAAGATGAAAGAAGGTGGAGGGGAGTATATGATTATAAAAGGTTATGTAGGATATGAGTTAGAAAAGGCGAAACCTAATACATCAGAAGATTTTTTTAACAGATCTGAAGTGACATATATATTAAATGATAAAGAGAAAACTTTTTCGGTTTTATACGTTCGATATTTTGAAGAAGTTTTACAAGAAATTACTCCTTTTGAAGGAAATCCAGTGTATAAAGTAGAAGAACAAAACATATATTTGCGCGATATTGTAGCGATATGTTGTTTAGTGAAGGATAGGGAACTTCGTGCGCAAAAACGTTTGTATTTAAATAATCTGGAAGAATTTCAACAATATTTTGATGAGGGAACGGTGTCGAAAGTACAAGAAATATTGGCTGAATTACATAAAAATAAAAGAGTAGAAATAGCGTGAAATGGCAAAGGAGAGAGAAAAAATGTCTAATTTGATGGTTGAAAATCAAACAGAACAAGTTTCTATATTTTTAGAAGATGCTATTAATTTGATAACCAATTATGTAAATTATCATACGTTGCCTTCTTTATTAGAGGAAACACCAGCAGGGAATGAGCAATATTATAAAGGGTTATTAGCATCAATGAGACGACTTCTCGTTTTTTGCGAAGAAGGACATGATGCATGTTTTGTTTTGTTGAATAGTCAGCCATTTCGAAAAACAGCAGCTGAAAAAATTTTATATAAGATTTACCATCAAGTAATTGCAGAGTTTTTTTCACCAAAGAGTGATTATTGGTATGAAAATAGTCGGTCTGCATATACAGGAAAAAATTCTATCGTTTTTCAACAAACACCACCTGCATCTTTGGGGCAAGTGATGAAGAGTTTAGAAGGTAAATTTCAATTGATGCGTGAAGAACTAGAATATTATGAGACGGATTATCAGACAAAGATGTTACACAAATATTGATTGCGGAAAAGAAGCTAAGGTGACTTAGCTTCTTTTCCTTTTGTACAGTTATATAAGGGATTTTCATTGAATATAGTTAAGTGGATAGCATTAGGGAGGTGCAACATGAATCAGCAAGGTGTATTTACAGATTACTTTCATGAAGTAGAAAATTGGTGTGAAAGTGTTCTTCACGTATTAGATAGCCGCGCAATGGAAGTGTATGATGTCCATATGCTTGCTTATAAAATTCAGGCGTTGTTAGAGCGTATGAAAGAGCATGAGTATGAAACAGATGCAGAGTTTATGTATGAAATAAGTGATGATGTAGAACATATTCAGCATCACTTGCAGGAAGTATTTATGCAAGAAGAAGAGGAATATGAATTATATGAAAGAGGGGATAGCGAACGAGCTGTTCCAATTGGAGGACATACACTCCCGCCATTACCTTATCCGTATAATGCGTTAGAACCTTATATTTCTAAAGAAATTATGATGTTACACCATGATAAACATCATCGGAGTTACGTGGAAGGGTTAAATAAAGCAGAGAAGATGATGGAAGAAGCGAGAAAAACAAATCAATTTGATTTAATTAAGCATTGGGAAAGAGAAGCGGCTTTTCATGGGTCAGGTCATTACTTACACACGATATTTTGGAATAACATGAAAAAAGACGGTGGTGGGAGTCCAAGAGGTGCTTTTTCACAACAAATCGAACAAGATTTTGGGAGCTTTTTACGTTTCCAAAAACATTTTACAGAAGCGGCCTCTAAAGTAGAAGGTTCAGGCTGGGCAATTCTCGTTTGGGTGCCCCGGTCTGGAAGGTTAGAAATTTTGCAAAGTACACTTCATCAATTATTTACACAATGGGATACGATACCACTCCTTGTACTAGATGTCTGGGAACATGCGTATTATTTACAATACCAAAATCGAAAAGATGAATATATTAAAAACTGGTGGAATGTTGTAAATTGGCCTGATGTAGAAAAAAGGTTTGAAACTGCGAAACAAATTGAATGGACACCATATTAGACGCAAATTCTCTGCGTCTTTTTTAATGGAAGCAGAAGGAAGATTTCGTTCATATTTTAAAAGGCCAAGCATACACTTGTACAAAAAGTGCCAAAAGGACGTGGGGGGAAATATGAGACGAATTTGTGTAATCATTACGCTTCTTATTATGTACGCAAGCGTTATGCCGATTCCTACATATGCAAAGATGAACAGCAATGTCAGTGCTCGAAATGCTGTATTAATGGAGCAACAGTCTGGTCGTGTATTATACGGAAAAGCAGAACATGAACCACAAAAAATTGCTAGTATAACAAAAATTATGACTGCCTTGTTAGCTGCTGAATCAGGGAAGATGAAAGAAATGGTGTCAGTTAGCAATGAAGCGGTGAGGGTGGAAGGATCAGCAATCTATTTAAAGCCTGGACAAAAAGTGAAGTTAGAAGATTTAGTATACGGACTCATGCTTAGATCTGGTAATGACGCAGCGCAAGTAATTGCTGAAAGTGTGGGTGGGAGTATAGATGGATTCGTATATTTAATGAATGAAAAGGCGAAAGAAATTGGAATGAAAGATACTCACTTCTCAAACCCTCATGGTTTAGATGGAGATGGATCACATTATTCGTCGGCTTACGATATGGCGTTATTAACGAAGTATGCAATGGGAAACGAGTCATTTAAAAAAATCTTTGGAACAAAAACGTATAAATCCGATTCTTGGGATTACCCGTGGAAAAATAAACATAAGTTGGTAACGTCTTATTATGAATTTGCAACAGGAGGAAAAACAGGCTTTACGAAGAAAGCAGGAAGAACGCTTGTTACAACGGCATCAAAAGATGGACTAGATTTAATTGTCGTAACTTTGAGTGCTTCTAGTGATTGGGATGATCATATGAATCTATTTGATAAAGGATTTGAACGTTTCAAGCAAACGAAAGTTTTAGGACAAGGAGCAATTGCTGAAATAAATGAAAAGAAGTATGCCAACCATGTTTATACGAAAAATAGTTTTTCCGTACCGTTAACTGAAGAGGAAAGAAAGAACGTATTATTAAAAGTTGAACTGGATAAAAGTATAACGCTTGAGGATGGAGTAAAGGTTGGAAAGACAGATGTTTATGTTGGCAATGAGAAAGTTGGAGAACGGAATTTATTTTATAGTAAACGGAAGTTAGTAGCTACAACGGGACTTTACTGGAATAATGTGAAAGAAATTTTTTCTTACATGATAGGTGTTGGGAACAATGGTTAATCTCGTATGGGTAGCGATGGCTGTCATTGGGATTGTATACGCCATGATAAATGGAACGATGGAAGAAGTGAATAAGGCTGTATTTGACGGAGCAAAAGATGCAGTAACGATTTGTATAGGACTTATTAGTGTTTTAGTATTTTGGCTTGGTTTAATGAAAATTGCAGAGGAAGCCGGATTGTTAAAAAAATTAGTTTCACTTTTTATGCCGATAGTAAAAAGGTTGTTTCCAGAAATACCAAAGGATCATCCGTCCATGGGATTTATTCTATCAAATATGATGGCAAACTTTTTTGGTCTAGGTAATGCAGCAACCCCTCTTGGTATTAAAGCGATGGAACAACTAAAAGAGTTAAATGGAGGAAAGGATTCGGCGAGCCGTTCTATGGTGACGTTTCTAGCATTAAATACATCAGCTATTACATTAATTCCTACGACAGTCATTTCAATTCGAATGACATATGAATCAGCCAATCCTACTGAAATTGTTGGGGTAACATTTATTGCACAAGTACTTTCTATGATTGGAGCAATTTGGATTGACCGCTATTTTTACCGAAGAAGGAGTAGAAAGGGGCGGAAAAAATGAGTATTGTAAATACAATTTCCTTATGGGTAATCCCTTGTGTAATTGGTTTTATCCTTTTATATGGCACGATAAAGAAAGTGCCGACGTATGAATCGTTCGTTGAGGGAGGAAAAGAAGGGATTCAAATTGCAATTTCCATTTTACCGTTTATGGTTGGAATGCTTGTGTCTATTTCTATATTCCGATCGTCAGGTGCGCTAGATGCAATGATATCAGTAATGAAGCCAATGCTAGATTTAATTCACGTTCCAGCAGAAATCGTTCCATTAGCACTAATACGTCCTATTTCAGGTTCTGCTGGTCTAAGTATTACGACTGATTTAATTGCTACATATGGGCCAGACTCATTCATTGGGAGATTAGCTTCTACGATGCAAGGGAGTACAGATACGACTTTTTATATTTTAACAGTATACTTCGGAGCTGTTGGTATTAGAAAAATGGGAGATGCATTAAAAGTAGGTCTTTTTGCAGATTTAATCGGAATTATTTGCTCGATTGTCTTTGTTTCCCTATTGTTTCAGTAAAGCTATTCATTTTTTATGCTATTTCGCGTATAATACGTATACGACCACTATTAAGGTGTAGCTTAATAGTGGTTTTTTTATGCAGTATTTTTGACAAAATGATGAACTTTTATTGTGAGAAATATGAAAAATATGGACAATAATAAAGGATAAAAACATGATTTGACCTTTATATGTTTAATATCATCGCTATGTTGTTTAAGGGAGATGGAGCGAATAACCGTAAAGCGTATGCGGTTGCCAAGTCTTTCTAATGTAAGGTAAGATAAATTCGAGGTGAAAAAAAGAAATGGAACGATTACAAAAAGTGATTGCGCAAGCAGGTATTGCATCGAGAAGAAAGGCTGAGGAATTAATTCAGCAAGGAAAAGTGAAAGTTAACGGAAAAATAGTGAAAGAGTTAGGAACAAAAGTAACTCCTCAAGATAAAGTAGAAGTAAATAACATCCCTCTTGAAAAAGAAGAACCTGTTTATTTTTTACTATATAAACCAACTGGTGTAATTTCAAGTGTATCAGATGATAAAGGTAGAAGTGTTGTAACAGACTTTTTCCCTGAAATTACACAACGTTTATTCCCAATCGGACGTCTAGATTATGATACGTCAGGAGTATTATTAATGACAAACGACGGGGACTTCGCAAATATATTAATGCATCCTAAATATAAAGTTGAAAAAACGTATGTTGCAAAAATAAAAGGCCCATTAACAGGTGAGAAAATTCGCATGTTAGAACGCGGTGTTGCATTAGAAGATGGTAAAACAGCACCAGCACATGTGAAAATTATTTCTTGGGACAAGCGTAAAGAGATGGCTATTGTACAATTAACAATTCATGAAGGACGTAATCGTCAAGTGCGTCGTATGTTTGAAGCGTTAGACTGTAAAGTAGTGAAATTAAAACGTGAACGTTATGCTTTCTTAGAAGTAGGAAGCCTGCGACCTGGTGATGCGAGAGAATTGACACCACATGAGGTGAAACAATTACGCGCGCTTGCTTCTACAAAGCCAAGATAAGCTATAGAGTTAAAAATTCACCAGTGGAGTGCTCTGCTGGTGATTTATTCAATACAACATTTACAGAAGATAATACATAACATTTACCGAGGAGAGGAGAGGTAATATGAAGAAAAATCGCTTATTATTTCGCGTTATTATTCTACTCATTTTATGTGGTGCTGTAGGATTTACCCTTTATCAAGGATTGTTTGCTAATAAAGAGAAAATGCAAATCGGAAAAGAAGCACCTAACTTTGTTGTGACAGATTTAGAAGGGAAGAAAATTGAACTAAAAGATTTAAAGGGAAAAGGTGTATTTTTAAACTTTTGGGGTACGTGGTGTAAACCTTGTGAAAAAGAAATGCCTTATATGAATGAATTATATCCAAAGTATAAAGAAAAAGGCGTTGAAATCATAGCGTTAGATGCAGATGAAACGGATATTGCAGTAAAGAACTTTGTGAACCAATATGGTTTGAAATTCCCAGTTGCTATTGATAAAGGACAAAAGATTATAGGAACATATGGAGTAGGTCCATTACCGACAAGCTTTTTGATTGATAAAGATGGAAAAGTAGTGGAGCAAATTATAGGTGAACAAACGAAAGAACAGTTAGAAGAGTATTTAAAGAAAATTACTCCGTAATAAAGAAAGCCTTTACATAAGAGGTGCGTGTCTATAGTGCCTCTGATTTAAAAATTCTGAGTATTGCGGTAACTCGAGGTTAGAATATACAATAGTACATATAGATACAGGGGCGGTGAGAGTGTTGAAAGAAATTAAATGTGAATGTGGACATGTTAATCCGATAGGAACCGTTTTTTGTGAAGCTTGCGGGAAACCATTTGAAAGCAATGAAAATGCAAAACTATTGGATATGCGCTATGAGGGGAGTGCACGGAGATCTCTCACGCAAACAAAAACGATAGTCGATAAAATTTGGAGCTTTTTCTCTTCTGTAAAAGTCGGTGTATGGCTAATCGTAATAACTTTAGCTGCATCAGCGATAGGAACTATTTTTCCGCAAGAAATGTACATAACTCCAGGGATTGCACCAGCTGAATATTATAAGCAAGAATACGGATTTTTAGGGCAATTATACTATCAATTAGGATTTAATAATTTATACGGTTCATGGTGGTATATGATTTTGATTGCTTCTATCGGTATTTCACTTGTGATATGTAGTTTAGACCGCGTTATTCCACTTTATAAAGCTTTAAAAAAGCAAGGCGTAAAAAGACATCCTAGTTTTTTAAAGAGACAGAGATTATATGGGACTGGTACACCGCAAGATGGTGACCTGGAAAGAGTGCAAAAGAATTTAAAGAAAAGAAACTATAACGTGAAAGTGGAAGACGGAAACGTTTTAGCAGAAAAGGGACGCTTCTCGCGTTGGGGTCCATATGTAAATCATATCGGTCTTATTATCTTTTTATTCGGTGCGATGCTTCGTTTTTTACCGAGTATGTACGTAGACGAAGCACTTTGGTTACGTGATGGTGAAACAAAAGAAATACCAGGGACGGATGGACAATACTACTTAAAAAACGAGAAATTTATAAAAGAAGTTTATGATAAAAGTAAGGACAAGGAAGTTTTTGAGGAAGCGATTGATCGTGTAGGCGATAAAATGATTGCGAAAAACTTCCAAACGAATGCTGTATTATATAAAGCTGTGGGCGAAAATATAGCAGGGCAAAAACCAAAGTTGGAAAAAGTAAAAGAAGCGGAAATTCGAGTAAATGAACCACTGAAATTTGATCAATTTGCAGTGTATCAAGTGGATTATAAAGAAAGTGAATTTAAAAGTATGTCCTTCAACTTGCAAAATAAAGAAAATAATCAAAAATGGGGACCGATTAAAGTAGATTTAACGAATCCTAAGGAAAAATATGATTTAGGAAATGGTTATTCTCTAGAACTATTAAGCTATTTTCCTGATTTTTATTTTGATGAGAATGGAAAACCGAATACAAAAACGAAATTACCGAACAATCCTGCATTTGTATTTAAAATGTTTACACCTGAAACACCAGATGGTGAAGTGAGTTTTGTTGGTATTCAGCAAAATATAGAACCTGATGGAAACAACAAATATAAAATGTCGTTTGCGGGTGTTGAAATGCAAAATGCAACAGCACTTACTGTAAGAAAAGATTTAACGCTTTGGATTCTCGGTATTGGAGGATTTATATTTATGGTTGGTGTCATTCAAGGTATGTATTGGAATCATCGCCGTATTTGGATACAACGTGTTAATGATGAATGGTGGATTGCAGGGCATACGAATAAAAATTGGTTCGGTTTAAAGAAAGATATTGAAAGAGTAATAGAAGGTACAGCAATTCCACAGCCAAATGATAAAGTAATCGATAAAAAAATTAGTTAAGGTGGGGAAACGATATGGTGCAAATAAGTAGTAACTTTCTCTTTACCGCATTTATTTTATATTTAATTGCGACTCTATTTTTTGGTGGAGCCATTAAAGAAAAGGGACATAAATGGGCAAATGTAGGAATAACAATTACAATTTTAGGGTTTATAGCACAAACAGTATATTTTGTTACAAGGTGGATTGCATCAGGGCATGCGCCAGTTAGTAACTTTTTTGAATTCGGTACATTTTTCGGCATGATGCTTGTAGGAGCATTTATTGTAATGTATTTTATGTACCGCGTAAGTATAATTGGACTATTTGCATTACCAGTTGCGCTTTTATTAATTGCCTATGCAAGTATGTTTCCGAGGGAAATATCTCCGCTTATTCCATCTTTAAAAAGTAATTGGTTACATATTCACGTGACGACTGCAGCAGCAGGACAAGCAATTTTAGCGATTAGTTTTATTACGGGCGTCATGTATTTATTAAAAAATGTAGATCAATCAACGAGAAGTAAACGGACATTTTGGCTAGAGACGGTAGTGTTTACGCTTGTTTGTACAGTTGGATTTATTGGAGTAACAACGGTATTTTCTAGTATGAAATATGAAGCGAAGTTTCAATGGGTTGATAAAAATGAACAACAACTGGAAATGAAGTACAATCTTCCAGCTTTAGTAGGACCGCATGAAGGGAAGTTACAGACAGAAAATAAATTAGAACCGGTAGTTGAAGTTCCAGCGATTGTAAATGCAAAGAAATTAAATACTGTAATTTGGTCTGTGTTAGTCGGAACATTGCTTTATATCGTATTAAGGCTTGTTTTACGGAAGCGAGTATCGGCGGCACTTCAGCCGTTAGTAAAGAATACGAATAGTGATTTACTAGATGAAATCGGATATCGATCTATTGCAATTGGATTCCCAGTTTTCACATTAGGAGCGTTAATTTTTGCAATGATTTGGGCTCAAATAGCGTGGACGCGTTTTTGGGGCTGGGATCCGAAAGAGGTTTGGGCACTTATAACGTGGCTCTTTTATGCTGCAGTACTACATTTACGATTATCTAAAGGGTGGCATGGAGAGAAATCAGCTTGGCTTGCAGTAATTGGTTTTGCAATTATTATGTTTAACTTTATTGTAGTAAACTTAATTATTGCCGGTTTACATTCATATGCATAGAGAAATAAAATAGGAGAGTGCATGTCACTTTCCTATTTTATTTTTGTCAACTTTTCTTCTTTTTTGAGAAAAACATGACAAAGTAGCGGTTGATTTTGTAAAATGATGTCGAGGACATTATATACTGTTCAAAAAAAATACATAGTTTTGGAAAAAAATTGAACAAAATTTATTATTCTTGTGAAGCATAATATGGGAAGTGAAACATTTAGAAGATTGCTTAAATAAACGAGAATAGCGCAACATAATAGTAAAGAAGGGTAGGTGTGAACCGCTGAGGTGAGAGTACGCAGCGGGTAGAGATGGAAAATGAATCAAGAATTTTAATTGTAGATGATGAGGATCGTATTCGTCGTTTATTGAAAATGTACTTAGAAAGAGAACAATACACAATTGAAGAAGCAGATAATGGTGATACAGCTTTAGAAATGGCGTTGCAAAATGATTACGATTTAATCTTATTAGATCTTATGATGCCTGGTAAAGATGGCATTGAAGTATGTAAAGGGGTTCGTGAGAAGAAAGCGACACCAATTATTATGCTGACAGCAAAAGGTGAAGAAGTAAATAGAGTACAAGGATTTGAAGTTGGAACAGATGATTATATTGTAAAGCCATTTAGTCCACGTGAGGTCGTGCTACGTGTGAAAGCGGTATTACGTCGTGCTGTACCAACAACATTCTTTACACAAGATACAACGACAAAAGATGTTACTGTATTCCCGCACTTAACAATTGATAACGATGCACACCGTGTTACTGCAGATGGTAATGAAGTAAACTTAACGCCGAAAGAATATGAGTTACTATTATTTTTAGCGAAAGCTCCTGATAAAGTATTCGATCGTGAGCAATTGTTAAAAGAAGTATGGCAATATGAATTCTTCGGAGATTTACGTACAGTTGATACGCATGTAAAGCGTTTACGTGAGAAGTTAAGTAAAAAATCACCAGATGCTGCGAAGATGATTGTTACCGTTTGGGGCGTAGGTTATAAATTTGAGGTTGTGAACGACTGATGCTTTGGAGAAGTGTAGTAGGGAAGTTATGGATGACTATATTACTTCTCGTTTCGTTTGTGCTTGGATTTGTTGCGATTTTACTTTCACAGTTTTTTAGAACATATTATGTTGATATGAGTGAAGATAGGCTTCAAAAAGTTGCAACAAGTGTTTCAGAGTTAATTGAAGAAGGTGCCGATGTAAAAACGATTGAGAATATCGCGTACAAATTCTCTGATTCACTTTCAAGGATCATTATTGTAGAAGATGGTAAAGAAATATCATCTTCGCCGAAACAAGAAGGGTTAGTCACTCTTACAATGGATGATTTGAAAGAAGATAAAGAATTAGCGGCTGTTTTCACAGACAAAAAAGAAATTAAGAATAACATTAGAAAAGCCTCTAATAGTAGAAAGAATAAAAACACTGAAAATGATATTATGATTGTCGGAAAACCAGTGCAGTCAAAAAATCAAAGTGCAGTGTTCGTATACGAATCTTTACAAGTACCGATACAAGGCATGGAGAGAACGACTGATTTTATATTCTTATCAGCAGGGATTGCGATTATATTAACAACGTTCTTTGCATTCTTCTTGTCTACTCGAATTACAGCACCACTCCGTAAAATGCGTGAAGTTGCTTTTGAGGTGGCGCGTGGGAAGTTTGATGCGAAAGCTCCTATGGTGTCTCAGGACGAGATTGGTGAGCTTGCAACGGCCTTAAATCAAATGGGGAAACAGTTGAAGTTTAATATGAATGCACTGCAGCAAGAAAAAGAACAGTTAGCTAGTATTTTAAGTAGTATGGCAGATGGGGTTATTACGTTAAATCAAGAAGGTGAAGTCGTTGTAATTAATCCGCCGGCCGAACATTTCTTACAAGTTTGGCAAGAAGAAAAAGAGATAGAGCTAAGTAAAAAACTACCTTCTGAACTTGTGGAACTATTCCATCTTGTTGTAGAAAGTGAACAACAACAAGTTGTTGAAATTAATTTACAAAAAGGGAACTATGTAGTTCTTATGACGCCGCTTTACAATCAAACGAAAATTCGTGGAGCTGTAGCGGTACTGCGAGATATGACGGAAGAACGCCGTCTTGAAAAGATGCGTCAAGACTTTATTGCGAATGTATCGCATGAACTTCGTACACCAATGGTAATGCTGCAAGGGTATAGTGAAGCGATTTTAGATGATATTGTGCAAACGAAAGAAGAAATTGATGAGTTTGTTCAAATCATTTATGATGAATCCGTTCGTTTAGGTAAACTTGTAAATGAATTATTAGATTTAGCACGCATGGAAAGTGGTAATGTAGAGTTACATATAGGTGAAGTTGATATTCATCCTTTCGTTGAAAAAATAGGTCGTAAATTCCAAGGGATTGCAAAGGATAAAGAGGTCGCGTTAACGGTTGATTTCAAAGATTCAATTGAACAATACCCGTTTGATGCAGATCGTATGGAGCAAGTATTGACGAATTTAATTGATAACGCAATACGTCATACGAATGCAGGCGGACATGTAACGCTTGTAATTGATTCGAAAAATAATGGCCTCATTTTTGAAGTACAAGATTCGGGTGCAGGCATTCCAGAAGAGGATATTCCATTTTTATTTGATCGTTTCTATAAAGCTGATAAAGCAAGAACACGTGGGAAAAAGGGTGGAACAGGACTCGGGCTTGCGATTGCGAAAAATATTGTTCAAGGTCATGATGGTAAAATTTCTGTTTCAAGTGTTGTTGGAGAAGGAACTACATTCTCTGTATATTTACCGAATCGTATAATTTAGATATGTGTTTTTAAAGTTGATAATGAATAAAGTTCTGCTGTTTTTTATTTTTTTGTAAACTCAATTAAATAAAGAATGGTAGAACTTTTTTCTATGTTGCTCGAATAAAGAATAACAAGAGAGGTGCTGTGAAGAAATGAAATTATATACAAAAACAGGAGATAAAGGAACGACAAGTGTAATAGGCGGTAGAGTTGATAAAGATGATATCCGTGTGGAAGCGTATGGAACAATAGACGAGGCGAATTCTCATATCGGATATGCAATGACTAAGCTTCAAGGCGGGACTTATAGAGATATTTACAATGAGCTCGAAAATATTCAACATGAGCTATTTGATTGCGGAGGAGACTTGGCAATAGTGGAACAAAAAATTCCTTATAAGGTGACAATTGAGATGGTTGAAAGCTTAGAAAGAAAGATTGATTTGTATATAGAAGAAGCACCGCCGCTAGAGCGCTTTATTTTACCAGGTGGAAGCGAGTCGGCAGCTGCTATTCATATTGCACGTACAGTTGTAAGGCGAGCAGAACGATGTATCGTGTCCTTACAAAAAGAAGGAGAAATAAATGAAGTTGTTCTAAAGTATGTAAATAGATTATCTGACTATTTATTTGCAGTAGCTAGAGTAATAAATGCCCGATTACAAGTGAAAGATGTGGAGTATAACCATAGTGCATTAGTTTTTCGTGATAAGAAAGAGAAGGAAGTGGAGTAATTCACTTTCTTTTTTTGTATACTTTTTTCTGTAATATACCAAAATAGAGAAGGTATGGTGGTAATTAGAAAACGGAGGATGTATATGAAAGTTTTAAAATGCGGAGTCATGTTATTGAGTATACTGTTTGTATCTCAATTACATGTTTATGCAGAAGAAAATCGATGGACATGGCCTGTTGAAGGTCAGATAAGTGATTATTTTGGGACAAGGCATGGAAAACACTATGGTATTGATGTAGCTGCACCGATTGGAACGCCTGTGGCAGCTATCCAAGATGGTAAGGTAACGAAGTCTTATTATTCAAGTAGTTATGGAAATGTTGTATTTATTAAACACGGAGAATATGAGGCTGTATATGCACATTTAAATAAGAGATATGTAGTTCAAGGGGATTATATTTCAAAAGGGGAAATAATTGGAGAAGTAGGAAATACAGGAGAATCACGAGGTGCACATTTACATTTAGAAGTTCATCAAGGAAGATGGACGATGGCAAAACAGAATGCGATGAATCCATTGCTTGTTTTACATGAACAAAGAAATGAAGTCGTTTCTTCATCGTTATATGTCGTGCAAAAAGGGGACACTTTAGTTAGTATTGCACGGAAATTTAGTATGTCAGTTAAGGAAATTAAAGAAAAAAATGGGCTGCAGCAAGAGCTAATTTATCCTAATCAACAATTATATGTTAAGTAAAGGCAACGTCTCAAAAATTAAACTTTGAATATTCTTAAATAAGGTTCAATGTAAATGAAATTATATGGGCGCTTCTGCTAGAAGTATTGAGTGAATTAGAGTATTTATATCTAAAAGAAAACCGTCCCAAAATTTATTTTGGGACGGCTTCTTTTACCAAAAAATAAAGACACATATAAATCCAGAAATAGCTAAATAGCTATATAAGTAAAAAACTTTTGTTCTTGTTTTCTCTTTTGTTCGAAACAGTACGATAGTCGGTTCAATTAAACCGATTGTCAAACAAAGTAGGCCAAGAAGCATACAACCAATCGAAATAGAATACAGGGCGATTTGTGGTGCTTGAAATGGAATCATCCATTTTAATAAAAATGCAATAAGTGCAGTGTAACAAATGCTACCGATGTATTTATTCAGTGGTGTATTAGAACGAAAACCAGGAAGTTTTTTTAAGAAAGAGCGGGAAACAACTTCTGTTTGTAAAGATGTATGCTCTTCAATAATTCTTTGAGCTTCTTTTCCTTTTTGAAAAAGGGATAAGATCCAATTTCGCTCACCCTGAAAAATAAATTGAGAAGTTGTCAAATAGTGATCAATCTTCACTTTACTCCAACTTTTCCACGGATGACGCTCACACAATTTTAATTTACTTTCTGTTTTTTTATCATACTGATAAATACTGATGCCATCTTCATCGAAAGTAGCATAGTATGTCTCGTTTGAGAATGTGCCTAAATCAATTGGGCAGTAGAAAAGTAATTCTTTTTTTAAGTAAAAGTATTCTTTTCTTAAGTTTTTTTTCATTGCTTCTCGAATAGAATGTCTCTTTTCTTTTTTCATGACATTTCCTCCATAACTCAGAAAATGTTCTTATCTTAACAATTCAATATCTTATCACTTTTAATTATATATGACTAGGTAATTCAAAAGAGAAATGCCGAATAATAAAAAATATGGATTGTATTGTAAAATATCTCGCAATTTATTTATTGTTACGAAAAATAAATAACTAATTTTAAATAAGTTACAATTTTTTTGTTCACAATGTTATGAGGTTGTTGTATAATGAAGGGGAAAATAGAATATCGGTCTATCTTCGGGGCAGGGTGAAAATCCCGACCGGCGGTGATGAACTATTTATGATTTTGTTCTAAGCCCGCGAGCCGTTAAGGCAGGATTTGGTGTGATTCCAAAGCCGACAGTACAGTCTGGATGGGAGAAGATGGAGGTTCAAGCGTTCAAAAAAGATATGGATTTGAACGTCTGTTTGATGTGCCTTAAATTCTCCCTTTGTGTAAAACACAAAGGGTTTTTTCGTTCTATGAAAAAATAGGCATAGCAGAACCTTTCCACTTTCCATGAGAAGATCGATGGAAAAGGAGAGAGAAAGATGAAACAAAAAAACAGTGTGGTGCAGATGGTGAGTGTAGCGATGCTAAGTAGTATTGCATATTTACTAATGATGTTAGATTTCCCGTTCCCAGGGCTTCCGCCATTTTTGAAAATTGATTTTAGTGATGTACCAGCTCTAATTGCAGCAATTATCTTTGGACCAGTAGCTGGAGTGATTGTAGAGGCAATAAAGAACATTTTACATTACGGGATTCAAGGAAGTTTAACGGGAGTACCAGTTGGAGAAATTGCAAACTTTATTGCAGGATGTTTATTTATTGGACCAGCAGCTTTCTTATTTAGAAAGTATCGTACTGTGAAGAGTTTAACGACAGGGTTAATGCTAGGGACAATTACAATGGCACTTATTATGAGTGTATTAAACTACATCATCATATTCCCGGCGTACACTTGGTTTTTAAATTCACCAGCTATGTCTAGCGAAGCTATAAGAACAACGGTTGTAACGGCAATCTTACCATTTAATTTAATTAAAGGAATTGTTGTAACAATTGTATTTGTGGCATTATTCTCACGCCTGAAAGTATGGGTGTTTGCAAAAATGAAAAATGCATAATATATATAAACCATTAGTAGTGTGGAACTACTAATGGTTTTTTATTAAGGAAAATAAAATTTAGATACAAAAAATGCCCCTCATCAATATGAGGGGCATTTTTTGAAGTTAATAAAAGACTATTCAAATTTTAAAGCGTCTCCGTCGAATGATTCGTCAGCAACTTTAATTGAGTCAGTTGGACAGCCTTCGAATGCATCCATCATATCTTCAATTAATACATCTGGAATTTCAACGATACCTTGGTTATCGTCTAATGTTACAAATGCAATACCTTCATCATCATAGTCATAAATGTCTGGTGCAGCAGCGCCACAAGCACCACATGCAATACAAGTATCTTTATCAACGATTGTATATTTTGCCATCTTTTTTCCCTCCTGATAATATGTATGTGAAAAGCTTGCCATAAAAATTATAACCTTATTGTAAAACGGTTTGTAAAACTTTTCAACATAAAATTATAATGATAATGCTTATCAATTAGAGTGTCAACTTATTTTTGAATTATGTCATAAGATTTTCAAAATACGTAAATATGATTTCGTTTGATACAATAGAATATATACAAGTATATAGTTCTTATTATGATAAGTTTAATGAGCGACAGTAGATAGTATAATTGTACTGAAAAGAATGAAGTTAAGATTGGAAGGTGGAAGCGGTCATGCAAATACAATATACTTTGTTGCATTGTTTAAAACAATTGAATGGTGAAAGAACCGTTTCATCTATTTATTATTTACTAAAGGGCAAACGTTCTTCGCAAACTTTACAAGATGGAAATATGTTTAGAATTTCTTTTTTGTTCGGAATATATAAATCATTAAATAGAAATGACTATGATGGTGAAGTTGTAAAGTTGTTGCAAGCAGATTTTATTCAAGAAATACATGAAAATACATATGTGTTAACACCTAAGGGTAAAACGCAGTTACATAAATGGGAGGAAGTTTATGCTTTTCCAGCGCATTTGCATGGTTTACATTATGGAGAATTAGGTGAAACATTTTGGAAAAGATTGTCATTGATTATTCAAACTGTATCAAATTTACAACAGAATAATACTAAGTTTATCCCGATTCAACAAGATACAGAAATAATGATGTGGGTGAAACGTTTTCTAACAGGAAGGCCATATAAGAGAAGTGAATTGGCGAGAAAACTGTGGACGGAAGTACATAATCTTTTAGAAAAAAGTAATGCGATAGAAGCGACGATTGTAACATATCGACTAACGGGTTATGAACGGATTGGTTGTACATTGCAACAATTAGCAGAAATTACGAAACAAGATATGTTCAGGGTGTATTTTTTATTTTGGGGTACAATGCATTTCTTTATACAAGAAGTTCGTGATAAAGAAAATGAATTTCCGCTATTAGCTGAAATTATATCTTATCCAAATGAGAGAGCTGAACTATTTAGTTTATCCACGAAAAAAACATATAATTTTTGGAGACAAGGGCGTTCTTTAGAAGAAATAGCAACGATTCGGAATTTGAAGGTTGCAACGATAGAAGATCATTTTGTTGAAATTGCTTTGCGAGAAAAAGATTTTTCTATTGAAATGTTTATGGAAAAAGAAAAGATAGACAAAGTAATAAAAGTAATTGAAGCATTGCAAACGCGGAAGTTACGTGTTTTGAAACAAGCGATTGGAGAAGATATCTCTTATTTTGAAGTTCGTCTTGTATTAGCGCGGATGGAGGGTGTAAATGAAACTTGAAGAATATTTATATAAGTGGTTTGGATATTCTGAATTTCGTCCAGGTCAAAAAGGAGTTATTACAGATTTATTAGAAGGAAAAGATGTGATAGCAATGCTTCCGACTGGAAGAGGAAAGTCTATGTGCTATCAGTTTCCGGGGCTTATGCGAGCAGGAACAGTGCTTGTTGTATCGCCGTTATTATCTTTAATGGAAGATCAAGTGACACAATTAAAGTATGTTGTGAAAAACCGAGTGATAGCATTTAATAGTTTTCGGACATTAAATGAAAAAAGAGAAGCGATGAAAAAATTATCTTCATATAAATTTATTTTTGTTTCACCAGAGATGTTACAGTCGGAGTTATTAATTAGGGAATTGAAGAAAATTCATATTTCATTATTTGTTGTTGATGAGGCTCATTGTATTTCTCAATGGGGTTATGATTTTAGACCGGACTATAAGAAACTAAATGTAGTTATTGAAAATATTGGTTCTCCTACAGTGTTAGCATTGACAGCCACAGCGACAAAAGGGGTACTGCAAGATATCGCAGACAGTTTAAATTTAAAGGGTGCCGCGGAACATGTATACTCTATTGACCGTCCTAATATTGCAATGGAGGTGCAATTTGTAGAGACGATAGAAGAAAAGAAAGAGGCGCTTTTGGAGCAGGTGATGTATTTACAAGGGCCGGGGATTGTATATTGTTCAAGTAGAGCGTGGACAGAAAGGTTAACGGAATACTTGAGAGGGAAAGGTGTTACTGGTGTAGCTTTTTATCATGGTGGTATGGAACATGAAGAGCGTATGTTAATTCAACAGCAGTTTATGAACGATCAATTGCAGCTTGTAATATGTACAAGTGCATTTGGTATGGGGGTAAATAAGGCGAATACGCAATATATTATTCATTTTCATTATCCAACTAATATAGCTTCTTACTTACAAGAAATCGGAAGAGCTGGAAGAGATGGCAAACCGAGTATAGCTATTTTATTGTGTAGTCCGTTGGATCATGATTTACCACTTTCAATCATTGAGGATGAATTGCCAAGTAAGTCGCAAATACAATTTTTATTTTCTTTACTACAAGAAAGAATGTTTCAAACGAAAGAATTACCAATAGAAGATGTAGAAGAAATTTGTTATAATGCAGCAAGATTTAATGAGCAATATTGGCGTTTCGTTCGTTATCATCTCGAACAGGTTGGAATTATACAACAACGAAGATTATTATTAGAGGGTTTGTCAGATGAAATTATGAACCGATTAATAGCTGAAGTAGAAATAAGGTTGCGTAATAAATATAGTGAATTAGAAAATATGAAGTCATGGATACGAGTTAAAGGATGTAGACGTGAATATGTGCTGCAACAGTTCGGTTATAGGAAAGAGAAAGAGTTAAATAATTGCTGCGATTATTGCGGTATTACAAAAGAAGATTATAAAAAAAGACGAGCGCAACAATCGGATTTCGACTATAATTGGGAAACAGAGTTACAAAAGCTTTTCGGCCTAGAAAAGATGGAGGAATGATGAACATTCAAAGGCATAATGTTGAAGATATGAGTCCGCAGGAAATAAGGCTGAATCTATATATAACACAGTTAATTATTATCGGTATTGGCTGTTTACTAGCATATATATTATTTCAAGATGTAAAAGAAGTGTTTAATTTATGGAAATGGGAACCAGTATCTATACTTATTATAGGTGGTTTGTTAGCGATTGGTATTGTGTTATTAGATTATGTTGCAATGCGAGTGTTTCCAGAGTCTTGGTTTGATGATGGTGGTATTAACGATAAGATGTTTCGAGGAATGTCGGTTCTACATTTACTCGTTATTACGTTCGTAATCGGTTTTGCAGAAGAATTTTTATTTAGAGGTGTAGTGCAGACTCATTTTGGAATTGTAATTGCGAGTTTAGTATTTGCAGTGTTACATATTCGTTATATAACAAAGCCATTTTTGTTTTGTTTCGTCTGTTTCATTAGTTTTGTCTTTGGTTATGTATTTGAATGGACAGGGAATTTGTTTATAACAATCTTTGCACACTTTCTTGTTGATTTTATAATGGGACTCCAATTAAGAAAATAAATGGAAGGTGGTGGTGAACAACATGAGGAAACGAATTCCTGATTTTGAAGAGGAATTAGAAGTTGAGCGAGTGGAAGAAAAAGAAAGTTTACCGCCGCGTAGTGAAATTCATAGAAATAAAGAGAAAAAACAAAAGTTTAAAATAAATCACATTTTCGTCCGGGTTTTAACATTTCTATTCATTCTGCTGCCAATTAGTATTTTGTGGTATACGGATAAATATATTCAGGTGAAGGGCGATAGTAATAATGCCGGGAAAAGTGCGTTTGAAGTAATCTTCTTTGATTCAGCTAAATCTGATTCACAGAAACAGTCTGAAAAAGCGATAACGCATACTGTGAAAGAGGGAGAAACTTTAGAAAGTATAGCGAAGCAATATTTTTCGGATGAAAATGGGATTGAAGTCATTAAAAAGTATAATAACTTGCAAGAAGATGAAGTGAGTGCAGGGCAAGAATTAAAAATTCCGATAAAAGATAAATCCACAAAGCAAGAGAGCTAGTGAATTAAGCGATCACAATTTGTTATAAAAGCCTAGGATTATCTTTATGAGGAGGGGAGTAAAAAATATGATATGGATTATATTATTCAGTACTCTCATAGGCATTGGGATTTTATTACTTCTTGTGATGTATAAAGAAGCGACGCGTAATACGGTGTTGGAACATACTTTAGTATTTAAAGAATTTCCGAAAAGTTTTCAAAAAGTAAATGTGTTTTTTATTTCTGATATTCATAGAAGAGTTATTTCGAATTTGTTAATTGAACAAGTAAAAGGAAAAGTAGATCTAGTAATTATCGGAGGAGATTTAGCAGAGAAAGGTGTCTCTTTATCAAAAATCTCTGCGAATATTCAAAAGTTAAGAGAGATAGCTCCTGTATATTTTGTGTGGGGAAACAATGATTATGAGATAGAATATCATGAATTAGATGCGTTATTATTAGAAAATAACGTAAAAGTTTTAGATAATACAAGAGTGGTATTTGAGTCTGAATTAGGAGAGAAAATTTGTTTGCTCGGTATAGATGATGTTGGATTGCACCGTGATCGTCTAGATTTGGCATTGGTGGATTGTAAAGAAGAAGGTTTTCGTATCTTAGTTAGTCACAACCCTGATATAATAAAAAAGATGTCTGGAAATGAGCAGATTTCACTTGTATTAAGTGGACATACGCATGGGGGACAAATCCGATTATTCCCATCTAAAAAATATTTAAAAGGTGGCGTATATAACCATTTGAATACGATTCTCTTTGTTAGTAATGGGTACGGAACAACATTGATACCACTTCGTTTCCGAGCACCTGCTCAAACACATATTATTACATTGTGCGGAGGGAAATGATGCCAACTCTTAGTGGAAAATATAATATAAAAGCTGTTTCGAATATAATTGGAGTTCAGCCGAGTACGCTTCGTGCATGGGAAAGACGATATCAAATTATTGCCCCAAAGCGGAATCAAGCTGGGCATCGTTTATATACAGAAGAACATATTCAAATTTTAAAATGGTTAATGGAAAAAGTTTCTTCCGGTATGATGATTGGACAAGCAGTTCAGTTATTAGAAGAGAATCGTTTGCAGAGTACAGTTCAAAAAGAGATACCTTTCGATAAAGAAGTTGTTTTAGTGGACGATTTGCTACAAGCTTTGTTAAAATTTGATGAAATTACAATTACTGCATTATTAAACGAAGCTTTTAGTATATATTCAACAGAGAAGGTTGTTGCCAGTATCGTTCTTCGAGTGACAGACAATTTATTAATGTCAAAAAATAATAATGAGATTTCAATGGCGCAATTCCAATATGCACTATCATTTTTACAAACGCGTCTAGGAATGGTGTATCACAATGCCTCAATGTTTTCCTCTTTACACAAAGTTATTGTGTTAGAAAAGAATGCATTGCAAGGATTTATTTTTTCAACGTATTTACGCTTAAAAGGATATGAGGCGATATATATTAGGACAAGCTTAGCTGAAGATGGTATGTTGTCAGCGGTAGAAGAAATACAGCCGAAATATGTATTTGTATCTTTTGCTGACGAACAAGAAATGAAAAAGACGATGAACTTTATAAATTTATTACAAGAAAAAAGGGAATCTCTTTCTGTTGGCTTTATCGGAAAGGTAGGCGTTCTAAACCAGTTGGACATTGAAACAACCTTAATTGGTGATACAAAAGAAGAATGGGATGAATGGTTAAAAATGTCGGAATAGTTGTTCGAAAAGAACCATCTATTTTCTATTTCATATAATAAAAATTAGATGCATTGGTTACGTAGGGAGGGTATGAGATGAGGCTGGAACGATTAAATTACAATAAGATAAAAATTTTTCTAACATTTGATGATTTATCTGAACGAGGATTAACGAAAGAAGATTTATGGAGAAATGCGCCGAAAGTACAGCAATTATTTCGTGATATGATGCAAGAAGCAAATAAGGAATTAGGATTTGAAGCAGATGGTCCGATTGCAGTTGAAGTATTTTCTCTACAAGCACAAGGGATGGTTGTAATTGTAACGAAAGAAAATCAAGAAATGGATACAGATGATGAGTTTCGTGACGAGTTTATTGAAATGCAAGTGACTCTAGATGAAAGTGAGCATATATTATATGAGTTTGCTACGCTAGATGACATAATTAACCTGTCGAATCGCTTATATAACCTTGGTGTAACTGGCGGAAAGCTATATACGTGGGATAAGCGCTTCTATCTTTGGATGGAAGAAGAGGAACAAATTCAATTGTTAAAGGCGGATTTTATAGCTATTTTAGCGGAATACGGTAATCCGTCTACCGCAACTATTTATCGCATCATGGAGTACGGTAAAGAATTAATGGATTTTAATGCGATAGAACAAATACACAATTACTTTGTGAAAAAACAAAACCTCAGCTAATACAACATAGCTGAGGTTTTGTTTTTATTTGGATAAGGGAAGGGATGATTGTAAATACTCCAACATACTTTTTTAAAATAAAATATGCAGTTTTATGGGAGTATGTTTGAGTAAAATAAAAAATATTTAAATATTTAAGTATTTTACTTTTCTAAAAGTAATAAAAGGACTATAATAATAGTGAAAACGCTTGCAACAGAAAATAGTTTGTATATATTTGTTAGCGTTTTCTATTGCATTCCAAATTTAAGGGTGTATACTAGGCAATGAAGGTTTACTAAACAAGTGAAATTACAGGGGGTTTACTTACTATGGTAGCCGAAAAGGGAACTCAAACAAAAACACAACAACAAAGGGAACAACATTTTGAACTATTGAATTCAACACAAATTGTTATTAGTGAAGCGTTAGAAAAATTGGGTTATCCAAACGAAGTATATGAATTATTAAAAGAACCAATTCGTATGATGACAGTGAAAATACCAGTTCGTATGGATGACGGGACTGTTAAAATATTTACAGGGTATCGTGCACAACATAATGATGCTGTTGGTCCAACGAAAGGTGGAATTCGCTTCCATCCGAATGTAACAGAAAATGAAGTGAAAGCACTTTCAATCTGGATGAGTTTAAAATGTGGTATTGTTGATTTACCATATGGTGGAGGTAAGGGTGGAATTATCTGTGATCCACGTGAAATGTCATTCCGTGAGTTAGAAAGATTAAGCCGCGGTTATGTACGAGCAATTAGCCAAATCGTAGGTCCGACGAAAGATATTCCAGCTCCAGATGTATTCACAAACTCTCAAATTATGGCATGGATGATGGATGAGTATAGCCGTATTGATGAATTTAATTCACCAGGATTTATTACAGGTAAACCGCTTGTATTAGGTGGATCACATGGCCGTGAAACAGCAACAGCGAAAGGTGTAACAATTTGTATTCGTGAAGCTGCGAAAAAACGTGGCATTGATATTAAGGGTGCACGCGTTGTTGTCCAAGGGTTCGGTAATGCTGGTAGCTTCTTAGCTAAATTTATGCATGATGCAGGTGCGAAAGTTATTGCAATCTCAGATGCTTACGGTGCGTTACATGATCCAAACGGATTAGATATTGATTATTTATTAGACCGTCGTGATAGCTTCGGTACAGTAACAAAGCTATTTAACAATACAATTTCAAATAAAGAATTGTTAGAACTTGATTGCGATATTTTAGTTCCAGCTGCAATTGAGAACCAAATTACAGAAGAAAATGCTAATGATATTAAAGCGAAAATCGTTGTTGAAGCTGCAAATGGTCCAACAACATTAGAAGCGACTAAAATTTTAACAGATCGCGGAATTTTACTTGTTCCAGACGTGTTAGCAAGTGCTGGTGGTGTAACAGTATCTTACTTTGAGTGGGTACAAAATAACCAAGGATACTACTGGACTGAAGAAGAAGTAGAACAACGTTTAGAAAAAGTAATGGTAAGATCATTTGATTCTATTTATGAAACAGCACAAGTTCGTAAAGTGAACATGCGCTTAGCGGCGTACATGGTTGGTGTTCGTAAAATGGCTGAAGCAAGCCGCTTCAGAGGTTGGGTATAAAATATTATATCTTGAGAAAACGTGATTTCCTTTCGAGGGAATCACGTTTTTTTGTTGAAGTATTAAATGAGGTGTTATATATGGAGAATGAAATGCTGGAACGAGTAGAACAATTAGAAGAAAAGGTTAAGAGGTTAGAGGGAGAACTTGCAAGAACGATGAAAGCTCGAAAAGTAAGTACCGTTAGAATGTTCGGGGAAGGGCTACTGTTTTTGATATTTGGTGTGGTTGTAGTAGGGCCGATTATTGCCGTTGTAATCTCAATTTTTATTTGGCTTGCTGAAAAATAAAATAAAAATAAAAAAAGAACGCTTGTTCTATACGAACAAACGTGCTATACTCTCCTTAGATAAACAAAACGGAAATGATTTTAAGGAGAGATAAATGATGAAAATGACAGTAGACCAAAGATTTATGATGCCAGCAGATGTTGTAGAGCGAGTGGAAGTATTACGAAACAAACAAAGCAAGCGTGGCACATTATTACAATCGGTAAATAAATTTTTCGGTTTAGATACGAAAGAAGATTGTGTTTGGTTTTACGGTTTTTATGGAGTGGCTGTAAGTATCTTGTTGTTTATGGTGTTCACTTCAAATATTTTCGATTTTCTCTTCGTGTAAGAAATATGCGATAAGGACGTTGCTACCGAATACATATATAAGGAAGTAAGGTAATCTTCTAGAGCGGGAGTTGGTAGCAATGGCGATGTTTCCTATAGAGCGCAACTATATTGGATATGGAAGTTCACGGCCGGGGATTCCTCTGACTAAAGTGAGATTTATTGTAAGCCATGATACGGGGAATCCAGGAAGCAATGCGATAGGAAATCGAGATTACTTTAATGAATTACAACCGAAAGCTTCGGCGCATACATTTATAGATGATAAAACAATATTGGAGATTATTCCTATAAATGAAGTTGCGTATCATGTTCGATATGGTGTGCCGACGGATAATGACTTATACGGCTATGACGCGAATAAGGCGGCCATTGGAGTGGAACTTTGTTATGGCGGTGATGTTAACTTTTGGGAAGCATATAATCGTTTTACATGGTATCATGCGTATTTATGCCAAAACTTCGGCTTAAATCCGAAAAAAGATATCGTGTCACATAAAACGCTTGATCCAGCTAGAAAGATTGATCCTGAGAATGTATTAGGGAAACGAGGTATTAAATTTCAGCAGTTTTTAGCAGATGTCTATCGGATGTACGTTTCGTTTAGATGACAAATATATGAAAAATGAATACAATAAAGATAGGTACCTACTGCTGTAAGTAGGTTTTTTCTTGTTTTTATAAATAGTGTATTGGTAGAAGACTAGGAGTGGACGAGTATGCAGAAAGAAACAGTTATTATAATCGGAGGCGGTCCGTGCGGATTAGCGGCAGCGATTTCGTTGCAAAAGGTAGGGATAAATCCGTTAGTAATTGAAAAAGGAAACATTGTAAATGCCATTTATAATTATCCAACTCATCAAACATTTTTCTCTTCTAGTGAAAAATTAGAAATTGGTGATGTAGCTTTTATTACAGAAAATCGTAAGCCAGTTCGAAATCAAGCGCTTGCGTATTATCGTGAAGTAGTAAAACGTAAATCTGTACGTGTAAATGCTTTTGAGCGAGTGGAGAAAGTTCAAAAAGATGGAGGAGTTTTTCAAGTTGAGACGACAAAGTGTGACGGAAGTAAAGAAACATATATAGCGAAATATATTGTTGTAGCAACTGGATATTATGATAATCCAAATTATATGAATGTTCCAGGTGAGGGATTGAAGAAAGTAGCTCACTATTTTAAAGAGGGGCATCCTTATTTTGATCGAGACGTAGTAGTTATAGGTGGGAAAAATTCGAGTGTAGATGCCGCATTAGAACTTGTTAAAGCTGGTGCGCGTGTAACGGTACTGTATCGTGGAATTGAGTATTCACCAAGCATAAAGCCTTGGATTTTGCCGGAATTTGAGGCGTTAGTACGAAACGGTACAATTCAAATGCATTTCGGGGCTCATGTGAAAGAAATTACTGAGCATACATTAACGTTTACAGTTGATGGTGAAGTTTATACAATCCAAAACGATTTTGTATTTGCGATGACTGGTTATCATCCTGATCATAGCTTCTTAACGAAGATGGGTGTTCAGATTGATGAAGAAACAGGACGTCCAATTTATACAGAGGATAGAATGGAAACGAATGCTGAAAATATTTTCATTGCAGGTGTCATTGCTGCTGGAAATAATGCAAATGAAATATTTATCGAGAACGGTAGATTTCATGGAGATGCGATTGCGCAAACCATTGCATCAAGAGAAAAATAAAAAGGAGTTGTCGAGAAAATCTCGACAACTCCTTTTTATTCGTGCATAAACATATTTTGAATGGATTCATGAGAATTTGTATTCTCTAATGCGACAAGTAATTTAATACGTGCTTTTTGTGCATTTAAGCCGTATGTGAATACAACGCCCATATCTTTTAAGTGTTTACCGCCACCTTCATACGAATATACGTCTTGAACGATACCGTTGAAACAGCGAGAAACTAATACGACAGGAATACCTTTATTTAATAATCGTTCTAGACTAGGAAGTGTTCTTGGAGGTAGATTACCTTGTCCGAGCGCTTCGATAACAATACCGTCTACAGGAAGATTTTCGATTGCTGCTAATAATGTATCATCCATGCCAGCATATGCTTTTAGAACAACTACATTTTTAGACACTGTGTTTATCGTATATGTTTCATGATGTACTAAAGCGTGATGGAAGACAACGCCGCGTTTTGTTACCATTCCAATTGGTCCGTATTGTGGGCTTTGGAATGTTGCGACATTACTTGTATGTGTTTTCGTTACATTTGTAGCGCAATGAATTTCGTCATTTAATACGACTAAAACACCTTTTTCTGCAGCTTCATCACAACTAGCAACCTTTACAGCTGATAAGAAGTTATATAGGCCGTCAGCACCTAATTCATTGCTAGAGCGCATTGCACCTGTCACAACGATCGGAATAGTTGCTTGTACTGTTAAATCTAAGAAATAGGCTGTTTCTTCTAATGTATCAGTACCATGCGTAATGACTACGCCATGAATGTTGTCTTGTTTTACTCTTTCATCAATGATGACTTGTAATTGTAACATTTCGCTCGGTGTCATATGGGGAGATGGTAAATGGAACACATCTTCAACGATTAAATCAACATCGCCTTCTAAATCAGGAATGAATTTTAAAAGAGGATTTTTTTCACCTGGTTGTACGACTCCAGTTTCTTTATCCTCCTCCATTGCAATTGTTCCACCTGTGTGTAAAACTAGGATTCTTTTCAATTCTTATACCCCTTTCAAGTAAAAAATACATTTAGAACATAACATGTTTTTAGTAAATTCGACAATGGAAATGTATAAAAGTATGCCTCGCAAATGACAATAAAATTAACTGCTATATGTACGATGTATAAAATTACGAAACGAGATGTGTAAATATAGTATAGGAGGGAGCAATTACGGTGGAAAAGATGGAGAGAATTTTTATTCGTATATTAATAATACAATTTATTTGTCTTTCTGTTGTGCAATTGTTATTTATACATAAGTCATCAGTGAAATATTTATCTAAAATTGTTTATTATGAAGGTGTCATGGTAAAAGACAAAGCGGAAATCTTACAGGTGAATAGGTAGTTTTCATTTTCTTCTATGAAGGATTATGCTACAATAATTGAGGATTTAATGACGTGAAGCAAATGAGAAGAAGCAGGGTGAACACCTGCTTTTCGTTTTGTTTTATAAGTGAAAAAATGAGGTGTTACAATGGATAAACGAATTTCAATTGCTATAGATGGTCCAGCAGCTGCTGGTAAAAGTACAGTGGCAAAAGTTGTTGCGAAGGAACTTTCTTACGTTTATATTGATACAGGCGCAATGTACCGTACGCTTACATATGCAGCCCTTGAACAAAAAGTAGATATTGAAAATGAAGAGCAGTTAATGGAAGTTGTAAGGAATGTAAATATTGAATTTCAGCAAGGAGAAAATACACAGCTTGTATTTTTAAATGGACAAGATGTTTCTGAAGTAATTCGTACACCTGATGTGACGAATCGAGTATCTATTGTAGCAAAGCATCGCCTTGTTCGTGAAGAAATGGTACGCCGTCAGCAAGATTTAGCGAAAAAAGGCGGCGTTGTAATGGACGGCCGTGATATTGGTACACATGTATTACCGGATGCTGAAGTGAAAATCTTTATGCTTGCTTCTGTTGAAGAAAGAGCGGAAAGAAGACATTTAGAAAATTTAAATAAAGGTTTCGATTCTAATTTAGAGCAGCTAAAAGAAGAAATTGCTCAGCGTGATAAATTAGATTCAGAACGCGAAGTTTCTCCACTAAAAAAGGCTGATGATGCATTGGAATTAGATACGACTTCTTTATCAATTGAAGAAGTTGTCCAAAAAATTATGAGTATTGTTTCAGGAGTGTTTGCGAAATAAAGAAAGGGGATGATCCCCTTTCTTTTTTGTTTAAATAGAAATGTAAAGGATACGTGAATTGTGAGTCTCTTTCCTTGACAAATGAGCTGATTTGTAAGAAGTTAGTTAAAGAGGAATAAAACTGTCAGAATATATTCGCTATTATATTTCAAAACATACTTTTTTCAAGCTGGTTTTGCTGTATACTATTTATATAGGTTTAATATATTTTCTTATGAATGGTATTGAAAAAAGTATGTGATGAGAAATTCTTAAACATGCAAATGAAAACTTTGTTTTCATTTCGTATATACATAAAAAATGCTTTGTCAATTCTGTAGGGAGGTATTTCCATGGTAGAGAAAATGAATGAAGAAGTTATGGATTCAAAAGAATTACAAGTTGGTGACGTTGTTACAGGTTCTGTAACGAAAGTTGAAGAGAAACAAGTGCTTGTAAATGTTGGATACAAAACAGATGGCGTAATTCCAATTAGTGAATTAGCTAACGTTCATATTGAAAAAGCAAGCGATGTTGTAGAATTAGATCAAACACTAGAGTTGAAAATTATTAAATTAGAAGAAGATGATCTTGTCTTGTCTAAACGTGCTGTTGATGCAGAAAAAGCATGGGTAGAATTACAAGAGAAATTTACTTCTGGTCATGTGTTTGATGTTACTGTAAAAGATATTGTGAATGGCGGATTAGTTGTGGATCTTGGGGTTCGCGGTTTTATCCCAGCTTCACTTGTAGAAGTACATTATGTAGAAGACTTTACTGACTATAAAGGTAAAACGTTAGCGGTGAAAATTGTTGAATTAGACCGTGAAAAAAATCGTGTAATCCTTTCGCATAAAGCGGTAGTAGAATTAGAACTAGATTCTAAGAAAAAAGAAGCAATTTCTTCATTAAAAGAAGGGGACGTTGTTGAAGGAACAGTGCAACGATTAACTGACTTTGGTGCTTTCGTTAACGTTGGTGGCGTGGACGGTTTAGTTCACATTTCACAAATTTCACACGAACGTGTAGAGCAACCTTCTGAAGTTTTAGAGCAAGGTCAAAAGGTTAAGGTAAAGGTGTTATCTGTTGATGCTGATACACAACGTATTTCTTTATCGATTAAAGCAGCTCAACCAGGACCTTGGGAAAACGTTGCTGGCGAAATAAAAGCTGGAGATATTCGTGAGGGAGTAGTAAAACGCCTTGTTACATTTGGTGCATTCGTTGAGATTTTACCTGGCGTTGAAGGACTTGTACACGTATCTCAAATTGCAAATCGTCACGTGAAAAATCCGAATGAAGTATTGGAAATGGGACAAGAAGTAAAAGTGAAAGTACTTGAAGTTCACGCAGCAGAGAAACGTATTTCTTTAAGTATAAAAGAAGCGCTTGAGGAAAATAATGTAATTGAAGATTATAGTCAGTATGAGCCAAATGCTGATTCTGCTACTTTCCAATTAAGTGATATTATTGGTGAACAACTGAAAAAATTAAAGAAATAATGAGGGGTACAAGTGGTAAGGGCAAAACGTAAATTAGATCATATTGAATACGCTCTTTCTACTGGTCAGTCTCGTACGCATGGCTTTCATGATATTGATTTTGTGCATCAAAGCTTGCCAAATTCAAATTATGACACAATAACATGTGAAACAAAAATCGGCGAACTTTCACTAAGTTCGCCGATTTTTATCAATGCGATGACTGGTGGTGGAGGAGAGAAAACGTTACATATCAATGAGCAATTAGCATATGTAGCGAAACAACATAACCTTGCTATGGCTGTAGGTTCGCAAATGGCGGCGTTAAAAGATGAAAGTGAGGCTGCTTCTTATAAGGTGATCAGAAAGGTAAACCCAAATGGTATTTTCTTTGCTAATTTAGGTAGTGAGGCAACTATCGAGCAGGCAGAGCGTGCAGTTGATATGATTGAAGCGAATGCATTGCAAATTCATTTAAATGTCATACAAGAGTTAACGATGCCAGAAGGAGACCGTGATTTTACTGGCGTACTTCAGCGTATTGAGAAAATTGTTTTAAATAGTAAAGTTCCTGTCATTGTAAAAGAAGTTGGATTTGGGATGAGTAAGGAAACAATGCAACAGTTAGCGAACGTAGGTGTAACGGCAATTGATATTGGTGGGCAAGGTGGTACGAATTTTGCTGCTGTTGAAAATGAAAGAAGACAGCGAATGCTTTCTTATTTTAATAACTGGGGCATACAAACAGCAACCTCGATTATTGAAGCAACCTCTACAAATAATAACCTCTCTTTTATTGCATCAGGGGGTATACAGACAGCGCTTGACGTAGCGAAAGCAATCGCATTAGGGGCGAATACAACTGCGTTTGCTGGTTACTTTTTACGTATTTTAATGCAAGATGGTATCGAGAAATTAGTGGATGAAATTGAGCTTCTACATACAGATTTGAAATTTATTATGACAGCTCTTGGTGCGAAGACGATAGAAGAGTTGCAATCTGTACCTCTTGTTGTAAAAGGTGAAACATATCATTGGTTAATGCAGCGTGGTATTGATACTGCGCATTATAGTAGGAGATAAAAAATCAACCGTTCGGTTGATTTTTTGTTTTCTTTTCTTTCTCGTAATATAAAGTGGAGAATGGAATTGGTATTTTATAAAAATTGTAATTGAAAAAAGGTTAAAAAATGAAGATGATTAGTTACTGGATTTTTGAGAGGACTTGCTTTTATAAGGGAAATAGGTGGGGGCAAAAGAAGTGATAGGAGGATATAGTACACAAAATATTATTTCAATATAAATAAAAATCATTAAAATGATTATGCAAAAGACGGTTTCGTACAACATCGAAACCGTCTTTTTGTATTAATTAGTGCTGGTTTTGTTTTCGAGCCTGCTCTGGTGTATCAAGTCCAGTTGCACCTGGATATTGTAGTGATTGATTACGATCAGATTCAACGCGGCGTGATTCTCGTAGTTTTCGTTCTTGGCGATCTTTACCCATAATAAATAACACCTCCTTGTTAAAAGTGTTGCTGTTATAAGAAAAAACTATGCGTAAATAAAGTGGATTAACTTTCATAAAAAGTTCCCATAATGGAAAACATAGGAGGTGAAGTTGATGGATGGAAGTACTTTTTATTTTGTAGCTTGGATAGGGTGGATCATCGTAACCTTTTTTATGAAAAAGGACCCTATTCGGTGGAAGTTAGGCGCTTGTATAATGATTTTTATAATTTGCTCTCCGTTACATGTAACGATTGCCTCATTCGTGGTATCAGTAAATGCTCTTCTACTTTGTATTATTTCTTTTATAGGAATTACGCTATATTCTGTTTGGAAAAAATTATATAGCTTACTTTCGGCACTTATTATTGCAATGTTATATACAAGTTTTCATTTGTTAGAAATATATGATCCGATTTGGATTGTGGTGGATAGAGTGTTTCTGCTAAGTAGTGCTCTTGTGTATGCATCGGTGTTATTGCATGGGGATCGCATATTACGATTATGTTCCCTATATGTAGGGATGTTACAAGGAGAGTTGCTAGTGACATTTATTTTTCGGAAATTGAATTTTCCATATGATTACGGTAGTTTAGCATTTTTTGATATCGTCGCCGTTTCTACATTATTCATGGCAGTATTGTTTTGGATTGCAAAAGCATCAGTATACATGGAACAGTTTAAGAGAAAAACACGTAAAAGAAAGGCGAGGGTAATGCATGACTGAATATACATCAGCCATTTTATGCGGCGTAATAGCGGGGACAGTTACAAGAGTGTTAATGCTTCGGACGGATACGCGGCAATATCCGACGAGGCTGCATGGGAAAATTATTCATATTGCAATGGGGTTAATTGCAGCTGCTTTAGGAGCGATTGCAATCCCGTCTATTTTGAAAAAAGATTTTTCTGCCATTACATTTCTTACGTTAGCGGCAACACAATTTCGTGATGTACGTAATATGGAAAGAAACACGCTTCAACAATTAGATGGATATGAGCTCGTACCGCGTGGAAATACATATATTGAAGGAATTGCATTGGTTTTTGAAAGTCGCAACTATTTGGCGATGTTAACGTCGTTTGCAACGACATTTGCGTATATAGGGTTCCGTTCATGGATTGCGGGAGTAATTATGGCTATAATCGCATTTTTTATTGCGAAAAAATTAATGTCTGGAAAAAGGCTACATGATCTTGTTGAAATTGAGCACGTGCCCCTTCGTTTTGAAGGGGCAGGACTGTATATTGATAATATTTATATTATGAATATTGGATTGCCGGCGAGGCAAGAAGAGATTATGAAATATGGCATGGGGTTTATTTTAAAACCGAAATCAATTGATGCGATGGTGACAATCTCAAATTTAGGGCAACGGCAAGCTGTTTTACACGATGTTTCGGTGGCGCTAGGGATTTATAGAGATTCTGGTACACCAGCGCTTGTACCGTTAGCAAAGCGTGATTTAGAGGATGGTAGGGTTGGAATTTTTGTCTTACCGCAAGATCAAGATGCAGAGAAAGCGATAAGTGTTATAGGAAATGTACCAACGTTAGAAAGTGCCGTCCATATGTCATCGGAAGCCCCGAAAGGAAGGGGAGATAAGAGATGATGTTAGAAAGCGTTATCCTGGCAGTTATTACAACAGCGCCGGAAAAATTTGCAGGTGGTGCTCCTTTATTTGTTTGTGAGTCGATGGAGGAACTAGAATTTGTTGCAAATAATTTAGAGGCAATTTTAGATGGTATTGCGCATCGCTTACAAGAGAATGTATATATTATTGTGAAACATTAGGAACGTGTGTTATAATGTGAGGTGTTTTGATACGTTGAGAAATATTCTGGAATGCAAATCCCTTCTTGCACAAAGAAGGGTTTTTTACATAATAAACAGAAGCAAGTTGAAAGGATGAAAGTATATGCCGAAACCAGTAATAGCAATAGTAGGCCGCCCGAACGTAGGAAAATCTACTATTTTCAATAGAATAGTTGGAGAAAGAGTTTCAATCGTAGAAGATATCCCAGGTATAACTCGAGACCGTATTTATAGTGCGGGAGAATGGTTAAATCATGAGTTTAACATTATTGATACAGGTGGAATTGATATTGGAGACGAGCCGTTCTTGACACAAATTCGTCAACAGGCGGAAGTTGCGATTGATGAAGCAGATGTTATCATTTTTATGACGAATGGTCGCGATGGTGTAACTGCAGCGGATGAAGAAGTTGCTAAAATTTTGTATCGTTCTAAAAAACCAATTGTACTTGCGGTAAATAAGGTTGATAATCCAGAAATGCGTAGTGATATTTATGATTTTTATTCATTAGGATTTGGCGAGCCATTCCCGATTTCAGGTACACACGGTTTAGGACTTGGTGATTTGTTAGATGAAGCTGCAAATCATTTTCCAAAGATTGAAGAAGAGGCGTATGACGATGAAACAATCCGTTTCTCTTTAATTGGACGTCCAAATGTAGGGAAATCATCGCTTGTAAATGCACTTCTTGGTCAAGAACGTGTAATTGTAAGTAATATCGCAGGAACGACGCGTGATGCTGTCGATACACCATATAGTAAAGATGATCAAGATTATGTAATCATTGATACAGCTGGTATGCGTAAAAAAGGAAAAGTATATGAAAGTACAGAAAAGTATAGTGTACTTCGTGCACTTAGAGCGATTGAACGTTCTGACGTTGTTTTAGTTGTTTTAGACGGAGAAGAAGGAATTATTGAGCAAGATAAAAAAATCGCTGGATATGCTCATGATTCAGGACGAGCTGTTATTATCGTTGTAAACAAATGGGATGCAGTGAAAAAAGATGAAAAAACAATGAAAGCATTTGAAGAAAATATTCGTGCTCATTTCCAATTCTTGGATTATGCACCGATTGTATTCTTATCTGCAAAAACGAAAAAACGTACACAAACGTTATTACCGGTTATCAATGAGGTAAATGAAAGCCATAGTATCCGTGTACAAACAAACGTATTAAACGATGTAATTATGGATGCGGTAGCGATGAATCCAACACCGACTCATAATGGTAGCCGTCTGAAAATCTTCTATGCGACACAGGTTGCGGTAAAACCACCGACATTTGTTGTGTTTGTAAACGATACAGAATTAATGCACTTTTCATATGAGCGCTTCTTAAAGAATCGTTTACGTGAAGCGTTCGGTTTTGTAGGAACGCCGATTCACATTATTGCTCGAGCAAGAGACTAATGGAGAGGATGTGATTTTATGACAAAAATCACAGTAGTAGGAGCAGGTAGCTGGGGAACAGCGTTAGCGATGGTATTAGCTGACAATGGACATGATGTACGTATTTGGGGAAATCGCTCAGAACTTATGGATGAAATGAATACGAAACATGAGAATAGTCGATATCTCCCAGGCATTACATTGCCAAGCACAATCGTAGCCTACTCTTCTTTAGAAGAAGCATTAGTAGATGTAAATACAGTACTGCTAGTAGTACCGACGAAAGCGTACAGAGATGTATTACAAGAGATGAAAGAAATTGTTACAGAACCGATTACTTGGATTCATGCGAGTAAAGGGATTGAACCTGGTACGTCAAAACGTATTTCGGAAGTGATCGAGGAAGAAATTCCAGAGAACTTAATTAAAGATGTTGTTGTATTGTCTGGACCGAGTCATGCTGAAGAAGTTGGTTTACGACAAGCGACAACAGTTACGTCTGCAGCAAAGCGTATGGAAGCGGCTGAGGAAGTACAAGATTTATTTATGAATAGTTATTTCCGTGTATACACAAATCCAGATATCGTTGGAGTTGAACTTGGTGGTGCGTTAAAAAATATTATCGCATTAGCTGCTGGTATAACTGATGGTCTTGGATTAGGTGATAATGCAAAAGCGGCATTGATGACACGTGGTTTAACAGAGATTGCTCGTTTAGGAAGAAAAATGGGCGGGAATCCGTTAACGTTTGCTGGTCTAACCGGTATGGGAGACTTAATTGTAACTTGTACAAGTGTTCATAGCCGAAATTGGCGCGCTGGAAATATGCTTGGAAAAGGACATTCTTTAGAAGAAGTGTTAGAAAGCATGGGTATGGTTGTGGAAGGTGTAAGAACAACGAAAGCTGCTCATGAATTGGCAGAGAAAATGGAAGTTGAAATGCCGATTACAGCTGCTTTATATGACGTGCTGTTCAATGGGAATAACGTAAAAGATGCGGTAGGCTCATTGATGGGACGTGTTCGAAAACATGAAGTGGAAGCTATACCTGACTTACTGTAAAGAAAAGCGACAGAAGTACATTTGTACTTCTGTCGCTTTTTTATTTTATGGGTCTTTTCACCATTTTTTTATTTTTGCATAGGATGAAGAGTAACTTGAGGAGAGGGTGAAAAGAATGGATAATAACATTTTTAATAATATTGAGAAGGAAGCGAAAGTAAATAAAGAGGATATTTTTAAATTAGCGTCATCCGTGCAAAATGCGAATTTACGTGATGAAACTGTACTTCGTCAATTAATTCATCAAGTGGCTCTTATGGCGGGACGTGAAGTGCCGAAAGAGCAAGAGGATCAAATTGTAAAAGCGATTATTAATAATAATATGCCAGCAGATTTTGGCTCGTTAAGCAAAATGTTTAAAAAATAAATTATGAGAAACAAAGAGTTTGTAGATTGCATATGATAGCCATGAAAGAATGGGAATAGAGCTGTTTTTGGGCATATTTGGTCAACCGAAGCGAGAGATACAATCGCTTCGGTTTTATTTTTATCTAGATTAGTGGAAAATGCTGAAAAACCTATTGATTAAAGTTACATATTCGTAATTTGTAGTAAAATGTTCTTTTTGTATTTGTTTAAAGATTTTAATTTGTTAAAATAGTATAAAAATAGATTAATAAAAAGGGGTGTGTATATGTCAGAAGGGCTTATGAAAATGTGGTTGGCTTTAGGGGCAATTGGATTTATGTTTTTTGCAGTAAGTTTTATTTTATTAAGTAGACATAAAATACAGAATAAATTTTTGAAAGGGATTACAGCGTTAGTAGCGTACACCCTTATGGTTGTGTCAGGAATTGTTATTTTTCTTGTTGTATTTAGTGGACCTGTACAGCAGTAAATGGAATGGTCTCGAAAATACTACATACGGAGCAAGTTATATTAGTATGAAAAGGTGATGCTAGTGAAAAAAGTCCATATTATTTTAATATTTTGTTGTATGAGCCTTTTAACGGGGTGTCTGTATCCGAAAGAAAATATGAAGCAAAATGCGGTTCCTTATGAAGATCAGCTACAGGTTGTTCAAAAAGCTGTTGTGACATTTAAGGAGCAAAATGATGGGATATTGCCAATTAAGACGAGGGATATGAGTACACCTATTTATCAAAAGTATCCAATCGACTTTCAACAGATTGCCCCGCGTTACATACAAGAAGCACCAGGGAATGCATATGAAAGTGGAGGAGTATATCAATACGTATTAATAGACGTTGAAACAAATCCAACAGTAAAGTTAATTGATGTTAGGATGGCTGAACAAATTCAGGAACTATCTTTAAAGCTTAGGATGTATCGTGATGAACATCAATATCCACCTTTTAAAAAAGTAATTTCAGATGGTGTATATGAATTGGATTTTAAAAAACTAGGATATAAAGATGTGCCACAAGTGACAAGTCCATATTCTGGTAAAGGACTTCCTTTTGTAATTAATGAAAAAGGAGAAGTTTTTGTTGATTATAGAATCGACTTATATGACGCTTTGAAAAAAAATGAAGGGCAGTTTACGGAGGGAGAAGATATTCGAAATATACTTTCGAAAGGTTCCCCGTTTGTACCAGCTTATTCTTTACCGTACACGGTAAAGGACGGAGAACCAATTTTTTTAAAATCATAAGTCATGAACCTTTCTTTTAGTGAATAAGTTCTAGAAGAAAGGTTTTTTATGTTATACAACTTACGATGCAAACAAAAGATATTTTTTAATAGTCATATGAAATTGGACAAAATTATATGATATATTGTCCGAACTTCTAGAATACCATTATATTATATCAGATATTATAGGCAACGTTAGAGAAGGTATTAGTTGACTATAAACGCGGAATTATTCCCAAAAATTTTGAGGGAGGGAATCACTTGGAAAAGGTAGATATTTTTAAAGATATTGCAGAACGAACAGGCGGTGATATTTATTTTGGAGTTGTAGGAGCTGTTCGAACAGGGAAATCAACATTCATTAAAAAATTTATGGAACTTGTAGTTATTCCAAATATTGAGAATGAGTCTGACCGTCAAAGAGCGCAGGATGAATTGCCTCAAAGTGCTGCTGGTCGTACAATTATGACGACGGAACCGAAGTTTGTTCCAAACCAAGCGGTTTCTATCGAAGTAGATGAAGGACTTGAAGTGAATATTCGATTAGTAGATTGTGTTGGATATACGGTTCCAGGAGCGAAGGGCTATGAAGATGAGAATGGCCCGCGCATGATTAATACCCCTTGGTATGAAGAACCTATTCCATTCCATGAAGCTGCAGAAATCGGCACGCGTAAAGTAATTCAAGAACATTCAACAATTGGTGTTGTAATTACAACAGATGGAACAATTGGTGAAATTCCAAGAAGAGATTATATAGAGGCAGAAGAACGCGTTGTAAATGAATTGAAAGAAGTAGGAAAACCTTTCATTATGATAATTAATACGGTACAGCCGTATCATCCAGATACAGAGCAATTACGCCAAAGTTTATCAGAAGAATATGATATCCCGGTTATTGCAATGAGTGTGGAGAGTTTAAGAGAAACAGATGTATATAATGTACTTCGTGAAGCGCTATTTGAATTCCCTGTATTAGAAGTGAATGTGAACCTTCCGAGCTGGGTAATGGTGCTAAATGAAGGGCATTGGTTGCGTCAAAGTTATCAAGAAGCAGTTCAAGAAACTGTGAAGGATATAAAACGTCTTCGTGATGTGGATCGGGTTGTTTGGCAGTTTAGTCAATATGAATTTATTGATCGAGCGAGCTTAGCTGGCATTGATATGGGGCAAGGTGTGGCGGAGATTGATTTATATGCGCCAGATGAATTATATGATCAGATTTTAAAAGAAGTAGTAGGGGTAGAAATTCGGGGGAAAGATCATTTATTGAAGCTTATGCTCGATTTATCTCATGCGAAAACAGAATACGACCAAGTCGCAGACGCACTGCGTATGGTTAAGCAAACAGGATATGGTGTAGCAGCGCCTGCGCTAGCAGATATGAGCTTAGATGAGCCAGAAATTATTCGTCACGGTTCAAGGTTTGGTGTGAAGTTAAAAGCGGTAGCGCCATCCATTCATATGATTAAAGTAGATGTAGAGTCAACGTTTGAACCGATCATTGGTACTGAAAAGCAAAGTGAAGAATTAGTTCGTTATTTAATGCAAGATTTTGAAGATGACCCGTTATCAATTTGGAATTCTGATATATTTGGACGTTCGCTTAGCTCAATTGTTCGAGAAGGAATTCAAGCGAAATTATCCTTAATGCCAGAAAACGCTAGATATAAATTAAAAGAAACGCTAGAAAGAATTATTAATGAAGGATCTGGCGGATTAATTGCGATTATACTATAAGAAAAATCCCTCTCATTGTAGAGGGATTTTTTGTTTTTTTTTGATTATAAAATAGAAAAATAAACAGTCATTATCTAATACATTGTTGTAAATTGTCAAGTTTCATCAGATTTTCACATTTTCACAGTAACAATTTCCTTAAAAATATTGAATTATAAAGGAGAATCGTATAATATAGGCGTTGATAATGATTTATCTACATCTTTGTAGTATAGAATTTGTAAAAATTGCCTACAAATGAAAGTAAGACTCATTTTATGATCATTATACAGTCTTATCTTTGGGAGGAGGTGAATGGCATGAACAAGACAGATTTAATCAATGCTGTTGCAGAAGCAAGTTCCCTTTCTAAAAAGGACGCAACAAAAGCAGTAGACGCTGTTTTTGATTCTATCTTAGAAGCTTTAAAACAAGGTGATAAAGTACAACTGATCGGATTCGGTAACTTCGAAGTTCGTGAGCGTGCGGCTCGTAAAGGTCGTAACCCACAAACAGGTGAGGAGATTGAAATCGCTGCAAGTAAAGTACCTGCATTCAAACCTGGTAAAGCGTTAAAAGATGCGGTTAAATAATCCTTACATATTAACAGGGAAGAAGAGTTTCCTTTTTGGGAACTCTTCTTTTTGCTTTTAAAAACATAAATATGCTAGAATGTGTTCGTATCACTTTTAGGTTTTCGGGAGGGCTAGCGGATGGCAAAAGTTAATTTAGAACAAATTGAACATGCAGTACGCCTTATTTTAGAGGCGATTGGGGATGATCCAAATCGTGAGGGAGTACTTGATACACCAAAACGTGTTGCAAAAATGTACGCAGAAGTGTTCTCAGGTATGCATGAAGATCCGAAAGAGCATTTGCATAAAGTATTCGGAGAAGATCACGAAGAGCTTGTACTAGTAAAAGATATACCATTTTATTCGATGTGTGAGCATCATTTAGTTCCATTCTATGGAGTTGCTCACGTTGCATATATTCCGCAAGGTGGAAAGGTGACAGGGTTAAGTAAATTAGCTCGTACTGTAGATACAATTGCACGTCGTCCACAACTGCAAGAACGTATTACATCAACAGTAGCGAACTCTATTATGGAAGTATTAGAGCCTCATGGTGTAATGGTAGTAGTAGAAGCAGAACATATGTGTATGACGATGCGTGGTGTGAAAAAACCAGGTGCGAAAACAGTAACGACAGCAGTGCGTGGTGTGCTTGAAAATGATGCTGCAGCGCGCAGTGAAATTTTATCGTTTATTAAAACGAAGTAAAGAAAAGCGGGAAACTGCTTTTCTTTTTTTTTTTAGTAAATAAATGATATAGTTTTAGCTAGACAGAGTGAGATTAGAAAAATTGCTTACATGAATGGTAGGTGTAGCCAAGTTTTGGTTATAGAAAATAGAGTGTATGTGTTATAATAAGTTTTATGAATTAGAAAACAAGGGTGATTTTTTGTGTGTGACATCTACGGAGGGTATGCGGGTATAAAAGAGAAATTGATGGAGAAATTACGCCATCCTTATTTTATAAACTATATTGAAGAACCATTTATTGATGAAGAAAAGATAGCATTGTTATATGGTGCTTTAAAGAGTGCAAACTTACATATAGAACAAATTGAGCATTACGTAGTAACGATTATGCTTGTGCAAATTGCGCTTGATACGCATGAAAAGGTATCAAATAAAGCAGGCGAGGAAGCGATTGAATCGCATAAATGTCGTCAATTAACAGTACTTGCAGGCGATTACTATAGTGGACTATATTATTATTTATTGTCTATGAATCGTGATATTGTTTTAATTCGTGCACTTGCTGAAGGAATTAAAGAGATAAATGAACACAAAATTATGTTATACCAAAAAGCGCATGAAACGACGGATGACATAATGAAAAGCGTAGTAACGATTGAGTCTGCGCTCCTTCAAAAAACATGTGATCATTTTCATTTATCACATTGGAAGCCATTTATCACATACGTATTAGGTGGAAATCGTCTTCAAAAAGAAATTCAATTGTATGCTGATAAACAACATTCACCTGTTTTTCAAGCGATGCAAGATGCTTTAGGGGATAAAGCAGAAGTAGTGATTAATAGTTGGATGATGGAATTGAGAAAGAAAGAAAAACAATTTTTAGAAAATCACATAGACATTAATGAAATAAATTCTGTGTTAAGGGATAAATAGAAGACATAAGCAATTTTACATTGGAAGAAGGTACGAGCATGCAACAATCAAAAGAAGAAAGAGTACATGACGTATTTGAAAAGATTTCTGATAAATACGATGTGATGAATTCTGTAATTAGTTTTCAAAGACATAAAGCGTGGCGTAAAGAAACGATGCGAATTATGGATGTACAACCAGGCAGTCAAGCGCTTGATGTATGCTGTGGAACCGCAGATTGGACAATTGCGCTAGCTGGAGCGGTAGGTGAACAAGGAAAGGTTGTTGGCTTAGACTTCAGTGAAAATATGTTATCTGTCGGTAAGCAAAAGGTAGAGGCGTTACAATTAAAACAAGTAGAACTTCTACATGGGAATGCAATGGAACTTCCATTTGAAGATAATACGTTTGATTATGTGACGATTGGGTTTGGTTTACGTAACGTACCGGATTATATGCACGTATTAAAAGAAATGACACGTGTAGTAAAACCAGGTGGAAAAGTAATCTGTTTAGAAACATCTCAACCAACAATGATTGGTTTTCGACAAGGGTATATTTTATACTTTAAATATATCATGCCGTTATTTGGAAAGATGTTTGCGAAAAGTTATAAAGAATATTCATGGCTTCAAGAATCTGCTAGTACGTTCCCAGGGATGAAAGAACTGGCTCAAATGTTTGAGCAAGCTGGACTTGAACGTGTGCAAGTAAAACCATTTACTTTTGGGGTAGCAGCGATGCATTTAGGTATTAAACCAGAATCAAAATAGAAAAAAGAAGTTTTAGGTTAAGGTGAACAATATGAAGTTACAACTTATGTACTCTTTTTTACGATCGGATATTAATGTGATAGAAAAAGAATTAAAAAAGACAGTCGCTTCTGAACAGCCATTAGTAGAAGAGGCAGCATTACAGCTTATTGAAGCTGGTGGGAAGCGAATTCGTCCTGTATTTGTGTTGCTTGCAGGGAAATTTGGAGATTATAAGTTAGATGCAATTAAGCATGTTGCTGTTGCGTTAGAACTTATTCATATGGCTTCTCTTGTTCACGATGATGTTATTGATGCTGCATTTTTACGACGCGGCAGTGCGACTGTGAATGCAAAATGGGGAGATCGTATTGCGATGTATACAGGGGACTATCTGTTCGCTAAGTCTCTTGAATGTATAACAAATATCGAAATTCCAGAGGCACATCAAGCGTTATCGCATACTATTTTAGAAGTCTGTAAAGGTGAAATTGAACAAATTAAAGATAAATACAATTATGACCAAAATTTAAGAACGTATTTAAGAAGAATAAAGCGAAAAACAGCATTATTAATTGCCGCGAGTTGTCAATTGGGAGCGATTGCTGCTGGTGCTAATCGTGATACGGTAAATCGTCTATTTTGGTATGGGTATTTTGTAGGAATGTCTTATCAAATTATTGATGACATTTTAGACTTCGTTTCTACAGAAGAGAAACTTGGAAAACCTGCTGGTGGAGATTTACTACAAGGGAATATTACACTTCCTGCTTTATATGCGATGGAAGATCCCGTACTTCGTCAGCAAATCACATCTGTACATGAAAATTCAACAGCAAGTGAAATGCAAGAAATTATTGATGCTGTAAAAAATAGTACAGCAATTGATCAAGCATTTGCGTTTAGTGAACGTTATTTACATAAAGCTTTAGAAATAATAAAACCACTCCCACGTGGACAAGCAAAGTACGCATTACAAAATGTTGCAAAGTATATTGGAAAACGAAAATTTTAATGTTTATTCTAAAAAATAAAATAATCTCTCTATTTCAAAACTATTGCACAATTGTGATAAGGGTGATAATATGTGTGTGGGGATATACAATTACATACATAATTCAGAAGTGGAGAGATTTTTTATGGAAAAAACATTTCTAATGGTAAAACCAGACGGTGTACAACGTGCCTTCATTGGGGAAATTGTAGCTCGTTTTGAGAAAAAAGGCTTTCAATTAGTTGGTGCAAAATTAATGCAAGTCACTCCGGAAATTGCTGGACAACACTACGCTGAGCATAAGGAAAAACCTTTCTTTGGTGAGTTAGTAGACTTTATTACATCTGGACCTGTGTTCGCAATGGTATGGCAAGGTGAAGGTGTAGTAGATACAGCGCGTAACATGATGGGGAAAACAAGACCACATGAAGCAGCTCCTGGAACAATTCGTGGAGATTTCGGTGTAACTGTTGCGAAAAACATTATCCATGGTTCTGATTCTTTAGAAAGCGCAGAGCGCGAGATTGCTATTTTCTTTAAAGAAGAAGAATTAGTTGACTACTCAAAATTAATGAATGAATGGATTTACTAATTATTTCGAAATAATTTGTAAACGCTTTAATCACTGTGATAATAGTAAAAAGTGCAAGAAGAATAGGGGTATTCTTCTTGCACTTTTTTTATTTTCAATTAGTTACGAAGTTTGAGCTGTTATGATATATTGATATTTAAATTAGGCCTATCGGAAATATAGAATAAGAAAATGGTCGATATATGATATAATTTCTTTAATATTTTTAGAATGATAAAAGTTAATATAGTGAGATAAATACATATACGAAAAGAGGAATAACGTATGCGATATATTACAGCTGGTGAATCTCATGGTCCGCAACTTACAACAATTATAGAGGGTGTTCCAGCAGGATTGTCTTTAGTAGCGGATGATATAAACGAAGAGTTAGCTAGAAGGCAAAAGGGGTATGGGCGTGGTAGACGCATGCAAATTGAAACGGATCAAGTGCAAATTTTAAGTGGTGTTAGACATGGAGAAACATTAGGTTCCCCTATTGCACTCATTGTTGAAAATCGTGATTTTGCCCATTGGATAAAAGTTATGGGTGCAGAACCTTTAACGAAACAAGAAGAAAAAGAGATGAAAAGGAAAGTGACAAAACCAAGGCCTGGGCATGCTGATTTAAATGGTGCAATTAAATATGGTCATAGAGATATGAGGAATGTACTGGAACGTTCGTCAGCGCGCGAAACGACGGTGCGTGTTGCTGCTGGTGCGGTTGCTAAAAAGGTGTTAGCAGAACTTGGTATTAAAGTGGCGGGCCATGTAATTGAAATTGGCGGTGTACAAGCTAAGGAGGTTACGTATAGTTCAATTGAAGAATTAAAGAGTATTACAGAAGCATCTCCTGTACGTTGCTTAGATGACGAAGCTGGTAACCAAATGATGAAAGCGATTGATGATGCGAAAGCAAATGGTGATTCAATTGGTGGAATCGTTGAAGTAATTGTGGAAGGAATGCCAATTGGAGTAGGTAGCTACGTGCATTATGATCGAAAACTGGATGCGAAATTAGCAGCTGCAATTATGAGTATTAATGCTTTTAAAGGTGTCGAGATTGGAATTGGTTTTGAAGCAGCGCATAGACCGGGAAGTGAAGTTCATGATGAAATTCTATGGAATGAGGAGCATGGATATACAAAAAGAACAAATAATGCAGGTGGATTGGAAGGTGGTATGACGACTGGAATGCCAATTGTTGTGCGCGGTGTGATGAAACCGATACCTACACTTTATAAACCTCTTCAAAGTGTAGATATTGATACGAAAGAGCCTTTTACAGCGAGCATTGAACGTTCAGATAGTTGTGCAGTACCAGCAGCTAGTGTCGTTGCAGAAGCGGTTGTGGCTTGGGAATTAGCAACAGCTTTAATAGAACAATTCGGATTAGATCGTATGGAACTGATTCGTGAAAATATTGAGAAACATAATGAATATGCGAGGGGATTTTAATGGGAAACATACATATTCAAACGAAATCAAAAGAATATGATGTACATGTTGGTAAAGAAGCGTTGTCACACTTAACAATGATCGTTCAAAATATGCAGCCAGCTGTATCTAACGTAATGATCATTTCAGATGAAGCTGTTGCATCACTACATTTACAGACAGTTATCGATGCATTACAAGTGGAGCAGGACGTGTTTTCGTTTGTTGTACCAAGTGGCGAAAAAGAGAAGTCTTTCGAAAATTTCTATGCGGCTCATACGTCAGCTCTTGAAAATAAATTAGATAGAAATTCTTTAATTCTTGCACTGGGAGGCGGAATGATTGGAGATTTAGCTGGTTTTGTTGCTGCATCGTTTATGCGTGGTATTCGCTTTGTGCAGGTTCCGACGACTTTATTAGCGCACGATAGCGCAGTAGGTGGGAAAGTAGCGATTAATCATCCGTTAGGTAAAAATATGATTGGTGCATTCCATCAGCCAGAAGCAGTTGTATATCATACACCGTTTTTACAGTCTCTTCCTAAAAAAGAGTGGCGTTCAGGTTATGCAGAGGTGATAAAGCATGCTCTTATTGGTGATGTGGAGCTATATCATTGGTTAAAAGAAGAAGTGCAAACATTAGCGGATCTTCGTGATGAGAAGTTAATCCATATATTAACGAAGGCGATTCCTGTAAAGGCAAATGTTGTATCACAAGATGAAACAGAGAAGGGTGTACGTGCCCATTTGAACTTTGGACATACGTTAGGACATGCTCTTGAAAAAGAGCTAGGGTATGGAAATATTACTCACGGTGACGGCGTAGCGGTTGGAATGTTATTCGCCATATTTTTAAGTGAGCAAGTGTACAAGGTTAATCTTGCTTATGAAGATATGAAGCAGTGGTTCTTGAAATACGGCTATCCAAAAATGCCAAGAGATTTGAATGTAGAGCGCCTCGTTCAATTGATGAAACAAGATAAGAAAGCAAATGCAGGAGCAATTCATATGGTGCTTATGCAGGAATATGGGGTAGTGAATGTCGTATCTATTTCAGATGAGACTGTTCATATTGCGTTAGAGGCATTTCAAAAAGATATGGTTTAAAATGATAGCGAAGTGTTGTGAAGTGCTCATTTAGAGGTATTCTCGTAATAGTGACGGTTATGATAAAAGATTACAGTAAGGGGCTATAACTGTATTGTAATCAAATTGAATGAAATGACTGGGGGAAGAAAAATGAGAGTGAAAGAGCAATTGTTAACTTTGAGAGCGTATGTACCTGGGAAAAACATTGAAGAAGTAAAAAGGGAATATGGATTATCGAAAATTGTGAAATTAGCATCGAACGAAAATCCATTCGGTTGCTCAGCGCGTGTGACAGAAGCATTAACTTCTTTAGCGAGCCAATATGCCCTTTATCCAGATGGATATGCCTTTGAACTTCGGACAAAAGTAGCGGAACATTTAGGTGTAAAAGCAGAACAACTACTATTTGGTAGTGGATTAGATGAAGTCATTCAAATGATTAGCCGAGCGTTACTACATGAAGGAACAAACGTTGTAATGGCGAATCCTACGTTTTCACAATATCATCACCATGCTGTTATTGAAGGAGCAGAAGTTCGTGAAGTATCACTTAAAGATGGTATTCACGATTTAGATGCAATGCTAGAGCAAGTAGATGATAAAACGAAAATTGTATGGATTTGTAATCCGAATAATCCGACAGGTACATATGTTGAGAAACAAAAATTACTTTCATTTTTAGAATCGGTTCCTAAGTCGGCTCTCGTTATTATGGACGAAGCATATTATGAATACGCGGAAGCAGAAGACTATCCGCAAACATTACCACTTCTTGAAAAGTATGAAAATCTTATGGTTTTACGCACGTTTTCAAAAGCATATGGTTTAGCTGCTTTTCGTATTGGATATGCGATTGGGGATGCGAAGTTAATCGGACAGCTAGAAGTAGCAAGGTTACCATTCAATACATCAACTGTAGCGCAATCTGTAGCACTCGCTGCATTAGAAGATCAAGCCTTTTTACAAGATTGTGTGAAAAAGAATGCTGAAGGTCTAAATCAGTATTATGCATTTTGTAAAGAATATAACGTATTCTATTATCCATCTCAAACAAATTTCATTTTCTTAAAACTTGGTATACCGGGTAATGAAGCTTTCGAACGATTAATGAAAAAAGGATATATCGTTCGTTCTGGTGCTGCATTTGGTATCGATGATGGTATTCGTATTACTGTCGGTTTGAAAGAAGAAAATGATGAAATTATAGAGTTGCTGAAAGAGCTTGTAAATGAGCAAGTACAGAAAGAAGAAACATATTCTTAAGAGATTGTGAAGGCTCCTATTATAGGAGCCTTTTTTATCGTATTAAAAATAAAGGTTGAAGACTGGTAATTAAGTTGTTCTGTAAATCACGGTTTGTATGGCTTGATAATTAGTGAGAGAAGTTATTTGCACGGTCATAAAAGAAAGCGGTACAATAGAAGATGATGATAAGGTATCGGTGTCATATCCGAACCTTTTGAACAATTACCTACTCTGTAAGAAGAAGCATGCTCATTCTAAAGGTTGCGTTCTAACAGTGAGTTGCTTATGATAAAGTGAAACTTTAATCAGTGGGGGGATGTTTATCCCCCGCTGATTATTAGTTGAACCAATCGGGCTTTTACGGGCAGTTGATCCCCAAACTAATTTCTTTGCCTTAGCTGAATTTTGAGGTGGGGGTCTTACTGCCCGTTAATAGCGGGGTAAATGAACAGAAGAGAATATTTTTTAGAATTAAAGGAGACGTTTATGCAAAAGTTTGAACAAGTTGTTTCATATATTGAAAATGGTGAAGCGGAAAAAGGATTACAATTATTAAAAGAACAATTAAAAATTGCAAATGATGAAGAGAAGTATGATATCGCTCGTTACTATCATACACTTGGATTTACAGATGAGGCATTAGCGATTACTGAAGACTTACGTTTACTGTATCCGGAAGAAAGTGAATTCACTGTATTTTTAGCAGAATTATATATTGATCTAGATAAAGAAGATGAAGCGATTGAAGTACTTCATGATATTCCAGAAAATGACGATTTATATGTTCAATCTTTATTACTTGTTGCAGATTTATTCCAAATGCAAGGTTTTGATGATGTAGCAGAGCAAAAACTATTAAAGGCGAAAGAAATGATGCCTGATGAACCTGTTATTACGTTTGGGTTAGCAGAATTATATAGTAGTAAAGGTGAAGAACAAAAGGCAATTACTTATTATGAATCGCTATTAGCGGAACATAAAGTAATGGGTGGTGTTGTAATCGCACTTCGTCTTGCAGAAACGTTAAGTGCGATTGGAAACTGGGAAGAGGCGATTTCTTATTATGAAGCAGGCCTAGAGGAACAAAAAGATATTCACTCATTATTTGGATATGCCTTCACATTATACCAAGGTGAAGAATATCAGAGAGCAATCGGTGCTTGGCAAGAACTAAAAGAATTAGACCCTGAGTACGCATCACTGTACATGTATTTAGCGAAAAGCTATGAAAAAGAAGGAATGCTTCAAGAAAGCTATGAAACGCTTCATGAAGGAATTAAAGTAGATGAGCTTTCAGTTCCGTTTTATGTAGAGTTAGCGAACATTGCGGCGAAATTAGGAAAAATAGTAGAAGCAGAGGAAGTTCTTCAAAAAGCACTTGAGTTAGATCCAGGGCATTTAGGCGCAACATTAAAATATGCGTATATCTTAAAAGAACAAGAAAAGTACGAAGATTTAATTGCAATTGTAGAGCGTGCTATTGATAGTGGAGAACCAGATACACAACTACTTTGGGACCTTGCGTATGCAAAAAAACAATTAGAAATGTATTCGGATGCATTAAAACACTATGAAAGTGCATATACTTCTTTTAAGAATCATCCAGACTTCTTAGAAGAATACGGTTATTTCTTATTGGAAGAAGGAAAGCGAAAAGAGGCGAAAGAAGTATTTACCCAGTTATTACAACTAGACCCGACACAAATTCATATTGAAGAGTTGTTATATAATTTAGAGGATTTTTCATAAGTTGGAAGGAAACTGAATGCCGCTTCTTGAATCTAAAAAGAAAAGAGAAAGACAGAGGAGGGACTTAATTGCTATGAATACCCCTGTTTCTGTAAACGAGAAGAAGGATTTTGTAAAATGGTTTTTGAATAATTACCAACTGAAACAGCGTGAATGTGTATGGATTCTGAATTATTTAATGAGTCACGACCAATTGATGCATAAAGTCCACTTCGTAGAGCATGCAAAATATTGTCCGCGTGGCTTAGTGATGTCAGCGAATTGTGTGAAAGACACACCGTTTCACTTTTTTAAACAAAATGTTATGACAACAGATGCTGAAAAATCGTTTCATGATATTCGTTTAAATCGAGATGAGGATATTTATATTCAACTCAACTTTAAATCATCGTTTCAAAATGCGAATTATGTAGCTGTATTAGAAGAAAACCCATATCTACCAAAGCATATTGAAGTAAATGAAAAAGATCGTTTACTTGCAGAAAGGTTTTTGGAAGAAAGTGTATTTTCGTTTAGAAGAGAACGCCTTTTGAAACAAATTGATGAAGCGTTAGATAAGCAAGATAAGGAAGCGTTTCATAGATTAACGGCAGAGTTAAAAACTTTATAGAATGTATTTGGATTAATATTTTTACAAATTTCAGACTTTTATCAAGAAAAACTACCTATATTGGGTAGTTTTTCTTTTTTTACCTCTTTTAGTATGGTTTAATATATATAAAGTGAAAGTTCTGTCATTTGTAAATGAAGGGGGGAAGAAATTTGAAATGGATTGTAAAAGATGTGGAACAGTTTGAGCAAGCAAGAGAGTATGTTGATACAGGAGTAATACCGCTTTTATCAATTTCGGCAGCGAAAGAAATAAAAATGGTTGTAGAACAAGGTGAATTTATCGAATTGTTGAGTATGGAATTGGAAAGAGAGTATAAAGGAAGAGTGCTTTTACTGCCTGCTTTTACGTATTTAGTAGAAAGTCAAAAGAATGAAAAAGGTCGTTTGCAAGAATGGACAAATCATTTACGAAGAGAAGGTTTTAAGCATATTGCTTATGTTACAAGTGATTTTTCATGGAAAGAGGATATACAAGAGTTACAGGGAGATTTATTTTGGTTTCCTTCATTAGCATTAGAACAATTTAGTGATCAAGCAAAGAGAGAAGTTATTCATGCACATATAAAAAATATAATGGTGATGTTGGAAGAGAAGTGGGGAAACTCGCAATAAACAGAAAGTTCTTATTATTATGAGTAGTATGATATTGACCTGTGCATGAGCGTATTATATCATGATAGTGTCCTAGTTTTTATTTTTTATATAATTTATCACGAGGGGACAATTTCTGATAGAGGGGGGAAATTTTCGTGAGCGAGAAAGAACATCGCGTGTCAAGAAGACAATTTTTAAATTACACACTCACAGGGGTAGGAGGCTTTATGGCTGCCGGTATTTTAATGCCGATGACGCGATTTGCGCTTGATCCGGTGTTAAGAAAAGAAGCCGGAACAGATATGGTTGCTGTTGCGCAAGTAAAGGATATTACAACAGAGCCGAAGCGTTTCGATTTTAAAGTGAAGCAGGTTGATGGTTGGTACAAGTCTGAAGAACCAAAATCGGCTTGGGTTCATAAAGATGAAAGCGGAGACATTGTTGCGTTCTCTCCAGTATGTAAACATTTAGGATGTACAGTTAACTGGAATTCGGACAAAGCACATCCGAATCAATTCTTTTGCCCATGTCACGGGGGGCGTTATACAAAAGATGGGATGAACATTAAGGGTACGCCACCCCTTGCTCCGCTTGATGTGTACGAGTCTAAAGTGAAAGATGGAACGCTGTATCTAGGAAAAGCAAAGCCAAGAGGGGGTGCAAAGTAGATGTTAAATAAAATTTATGATTGGGTAGATGAAAGATTAGATATTACACCAATATGGCGTGATATCGCTGATCATGAAGTACCTGAACATGTAAACCCGGCACATCACTTTTCTGCATTCGTCTATTGCTTTGGAGGACTTACCTTTTTCGTTACTGTAATTCAAATTTTATCTGGAATGTTTTTGACGATGTATTATGTGCCTGATATTAAAAATGCTTGGGAATCCGTTTACTATTTACAAAATGAAGTTGCTTATGGGCAAATTGTTCGTGGTATGCACCACTGGGGTGCTAGTCTCGTAATTGTAATGATGTTTTTACATACACTCAGAGTTTTCTTCCAAGGTGCGTATAAAAAGCCCCGTGAGTTAAATTGGATTGTTGGTGTTCTTATTTTCTTTGTTATGTTAGGTCTTGGTTTTACCGGATATTTATTACCGTGGGATATGAAAGCTTTATTTGCTACAAAAGTAGGGATTCAAATTGCAGAGCAAACACCGCTCATTGGTCCTTATATTAAAACATTACTCGCTGGTCATTCCGAAATTGTTGGCGCTCAAACATTAACTCGCTTCTTTGCTATTCACGTCTTCTTCTTACCAGCAGCACTTCTAGGTTTAATGGCCTTCCACTTCATCATGATTCGCAAACAAGGTATTTCCGGTCCACTATAAGAGATTGCTAAATTAAAGGGGAAAGAACTAAAGGAGGGAGATTATGCATCGCGGCAAAGGGATGAAGTTTGTAGGAGATTCTCGGGTACCAGTAGCTCGGAAACCAAATATTCCAAAAGACTATTCTGAATACCCAGGGAAAACAGAAGCATTTTGGCCGAACTTCTTGTTAAAAGAATGGATGGTTGGTGCAGTTTTTTTAATCGGTTATTTATGTTTAACAGTGGCGCATCCGTCGCCACTTGAGAGAATGGCGGATCCAACAGATGCTGGATATATACCACTTCCAGATTGGTATTTCTTATTCTTGTATCAGTTATTAAAGTATTCTTATGCTTCCGGTTCATTTACTGTAATTGGAGCGTTTATTATGCCAGGGATTGCGTTTGGTGCATTACTGTTAGCTCCATTTCTTGATCGAGGTCCAGAAAGACGTCCATTGAAGCGTCCTGTAGCAACTGGATTTATGCTTTTAGCAATTGCATCGATTATCTTTTTAACTTGGGAATCTGTAGCACACCACGACTGGGAAGCTGCAAAGAAACAAGGAGCAATTGTAAAAACAGCGCCAGTTGATAAAAATGATGATGGCTATAAATTAATGCAAAAAAATACTTGTTTAACATGTCATGGTGACAACTTACAGGGCGGGGCGGCAGCACCAGCACTGCAAAACTTAACTTTAAAGCCAGAAGAAATTGCTAAAATTGCGAAAGATGGAAAAGGTTCCATGCCTAAAGGTGTATTTAAAGGTACAGATGAGGAACTGAAGAAGCTTTCGGAATTCGTTGCAAAGTATAATAAAAAATAATAAAAAGCTGACTACAAAATTTGTAGTCAGCTTTTCTATTTAGTTGGATGAAGTTTGTTATAATAGAGTAGGATTTAGTGAATGAATTACTTTGCTTGAAAGGTGTTGGACATACAGATTGGTGTACTTGTATGCAATGTTAAGACAACGCTCGGTATTATTATTTTTATTGGTTGTTAACATATTAGGTACAATTTACGGGTTTATATGGTACGGAAATCAATTGAAAGAAACGTCACCTATATTTTGGCCGTTTGTACCAGATAGTCCTATGGCGAGTCTCTTTTTTGTCTTTGTTTTAATTGCTTTTTTGACAAAGAGAAACTGGGGATTAATAGAAGCACTAGCGATTGTTACTTTAATAAAATATGGTATTTGGGCTGTTGTTGTAAATGCGATTATGATTTACGTAAAAGGTTCTATTGGCCTTATGGGCTACATGTTAATGCTTTCGCACTTTGCGATGGCGGTGCAAGGTGTTTTATATGCTCCATTTTACCGTATAAAAAAATGGCATTTTATAGTAGCGGGTGTGTGGACGTTGCATAACGATGCAATTGATTATTTATTTTGGCAAATGCCGCGATATGGAATTATGCATTTGTTTGTAGAGGAAATTGGTTATTTTACGTTTTGGTTAAGCGTTGCTGTACTATGTATTACATATTATTGTTGCTTACGTGAGCACAGGAAACAATTTTCTTTATGATGGTTAGAACATTTAGGGGGAGAACATGGAGAAAAATAAGAGTGGTACAAAAATATTGGATCGATTGATTACTTTAATTGTTTCATATAGCATAGCATTTTCTATTTTTGCACTTGCAACAACGGCAGTTGTGTATGGAAAATGGCTGTATTATTTTGAAATTGATTTTTTAAATATTCCTGATTTAGCGGATATGACGAAGGATGAAATTAAAAGAAATTACGATGTGCTTATTACATATTTATCCCCGTTTTATGACGGAGCATTACATTTGCCAACATTAGATATGTCTACAAATGGCCGTATTCATTTTGTAGATGTTAAAAATATTTTAGTAAAGATTCAATATGTGATGTATGCGACAATTATGATTGCAGTGATAGGCGGAATTTATTTATTAAAAAAGAAAAATGAAAAGTTTTTACTGCACGGATCGATTTTAACAATCATTTTTCCGATAGCGCTTATGTTACCAATCGCTATTAATTTTGAAAAGAGCTTTGTATTATTCCATAAGCTTTTATTCAGTAATGATTATTGGATGTTTGATATTGAAACGGATCCAGTTATATTAATGCTACCAGAGGAGTTCTTTATGCATGCTGCGTGTGCTATTTTATTATTCATTTTAGGTGGTAGTATACTTTGTTATAGTTTATATAGATATTTCGTAAAAAAGAAAAGGATGTCAAAGAAAAAATTCTCTGCTTAAAGAGAATTTTTTCTTTGTAAAACGATAATATATTTTTCGGTTCAGTTCTGTTCTATTCTTGTCCCAATTAACATATTTTGTACTAGTAGTTATAGGGGGGACCGGGATGAAGAGAACATTAATTGGATTGATAGCATTTCTAATTATAATGTTTCCATTACGTATATATGCTGAAGAGTGGAATGAGCTAACAGGGTTGTTAGATGACTCGTTACAGTTAGTGAAGCGTAATGAAGATGAAAAAGCAGTACAAGTATTACAACTTTTCTCAGAGCAATTTTTAATCAAGGGGAATGAAAAGAAGCAGGAAGTAACACCAGATCAAGTTAGAGTTATTTCTTTAGCTTACGACAAGGCGCAACAATCGCTCTTTGAAGAAGGTTTAGGTAAGCAAGCTAAAATGGATAATGTGCTGGCATTACAACTTGCTGTTGATGCGCAAGTATCGAAATATCAACCGCTTTGGATGGAAAGAGAAAGAAAAGTAATGGATGCCTTTTCTCAAATGGAAAAAGCGATGGAAAAAGAAGATGTTGGGCAGTTTCAACAAACGTTAAATACATTTTTAAATGAATTCAATATTATTTATCCAAGCTTAATGATTGCTTTGCCAGAAAACGAGGTACAGCGTGTAAATGCTCATTTATCTTATTTGGATGAATTTCGTAACGTTATGTTAAAAACGAAAGGCGGCCAAATGCAATTAGGGATTATTAAAGGGGATTTGCAAAAGATATTTCACACAGTAAAAAAGGATGAAATTGCACCCTCTCTCATTTGGTTTATGACAATTACTGGGGGACTTATTTTATTCACATTAACTTATGTTGGATGGAGAAAGTATAAAGGAGAGAGAGAGAAAAGAAAAAGTAATGTACATTCTAAAAATAGATAATGTAATAAGTAAAGATATGGATTGTAAGGTTTATTTATTGACAATAGTGGCAGAAGAAAATAGAATGAGAAGTACTATAATTAAAACTTCAATGGAGGTTCATGATGTTTTATTTAATTTACTTCGCGATCATAATGATCATACCGTTGTATGCACAGTCAAGAGTACGTAGTGCCTATAGCAAGTATTCACAAGTTTATTCAACATCAGGTATGACAGGAGCGGAAGTGGCTCGAAAAATTTTAGATGAAAATGGATTATACAACGTAGCTGTAGAAGAAACACCAGGTCATTTATCAGACCATTATGATCCAACCGCTAAGACGGTTCGATTATCAACAGATAACTATTATGGACATTCAGTTGCTGGTACGGCAGTTGCAGCACATGAAGTAGGACACGCAATTCAAGATGCAAAAGATTACAAATTTATGCGCGTTCGTCATTCGTTAGTGCCAGTTGCAAACTTTGGTTCGAATATGTCTTGGGTTTTCGTCCTAATCGGTATATTTGCACAAATGTCTGGTTTGTTGTTATTAGGTATCATTCTAATGGCAGCAGGTGTTGTGTTCCAGCTCGTTACATTACCAGTTGAGTTTGATGCGTCAAAGCGTGCGATGCAACAAATTGAAGCGTTAGGTATTGTATCAACAGATGAATATGGCCAAGCTCGTAAAGTATTAAATGCGGCAGCATTAACATATGTAGCAGCTGCAGCTGTAGCGGTATTTGAATTATTACGTCTCGTATTAATGTATACTGGTATGCAGCGTAGCGACGACTAAAGACTATCAATTTTGATAGTCTTTTTTTGTTGTGTGGCTTGAATTATATAATGTATTGCAAATAGAAATAATAGAAGTAATGCGGAAAGGCGGTGGGGGGAAATGAAATATCCAGACCATTTAGTAAAACAAGTGAAAGAGCGTAGTGCTCCTTATCAACTAGAAGGTTTTTTAAGTGGACAAGGCCCTGAAAATCCCAAATTTATGTTGTTAGGAGAAGCGCCTGGTGAAACAGAAATTCATAATGGGATTCCGTTTAGCGGGAGGGCGGGAAAACAATTAATGGGTTTTTTAGAGCGTATTCACGTTACAAGGGAAGAAGTATATATTACGAGCGCTGTTCGGAGTAGACCTTATAAATGGCGAGAGAAAAAAGAACGAAATGGTGAAATCATACAAAAAAAGTATAATAGAACGCCAAATCAAGGAGAAATAGTTGCCCATGCGCCTTTATTAGATTATGAATTAGAGAAAATAAATCCGAAGCTTATCGTCACGCTTGGAAATATCGGTCTTCAACGTTTAACAGGAAAAAATAAAAAAATCACAGATGTACATGGGCAATTATTAAAACAGCCCATTCAAAAATTAAAGGATATGCAAAGTGCAGAGTTTATATGGTCAGAGAATGAATATCATGTTTTTCCAACTTTTCATCCAGCTTCTATTTTTTATAATCGGAGTTTATTGGAGCTTATTTATGAGGATTTGGAGAAGCTTAAAAGACTTGTAATAAAAAACTAGAAAAGCTAAGGTGCTTTTCTAGTTACATTTAATTATGTAAAGGGTTTTTATTTTCATCTAACGTAAATCCTTCACCAACTACATCATGTACATCACTTACAGCGACAAAAGCATGAGGATCTACAGACGTAATAATATTTTTTAATTTCACGATTTCATTTTTAGCAACAACGCAATACAATACGTTACGTTCCACTTTTGTATACGATCCAACTGCTTTTAAAAAGGTTGCTCCGCGCTCCATTTCAGATAAAATTTTGGCAGCAATTTCATCGTTTTTCTCTGAGATAATAGTCGCTCCTTTTGCAGCATAAGCCCCTTCTTGCATAAAATCAATGACTTTAGCACCGATAAAAACAGCAACTAGCGTATACATGCCCTCGCGGTATGATAAATAGGTAAGAATAGAGACTACGATAACGACAGCATCAAACATAAACATTGTTTTTCCCATACTCCAGCCAACATATTTGTGAGCTAGTCGTGCGATAATATCTACACCGCCAGTAGTCCCGCCATATTTAAATATTATTCCAAGGCCGATACCTATAAATGCCCCAGCGAATAAAGCTGCGAGTGTCATATCATTTTGCAAGTTTAAATGTAAGTTTAGCACTTCGTAACGCTGGAAAATCCATAGAAATAAAGATACGCTAAAGGTGCCGATTAATGTATATAAAAATGTCGTTCTGCCAAGTAACCTCCAACCAATAAAAAATATAGGGATATTTAAAATTAAGTTTGAGTAGGAAGGATCAAACTTAAATAAAAAATACAATAATAGTGTAATACCAGTAAACCCACCCTCTGCAAGGTGGTTTTCAATATTGATATTGACAATACCGAAAGAAAATATAGCGGAACCGATTAAAATAAAAATAATATTTCGCATCTTCAATTTTGATGTCATATAGAAATCCCCCTAATTATGTAATGATTGCATTGCTCCGCTGAAACAGTAAAACATAATAATAAGTAATTTCTAGTTGCAACCCGATTGGTGTGCGCTGATTTTTTGCGAAAAGCACATAAAAGAAGTTTCACTTTACCCCGTACCAACGGCTTGTAGGAGATAAAGTTCTGAAGAAAGGCGAACCAGCCGTAGGAACCCGATTAGTTCGGGCTGATCTTTTGCAAAAATCGCAAAAGAAGTTTCACTTTATTATAGTCTATCCAAAAAAGGGTAGCAAATAGGTGTTTGGCGGGGAATAATATTTGTCAAATCGCGATGAATTGGCTAACATGAAAGAGGAAGGATTAGAGGTGAATAGTATGGAAGCAAAAACGATGAAAGATATGCAGAAAGAAGTAGATGCATATATTGGTCAGTTTAAAGAAGGTTATTTCAGTCCGCTTGCAATGATGGCTCGTTTAACGGAAGAAATGGGAGAGCTTGCAAGAGAGGTAAATCATTATTATGGTGAGAAACCGAAGAAAACAACTGAAAAAGAAAATAGTATTGAAGAAGAGCTTGGAGATGTATTATTTGTTATGATTTGTATGGCAAATAGTTTAAATATTGATTTAGAGACAGCACATAACATTGTAATGAACAAATTTAATACACGTGATAAAGATCGCTGGACACGTATTGATGAGGGAGAGAAAGAATAATGAAAGAAATTAAAGTAATTATCGCCGGACCAAGAGGACGTATGGGACATGAAGCAGTCCTTCTTATGGAAAGAACGGAACATTTAAATTTAGTAGCAGCAGTGGATTATAAGCATGGTGGTGAGAAGATTTCTGATTTACCTGGCATGCCAGCATTACATGCACCGATTTACGCTGATTTACATACTTGTTTAGATGAAGTAGAAGCAGACGTGTTGTTAGATTTAACAACACCAGAAGTTGGGAAACAACACGTTACACTTGCAGTTGAGCGTGGACTTCGTTCTGTTATTGGTACAACTGGATTTACAGAAGAAGAATTGGCACGTTTAACAGAGAATGCAAAAGAAAAAGCAGTAGGAACAATTATTGCTCCAAACTTTGCAATTGGTGCAGTTCTTATGATGAAATTCTCACAAATGGCAGCGAAATATTTCCAAGATGTTGAGGTAATTGAATTACATCATGATCAAAAATTAGACGCACCATCTGGTACAGCTGTAAAAACGGTAGAATTAATTCGTCAAAATCGTGAATCAAAGCAGCAAGGTCATCCAAATGAAGTAGAGCAACTAGCAGGTGCACGTGGTGCAAATGTAGACGGTATTCACATTCATAGTGTACGTTTGCCAGGGCTTATTGCACACCAAGAAGTAATGTTCGGTGGAGATGGACAAATGTTAACAGTTCGTCATGATTCATTCAATCGTGCATCATTTATGTCAGGTGTAAAACTATCAATTGAGACAGTAATGAACCTGGATCATCTTGTGTACGGTTTAGAAAATATTATCGACTAAAGGGGAGACAACGGATGAAAATTGCCTTAATCGCACATGACAAAAAGAAAAATGATATGGTTTCGTTTGCATACGCATATAAACCAATTTTTGAACAACATGAATTATTTGCAACAGGAACGACAGGGCTTCGCATTATGGAAGCGACTGGATTAGTTGTAACAAGATATCAATCTGGCCCTCTTGGTGGAGATCAAGAAATTGGTGCAATGATTGCAAAAAATGATTTAGATATGGTGATTTTCTTCCGCGATCCATTAACAGCACAGCCGCATGAACCGGATGTGAATGCATTGCTTCGTTTATGTGATGTATATGCGATTCCACTTGCAACGAATATGGCAAGTGCTGAAATGTTAATGCACGCATTAGAGCGAGGAGATTTAGATTATCGTAAGTTAAGAAAATGAGGGGAACAATTATGAGTGGATTACATATATTAGCGTTTGGTGCTCATGCCGATGATGTTGAAATCGGCATGGCTGGTACCATCGCTAAATATACAAAGCAAGGGTATGAAGTAGGTATTTGTGATTTAACAGAAGCTGATCTTTCTTCAAATGGAACGATAGAGTTGAGAAAAGAAGAAGCAAAGGTTGCAGCTCGTATAATGGGAGTAAAAACGAGACTGAATTTAGCGATGCCAGACCGTGGTTTGTATATGAAAGAAGAGTATATACGTGAAATTGTCAAGGTGATCCGTACATATAAACCAAAACTAGTTTTTGCGCCGTACTATGAAGATCGCCATCCAGATCATGCAAATTGTGCAAAGCTTGTGGAAGAGGCTATTTTTTCAGCAGGAATCCGTAAATATATGCCGGAACTTGCACCACATCGTGTGGAGTCTTTTTATAATTATATGATTAATGGTTTTCATAAACCGAATTTTTGTATAGATATAAGTGAGCACCTCTCTATAAAGGTGGAAGCATTAGAATCGTATGAAAGTCAGTTTTCAACAGGGAGTGATGGGGTTAAGACACCGTTAACAGAAGGATACGTTGAAACGGTGATTGCTCGTGAGAAGATGTTTGGAAAAGAAGTTGGAGTCTTGTATGCCGAGGGATTTATGAGTAAGAAACCGGTTTTATTACATGCTGATTTATTAGGGGGATGTAAATGAAATTAAAAATAGGTATTACATGTTATCCTTCTGTAGGTGGTTCTGGAGTTGTTGGAACAGAATTAGGAAAGCAATTGGCGGAACGCGGGCATGAAATTCACTTTATTACATCGGGTTTACCATTCCGGTTAAATAAAGTATATCCAAACATTTATTTTCATGAAGTGACGGTAAACCAATACTCTGTATTTCAATATCCACCATACGATTTAGCGTTAGCAAGTAAAATGGCAGAGGTTGCACAAAGAGAAAATCTAGACATTTTACATGTGCATTACGCAATACCACATGCGATTTGTGCATATTTAGCAAAACAAATGATCGGAGAGCGTATTAAAATTGTTACAACCTTGCATGGAACAGATATTACTGTGTTAGGTTCCGACCCTTCGTTAAATAATTTAATTCGTTTTGGTATTGAGCAATCGGATGTTGTAACTGCTGTCTCGCATTCATTAATTAACGAAACGCATGAGCTTGTAAAACCAAGTAAAGAAATTCAAACGGTATATAACTTTATAGACGAACGTGTATATTTCAAGCGTAATATGTCTCAATTAAAGAAAGAATACGGTATAAGTGAGAGCGAAAAAGTACTTATTCATATTTCGAATTTCCGTAAAGTGAAACGTGTGCAGGATGTTGTTCAGGCATTTGCTAAAATTGTTAAAGAAGTAGATGCGAAGTTGCTTCTTGTTGGAGACGGACCAGAATTCTGTACGATTTTACAGATAGTGAAGAATTTACATATTGAAGATCGCGTTTTATTCCTAGGCAAGCAAGATAATGTTGCAGAACTACTTGCGATGAGTGATTTAATGTTGCTTCTATCAGAGAAGGAAAGTTTTGGTCTTGTTTTATTAGAAGCAATGGCGTGTGGTGTACCTTGTATCGGAACACGGGTCGGAGGTATTCCAGAGGTTATTCAACACGGGGAAACAGGATATTTATGTGAAGTTGGCGATACAACAGGAGTGGCAAATCAAGCTACTCAGCTATTAAAGGACGAGGAACTTCATCGTAATATGGGAGAACGAGCAAGAGAAAGTGTTTATGAGCAATTTCGCTCAGAAAAAATTGTTTCACAATATGAAACGATTTACTATGACGTACTAAGGGATGACAAAAATGGAAAGATTTAAAAAAGCTAGTTCTATTATTGAGACATTAAAGCAACAAGGACATGAGGCTTACTTTGTTGGTGGGAGCGTACGAGATCTTATTATCGATAGGCCGATTGGAGATATTGATATTGCGACATCTGCTTTACCAGAAGAAGTGATGGCTATATTCCCAAGAAATGTTCCTGTTGGTCTTGAGCATGGAACTGTAATTGTTTTAGAAAATGGTGAGCCTTATGAGGTAACTACTTTTCGAACAGAAAGCGAATATGAAGATTTTCGAAGACCTAGTAGTGTTCAATTTGTTCGTTCATTAGAAGAGGATTTAAAACGTCGTGATTTCACTATGAATGCAATTGCTATGACAGAAGAAGGCGAAATGGTTGATTTATTCGCTGGACAGGAAGCCATTCAACAGAGAGAAATCGTGACAGTTGGAAATGCTGCGGATCGTTTTCAAGAAGATGCCCTGCGAATGATACGTGGTATTCGGTTTGTAAGCACGTTAGGTTTTTCAATAGAAACGAAAACGAAGCAAGCGATTGAAACGTATGGGCATTTGCTAGAACATATAGCAATTGAGCGCATTACAGTAGAGTTTGAGAAACTGTTAACTGGTACATATTGTGTGAAAGGTCTCAAAGAATTAGTAGAGACGAAGCTATTTTCTCATTTGCCATATTTACAAATGTCAGAAGAAAGACTCTTAACAGCTACGCGGTATAAATGGGATTCTTTCGAAACGGATATTGAGGCGTGGGCATTTTTCTTATATTGTATCGGAGAAGAACATCCATCTGTCTTTTTACGTCAATGGAAGTTTTCGAATAAAAAAATAAAAGATATTGTTGCAGTTTTATTGGCAATCCGTACTAGAAAGGAGAGGGGTTGGGATACAGTCCTTCTTTATAAAACGGGAATTCATATCGCTGAAATGGCAGAGAGAGTATATGAAGCGATGATTGAAAGCTATGACCCTACATCTGTTAAACGAGTACAATCAATGTTTCATGTATTGCCAATCCAGGAGCGTCAAGAAATGAATGTGACTGGTAATGATTTATTAAACTGGGCAAACAAAAAGCCTGGTCCGTGGGTTGCTGAAATGCTTCAGAAAATCGAGGAAGCAATCGTACAAGGGAACATAGTTAATGAGAAAGAGCGTATAAGGGAGTGGCTGCAAGGATGCAATCTACTATAAGAAAGCAGTTATTACAAGTTTTTTCTGAAGCGGATGGCGAGTTTGTATCCGGCCAAACGATTAGTGATAAACTTGGTTGTTCAAGAACTGCTGTATGGAAACATATGGAAGATCTCCGGAGTGAGGGATATGAACTTGAAGCTGTGCGTCGATTAGGTTACCGAATTGCAAGTAAGCCAGACAAAGTGACTGCTAATGAAATTCAGTTAGGGCTACAAACGAAGCGAATTGGTAGAACAGTGTATTTTGAAGAAACTGTTGAATCAACGCAGCACATTGCAGCAAAACTGGCTTATGAAGGTGCAGAAGAAGGAACTATCGTTGTAGCAGAAGAACAAACAGCGGGAAGAGGTCGTTTAAGCAGAAAATGGCATTCACCAAAAGGAACAGGAATTTGGATGAGTATTATTTTACGCCCATCGATTCCAGTTCATCATGCACCGCAACTTACTTTGTTAGCGGCTGTTAGTGTTGCACAGGCAATTGAAAAATGTACAGGTGTAGGCGTGGGAATAAAATGGCCAAATGATATTTTAATTCAAGGTAAAAAGGCTGTAGGTATATTAACAGAAATGCAAGCGGATCCTGATAAAATTAATGCTGTCATTATGGGCATCGGTATTAATGCGAATCAAAAGCAAGAACATTTTGATGAAGAAATTCAGCACATTGCTACTTCATTAGCGATTGAATCAGGTAAGCCGATTGTTCGTGCAGAACTTATGCAACAAATCTATTTACAACTAGAAAAATTATATGAAGAGTATTTACAAAATGGTTTCTCTGTCATTAAAATTCTTTGGGAAAGTTACGCTGTGAGCATCGGGAAAGAAATTACTGCTCGAACGATGAGAGAGACGATTACGGGGTTAGCGAAAGGAATCACAGAGGATGGTGTATTACTTCTGGAGGATCATGAGGGGAAAGTACATCATATTCATTCTGCAGATATCGAAATTAAGTAAAAGAAGTTCCTCTTTTGGAACTTCTTTTTATTTCAATATTTTTGAGTTGAATTTGTAACATGATAATAAATTCTTTTCATATTTAAAGTTCACTTCAAAATATCTTCCGTCTAGTTGGCCTGGCATGTTATTTGACGATTACTTTGCCTTCCATTCCTTTAAGAAGATGGTATCGACATATTAATTCATATGTACCAGTATTTTTAGGTTTCACGGTAATATTCTTTTCTTTTCCTGACTCGACTACGACGTCAATGCCGAGTTTTTTCACTGTAAAGGTGTGCTCGTTTTTACCTTTATTTTTCAATAGTAATGTTGTAGATCCTTCAAGCGGAATCGTGATGACATTTGGATTAAAGTAATCATCATTTAGTTCAACCTCAATCACGTTCGTTAAATCGGTGGGTTGTGTTACGACATTAACTGAGGAAAATACATGAAAGGATCCTAAAGACATCCACCATACAATCATTACAAGCAAACTGCTGAATCGAAATAACCACCTGTTCATAGACATCTGCAATTCTCCTTTGTTAAGTCCTTTTCCTCAATTAACCTGTATCATTAGTTTAAGAGTTATACTATACAGTTCAATTGATTATAGAAGAAATTAACTTAGATTTTTTTAACATGCGTTGAAAAAACATGTATCTTTTCAAGATTGAATTATCTATAAAAACTTTATCCCGCTATTTGTCGGGCTGATTAAATTTTCACTTTATAGCATATATACTCTCTTGTTAAATTTCATATACCGTAATAAGAATAAAAAATTATTTTTTCAAAAAAATGTAGTAATTCCTTTTTGTAGTTTGCTATAATTAGTTCGAATGTGGGCAGTATCAGAGTGAACTGCACCATGATTCGAAGTAATATGAAAAATAATAACTTGGATTCTGCCTTGATCCAATAACGGACTGGGACAGAGGGATGAATAATGCCGACTAACACACAACCCTTCTGCCCTTTTATGGCCAGAGGGGTTTTTTATATGATTTCGGCCATCTCCTCTCTCCTGCATAAAGGAGGAGTAGTTTTTGAAAACAAAAACAGATTTTTTGAAGATGAAAGAGCAAGGTGAGCCGATTACAATGCTAACGGCGTATGATTATCCATCTGCTAAATTAGCAGAAGAAGCTGAAGTTGATATGATTTTAGTTGGAGATTCTCTTGGAATGGTTGTACTCGGATACGATTCAACAGTACCTGTAACAGTAGAGCATATGATTCATCATACGAAAGCTGTACGCCGCGGAGCGAAAGAGACGTTTATTGTAACTGATATGCCATTTATGTCGTATCACGTATCATTACAAGAAACGATGATGAATGCACGCCGCATCGTTCAAGAGAGCGGGGCGCACGCACTGAAGGTAGAAGGTGCTGGAGAAGTTATATCAACGATTCAATATTTGACGAACGCAGGAATTCCTGTTGTAGCGCATTTAGGTTTAACACCTCAATCTGTAGGAGTGTTGGGTGGATATAAAGTGCAAGGAAAAGATGCGGAGAGTGCAAAAAAATTAATAGAAGATGCAAAGAAATGTGAAGAAGCTGGTGCAATAGCGCTTGTGTTAGAATGTGTACCAATGCAGTTAGCAGAACTTATTTCAGAACAACTAACAATACCAACAATCGGGATTGGTGCAGGACAAAAAGTAGATGGGCAAGTGCTTGTTTATCATGATCTTATCTCATATGGCGTAAATCGTGTTCCAAAATTTGTGAAGCAATATACGTCTGTTCAAGAGGAGATTGTGCGCGGGATTTCACAATACGTTACTGAAGTAAAGACAAGGCAATTTCCTGAAGAAAAACATTCGTTCACAATGAAAGAAGAAGACCGCTTAGCGTTATACGGGGGAAAACAATAATGAAAATCGTAACTACAGTGCAAGAGATGCAGCAAATTACAAACGAACTGCATGCAAGTGGAAAAAGTATTGGTTTTGTTCCAACGATGGGTTATTTACATGAAGGGCATGCTACCTTATTATGTAAGGCAAGAGAAGAAAATGAAATTGTAGTTTTAAGTGTATTTGTAAACCCGCTGCAATTTGGCCCAAATGAAGATTTAGATCGATATCCTCGTGATATTGATAGAGATGAAAATGTAGCAAAAGAAAACGGTGTAGATTATTTATTTTATCCGAGTGTAGAAGAAATGTATCCATCAGAACAAACAACAACAGTAGAAGTTGTGAAACGCACGGACGTATTATGCGGTAAACAAAGACCTGGTCATTTTGCTGGTGTTGCAACTGTACTAATGAAACTATTTAATATTACGCTGCCCACGCGTGCTTATTTCGGTATGAAAGATGCTCAACAAGTTGCAGTAATTGAAGGATTTGTAACTGATTTCAATATTCCAGTTACAATCGTACCAGTTGATATTGTAAGGGAAGAAGATGGATTAGCGAAAAGTTCTCGTAACGTGTACCTATCACAAGATGAACGTGAAGAGGCTCTTCATTTATACCGCAGTCTATGTATAGCGAAAGAAAGAATTGAGGCAGGTGAACGTAATCCGGAAATCATTACAAATCTTGTGAAAGAGTATATTGAGACGCATACGAAAGGCACTGTAGATTATGCGGATTTATATGCATATCCGTCATTAACAATGGTAGAGAAAGTCGAAGGACGAATCATTTTAGCTATTGCAGTTAAATTTGAAAATGTAAGATTAATTGACAATATAACATTAACGGTTAAATAAGGGGGAGCATCTATGTTTCGCACAATGATGAGAGCAAAGTTACATCGTGCAACTGTAACGGAGGCAAATTTAAATTATGTAGGTAGTATTACAATTGATGAAGATTTAATGGATGCAGTAAATATTGTAGAAAATGAAAAAGTCCAAATTGTAAATAATAATAATGGTGCTCGCTTAGAGACATACGTTATTAAAGGGGAACGCGGTAGTGGTGTTGTTTGTTTAAACGGTGCTGCGGCAAGGCTTGTACAACCAGGGGACAAAGTAATTATTATTTGTTATGGGCTAGTTACGGAAGAAGAGGTTCATAAACAAGAACCAAAAATTGCAGTACTAGACGACAATAATCAAATTATTGAAATGTTAGGTGCTGAAAAAGCGGGTACGATATTATAAGTAGAAAAGCTATCTCCATTGCGGAGATAGCTTTTTTGTGCATCTTTTCATTAAGATGAGATAAAACGTGGTATAGTAACATTATATAAATTATTGTTGTTTGAACGGTAAGAAATTGAGGTGTTACATATATGAGTAAGCGTTATGTCGTTGTTGATTTAGAGACGACAGGGAACTCCTGGAAAGATGGGAAGGATAAAATTACCCAAATTGCAGCTGTTGTAGTAGAAGATGGAGAGATATTGGAGATTTTTTCGTCTTTTGTTAACCCAAAGAGAGAGATCCCACCATTTATTACAGAATTAACAGGGATTGATGAAAGTCTTGTAAAACAAGCCCCGTTATTTCAAGATGTAGCCCCGATGATTGTTGAGCTATTACAAGGTGCGGCTTTCGTTGCGCATAATGTTCACTTTGATTGGAATTTTTTAAATGAAGAATTAAGGCAGGCTGGATATACAGAAATACATTGTCCTAAAATCGACACGGTTGAATTGGCTCAAATTCTTTTACCGACAGCTGATAGTTATAAATTACGTGATTTAGCTAAGAAGCACGAACTAGAACATGATCAACCACATCGTGCGGATAGTGATGCTCTTGCAACAGCGGAATTATTTTTACAATTTTTAAATGAAATTGAAAAGTTACCACTTGTCACGTTGCAATCGCTTTATGAATTAAGCGACGTGTTTCAAAGTGATATAGCTGATGTGCTTTCTGAAAATATTTTAAAGAAAGTAATGCATGGTAAAGAAGATATAGCGGAGTATGAAATACATCGAAATATTGCGCTGAAAAAGCGGAACTATTCCTTAAACCTTGGAGAAACGTGTTCATCAAAGTTTGATGCTTTCTTGAATAAAACGATGGATAAATTGGAATCACATATGCCAAAGTTTGAAAGAAGAGAAAGTCAACAACTGATGATGAAAGAGATATATACGGCGTTAAGAGATTCTCGTTTTTCACTAATTGAAGCCGGTACAGGAACAGGAAAGACTCTTGCGTATTTGCTTCCTAGTCTTTATTTTGCAAAGAGAAAAGAAGAACCTGTCATTATAAGTACACAAACGGTACAACTCCAACAACAAATATTAGAAAAAGAAATTCCGTTATTACAAAAAATAATGCCATTTTCATTTGATGCAGCTCTTCTAAAAGGAAGAAAGCATTATCTTTGCTTACACAAATTTGAGTATGCTTTACAAGAGGAAGAAAAAAATTATGATATGGCTCTTACGAAAGCGAAGATTTTAGTTTGGCTATTGCAAACTGAAACGGGTGATCGAGACGAATTAAATATTCCTGAGGGCGGAAAGTTACTTTGGAATCGTATTTGTAGTGATGCGTATAGTCCAGGCGGTATGCAAAGTAATTGGTTTAGTCGTTGTTTTTACCAGCGAGCGAAGAATAAAGCTTTATTTGCAGATATCGTTATTACAAATCATGCGTTATTATTTCAAGATTTTTCAAGTGAAGAACCGCTGTTTGCTTCATGCGAACATATTATTTTTGATGAAGCTCACCATATTGAAGAAGCTGCGAGTAGAACATTGGGTGAACAGTTCTCTTGTATGTATTTTCAATTGGTTATATCTCGTCTTGGGACGCTAGAAACAGAAGATGTACTCTCCAAAGTATATAAAATGATGAAAAAATCAGAGCAAGCATCTCGTTCAACTTTCCGTATGATAAGTTATAGTTTGAAGGAACTTAAGTTTGATGCGGATGAACTCTTCCAAATGTTACGTACTTTTATATTTAAACAAACAAAGCAAGAGCAAGGAACGAATAATATGCCGCTCATCTATAGGTATAACGCAGAACTAGAAAAAGGTAAGTTGTGGGATAGTATCGTCGAATTAACAAATCGTTTTATATATGAATTAAGAAGGATAGTAACTGCTCTTGAGAAGCAAGTGGATATATTGCAAAGTAAGTTAGAATGGGAGATGCATGTTGTAACAGGTGAATTTATGCATTTAATTGAGTTGCTGAGAAAGATGGCAGAATCATTACAGTTACTCGTATTAGAAAAGAATTCGTATGTAACTTGGATGGAGACTGAAACGAAAGGGACGATTCATTCAACAGTTCTATATGCACAGCCTGTTCATATTGGTGAAAGATTTGCTGATGAATTTTTAACAGAAAAAAAGAGTGTTATTTTTACATCCGCAACACTAACAGTTAACGATACGTTTGATTATATAAAAGAGGAACTTGGTTTACATGATTTCGCTCCAAATACTTTAAAGGTTCCGTCGCCATTTCGTTATGATGAACAAATGAAATTAATGGTTTCAACGGATGTACCTTTTATTAAGCAAGTAAGTAATGAGCGATATATTGAATCTGTATCGGAACATATTGCAAAGATAGCGAAAGCCACAAAAGGCAGAATGCTTGTTTTATTCACTTCGTATGAAATGTTAAAAGAAGCGTATGCGAATTTAAAAAATAATGATGAATTAGAGGGTTATTTATTACTCACACAAAGTGTGAATAATAGAAGTCGAAGCCGCTTAATTCGAAAGTTTCAAGAGTTCGACAAATCAATTTTATTAGGGACGAGTAGTTTCTGGGAAGGGATAGATATTCCAGGAGATGCCTTAAGTTGTCTTGTTATTGTCCGTCTACCATTTACGCCTCCTCATCAACCTATGATGGAAGCGAAAGGTGAGTGGCTAAAAAATCAAGGTGAGGATGTATTCGCTAAATTAGCGTTGCCACAAGCAATATTACGTTTCAAACAAGGATTCGGCCGCTTAATTCGAACGAATACAGATACAGGAACGGTAGTAGTGTTAGATCGTCGTTTGACGAGTTCTTCCTATGGAAAACGATTTCTACAATCGATCCCTAACGTACCTCTTTATGAAGGGCCATTAGAAGAATTATTAGTACAATTAGAAGAACCATTAAATGAATAAAAATGGAAGAAAAATACGCCTGAAGTACTTATAAACTTCAGGCGTAAAAAATGTGGGTAGGAGGAATTTTATTTTTCTTACTTCTTGTATACAAAATGTGTTGGTTTTCGACTTGAAACCTTTTTTTGCTGTACATGTCCTGCTATAATAGATGGGTGATGAAGCAGGGGTTGTAAAGAATGTACTCTTATTGTAACCGCATTGCGTTCTTCTATAATTAGAAATTTTTGTGTAACGGAGGAGTTTTTTCATGGAGAAGAAAATCGAAGTACTATCAACGACGCGTATTAAATATTCGTCTGATTTGTATAAAATTGTTGATAGTTTGAATCGTACGTTAAAAGAGCAGGACCTCATGTTCGGACTAGCATTAGACGAAAAAGATAAAGAAACAGCTGTATTTACGATTTACAGAACGTAGCGATACAATGAAAAAGTGGATTTTTGCAATCATTATTGTTATCGTTGCTAGCGGAATATATGGGGCGTATGTTTATAATAAAGCGATGGGAAAGAAAATTCCAAAAGAGTCGAAATTTGTAGAAATTGCTAAAGAAAAAGCAAAGCTTACAAAGGTGAAATCTGTTGATTATTACAACGGAAAATCTGCATATATAGTCGTGCAAGGTACAGATGAAAAGGGAGAACAACTTATCGTTTGGGTGCCTGAGAAAAAAGGGGATACTGTAGTAAGGAAAAAGAGTGAAGGTATTTCTGAAAAAGAGGCTATACAAAGAACAATAGAGCAAGTCGGCAATGAAAGTAAGGAATCAAAAAGTAAGCCGAAAGAGATTATGAAAGTGAAATTAGGCTTTGAAAATGATGTACCACTATGGGAAGTTACATATATTGATGATGACAATCGTTATAGTTATTACTATCTTGAATTTAAAGATGGAAAATTTTTAAGACGATATAGCATTGAAAAATAGATGTAGGGGGAACTACAAATGAAATTAGCAAAGCGAGTAGCTGCTTTAACACCGTCTTCAACTTTAGAAATTACAGCAAAGGCACAAGCATTAAAAGCAGAGGGTCATGATGTAATTGCATTAGGGGCAGGGGAACCTGACTTTAATACACCAGAGCATATTATGGATGCTGCACATAAAGCGATGTTAGAAGGGCATACGAAGTATACACCAACAGGTGGATTACAATCGTTAAAACAAGAAATTGTGAAGAAATTTACTCGCGATCAAGGTATTGCGTATGATCCATCTGAAATTATTGTATGTAATGGCGCAAAGCATGCATTATATACATTATTCCAAGTATTACTTGATGAGGGAGATGAAGTTATCATCCCAACTCCTTACTGGGTAAGCTATCCAGAGCAAGTAAAGCTTGCTGGCGGTAAGCCGGTTTATGTAGAAGGTTTAGAAGACAATGAGTACAAAATTACAGCAAAGCAGCTGCGTGAGGCAATTACAGAGAAAACGAAAGCAGTTATTATTAATTCACCGAGCAATCCAACAGGAATGATTTATAGCAAAGAAGAATTACAACAGCTTGGAGAAGTATGTTTAGAACATGATATTTTAATCGTTTCTGATGAAATTTATGAAAAATTAATTTATGGTGGCGTAGAATATATTTCAATTGCCCAGCTTTCTAATGAATTAAAAGAACAAACACTTATTATTAATGGTGTATCTAAATCTCATTCTATGACAGGATGGCGTATTGGATATGCTGCAGGAAATAAGCAGCTTATTAAAGCGATGACGAACTTAGCGAGTCATAGTACGTCAAACCCTACTTCAATCGCTCAATACGGCGCAATTGCGGCATATGCAGGATCACAAGAACCTGTGGAAACAATGCGTCAAGCCTTTGAAGAGAGATTAAACATCATTTATGATAAATTAATTCAAATCCCTGGCTTTACTTGTATTAAACCGCAAGGTGCATTTTACTTATTCCCTAACGTAAAAGAAGCTGTAGCTTTATCAGGATATGCAACAGTTGATGATTGGGCAAAAGCTCTATTAGAAGAGGAAAAAGTGGCTCTTGTACCAGGTACAGGATTTGGTGCCCCAAATAATGTTCGTTTATCATATGCGACATCTCTTGAACAAGTAGAGAAAGCATTGGAACGCATCCATACATTTATGAAAAGTAAAGTGCAAGCTTAATTGTATATTTCATTTATGTAATATACAAAACCTCCCTATTAATGGGGAGGTTTTTTTGACGAATTGTGGCAAAAAGAAATAGCTAAAGGTGTGTTATACTAGAGAGCGAGGTGTTTGGTGATGAAAAAGAAAATGATGTTACAGTGGTTTGAGCAGGGAAGCATTGCAATTCCAAAATTGCTTATGATGCATTATAAAAAATTAGGTTTAAATGAGACGGAATTTATGGTTGTACTTCATATACATACATTTTTAGAATCAGGTAATTCGTTTCCGACTCCTTCAGAGATTTCTGAACGGATGACGATAACAGAAATGAAATGTATGGAAATAATTCAAGCGTTGATTCAAAAAGGTTTTTTATCACTAGAAGGTGGACAAAGATCAGAAGCGATGATGTGCGAAAGTTATTCTTTACAACCGTTATGGGAAAAAATATTACATTTCTTAATGGATGAATCAATAGAGGAAGAGCAAAAAGAAAAAAAACAGCTGCAAGTAAATTTATATACAGTATTCGAAAAAGAATTTGGAAGACCACTTTCGCCGTTCGAATGTGAAACGTTAGGAATGTGGGAGGACCAAGATCAACATCATCCAAATTTAATTCAAGCGGCTCTTAGAGAAGCTGTAATGAGTGGAAAACTAAATTTCCGATATATTGATCGTATTTTATTTGAGTGGAAAAAGAATGGAATTAAAACGGTAGATCAGGCTCAAAATCAAGGTCAAAAATTTAGAGCGAATCAACAAAGAGCACAACAAATGACAAAACAAGAGACGAAATTTACTGGAAAAGTGCCTTTTTATAATTGGTTGGAGCAGTAATATAGGAGGGGAAATATGCTTAACAAAACGCAAATCCGTTATTGTTTAGACACAATGGCGGATATGTATCCAGAAGCACATTGTGAATTGGTTCATGACAATCCATTTGAACTTGTAATCGCGGTGGCGTTATCTGCACAATGTACAGATGTACTTGTAAATAAAGTGACAAGAAATTTATTTCAAAAATATAAAACACCAGAAGATTATTTAAGTGTTTCTCTAGAAGAATTACAACAAGATATACGCTCTATCGGATTGTATAGAAATAAAGCAAAAAACATTCAAAAATTATGCCGAATGTTATTAGATGACTATAATGGGGAGGTACCGAGCGATCGAGATGAACTTACGAAATTACCAGGTGTAGGAAGGAAAACAGCGAATGTTGTAGTTTCCGTAGCGTTTGGGATTCCGGCAATTGCTGTTGATACACATGTGGAGCGAGTGAGTAAACGATTAGCGATTTGTAGATGGAAAGACTCTGTGTTAGAAGTAGAAAAAACGTTAATGAAGAAAGTACCGATGGATGAGTGGGGGGTTACGCATCATCGTATGATTTTCTTTGGACGTTATCACTGTAAAGCACAACGACCGCAATGTGAGGAGTGCAGGCTGTTAGAAGTATGTCGTGAAGGAAAGAAGCGAATGAAGGTGAAATAAAGGATGGAGCGAGTTATAGAAATACCGAAAGAATTTCATTGCTTACCATTTTTTAAAGAAAGCGTAAATTCAATTGAGTATCATACAGACGAGTCTTTTGAAGAAATAATACAAAATACTTACTTTATATTTGATATTGAAAGACAGTATAAGCCATGGAAGGAAATTGAAAACAGTATTCCAGCAGTGTTGAATGTATGGAAAAATAAGCATGAAGACATTGCTATACTGTTTCGAAATAGAGATAAGCAAGAGGCTGAGGGGCCAATGATTCTTTTTGCAGCTCACTTGTTATCGGTTGTCTATTGGTTAAATGAGCAACCTGTTCATAGTTTGAATGAAATGCAAATAAATACGAATAAATTAAAAGTGCAACCTGTTAATTTTATGGAAAGGTATTCATTCATTATAAAGAAACCGAGTAATTATCATTCTTATATTCAATTAGCGCAGTTATATATCGAAATAGAAAAGCTGTTTGTAAAGAAAATGATAACAAAAAAGAAGTCTGCTTCTCGTTAAGAGAAACGGACTTCTTTTTTTGTTTATTAGGACTCTGTTGTAACAACAGCACCGTCTGCCTGAGGTGTATCTCCTCCGGTATTTTGGTGTTGCTGTTCTTGTTGTTTCTTAGCTTCGTCTTCAGCTTTTTTCTTGGCCTCTTCTTCAGCTTTCTTCTTAGCTTCGTCTTCAGCTTTTTTCTTAGCTTCGTCTTCAGCTTTTCTTCTAGCTTCCTCATCAGCTTTCTTTTGAGCTTCTTCTTGCTGTTTACGTTGTTGTTCTTGTTGTTGCTGCTGTTCTTGTTGTTTCTTAGCCTCTTCATCAGCTTTTTTCTTAGCTTCGTCTTGTTTTACTTTATCTTCATTAGCTTTTTTCTGGGCTTCCTCATCAGCTTTTTTCTTAGCTTCTTCATCGGCCTTTTTCTTAGCCTCTTCATCAGCTTTTTTCGCATCTGGAGTTCCGCCAGGCGCAGTGAAGGATGCACCAATTGCTGGGCTTGTTCCAGTACCTTTTTTCGCTACTACAGAGAAGCTGTAAGTAACACCTGGTTTAATACCACCAAGAGTAGCTGTCGTACCACTTATTGATAGGCTACCACTTGAACCGTCAGTTGCTTTATAGCTGGCTGCATATGCGTCAACTTCTGCTGGTCCAGACCAGTTTAGTGTAACTGTGCTAGCGCCATCAAAAGTGACATTCAGACCACTAGGGGCATCTACTTTAATTTGTTTAATTGCATCTTTTTTCGCACCTTTAACGTATAACTCTCCGTTTATTTCTTGTACAGAAGAAGGACGTTCAAAGCGTGATTTATCTGTAGCGAATTTGCTCATCATTATTTGGAACATTTGCTGTGCAATTCTAGTGGAGCGATCACTAACATAATTTTTTGGACCATCTTTTTCGTAACCAGTCCAAACAGCCATTGTGTATTGTGGTGTATATCCAGCAAACCAGCTATCTCTGTTTGCATCAGCTGGGATATCATATTTTTGAAGAACTGATGCATCAAAGTTTTGTGTTCCTGTTTTACCTGCTACGTCAACACCTGAAACGTATGCTGTTGGACCTGTACCACCAGAACCAGGTTTTACTACGTCACGAAGAACGTCAGTAACCATGTAAGCTGTATAGTCTTGCATTGCGCGTTGTTCCTTAGGTTTAAAGCTTTTCTTTTTCCCGTCCGGGAAGGTTACTTCTTTTACGAAGTGTGGTTTATTATAGTTACCACTATTACCGAAGGTTGCATATGCACCTGCTACTTCCAATGGAGACCCTTCGTTACTACCGATTGCTGTTGATTCGTAGACTTTTCCTTCTTTAAAGGTCATGCCTAAACCTTCAGCGAATTCTTTTGACTTATTAAGACCAACTGTTTGTGCTGTCTTTAAAGCTGGAATGTTTAATGACTTTTTCAAAGCTTCACGTAGTGAAACGTCACCTTTGTAGCTCTTTGTTGCATTTTGTATTTTTTTACCATTGGAATACGTATACTCTGAATCGTTTAATTGATGGTATGTAGACCATTGTAAATTTTCAATTGCCGGACCGTAGTCGAAAATTGGTTTCATTGTTGAACCAACTTGGCGTTTTAAATCAGTTGCCATATTATGACCTTTGAAAGTAGACTTACTTTCTTTACGTCCAGCACCAATTGCTCGAACTTCTCCAGACTGTGTATCCATAAATACGAATGACCCTTGGAATTGATCGTCTGGATACTTAATAAGATTGCCATCCATAATTTTGTCAGCGTAATCTTGAGCATCTTGATCAAGTGTTGTATGAATCGTTAAACCATCTGAACCGATATTTACATCAGGATATTCTTTTTCAACTTCTTTTACAACCGCATCTAAAAATGCTTGATACTTCATCTCAGTTACTTCTGAAGACGGTTGAAGGCCCTCTGTTACTGGGATCTTAACGGCGTTATTCATTTCTTCTTTTGTTATATAACCATGTCGATTCATTAATGATAATACAACATTACGACGATTTGTTGCTCGTTCAACATTTTCCTTTTTTGTTGGATCATAAATGTTTGGACCTTGGGGTAAACCAGCGAGCATAGCAGCTTCATGTAATTGCAAGTCTTTTAAATCTTTACCATAATATTTTTGCGCTGCTGTCGCAATACCATATGAACGGTTACCTAAATTAATCTTATTTAAGTACATTTCTAAAATCTCATGTTTAGAGTATTGTTGCTCTAATTTATAAGATAAGTACCATTCTTGTACTTTTCTCTTAGCAGTTTTATCCATCGTTAGAAAATAGTTTTTAACGACTTGCTGTGTAATCGTACTACCACCTTGGGAACCGAAACCACCAGTGACATTTTCCATAACTGCTTTTGTAGTTCGTTTAAAATCAATTCCATTATGATCATAGAAACGCGAATCCTCAGTTGCAAGGAATGCATTTTCAACTACTTTTGGAATTTGATCATAAGTAACATGCGTTCGTTTTTCAGCACCGTATTCATAGAAGAAATTCCCGTTTTTATCAAGAAACTTTGTTGATAAAGGATTAACAAGTTTGGATTTGTCTAATTTTGGAGCGTCCTTTACCATAACAAAGAAAGCGGAAACGCCGGCTACGAGACCAACGATACCAAGAAGTAGACAACCTATAAGGAATTTCTTGAAAAAGGAGCCTTTTTTCTTTGGTTTTTCTTCTTTATGTGTTTTTTTCTCTTGATTTTTCACATGATTTCGTTCTGTACGAGAACGATAATTATCTGACATTATACTTTCTCCTACCTTTCATTCTCTCCCCAAAAGTCGAAAAAAGAGCCTTAGTGATGACTCTATCACGAAAAATAAACCGTGTCTAGTACACGGATATAGTCAATCCGAGGGTGATAACCGCATGATAATAAGGATCCATGCTCTTCTATTTCTTCTTTCGTAATCGACTTGCGTCCACCAGTATTTTGACGATTCCAAAATGCAATAATATGTTTTGCATCTAATAAATAAAATTCATCAAAAAGTGTAAATTTAATAATGACAAATGCAATTCCATTATGAGCAACCACTTGCTTCATATGTTCTATTTGATGAAGGTGGAAGTTTTGAAGTGGGAAACTAGTTTTATTTTTTGTTTCCTTTGCTTCAAAATCGATGTATTTCCCTTTGTATACACCGTTGTAATCTGTTGTAGAAGGTTGTTTAAAATACGCTTCTTTTACCACTGCAGCACTTCGAGCGGGGTAATCTACTTTTACAATTTGAAGAGGTGTAGGTTTTTTATGTACACATGCAATATTATGGGTTAAGTAATATTGATTTGTTTCATTCAATTCCTCTTCAAGGGACATACCTCTGTTGCTATAAGTATGTGTTTTTATAGGTGTTTTTTGAGGTTGTGAAGCTTGATTATACCTTTTTCCATTTGGGTAACGAATGGTCATAGTGTGTCCACTCCCAACTTACTAAGAATTACTTACAAAGGTGATTATATCAAAAAATGAAAAAAGATGTGACCTTTTTGATGAAAGGTATGATGACTTATTTATGTTGACATGGAATGATTATATGAAAATTAAACAAAATCGAGAAAAAAAGTTTTGTACAGAGGAAGAAAAAGCAATCATTCGCAATATTACAAAGAAAACAGAAATAGCTAATGTGGACAATATTTCTCGGACACAATCTTATCAAGAATATTATTTAAGAAATAGTGAAATCAGGTGGGCCTTTTTAGCGAGTATGGTTTCGAGAAATGCGGGATGGAATATGACCGATTTAGAAGGGAGATATTATGCTACTGTTTTACCTAAAACGGTAAAAAAACATTTATTTCTTCTGTACGAACAAGCTAATTGGATTATTTTCTTAGATGCCTTTCCTCAGCTATTATTGTATGAGGAAAGTAAGAAGAGACGTACACCTCTCTTTCATTTGTTGCAATATTTCAGCGTATCAATTTTTATGGAAAAAGAATGGTTACTTTTCTGGGAGAAAAGAGATATGAATAGGCTTATAACAGCCCTTATTATAAATGAACAAAATAAAATTCAAAAACCAGTCATTGAGAGCACATATTTTAAAAAACATGTATTCCATACTGCACTTTTTAAAGTACAAGAAAGATTTCATATTAGTGCAGTTATCTTCCCAACAATTGAAGGGAGGATGTATGGATTTTCGGTTTATCAATTTGAAACGTTACAACAGCGTATAGAACTGGGAAAAAAATTAGCATGGTTATTGTTTCATCCAATTTATAATGGTTCGTTTTATAAGTTTGCAGTGCAAACTACACATACTGGGTCTAGAGAAGATTATGAATTTTACTCAAAGGAAACTAGAAAATCGTGTACGCCAGCACTTAGAGATAGTTATCCTGTTGTTTTACATGAAGAAATAGAAATGAGAGATTGGTTTTGTGCAAATATGAAAATGAATGTGCTATTTGTACTTGAAGAACCTAAAGAGGAAGTTAATATAACAGAATGGTATAGGAGAAAGAGGGAACAAATCTATAGGATATCTATCGTAAATCGTTTCGTTAAAAGGATGGATGAGTTCATGATATAATGAAAAAGAAGTCCCGTCTTCCATTTTGAAGACGGGACTTCTTAATTTGAAATAATCCTGCTATGCTTGCTACGACTTTAATCTCAAAACGTAATGCTAGTAGGAGATTAAGGGTGACTTGAAATTTAACCGTACGTAATAAAGTCTCGCTTTATGTAGCAGGGAAGTTTGGACCATCTAGCTTTGGATTGCCAGTCTCGGGTTTATTTTGTTGTTTGTTTTGGTTTTTCTTTTTTTCATTTTTGTTCTTTGCCATTGTACTACACCTCCTTTTTGTATTGTTACCATTTCTATAAATGACATACGAAATGATTTCTTTGACGAATAACAACTAGTTTTGTCATGTGGGCAGGAGTGGTGAATCGTTCGGCGAAATTACATGACAAAGGAAAAGCAAAGAAGGAGGCGTTTTGTATATGGCGATGGTTCAGAAGGAAGATGTAATGAAAAAAATGGATCAAATGTTAAGTTCTCTCGATTTGCTGGAAATGAATATAGGGATTAGAATGAATCATGCATTAAAGGATGCGAGTGAAAAAATATGTAATAAGATAGAAATAACAGAAATGCATATTGAACATATGGAAAATAAATTAGTGCATCACGAAGAAAAAGGGAATTGGGTAAAGACATTTCAAAACGTCGTAGTGAGTGCATAATAAGGTGGGAAAGAGATGAAGAATGAAGCATTAATACAGTCTTCAGAAAAACTCATGCAGTATAATAATGAAGCGAATATAAAAAAAAGAGAACTAATCGAATACGACTTTTATAAGGATATGAAACCATTTGTAGACATGGTAGATGAGGAATTAAAGAAGTGGAAAGAATTAGCTTATACGTGGATTAAAGAAGAAAAGCCAAAGTATATACATGTACAGCAAATTGATCAAGTATACGATAATTTACAAACGAATGTGTTACAATGCTTTGTAAATAAAGGTAAAGGTAAACGATTCTTTGAAACACACCAAGCCATTTCGTATACTTTGCAAAATATAGTTGAGCAATGTAAATAACAAGAGGGAGAACCCTCTTGTTATTTTTATGCTTCTGTCATTGTTGTAGGTTTTGTTGCGCCGTTTATTTCTAATTCTTTTATTAATGTTCGATAATCTGAAATGCATATTTTTCCTTCGAGATACCAATGTCTCGCAAAGTCTAATAATTCATTTGCATTCTCTGTGCAATACCCCTTTTTTTGAGAAAACGCTTGTTTTAAATCCCCTAATACCATGTTGATTCCTCCCCCATGAGAATCTTCTTCTTAATTATCATAGCATGGAAGGGTTTTCTTTTTTAATTTTTTAAAAATTTAAACTTCCGACAAAAATAGACAGATACTCCATCACACATATTATTTTATAGGTACATATTATATATGTAGAAACTTATGTGAAGGAGGAGAGAATGCATGTTTCAACAATCTAACGTATATCAGCAAACAAATCCATATGCACAGCAAAATATGTACCAATATAATACGGATACATATTTACGGTATAATATGTATCCTTTCGAGCCTTATTATGGAAATCAAAATTATTATCAACCGTTTGAAGTTTCATTTATGAATCAAGCTCAACAACCACAACAGCAGCAACAACCTTATGTGAATCAGGCTCAACAACCACAACAACAGCAACCTCATGTGAATCAGGCTCAACAATCACAACAGCAGCAACCTTATGTGAATCAAGCTCAACAATCACAAGCTCAGCAACCATACATGAATCAACAACAGCAGCAGCCTTATATGAATTCGCAATATTATATGCCACCACCATCGCCCTATGCTAATCAACAAGCGATGTTTTATCCACCAAAACAGCCGTACCCGACGCAGAGTAAACAAAAGCAACAACAGCCAAGTCAGTTTTCTAGTTTTGTTTCTCAATTTAAAACATCCGATGGTAACTATGATGTAAATAAAATGATGAATACAGCTGGACAAATGATGAATGCGATGAATCAGGTGACAGGTATTGTAAAGCAAGTTGGAGGCTTTTTTGGTAAGTAATGTTGAAGAGTTGTCTATGAAAGTATGGTATATGAAATAAAGGACTAGACAAATTTCCTTGTAATAAATGGGTATATATAACAAACGGCTTTCTCTCTTTTCTCATACTGTAAAGTGTAATCAGATTTTTTTAACGAGAGAGGAGAGAAAAAACTATGCATCATTGTCATCCTTGTTTTGGAGGGCATAAGCCTGTAGGACCTATTTGTACAACTGCTCCTGTCGTTCATCCGACGAAACAATGCGTAACACACTCTTTTTCAACAACGGTGGTGCCACACATTTTCCCAACACATACAACACATGTACATCATCAACAAATTAAAAACCAAAACTTCTTCCCACAAACAAATTCAAATGTAAATGTTGTGGACCCAATCGACCCAGGATTCGGCGGTGGATGTGGACCGTGTGGCCATGGTCATCATCACCACGGTCATCAAATATCTCCATTTGGGCCAGGACCGAATGTATCACCGTTTGGACCAGGACCAAATGTATCACCGTTTTTACCAAACAATGTATCACCAGTAGGTCCAAATATCGGACCAAACGTTGGTGGAATATTTAAAAAGTAAATGATATGTTAGAACTAGCGAAATGCTAGTTCTTTTTTTGTAATTGGAGTGTTGATATGAAAGTTATTGCAGTAACAGGATATAAGCCATTTGAACTTGGAATATTTAAAAATGATCATCCAGGGGTGGGGTGTATAAAAAAGGCATTACACCGTAAATTAACCACTTTTGTAGAAGATGGTTTAGAATGGGTTATAATAAGCGGCCAGTTAGGTGTAGAATTATGGGCTGCTGAAGTTGTTTTTGAAATTCAAGTAGAATATCCAGATTTAAAATTAGCGGTATTCACTCCGTTTTTAGAACAAGAAGAAAATTGGAAAGAAGATAATCGTGAATATTACGAATTTATTCTTTCTCAAGCAGACCATGTTGATAGTATCACGAAACGGAAGTATGAAAGCCCAGAGCAATTTAAATTAAAAAATCAATTTTTTATTGAAAAAAGTGATGCACTTTTAGCGGTATACGATGAAGAAAAACCAGGAAGTCCCAAATATATTGTAGAAACAGCAAAGAAAAAAGGGGAAATAGAAAATTATCACAGTTATTTCATTCTTTTTTCTGAGTTACAAGATATAATAGAAGAGGAACAGTGGAATAATGCAGAGTAATATGTAATATAGTACTCGTATATATGATTGACAAAAAGCATTGTTTCTGAAAAAATTTAGTTAATGAAAGTTTTGGTAAAAATTTGAGGTGAAGAAAATGATTTCGGATAAAATTAAATTAACAGCGAAAGATATTTTAGAAAAAGAATTTAAAACAGGTATGAGAGGTTATCAGCAAGAAGAAGTAGATAAGTTTCTTGATATGATCATTAAAGACTATGAAGCTTTCCACAAAGAGTTTGAGCAATTAAAGCAACAAAATGCTCGTTTAAAGCGTGAATTAGAGGAACAAAAACTAGCAGTAACGCAAGTTCCACAACAACCTGTACAAACACCAGTTGCACAACCGGTTTATAACAACACGAATACGGATATTTTAAAACGCTTATCTAACTTAGAAAAAGCTGTATTTGGAAGTAAGTTATACGAATGATGTAAGGTGGGAAAAGGTTTAAGCATTTTACATAGAAAAAAACGTTGCAAAATCTTTTTGTTTCCACTATACTAATGGATGTCATAACGTTTGGGTAATCGCTGCAACGCCAACGTTGTAGAGGAAAGTCCATGCTCGCACGGCCTGAGATGGCTGTAGTGTTCGTGCCTAGCCAATTCATAAGCTAGGGTATTCTGGCTGTAAGGCTGGTTTAACGGCAGGGAAAAAACCTAAGTCCTTTCGGATATGGTTTGACTACCTTTAAAGTGCCACAGTGACGAAGTCCTTGAAGAAATGATAGGAGTGGAACGAGGTAAACCCCACGAGCGAGAAACCCAAATAATGGTAGGGGAATCTTTTCCAAGGAAATGAACGACGGGAAAGGACAGGTTTTATAACCTGTAGATAGATGATTGCCACCGGAGTACGAGGCGTGGGCCGTTTGTAGTACAAAGGAACAGAACATGGCTTACAGAACGTTATGAACCAACTATGAAATAACTCAGCTCTCCTTTGTTAGAGGAGGGCTTTTTATTTGTATGAAGTTATAAAGTATGAGTTAAAATGGTTAATGAGAAAATTTTTCGTAAAATGTAATGATTAATAGGAACAATTGCTATTAATTATTGTTTGAATATACATAAGAGGTGAATGCAAATGGGAAAAGTTACTTTAATTGCAACAGCGGCAATGGGTATTGAAGCGTTAGTTGCCCGAGAAGTTCGCGATCTTGGTTATGAATGTCAAGTAGAAAACAGCAAAGTAACATTTGAAGCAGATGAAAAGGCGATTTGTCGCACGAATTTATGGTTACGTACTGCGGATCGTGTAAAAATTAAAGTTGGCGAATTTAAAGCAACAACATTTGATGAGCTATTTGAAAAAACGAAAGCATTAAACTGGGGAGATTATATTCCAGAGAATGGCGAGTTCCCTGTTATCGGTAAATCTTTAAAATCTGAATTATTCAGTGTTTCAGATTGCCAACGTATCGTTAAAAAAGCTGTCGTTGAAAAATTAAAAACAACATATAAACGTACAACTTGGTTTGAAGAAGATGGTCCGTTATTCCGTATCGAGATTGCAATGCTCAAGGATATTGCAACATTAACAATTGATGCGAGTGGTGTTGGACTTCATAAACGTGGATACCGTATGGATCAAGGGGAAGCTCCGTTAAAAGAAACATTAGCTGCGTCTTTAATTAAATTAACAAACTGGAAGCCAGATCGTCCATTTGTTGATCCATTCTGTGGATCAGGTACAATTCCGATTGAAGCGGCATTAATTGGGCAAAACATTGCGCCAGGATTTAACCGTGGTTTCGCATCAGATGAGTGGGGCTGGGTAGGTAAACAAAACTGGCGTGAAGCGCGTCAAGAAGCTGAAGATTTAGCGAACTATGATCAACGATTACAAATCATAGGATCAGATATTGATCATCGTATGATTCGAGTTGCTCAAGATAACGCAGAAGAAGTAGGTTTAGGTGATTTAATTACATTTAAACAAATGCAGGTAAAAGATTTCACAACAAAAGAGGATTATGGCTACGTTGTAACGAATCCTCCATACGGAGAACGTTTAAGTGAAAAAGCACTCGTTGAACAACTGTATAAAGAAATGGGACAAGTATTCCGTCCGTTAGATACATGGTCAGCGTATGTATTAACAAGCTACGAAGCATTTGAGAAGTGTTACGGAAAAGATGCGTCGAAGAAGCGTAAACTGTTTAACGGATTTATCCGTACAGATTACTACCAATACTTCGGAAAACGTCCACCGCGTAATTCATAGTATAAAACTCCTCCAGCGCGCATATACTGGCTATTATGTAATGCGTAAAGGAGGAAGTGATATGGATAGTTTCCAATTATCAATGATTCAAAAAGCTATTCACCGTACGTATGACGAGCTCGGAAAAGAAGTGGATAGTCAAGGTGCGATTGTAGATGAAATACAAAAAGCACAAGAAGAATATTTGTCAGCTCTTTCACATGAAACAGCGATTGATAAACGGTATTTAAAGTCATTAATATAGAAGAAAATTTTCCTTTTTCGAAAGGAAAATTTTTTTTCGTGAATTTCTATGTATGGCAACAGGGGAAAGCAAATGCATACATATGCGTAGCAGTTGCTATTATCTTTTTATAGAAAAACTTTTTGGTTGGAGGCTAAGGATGTTTACTGAGAAGAGATTACCATTTGAAGTAGGAAAACAAGATAATTTTTATGATAAGTTGAATGAGTGGATTGGAGATGTGTTTTACGACATCCTTCCGGAAAAAGGCTTTGAAGAGCGTGATGAACAAATTTTTATGGCGTTTCAGTTAGAACGCGCTTTCCAAGAAAAGAAAGTTATGTTCGCAGAAGCTGGTGTAGGAACAGGGAAAACAATTGTATATCTTCTATATGCAATTTGTTACGCGCGTTATACTGGGAAACCAGCTATTATTGCTTGTGCAGATGAAACGTTAATTGAGCAGCTTGTGAAAGAAGAAGGGGACATTGCTAAGTTATCTGAAGCATTAGGGCTATCTGTTGATGTAAGGCTTGCAAAATCAATGGATAATTATTTATGCTTACGTAAACTTGAAGATGTTATGAGTGGACGAGCTCCAGAAGTAATTGAAGACGTATATTACGAGTTACCACAGTTTGTATTCGATCATGGTACGATGCAAAACTTTACTCACTATGGTGACAGAAAAGAATTTCCACTTTTAAATGACGAAGAATGGTCAAAAGTAAATTGGGATTACTTCCAAGATTGCTTTACTTGTGATTCTCGTCATCGCTGTGGACAAACTCTTTCTCGTGAACATTATCGTAAAGCAGCAGATTTAATTATTTGTTCTCAAGATTTCTATATGGATCATATTTGGACGTACGATGCTCGTAAGCGTGAAGGGCAAATTCCATTATTACCAGAAAGTAGCTGCGTTGTATTCGATGAAGGACATCTTGTAGAATATGCAGCTCAAAAAGCTTTAACATACCGTTTAAAGCAAACGATGATGGAGCAACTTTTAACGAGATTGTTGCAAAACGATATTCGCGAGGAGTTTGCACATTTAGTAGAAGAAACAATTTGGCAAACAGAGCGATTCTTTGATGTGTTACAAGAGAATAAAAAGGAAATTGCCGGTTCTGATCGTTTAGAAATTACTGTGACAGAAAAAGTAACAGCTGAAGCGAAGCGACTTTATGCAAAAATTGGTGAAGTCGGTGATGCATTAGTATTTGAAAGTGAAATGCATACAGTAAACACGTATGACTTAAATATCGTTGATGAGCATTTAGATGTGTTAGAACATTCACTTCGTCTGTTTATGCACGAGAAAAATGTAATTACATGGGGTGAAGAAGGTGATGGTGCCTTCACGTTAGTTATTATGCCGCGTGCAGTTGAAGAGGTGTTACAAGAGAAAGTATTCTCGAAGAAAATCCCGTATATTTTCTCTTCTGCGACATTATCGAACAACGATTCATTCGCATTTACAGCAAATAGTCTAGGGGTAAAAGATTACTTATCATTCTCAGTTGCCTCACCGTTTGATTATGAGGAGCAAATGGCGGTAAACTTACTATCGCATACGAAAGAAAATGAATGGGAAAGAAAGTGTCAATATACACTTGAAAATATACAAAAAACAAATGGACGTACGCTTGTATTATTCCGTACAACACAAGAACTTGCAGCGTTTAAAGAATATGTAAGTAAAGAACAAATGTCAGTTCCGTTCCTATATGAAGGAGATCAGGAAATTAGTCAGCTCGTTTCTCGTTTCCAAAATGAAGAAGAGACTGTACTTTGTGCCGTTCATTTATGGGAAGGTTTAGATATTCCAGGTTCATCATTATCACATGTTATCATTTGGTCATTACCATTCCCTCCAAACGATCCTGTGTTTGAAGCGAAACGTAAGCACGTAAATGATCCATTCTGGGATGTAGATGTACCGTATATGATTTTACGACTTCGTCAAGGGATCGGACGTTTAATTCGTACGAGCGACGATAAAGGTGCTATATCAATCTTCTTATCTGATTCAGAAGATGAGAAAGTAGTTGCAGCTGTGAAAAATGTACTGCCAGTAGAAGGTAAAGAATTATAAGGAAAAAGCTTGGCGCTTGCCAAGCTTTTTTCTATTATAAAAGGAATTTATGTTTCCGTGTCGAATTAAGTTTGAGGTAGAAAAAGGAGGCTTTTATACGATGACAGTTGCTACATATGAAGTAGAAAAACAATTTTTAACATACGTGAAGAAGATACAGAATTATGGAGAAGCATTAAGTTTAATGTTTTGGGATTTAAGAACAGGTGCACCAAAAAAAGGTGTGGATCAGCGTTCTGAAGTAATTGGTATGCTTTCGTCAGAAGTGTTTGCTATGTCGACTTCAGATGAGATGGGAAACTATTTAACAGAGCTTGAAGCTTTAATACGCGAAGATAAACTTTCTGAAACGACGAAGAAAATGGTTGAAGAGTGCCGGAAAGAATATGATAGAAATAAAAAAATTCCACAAGTTGAATATGAGGCTTATGTGAAATTAGAAGCGAAAGCGGAGAGTGTGTGGGAAGAAGCTCGCGAAAAATCTGATTTCGAAATGTTCCGCCCGTACTTAGAAAAAATTGTGGAATTTAAAAAGAAATTTATTACATATTGGGGTTATGAAACATATAAATACAATACATTATTAGATATGTATGAGCCAGGTATTACAGTGGAAGTTTTAGATCACGTATTTGGTCAACTTCGTGAGCGCATCGTACCGCTTGTAAAAGAAATCTCTGAGTCTAAAAAAGGATTAAAAACAAGTGCTTTATCGGAACGATTTTCAAAAGAAAAACAAAAGAACTTTACATTAGAATTATTGAAGCAATTGAATTATGACTTTGAAGCAGGTCGTCTTGATGAAACAGTACATCCTTTCGAAATTACATTAAATAGAGGGGATGTTCGTATTACGACACGCTATGATGAAAAAGATTTTCGTATGGCTGTTTTTGGAACAATTCATGAATGTGGTCATGCAGTATATGAACAAAATATTGCAGAACAATTTGAAGGTACACCACTTTGCAGTGGTACATCTATGGGTATTCACGAATCACAATCATTATTCTTTGAGAACTTTATCGGCCGTAATAAATCATTCTGGAAGAAGAATTATGATTTATTAAAAGAGTATAGCAATGGTCAATTTGATGATATGTCAGTTGATGAGTTTTATGATGCAATTAACGAATCGAAACCGTCATTCATTCGTATAGAAGCAGATGAGCTTACATACCCGCTTCATGTTATGGTTCGTTATGAGCTTGAGAAAGAATTATTTGATGGTACATTACAAGTGAAGGACTTACCAGCAGCTTGGAATGATAAGATGGAAGCATATTTAGGCATTCGTCCGGAAAATAATGCACAAGGTGTATTGCAAGATGTTCACTGGGCTGGTGGTTCATTTGGATACTTCCCATCTTATGCGCTTGGTTACATGTATGCAGCACAGTTTAAGCAAAGAATGTTAAAAGACATTCCGAACTTTGACGCATTATTAGAAGAAGGAAACGTAACACCAATTCGTGAATGGTTAACAGAAAATATTCACCAATACGGTAAAACGAAAAAGCCACTTGAAATTTTAGAAGATGTGACAGGCGAAGGATTAAATGCAAACTACTTAGCAGATTATTTAGAAGCGAAGTATAAAGAAATTTATGAGTTATAAAAAAGAGCTGCTTAATTGCAGCTCTTTTTTTAAGGGGGATAAAAGAATGCTTTATACATATACAGTAATGACGCAAGAAGAAGCGGAAGAGATTGCATATAACTGGCACTATGAAGGGAAATATTCTTTTTATGATATAGCGGCAGATGAAGAAGATTTAGATGAGTTTTTACATGATGAGAGTAGAGGGAATCATACATTTTCTGTAAAGGAAAATGGCACTCTCATTGGTTTTTTTACTGTTTGTAAAATGAATAATGGAACGGTTGATATAGGACTTGGAATGAGACCTGATATAACTGGCAATGGATTTGGTTTACAGTTCGTGAATGCGGGACTAGCTTTTAGTGAAGAAAAATATGGGTGCAATTATATAACACTATCAGTAGTGAAATTTAATGAGAGAGCTATTAAAGTATATAAAAGGGCAGGGTTTGAAGCAGTTGGGACGTTTATACAAAAAACAAACGGTAGTTGTTTTGAGTTTTTGAAAATGAATTATATATGTGGAAAATAACAAAAAACAGAAGAGGGTTCTTCTGTTTTTTGCAACTTCATTAACTTTCAGTTGATAGCATGTGTACAGCTATTTCATGCATGTCTTTCAAACCTGATACTTGAGCGTATACAGCAACAGTGATACTATTTGTTGTTAGAAGTTCGATAATATGTTCATCCATTCTTGACCAAGTTTTACCGCCAGAATTGTCATAAGAATTAATTAACTTTGTTAGTCCATCTTTCCCAAAGAGCAGATAATGGGAAGCGAAATCGATAGATACATCAGCTATCCCTACTTCTGTCCAATCGATTAAGCCAGTTACATTATTTTTCTTATCAATCAGGATATGACCTGGATGTATATCCCCGTGCTTTACTCCTACATGAGATGGCCAAAAAGAGTCTTCAGCTAGCCATGCTTGCCAACGATCCCATAAGTTTTGATTGATGTGGTATTGTTCCTTCGCTCGATTCATCCTTTGTTTCATAGAAGTTCTTAATTCATTAGCAGTAAGAATTTCAACACCTATATTATTAAATTTTTGCTGAGGTAATGAGTGTAAATTCGCTAGAACTTTTCCTAATGAAATATTGTATTCAGTTGGTGCATTCTTTTCATTAAAGTTCCATATATATTCTTGTCGTTCTATATCGATAGTAGCGGCAGGAACGCCACTTAGTTGTTTATAAGCGATTAGTTCCTCAGAGAATATAGACCAATCAGGAACTTGGAATTCTACATGTTTTTTCATAAGTTCTAATGCTTTTTTTTCTCGTTGGACATGTCTCATAGATTCTGGTCTACGAGGAATTCTTAGTATCCATTTATCTCCGTTTTGTTCTTTAACGTGTGCTACTTGAAAGTCAACGCCAGATTCATTAATTACTATTGAATCTTCTAATATATTTAGTCCTTCCTTATTTGCTAATTGTTTAACTTTAAGTGTATTCATTCCCATTTCCTCCAAATGTTTATTCTAATTTTAATGTTTTCTGTTACTAATTGTTTCTAACTACATCAATATGATTAAAGTAGCGAGATATAAGGAAATGTAATCATAAAAAAACCACAGACGAGCTTCTGTCTGTGGTTAAGAGTAAACGAGGATATAATGAATAAACGCCTCTCTTTGTATGAAAAAATATACGAAAAAAAGACAGACGTATATCTGCCTTTCTTCATGTGGAAAGTGTACTCTTCCGTTGAAGATTATTAAAAATGTGCAGACTAATCCCGTTTACTCTGCTTTATGAAAACAGAGCCTTTGAACATATTAAGTTACTTATTGTTCAAAGTTTGCTGACGTAGTCTTCCTGCGTGCATCATCTTTAATAATCCTCCTTTTAATAGTATGGTAACACTATACTTTGTTTATAAGTAAATATCAATAAAAAATACTAGATATAATATCTTAAAAATCGAATTAAATAAAAATTTATATTCGGAAAATAGAGATAAAGGATATTTGCTTTTGTAATTGGAAATTGTGGAAGAAGATGTGTATGATAGAATTTTAGTAGTAAATAGTAGGTTTAGCAAGGAAAGGTAGAGGTAGTATGATTACAATTAAAACGAAAAATGAAATAGATTTGATGCATGAATCTGGAAAATTACTTGCTTCATGTCATAAAGAAATTGCGAAAATGATAAAGCCAGGTATAAAGACACAAGAGATTGATACGTTTGTTGAAATGTATTTAAAACAGCATGGTGCCACATCTGAACAGAAAGGTTACAATGGGTATCCATATGCGATATGTGCATCTGTAAACGATGAAATGTGTCATGGGTTTCCGGCCGATGTTCCTTTAAATGAAGGAGATATTGTAACAATTGACATGGTAGTAAACTTAAATGGTGGTCTTTCAGATTCTGCTTGGACGTATAGAGTTGGAAATGTTTCTGAGGAAGCGGAAAGGTTAATGGTAGTAGCTGAGAATGCATTGTATAAAGGGATTGATCAGGCGGTAATCGGTAATCATGTAGGGGACATTGGGTATGCAATTGAGAGTTACGTAGCAAATGAAGGTTTTTCTGTCGCAAGAGACTTTACGGGACATGGAATAGGTAAAGAGATCCATGAAGAACCAGCAATTTTTCATTTTGGGAAACAAGGACAAGGGCCTGAGTTGCAAGAAGGAATGGTAATTACAATTGAGCCAATTGTAAATGTAGGTATGCGATATTCGAAAGTAGATTTAAATGGATGGGCTGCAAGAACGATGGACGGGAAATTATCAGCGCAATATGAGCATACAATTGCAATTACAAAAGATGGGCCAATTGTTTTAACGACGCTTTGAAATAATATGTAAGAGTTTACAAAACTCGAACGAAAATGATGTTTTTATAAAATTTGTACGTGTTTTGTTAATAAATACTTTTCAAAGTATAAAAAGTGCGTTATAATCCATCTATAAAATAAATAGTTAGCTACACTCATATAATCGCGGGGATATGGCCTGCAAGTTTCTACCGAAGTACCGTAAATACTTTGACTATGAGTGAGGACGAATATATTGCTTGTTTAGCATTCTTTTTTGCGAAACTCCAAAAGCGCGTCTCTCACTTGTAACGAGTGGTGGCGGCTTTTGGAGTTTTTTATTGCATAAGAGGGGGAACAAACATGAAAGTATTACAAGAAAAGATTTTGAACGAAGGAAAGGTTTTATCTGGTGACGTATTAAAGGTAGATGCATTTTTAAATCATCAAATTGACCCAGTACTTATGCAAGAGATTGGAAAAGAATTTGCTAAACGTTTTAAAGAAGAGAACATTACAAAAATCGTAACGATTGAATCTTCAGGCATCGCACCAGCAGTTATGGCTGCATTAGAGCTTGGTGTAAAAGTAATCTTTGCAAGAAAACGTAAATCGTTAACGTTACAAGATAATATGTACGTTGCAAACGTATACTCATTTACGAAACAAGAAACGAATGAAATTTCATTATCTCGCAATCATATCGATGAAAATGATCGTGTATTAATCATCGATGACTTTTTAGCAAACGGTCAGGCTGCTTTAGGTTTAATGAGTTTAGTAGAGCAAGCTGGAGCGAGTATTGCAGGAATTGGAATTGTTATTGAAAAAGCATTTCAAGATGGAGGAAAGAAGCTTCGTGAACAAGGCGTTCGTGTTGAATCACTAGCAGAAATTGCATCACTTGATAACGGCACAGTTACATTTGTACAGCATGAAACTGCGGAGGTGAAATAAGCAATGAAGCAGCATCCATTTAAAATTGCATCGCTTGGTATGCAGCATATGCTTGCTATGTATGCTGGCGCAATTATCGTACCGCTTATTGTAGGCGGCGGACTTGGTTTAAATCAAAAAGAGTTAACATACTTAGTCTCAATTGATTTATTAATGTGCGGCGTTGCGACAATTTTACAAGCATTATCAAATCGCTTTTTCGGTATTGGACTCCCAGTTGTACTTGGTTGTACATTTACAGCGGTTGGGCCGATGATTGCAATTGGAAAACAATACGGTGTGTCTTCTATCTATGGGGCAATTATTGCTGCCGGGTTATTCGTTGTTATTTTTGCGAAATTATTTGGAAAGCTTGTAAAACTGTTTCCACCAGTTGTAACAGGGTCTGTCGTTACAGTAATTGGAGTTACACTTGTTCCAGCCGCTATTAATGATATGGCTGGTGGAGTAGGAAGCAAAGATTTCGGAAGTCTTGAAAACTTAGCGTTAGCATTTGGAGTGTTATTATTTATCATCATTATGTATCGTTTCTTTGATGGGTTTATCCGTTCAATTTCTATTCTATTAGGTTTGTTGTTCGGTACTATCGTTGCAGCATTTATGGGGAAAGTAAGCTTGCAAGCAGTTGGAGAGGCGGATTGGTTCCATGGTATTCAGCCATTTTACTTCGGTACACCAACATTTGAATTAACACCAATTATTACAATGATTCTCGTTGCTTGTGTAGGGATTGTAGAAGCAACAGGTGTATACTTTGCATTATCTGATATTTGCAATAAAAAAATCGGTGAAAAAGAATTAGCAAAAGGGTATCGTGCAGAAGGATTAGCGATGGTGTTAGGTGGTATTTTTAACGCGTTCCCATATACAACATACTCTCAAAACGTAGGACTTGTTCAATTAACTGGAGTAAGAAATCGCGTTATTATTTATACTTGCGGTGGTATGTTAATCGCTCTTGGGTTTATTCCGAAAATTGCAGCTATCACAACAATTATTCCGAAGTCAGTACTTGGCGGTGCTATGCTCGCAATGTTTGGTATGGTTATGGCATATGGTATTAAAATGTTAAGTAGCGTTGACTTTGGAAGACAAGAAAACTTATTAATCGTTGCATGTTCTGTTGGAATTGGGCTTGGCGTAACAGTCGTTCCTACATTATTCTCACAACTTCCAGAAAGCATTCGTATTTTAACAGATAACGGAATTGTACTTGGAAGTGCATCAGCAGTATTGTTAAATATCGTATTTAATATGGTGCCGCAGCGCAAAGTGAAAGTAAAAGAAGAGCCGGTGTCTATGCAAAGTGCAGTAAGAGAAGCGTAAAAAAGCAAGGTCTCGTTATGAGACCTTGCTTTTCTTTTTAAGTGGCATCATTTTCCCGTAAGTACCAAGACGCCAAATGTACTCAAGTGGCCCGTATTGGTAATGTGAAAGCCACCAGCGGCTAATAAAGATTTGTAACGTGTAGAAACCGACGCAGAATAGTGGTCCAACCCATAATGGAGCAAGATAATCATTTTTGAATAGTAGCCCAAATACAAGTAATGTAACAATTGTATGTGAGATGTAATTCGTTAACGCCATTCGTCCAACGTATTGGAATGGACGTAATACTGTTTGCCATTTTTCTTTTTGTAATAAACGCATTAACGTGACAATGTAGAAGATGAACAATGTCTTTCCGCTTATCATCGTAATACCCATAAGTGAAAATGGTGTGTATGGTTGATTGTTCATAAAGAAGTAAACCATAATAAACCACATCGGTAATGTTAAAATGAACATAATGATTTGCCATTTTTTAAGTTTTGGATCTAATTCCTTAGCACGGCGGAAAATGTCTTTTTTACCGGCATATAATCCGAGTAAAAACAATCCTAGTGTTTCAGGAAGCATAATAAGACTGTTACTTATTGCTTCAGAATAGAAAGAATAGAATCTGTCTGTAATTTGTAAGCCCCAGTTTTCTAACGGCATAATGGCTATGGAAAGGCCTAGTTCATCTACCGGCACTAATAACATGACAAGAGAACCTAATAATGTGAACAATTGCATGAAACTTAATAGTACAATTGACCATATTAAAATAGTACGTGTCTTTCTTTTGTAAAATAAAAATAAGAAAAACCCGGTAATTGCATAAGTATGTAAAATGTCACCGTCCCATAAAAGAACGTAATGTAAGAACCCAAATAATAATAAGATAAGTAAGCGGCGAACAAACAAAGTTTTTGGACGATCGGTCTTCGCCTCAGCACGATTCATAAAAATATAAAAACCTAATCCGAATAAAAACGAAAAAATTGTATAAAATTTCGTTTGAATAAACATATCGTAAAATAGGCGAATATAGCTGTCTATCCCTTCGTAAATTCCTGTAATATCACGTGAGTCAACCCCGGCAATAATTGGCCAGTTAACAAGAAAAATACCTAATACAGCTATTCCTCTAATAATATCGATGGAATGTATCCTCTCGCCTTGTGAAATGTTTTGTGTCATTATTTTCCTCCTTGTTAAGTAATTCCCTTTTATTATACAAAATGTAAAGAAGAGGGTATATAGGTAATTTCCAATTTTTAAAACTGTTAAGATGCGTATTATGAGATATAATAAGAGTGCACAACAAGTTTTAACCTTCTTCAAAACAGGCAGTAAAGCTCCTTCCTATAAGGGGCTTTCTTTATGAAAAGTGTTGATAATGATTCTCTTTAATGATAAACTGTATTCAAAAGTGATAATCATTATCAAAAAAGGTTGGTGCGTAAGTATGGTATATGCATTAGTAGCAGGTACAGTCGTTGTATATGCAGTTATTACAAAGTATGTTTTAAATGGAGTAGGAACAGCAAAATGAGTGATATGACATAAAATCCCTTTCATTTGTAAAAAGAATGAAAGGGATTTTTTATTTTTAATGAGAATATGCTGAAAATTTAGTATGATAGTAAAGTGAAACTGTAATCAATGGGTAGGTGTAACTCTCACTGGTTATGAGCTCGCAAATAGCAGGGAAAAGTATATACATCTTGGATAAAGGGGAACAAGGGGATGACAAACATAGTACAGACAAACGGTATGAGAAAACTTGTTTGTTTTTATGAAGAGTGGCAAAAACACGGCGATGCAGAGAATAGTTTAAAGTTGTTTGAGGTGATTCAAAAATATAAACAAGAACAGCTTATGATAGCGTTCTGCGGTCACTTCTCTGCAGGGAAATCAACGATGATGAATCATCTATATAAAGCACAGTTGTTACCAACAAGTCCAATTCCGACAAGCGCTAACGTCGTTAAAATTGAAAAGGGATTTGATCGTGTTGTTGTAACGATTAAATCTGGAGAACAGTACGAATATGATGGTGCATATTCAGCGGAAGAATTAAAACAAATTTGTAAAGACGGTGATGAGGTAATTGGTGTTCATATTTATCGGAATGATGCGCCAATTCCTGAGGGTGTTATGTTAGTTGATACACCAGGGATTGATTCAACAGATGATGCCCATCAATTAGCGACAGAATCAACGCTGCATCTAGCAGACGTAATTTTTTATATGATGGATTATAATCACGTCCAATCGGAAGTGAATTTACAATTTGTTAAAGAATTGAAACAACGTAATAAAACGGTTTATCTCGTTGTAAATCAAATAGATAAACATAAAGAAAATGAATTATCGTTTGAGGATTATAAAGATAGTGTAAAACAATCGTTCTCTAACTGGGATATTGAAGTAGATGGAGTTTATTATACGTCATTAAGAATGATGAACCATCCACATAATGAAATTGGAAGCTTAGAAACATTAATTACATCTATTATGAAAGAAAAAAAGCAGTATGTAAGAGATGGAATGGAGCGAGAAACAGAATATTTAATGGGGGAACATTTCTCGTTTATTCTTTCTGAAAATGAAAAAGCTCTTTTGACATATGAGGAAGAGTTAGCATCACCGCTTTCGATTTCAGAAATAGTTGAAAAGAAAGAAGAGCTAACGGAAATTAAACATCGCGAGGCTAGTAAAGAATCTCATGTGAGAAACGAATTTATAAAAGGTTTACAAGCTATATTAGATAACGCGTATTTAATGCCATTTGAAATGAGAGAATTGGCAAATGCATATTTAGAAACGAAATTAACAAAGTTTAAAGTTGGTTTGCTATTTGCAAAAGGAAAGACGGAGCAAGAAAAACAAAGACGTGTAGAGGCGTTTTATTCTGCCCTTCAAAAGACTGTTGAAACGCAACTTGATTTTCATGTGAAAGAATTTATTGTGGCCTTCTTAAAAGAAGAAGGATTGTTCACGGAGGAAATTGGGAAAGACATATATGCTTTAGAAATTGCTTTTGGACCAGAAATGTTAGCTGAAGTCATTAAACAAGGTGCAGGTTTCACAGGTGATTACTTACTTCTTTATACAGCGGATGTAGCGAATGAACTGAAGAAACGTTATTTTACAAAAGCTCAGCAAATTTTTGATAAAAGTGCAGTCGTTTTAAAGCAAAAGGTGAAGGAAGCAGTTGCTCGTATGGAACAAGAGATTGAAAAATATACGATGTTGCAAACGGCAAAAGAGACGGAATTACAATACAGTAACAATTTAGAGACATATGAAAGTTATTTACAAAATATTTGGCGCGAGCGTGTTGCTACACCAGAAGGATTGCAAATAGAGGAGATATTGCAACGTGAAAAACAAATTGTTAGTGAGAAATTTACACTACAAGAGCAGGAGATTGTAAATGATAACGGGGCGGCTCATGAAGAAGAGATAAAAGGAACAGCAGTTTTAAATATTCAGCGTATATTAGAGAAAGTGAAGAAAGCTGAAATGATATTAGAGCCATTGCCAGCGCTGAAACATGTACAGCAAGAGGTAATAGAAAAAAGGCGTCGTGTGGAAACGAAACAATTTACAGTAGCGTTATTCGGAGCTTTTAGTGCTGGGAAATCATCATTTGCCAATGCCTTACTAGGTGAGAAGGTACTTCCTGTATCACCAAATCCGACGACGGCAACGATTAATCAAATTTTGCCGGTTACAGAGGAAAAACCACACGGAACAGTAATGGTTCAATTCAAATCAAAGCAAGCTTTATTAGAAGATATGAAAGCTGTTTATAAGCTGTTTCATTATGAGATTACTACGTTAGATGAGGCGTTAGCACAAATTGATAAAGTTATGAAATATCCTTCACCAACTGGGAAGCAAAAAACAACATTTAGCTTTTTACGAGCGGTACAAAAAGGGTATGATGCAGTTTCTACTTATTTAGGAGAACAAGTACAAGTTACATTAGAAGAGTTCTCTGATTATGTAGCGAACGAAGAAAAATCATGCTTCGTTGAGTATATGGAGCTTTATTATGATTGTGCTTTAACAAGGCAGGGAGTAGCGCTTGTAGACACACCTGGAGCGGATTCTATTAATGCTCGCCATACGGATGTTGCATTCCAGTATATTAAAAACGCAGATGCTATTTTATTTGTAACATATTATAACCATGTATTCTCTCGTGCTGATCGTGAATTTTTAATTCAGCTTGGTCGTGTAAAGGATACCTTTGCCCTTGATAAAATGTTCTTCTTAATTAATGCGGCGGATTTAGCAGAGTCTGAAGAAGAACTTGAAATGGTAAAAGGTTATATCGCAGATCAGCTACTGCAATACGGTATTAGAAATCCGCGTTTATTTGCAATTTCAAGTTTATGTGCGCTTGAAGAGAAACAAGGAAAGAATGTTGAAAAAGAGAAGTATGGTATTTTACAAAACTCTGGAATTACTAAGTTTGAGGAATCATTTACGTCCTTTATGATGAGAGATTTAATGCTTGTTTCTGTGCATGCTCTATATGGTGCGTTGCAAGGGGCAGATCAGCTTTTAGTAAACATGATAAATGGTGCAAAGCAGGGGAATGAAGAGAAAGAGAAGCAAACGAAAAAATATGAAGCAGAGCGTGGTCAACTACTTCATATCATTTCATCATATAGTGTACTTGCTGAAGAACAGGCGATGCAAAATGAAGTGAAAGAGTTGCTTTATTACGTGCAACAGCGTCTATTCCTACGCTATAACGATGTGTTTACTGAATTTATTAATCCGGCGTCACTTCGAACGGATGGAAATGTGAAAACACAATTGCAACAGTGTGTTATGGAATTAGTAGCATTTATTCAGCATGATTTATTACAAGAAATGCGTGCGACATCATTACGTCTTGAAAAATGGATAGACGAAGCGATGAAGCGTGCAAAGGACGAAATTGTAGTGAACTGTAAAGTAGAAAATCAATCAATTTCTATGAATGGAACAGTGGAGTATGAATATAAAGATATTACACATAAAGAACCGTTCCCTTCAGTTGAAATAAAAGATTTCAAAAAAGCACTGGCACATTTTAAAAATGAGAAAAGCTTTTTTGAAAAGAATGACAAAGCTTTTATGCAAGAAGACGCTAAATCTGTATTAGAACCGCTCGTATCAAACTATGTAGCCGATGAAAAAGATTTATTTGTTCATCATTATAAGCAAGAATGGGATATGAAGTGGAACTTATTCCAAAAAGTGATGCAACAAGATGTGATGAACTATTATGAAAGTATATTGTTTGCATTGGCTGAAACGATCGATGTATCTCTATATGAACAAAGTAAAGAACAATTGCAAAAGCAGTTAGTAGAGATTGAAAAAGAAATTTATGTTATATAGTCGTTATGAGAAAAAGATTCGTTCAATTTTCTTTTGCAGTACAGTATCTAAAGATTTGACAAATCCAGCAAATTCATCGGTAGAAATCATATGAGTAAGAACGAGTCGTCTGCCATCTGGTGTTTCACCGCATAAGACGAATGAAGAAAATTCATATGTTTTGTTTTCTACTACTAATTTTGGGTAGGAATACGTGTCGCTTTTCTTCTTCTTTCCATCAATAGAGATGACGTTGCATTTTTTCTCATTGTTGTCCATGATGAACCCCTCCTTTCTATTACTTATGGTAGACAAGGAGGGTTTAGAACAATAGAGAAAGGGGAATTTTTATGGGTGTAGTAATAGAGTATATTTCGAAAGAAGAAGCTATACCGAAGTCTTTATTGCTACTTGCTGATCCAAGTGAACGGCAAATAGCTACATATGTACAAAGAGGATTAACATACGTAGCAAAGCAAGAGGGTAGCGTTATCGGTGTATATGTTCTTTTAGAAACAAGGCCAAAGACGATGGAAATCATGAATATTGCGGTTGCAGAGCATGTGCAAGGAAAAGGGATTGGAAAGAAGCTAGTAAGTCATGCTGTAGAAACTGCTAAAGGATATGGTATGTCAAAACTGGAAATTGGTACAGGTAATTCTAGTGTTTCACAACTTGCTTTATATCAAAAATGTGGATTTCGTATTTTTTCTATTGATTTTGATTACTTTTCGAAGCATTATGAAGAAGAGATTATTGAAAATGGCATTGTATGCCGTGATATGATTCGGCTTGCAATGGAATTGAATTAGAACGTATAACTTATTTAGGGGGAAGAGAAGATGGAAGTACATAAAGCAATTACAGCACATTCTCGTAAACAAAATGAAAGTGTAAAAGCATGTTTACAATTAGATGCGCAGCGTGAAGCAGCTATTGAAGCAGCCGTATCTCTTGCGTCAAATGGGAAAGAATTTTCGGTTGATGTCATTAATGTTGTAACAAAGCAAATTAATGATCTTGCAAAAAATGGTGTTACCTTGCAGCGTAAATATGTTACAGAAGAAATGGTTATGGAGTATGTAAGTCGTTTACAAGAGAAAGAAGGTCGTTAAAGATGATAGTTACAGTCGAATGGTTACGTGAGCATATAGAAGATGAGAACGTCCGTGTAATCGATTGTCGTTTTGATTTAGCGAATCCTAATTGGGGTAGAGAAAAGTATGAAGAAGAACATATTCCTCATGCTTTATATTTTGATTTGAATTTAGATTTATCAAGTCCTATAGTAGAGCATGGTGGCCGCCACCCGTTGCCAAGCATTGAAGAGTTTGCGGACAAGCTTTCGGAGGTTGGTATTGATGAACATACGACAGTAATTGCGTATGACAGTCAAGCTGGTGCAAATGCTGCTCGTTTATGGTGGTTATGTAACTATGTAGGACATGAGAAAGTATATATATTAGATGGTGGTTTCCCGGTTTGGAAAGAGAATGGACTACCGACAACAACGGAAATTCCTGTTGTTATACGAAAAACATTCAAAACAAACATACAAGATCATATGCTTGTATCGATGGAAACAGTAAGAGAGAATATCCAGGCAGGTGCAGATGTTACGTTAATTGATTCAAGAGAGCCAAAACGTTATGCTGGTGTAGAGGAACTTGTCGATCATAAAGCAGGACATATTCCGACAGCAGCAAACTATTTTTGGAAGGATGGAATGTTGCAATCAGGACAATTTAAGAATGAAGCTGAGCAACAAGGACGATTCCAAAATCTGTCGAAAGATAAGGAAACCATTGTATATTGTGGTTCTGGTGTTACGGCATGTCCAAATATCATTGCGTTAAAATTGGCTGGATTCCAAAATGTTAAATTGTATGCGGGTAGCTGGAGTGATTGGATTTCTTATCCAGAAAATCAAATTGCAAAAGAAGAAGATTAATCACTTGCATGCAAAAATAATTTGTATTAAAATAAGGTCACAAGCAAGAGATTGCTCGAAAAACTTTGTATTTTACACATTGGAAACAATGTGATAATATAACGACAAGTAAATAATACATCCTGCGGTGTACGTAACTTATTTATGTCTAAAACCGATGTTAGTTATACGGAAGCTCAATATTTAGCGACCATCATCAAGCCTTCCTTGTGGAGGAAGATGTACGGTAACTGTGAGGGCATCCACCTGCGAGTAGCGGGTTTTTGGACATTTACGAGGAGCGGCACGTGCGGGGGTCTTATTTCAACTAACCTTATATAAAATTCCTACGGTGTACGTAGCTTATGCATGTCTTAAACCAATAAGTTTAATATGGAAGTTCAATATTTAAATGTAGCTAACATGCCATCTTTTTAAGAAGGAAGTTACAAACATTTGTGAGAGCATCCACCTGTGAGAGCAGGTTTATGGACATCTAGAGAGAACGGCATATGTGGGGCTATATAAAAACCTTACGTTTTATACGTAAGGTTTTTTTGTTGCATAGATATATCAATATTATCTTGATTCACCTGTGAAGTTTCCGTAATAAATGTAGCACTTTCTGTCTTCATCAATCTCTCTTGAATCCAAGGAGAATTCCATAGACATGCCGTCTCGCTGAATATATATAATATCTGAATGAAGAGATGGTAAAATTTCTTCGTAGTTCCATACATCTTGACTATCTACTAAGCTTGAACTCGTTTCACTTAGTTCTCTAATTTCAAAACCGATGTGGGAGTATGTAGGGTCTGAAGGGTCATTGGCGAAAACTTCTTTTTGAATATAAATAACTGCTGTTCCGTCTGGATCAACCGAAGTTGCAGTAACAACATAAGTATTTTTCTCTTTAATAAAATATTCACAAGTCATGCGTGCGATAATTTCAGAATTAGAAATATTGGCGTAGTTCCATAAAGCAGGATACCCTTTCGTTTCATCATTAAGTCGATATTCTAAGCGCATTTCATCCCTCTTCTTCCTTTTTCTTCTACTTTATCATGCCATCCTATATAATAGGAATAGAATTTAAAAAGGGGAGTGCGAAGGTGACAAAAACGAAATGGCTAGTAGGTGGTGTCGTAACGTCTTTAATGACTGGCACTTTATTTGGTTGCGCACAAGATCTTCCCCCAAAACCGAATGATAATAGTTGTTCTGATTGGGATTGGGATGATGAACTTGGGGTATGGCAGTGTGATGATAGTAGTTCAGGTTATCGTGGGCATTATTTCTATGGTGGGCGATACTATCAAAATAAATCCACTTTTAAAAATTCATCGGCGTTTAAATCGTATCAATCGTCTGCTGAATTTAAAGGTGGAATTGGAAGCGGTTCAAAGGGAGGATTTGGGGGCTAAAATATGTCGCAATACATAAGGGATCGAAAAGATTTTTATTTAAAATATCCGAATTTTTGGTCGGATTTATATGAATGTGAATATAGTTTGTTTCATGTTTTTTCTATAACAAATCAGACTTTGGAACAATTACACTTAGCGACTGAACGAATGGGTAAAATATTTTTTAAGACTGCTAGACTTTTGCGAAATTTAAGTGACGAACAGCTTCTTGAGCTTGGTTTTCCTCCTGCGAGCTTATCATTCATTAGAATGAAAGGATTATATCCTGAATCTGTTATTTCACGATTTGATTTCGTTATAACGGTTGATAACCAAATTAAAATGCTTGAGTTTAATAGTGATACACCAACTTTTATTATGGAATGCTTTCAAATGAATGGAGAAATTTGTGAAAACCTAGGTTATGATGATCCAAACTCGGATCAAGAACGATTACTATCTTCTGGTGTTACGAAAGCTGTAATGGAAGCGACAAAGGGATTAGACAATCCAAATGTTGTTTTTACAGCACATCATGAACATATTGAGGATTGGAATACGACTATGTATTTAAGTCAGTTATGCCATGTTGAAAATAAAGTAGTGCCAATGTCAGAACTTAGAATTACGAAAGGTGCTCTAGTTGATAAAGATGGGGCGAAGATTGATGTTTTATATCGCCAAACATATCCGATAGAAGATTTAATTGAGGATCAAGATCCTGAAACAGGAGATTTGGTAGGTGTGGAACTGCTGCAACTTGTAAAAGCCGGAAAGCTTTTTATAATAAATCCTTTGTCAGCATTTTTACTTCAGCCAAAATCAATTCAGTGTCTTATTTGGGGGTTAGCAGAAGAAGAGGTCTTTTATACAAACGAGGAACAACAGTGGATTAAAGAATATATGTTACCTACATATTTAGAACCAGATTTATTTTTAGGAAAAGGTTCTTTCGTTCAAAAACCTTCATTTGGTAGAGAAGGAGATACAATTACGATTCGCGATAAGGATGAAAATATTATGCTTCAAAATGCACATCAAACGTATAAAACTTCACTGCCGATATTTCAAAAGTATATAGAACTTCCAGTCGTATCCTTGGAAACAGAAAAAGGGATGGAGAAACTGTCGTATGTGTTTGGTTCTTTTTTAATTGTTGGAAAAGCAAGTAGTATCGGTATTCGCGCGGGAGAAAAGATTACAGGAAATGAATCGTACTATTTACCGGTAGGTATAAAAAGGAGGGGGAAAAATGATTAATTTTCTATCATATTTAGCAGTAACACTCGGACTTTTATGTATTGGTCTGTTCTTGATGGAAGTGACAACGAAAGTTAAGGAATTTAAGTTAATGGCTCAAGGGAATAAGGCGGTAAGCTATGTGCTTGGAGGACGATTACTTGGGTTAGCTATTGTTTTATATTCGACAGCAGCTAATTCAATTTCACTTCTTGATATGATTTCGTGGGGAGCAGTTGGGATTTTGGCTCAAATTATCGTTTTTTATTTAGCTGAGTGGCTTACACCACGCTTTAATATAAACAAAAGTCTTGAAGAAGATAATCAAGCAGTCGGTCTTTTTCTTATGTTTTTATCGCTTTCAATTGGGATTGTAATTGCTGGCTGTATAACTTATTAAAAACTTTACGTTTAAACGTAAAGTTTTTTATTTTATTCCGCTATTTGCCGGGCAGCCCGATTGGTGAGGGCTAATAATCAGTGGGGGATGAACAAAACCCCACTGATTAAAGTTTCACTTTATATATGTTAGTTTGCCATACCTTTTGAAAAAATTGTAGGCTACGGTTGACATCTATTTTAAATAAGAGTAACATTTTCAATGTAATGAAAATAAGTCTCTGTTAGGTGAGGCTCCTGTATAGAGAAATGCTACTGCCCAAAAATGTCGAGAGACGCCAATGGGTCAACAGGAATGATCGAATTAAGGTTTTTCTTAACGTAGCTGGTAATGTACCTATGCTATACAGTGCTAAAACTCGGTGAGGGAGAGGTCCGTAGATTTCTAATTATATTAGAAATCGTTTATTTGTGTATGTAATGGCCACTACTCTCTTAAGGGTAGGGGTCTTTTTTGTTACCAAGCTATGAGTAATTTCATAGTATAAACTATAAAATTAAACGAGGAGGTGAGGAGCATGTCAAATTCTGACTCGGTTCCGTTACCCATATACTTCAAATCAAAAATATATGATGTAGGCAGGAAACGATTTGTTCCTCCCTCTATATTTATCACAATGTAGCGTTTATAAAGCGCTAGACACTTTCACAGTAAAGTGGATAAATTGAGAAACAAAGCGTTTCTTCCTATGTTGTAAAGGAGGAGACGATAATATGTTATATGCAAACAAAACTGTGGGTAACACGTCATATAAACTAAGTAAAAAATCAATAAAAGAACAAACAATGCTTCAAAAAAATAAAGATTTATTAATTGAAATTGCAACAAGAGATGTAAAATCTGTATTTGCATATTTTAAAACAACAAGAGACGGACTATCAATGAAAGAGGCACAAAAACGTATTCAAGTATATGGCCGAAATGAACTAACTTCAAAAAGAGCACTTCTTGCAGAAGTAATGATGAAGCTTAGTGGCATGATCCCAGGTTTTTCAAAACAACGTGTTTGTGATGAATTACAACGTGAAACGATTACTGTATCTAGAGTAGAATGTTCTAGTAGTACAGGGCTAAATAGTGAACTGAAAATGATGGAGATACCAGTGCAAGAACTTGTACCTGGAGATATGATTTTTCTTTCGGCTGGAGATGCTGTGCCAGCTGATGTACGTATTATTTATGCAGATGATTTATTAGTAAATGAGTCTGTGTTAACGGGAAACGAAGCGAGTATAGAGAAGTTTGAAAGCTGCTATCACCTTGAACGTAAACGATTTATTCCATTAAAACGGATGAAAGATTATAATCCACTTGAGCTTGAAAATGTATGTTTTAAAGGTTCGCATATTGTTAGTGGAAATGCAAAGGCTGTCGTTGTTTCTACTGGAAAAAATACGTATTCAGGCATATTGCATACTTGTTGTAGTAGGATGTCTTAATGTGTGAATGGTGCTAAATATACAAAAACCATGTATAATAGACAAAGTTGAGCAAAAACGTAGAATGGTAATCTATTTATATAACCTTACGTGATAACGTGAGGTTATTATTTTTTTAATAGGAGAGGAATTATGAAAAAAGTATTATTAGTTGATGGTATGGCACTATTATTTCGTGCTTTTTACGCAACAAGTGTCTACGGACAATTTATGAAACGACAAGATGGAACCCCTACGAACGGGATTCATGGTTATATGAAACACTTGTTAACAGCTACGCAAGCGATCGAACCAACACATATCGTTACATGCTGGGATATGGGAAGTACGACATTTAGAACAGAATCGTTCTCGAATTATAAAGCAAATCGTGCAGCGCCACCAGAAGAATTAATTCCTCAATTTGATTTAGTGCAAGAAATGACTGCGAAATTATCCATTCCAGTTATCGGTATGAAAGGCTACGAAGCCGATGATTGTATCGGTACGCTTGCAAAACAATATTGCAATGAAGCTGAAGTTTATATTTTAACTGGTGATACAGATTTACTTCAACTTGTTGATAAGAACGTTACAGTTATGCTTCTGCGTAAAGGAATTGGAAATTACGAATATTACACACCGGAGAAAATTATGGAAGAAAAAGGTGTAGAGCCGTGGCAAATCGTCCATGCAAAAGCTTTCATGGGAGATACAAGTGATAATTATCCAGGTGTAAAAGGTATCGGTGAAAAAACAGCGTATAAGCTTATTCAAGAGCACGGAACAGTATCCGCTGTACTAGAAAATGTAGAATCATTAACGAAAGCGCAGCGTACGAAGATTGAAAGTGATTTAGAGAACTTAAATATTTCGTTGCAATTAGCACAAATTCACTGTGAAGTTCCAATTTCATGTTCACTAGAAGAGGGACTACACACAATGGATGAAGAAAAACTTAAATTTGTTTGTGAAGAAATGAATTGGGGAAGACCTGAAATATTAATAAATATGCTATAAATAGTTTAGAAAGAGGGATGTTGCATAAGTCGAACTTTGACTTATGCAACACCTTCTTTTTGTTTTTGTAAACAGTATTATAGTAAATAAAATTATGTCGAAATCAATTTTAAATATATAAATGTTTCGACAAGATATAATGATAAAAGTTGATGGAAATAGTAATTTTTATAATGAAGTGAATTAATTTCAACATAGTTTTAGAGAGTCTTTTTTTCGTGTTCACAAAGTTGTCAGAAAATAAACGGAATTTTCATATGAAGTTCAAATAGAATTCACAACAATCAATTATTATAAGGACACACAGATAATTCTTTATCTTTTATATAAACCATCCCCCAAGGAGGACAATGAAAATGAGAAAAAAAGTGAGAAAATCTTTTAAACAATTATTAATTGAAAATAAACAATCACTATTAAATAATAAAGAAAATATGAAAGAAATTGAAGAAAGAATTGAGAAACGACATGTAGCATATAGTGGTGCCAGTAATTAAATAAAATAAAAAAGATAGCCTATATAGGCTATCTTTTTTATTTTATATTGAAAAAACGCTATTCATCTCTTTAATTTTGTAAATATGCAAGATATTTTTATAGTGTTTTTCTATCAATATTACTCATTTTTCGAGGTTGAAATTGGTATATACCAATTTTCGAGATTTACTATTCATAATATTACAAAAAATGTTACAATACACTCAAATTTATACTATAAAATCATTTTAATATGAAAAATTGGAATGAAAAGAAAGGAGAGGAATATGAATAAAGATGTCGCTTTGAAATGATTAGTATCATTTCATTAGGAGTTGATGTAAAAAGATGAAGAGATACGAAGAATTGGACTCTATAAGAGGGATTTCTTCATTAGTAGTAATGATTGGTCATCATTTAATGATTTTTTCAGCATTTCAAAATTACAGTTATGAAGATAATAAACCATTTGTTGTGTATCTATTAAAAGAAACACCTGCTCGTCTAATTTTTAGTAGTGGTAACGAATCTGTTATTATCTTTTTTGTTTTGAGCGGATTTGTTTTGTATGAATCTATTGAAAAAAACTATAGTAGCTATGGGTCATACCTTTTAAAACGTATATGCAGAATATATATTCCTTATATTGTGGCAATAATTATAGCGATTATATGCCAGACTACAATTAGTGAATATGGTATTTCTTATTTAAGTGAATGGTTTAATCGCTCATGGACGATTGAAAGTTCTTCAAGCTTAATCGCACAACATATTTTATTGGTTGGGAAATATAATACAGATGCATATAACGGTGTGATTTGGTCGCTTGTCCATGAAATGCGAATATCAATAATTTTCCCGTTAATTTTGATGATTTGCTTACGAAAAACGTTAAGGGGTTCATTACTATTATTGTTTAGTTTTAGTATATGTTCTGTCATCATATTATTTTTGTTTCGTTCGGGCTTAACATTAACAAGCTATGCATTAACTTTGCATTATACGGTGCTATTTTTACTAGGAGCACTAGTTGCGAAGTATAAAAATAATTTAATAGTTTTTTATAGTAATTGTACTAAAAACACGAAAATTGCATGGTTTTTATTTGCGATTTTACTTTTTATGTATGAAGGGCTTATTGGAGAAATGAAAGTGCTCAATAATTTTATATTTCGAGACTATGTAGTGGCGATAAGTGCATGTCTATTTGTCATATTAAGCTTGTCAATATCAACTTTGTCGTCCTTACTACGTAATAAATACTTGTTATATTTGGGGAAGATTTCTTACAGTCTTTATTTATATCATATTATATCGTTATTTTCCCTTATATACATGCTCCATAAAATATTACCGTTGCTTATTATTTTAATTTTTTCACTTGTTTTTTCGTTTATATTTGCAATGCTTTCGTATATATATGTAGAAAAATTTGCATTGAGAGTCGGAAAGTATGTAACAAAACAAGTGGATAGAAAGGAGAAAGGGTTATCTGTAAAGAGTGACTTGCAGGATGTTATTCAGAAAAGGGCGGTGAAATAATTGAAGCAAGAAATGAGTATAAAAGATTTTCAACAATTATTGAAAAGAAGATTCGTAACGATTATTTTAACGATGTGTTGTTTAACCGCTTCTTTAGTTCTTATCTCTATGTATGTTTTAAAGCCGTCATATCAATATTCAACGCAAATTCTTGTTGGGAATTTAGATGAGTTTAATAAGGAAAATTCAACAAATAAAACACAAGAAAATAAGCAACTAGTAACATCGTATGTCGATATTTTAAAAAGCCCATTAATTATTTCAACAGTTAAAAAAACTTTGAAATTAGAGCAATCAAGTTATGAATTAGCACAAAAAATCTCGGTGGTAAATACGGACAACTCACAAATTGTAACTGTTACAGTAAAAGATTCCAATCCGAAAGTCGTGAAAGACATAGTAAAGACATTGGCAGAGCAATCACAACAAAGTTTTCAACAGTACACAAATGTACAAGGTGTGAAAGTGTTGACGGATCCTGAGTTACAGGAACAGGCTGAAAAATTGTTTCCAAAATTTCAACTAATCATTCCTATTTCTTTAATTGTTAGTTTTTTTGTTGGGATAGGTTTAGCTGTATTTCGAGATTATTTTGATGAACGTATATACACGGAACAAGATTTAGAGAAAATAACAACAGTCTCTGTTATTGGTCACATAAATATGAAACCGAATAGAAAAAAGAAACCTACAGAGGTTGATAAACAATCATCTATATATCGAGGTGAACATGTTGATGTTTAGGACAAAGAAACAGCTGCCATTCGATCTGCATGATGATCTGATGAAAGAACAGTTTTATACGGTGTATCACGAGCTAAAAAAATCTGGAAAACAACTGTTCACAGTTAGTTCAACGAAGGACAGAGGGGTTGTTGCCTCGCTTATAGTAAATATGGGTCTAGTGTTTGCGGAAATGAAGAAAAAGGTGTTACTTATTGATGTGAATTTTTCTGATCCTAAATTACATGTATTATTACAAAGTGATCACATGATAACAGTAAACGATATAATAAGCTCTTCCCCCTGCAATTATGAATCTTTTTCTAGTAATTTGTCTAAATACTTATATTGTATTCCTGCAAAAAAAACAGTACACACAGGGACCCCCTTAGTTGCTATGGATGAATTTGATAATGCGATTGCTAAGTGGAAAGAAGATTTTGATTACATTTTCTTTTATTCTTCTGAAGTATTTGACCTTCCTGCTACGCACATTATTGCAGGGAAGTGCGATGGAGTGGTTTTAGCAGTTAAAAAGCGAAAAGATTCACTACGTACAGTGCAAAAAGTAATAGCGGATATAAAGAGAAAAGAATGTGAATTAATAGGTATAATTTTATATTCTTGAATGTGGGGGTAACGATCCATGATTCGTGAAACAAATCAAGCCAAGTTGTATACGATTCCGGCTCAAGAAAAGCCTAGCATATTGAATCGAAGTGTAAAACGCTTGTTTGATATTATATTTTCAATCATATTGTTACTATTAACGATACCAATTATGTTGTTCTTTTGTATTATGATTACTTTAGAAACATCAGGGGCTCCAATTTACTTTCAAGAACGTTTAGGTATAAACGGGAAGAAGTTTAATGTATTTAAATTAAGGTCGATGGTAAAGGATGCTGAAATGAACGGACCACAATGGGCAAAAGAACATGATCAAAGAATTACAAAAGTTGGATTGTTTATAAGAAAAACGAGAATTGATGAATTACCACAACTCTTAAATATTTTAAGAGGAGATATGTCTTTTGTAGGTCCTAGACCAGAGAGAGAGTTTTTTTATAATGAATTTGATGCGTATATTCCAGAATTTAAGGATCGTTTAATGGTAAAACCAGGCTTAACAGGATGGGCACAAATAAATGGAGGGTATAATCTTGATCCAAAGGAAAAGTTGAGGTTAGACATGGAGTATATTGAAATGAAAACGATTCGGATGGACATCCGTATTTTATGTAAGACCGTTTTAATTGTATTGAACGGTAATGGTGCAAGATAAATATATATGTAAACAAACAACATATGTAAGTAGGTTACTTGCAAAGGAGAACTGGTATGGGTAGATCTATTCTAAATAATATTATCCATCTATTTTATAGCACGATTTTAGCTAACCTTCTTCAGGCTGTCAGTTTAATTGCTTTAGCAAACTTTTTTAACGCACAACATTATGGGATGTTTAGTGTTGCCATAGCAGTGACGTTTGTTATGTTATTTTTTACAGACTTAGGACTTAGTAATACATTTCTTCGAGAAGGGGCAAAGGATGGAGCAGATTTAGAGAAGATTTTATCATCGTATATAAAAATAAGAATGATTCTACTTATTTTTATTTCTATCATCGGTTATATTTCTATTCATTATATGTATGTAGATAAAAATTTAATTTATATGATGATAAACGTAATGTTTTTCATGTTAATAGGATTAACTTGGCAAAACATAGGGATTGCCTATTTTCAACTGACGGAACGTATGAAGTATATAGCGCTCATTAAAGTTGTATCATCATCGGTTGTTATTATAATTACATTTTTTTGTATTTTCGGAGAATTACCGGTGTATGTAACGGCTCGCTTATATGCTTTTGGGTATATGATCGGCGGTTTATTCAGTATATATATCATGAGAAGAAAGACGAAAATGAATATGAAAGTCGTAATTCATAAAGCGTTATTTTGGCAATTAACTCCTTTTATTATTAGCGGTTTTTTAATAATGGGTACGCCACAATTAGCGCCTATCTTGCTTAACTATACATTGCCATTAAATATGGTAGGTGTTTTTGCAGTGGCGTACCGGATGCCAGCAGCTTTATATCAAGTACCGGGGGTAATTGCAGGTGCATTTTTTCCAGTGCTCTTTAAGCATTATAACCAGAATAATTTAGAAGAGCATACGAAATTAAATTTGCTTCAAATTAAATCAATGGCGATTGTAGGAATATGTATGACGATCGGTTTATATCATTTAGCACCATACTTTATTTCTATATTTTTTCATGAAGAATGGAGCAATGCAGTAGAACCACTCCAAATATTATCATTTCTTATTGTGCTACAAAGTTTAAATATTGCCATTGCTGACGGTTTAACGACGAGTGGATGTCAAAATAAAAGAACTGTTGTGCAGTGTGTAGCATTGGTGATAGGTGGGTTTATGCTTTATAGCTTTAGTAGTATTGGTGGAGTGATAGGAGCGGCATACGCTATGGTTTTATTTGAAATCGTCGCTTTAGTGGGATATATAGCGGTAAGTGTAGTGAAGAAAAAAATTGTATTCCAAATTGTAATACCGTATACAATTTATTTTGGTGTAACCTTTATTGGAGTGCAATATATAGTGCATACATATCATTTGATTGCGCTTGTTCTTAATATACTAATTGTAGTAGCTGCCATATTCCTATATGATTATGAGCTAAAAAAACTTCTTCTTTCTTTTATAAGAAAAATACGCAAAAAGGATTATATTACGAAACAGGGGATATAGCCTATGGGAAATAATATGAAAGTATCGATGGGATGGATTATTCTTCTAATATTATTTGTTATGTTAAGTAAATACAATTTATATATTGGATTTTCATTGAAGGTATATATGATTTTTTTAGTCATATATTTTTGTTTAACAATTAAAGACTTTCATATTCAAAAGTTATATTTTCATGAAGTTGTATTTTTACTGTTTTATTTCATTTATTGTTTAAGTGGAATTCTTTCTATGTATTTAAATACTAGTATTCGTATGATTTTTGGCGTGCTACTCGTTTTAGGATGCTATTTTATAATGAGGAATTTATTGGGGAATACTGAAATAGTGGTACTTGAATCATCTATTGCTTATGTAGGAGTAGTATTTAATGTTGTAAGTCTAATACTCTATATAATCGGTTTACAATACTTTGGTTTATACGGTGGAGAAGAGAGAGAAATTTTTGCTGGGTTATTAGTTGATAGAGGATATCCACGGTTAATTGGATTGCTAGATGATCCTAATATTTTCATTTTCTATAATACAATATTTTTTATGTACTATATGACGAATTTACAAAATATCACCAATATATTAGGGTTGATTTTATGTGTTACGACGAGTCTATTAACCTTTTCAAGGGGCGGTATATTAGCTCTTGTACTTGTCGTTTTTGTATATATATGTATGTCTAGTTTCGTTAAAAAAGTAAAAATAATTATGAGCTTAGTATTGTTTAGTTTAGTTATTTTTAGTTTATCGAATAGTGTAATGGGGGGCCAATTAGATGACATATTAAATAAACGAATTTCTGATTTTTCCCATGATAATGGAAGTGGTAGATTTACATTATGGGAAGCTGCTTTTAAATATTATTTATCCAATCCATATATCGGAATCGGTGCTTTTAACTTCTCAAATTATTATGAGTATCAATTTAATGAAAAATTATATGTACACAATACATTTTTAGAAATTTTGTCTGAATCGGGTACAATTGGTTTTCTTCTATATAGCGCGTTTTTATTCATATTAATGTTCAAGCTAGCGCAGCATACTTTATTTCGTGAAAAACCATACCTTCTATTGACTATGATTGCATTTTTATTTCAGATGATGTCATTGTCACTCATTATTAACGAAGCGTTCTTTTTATTTTTAGCAGTTGTTGTGAAGTATATTTCAATATATGAAGGAAGGAGAAAGATAGATGGTAAAATGTCTATCAGCACATAACGAGCCGCCTTATGTTTCTGTAATAACACCTTCTTATAATAGTATACGATTTATAGGTGAGACAATTTTATCTGTACAGAATCAATCGTATGAAAACTGGGAAATGATTATCGTTGATGACTGTTCAACCGACCAATCTGCCGCAAAAATTAAAGAGATAATAGAAGGAGACTCACGAATTAGGTTATTATCATTAAAAGAAAATGTCGGTGCTGCTAAAGCTCGGAATTTAGCTATTCAAGAGGCGAGAGGAAGGTACATTGCCTTTTTAGATAGTGATGATATATGGTTGCCGCATAAATTGAAGACACAATTATTATTTATGGAAGAAATGAATATTGCTTTTTCATATGCGTCGTATAGTTTAATTGATGAAAATGGTAATGAACTAAATCGCGAAGTGAGTGTACCAAAATCTGTTGACTATCATTATTTAGCAGGGAATACAATTATCGGGTGTTTAACAGTGATGATTGATCGTGAAAAAATTCCGTATGTCGAAATGCCTAGTATACAGCCGGAAGATACAGCGTTATGGCTGAACTTATTACATGAAGGGTATGAAGCAAAAGGGATACAGCAAGTATTAGCAAAATATAGAATTGTTACAAATTCTGTTTCTAGAAATAAAATTAGAGCAGCTTTCCGGTATTGGAAATTGTTAAGGGAACAAGAACGACTGAATTCGGTGCAAATTTTTTACTATTTTAGTAAGTATGCTTATCATGCTTATAAAAAAAATAAAATCAATGTAGTTGGGAAGACGCAATTATGAATATACTGTTGATGACAGATAAATTGATAACTGGCGGAGCCGAGAGCTATTTCTGTAAATTGGAAAGTAATTTGCATTATGAGGATTTTGAGATTTATACAGCTGCAGGTAATGGAGAACTATATGAATCTCTTACTAGAAAAGAAAATTTTATATTACTTAGTCGATGGAATCATTTGAGAAATATTTATTATTTACGAAACGAAATTTGTAAACGAAAGATAGAACTTATTCATGCAAATAGTTTGCGAATGGTATTATATGCTTTGCTACTTCAAAAGTTTATTAAAAAAAAGATGAAAATTGTTTATACGAAACATAATGTAACGATATTAGAAAAGAAAATGCCAACGCTTTTTCGTTATTTCATGAATAAATATGTAAACAATATTATTACAGTAAGTGAGTTTGAAAAGAATAATTTAATTTCAATTCATGTAGCAGAAGAAAAAATAAATACAATTTATAACGGTGTCGATATTGAAAAGTTTTTATTCCAGCAGAAAAAGAAAGAATCTACATATAAAATAGGGATATTAGCTAGATTATCCAAAGAGAAAAACCATCTACTATTTGTCAAAATTGCAAATGTGTTGAAAAAGAGAAATGATTTTATGTTTTATATTGCTGGTGATGGACCAGAGAAAGAATCGATTATGAAAGAAATAGAAAAATATGGATTGCGACAAAGTGTAAAGATGCTAGGAAATATTTCAGAACCGCATGAGTTTATAGGGAAAATGGATGCCTTACTTTTATTATCTTTTCGTGAAGTATTTCCAATGGTAGTAATTGAAGCGATGGCTACAGGGACACCAATTGTTTCAATAGATGTTGGCGGAATACATGAAGCGGTAATAGATGGAGAATCAGGTGTTTTGGTATCTGAATATTGCGAATTGGAATTCGCAAGTGCACTGGAGGAACTACAAGGGAATGAAGAAAAGGTAAATGCTATTAGACTCGAAGCACGAGAGAAAGCAGTGAGGTATTTCTCGTTAACTAAAATGATAGAAGAAACGAAAAATATATATGAATTAAACAAATGACCGGGTAGGTCGTTTGTTTTTTTTATTATAGAAACTTTTAAGAGAGAACTCACATATTATATGAAAAAGGTAATATGAGGAGTGAATTTATTTTGTCAGAATATATTTCTTCCCAAGAAGATTGTGTGCCAGAAAGTAGCGTTCACATTAATTGTTTTGGCGCAGTTCCAAACTCGGGAAATGATAGCTCATTAGCAATTCAGCAAGCTATTGATTATTGTGTAGCGAATCGAATTTCGACGGTTAGAATTACCGGGGTAAATACGTACAAAATTGTAAAGCCGATTGTTATTAAATCAAACGTAAGATTAGAGTTAGATCCTACCGTAACGCTGCAAATTGATGGAGATTTTAATGCATTTGAGCTACAAAGTAACGCTTCGATAGTTGGTGGTACTCTTCAAGTTATAAATCCATTGTTTCAATCTGTTGTTATTTATGTTTCTGGTTCACAACAAATCGAAGTACCTAATCAATCTGTTATATCAAATATAAATATAGTAAATGCAACCCCATCGTATAAAGGAAAAGCTATACATTTTTATTGTCAAAAGGCATGGGATTTTATTAGTTTCTTTCAAGTTAAATTTATTCAAATTAAAAACTTTCAAACTGCAATACATTTGAAGACAGAATATATAAATGATATCAATACACCTTGCTGGATTAACGCCAATGTATTTCAATCTATATTTATTGATGGATGTGTGTATGGGATTGAAGTAGATGGAAATAGTGATTTACCAAATGAAAGTTCAGGAAATACGTTTCATGCTATTCAAGTACAATGTAGACAACAAACGAAAAAAGTAATTCGTTGCTCAGGTGCGTATAATACATTTGATTGTATGATTTGGGATACGTACCGGATGAGTAGTGAACAAATTGTCATTGAATTTTCTTCTAATTCTCATCGTAACTACCTTTTTTCAAATCTGCTTTCGACAACTATTGTAGATAAAGGGCAATATAATGTTTGTAAGTCTACCTATGAAGAATCTCTTCGAATTCAGTTACCGATTACGTTAAATAAACCTCACTTAATAGGCAATCAAGATGATATATTAGTAAATGCTCAGCAAAAGTATATTGTTAAGCAAGTAAGTGGGAAAGTACCGTACGGTGGAAATCTAGCAAATTGCTTTAATTTAATAGATGAACAAAGTGTAAACTATATTGACGTTCCAGATAGTAATCCAGTTGTTATTGAACTGGATTTTACGAAAAAACCAATACAAATGTTAAATTGTTTCGGAATGTATTTTGGATGGGGAGAGAGTCCAAAAAAAATTAAAATTGAATATGCATTAAGCGCAACTGGAAATTGGGTTATCGCATCGGATGTTCCATTAAATGTAGGCGATACAATTATATCGAATATGAAGGCGAATCAACTATATAAAGTAAGAATTACATTAAGTGGTTATTCTCAAGATCATAAGCGTTTTCGAATTAATCGCATTTTTGCAAGGTCTTCTATGGAAAATGGGAATGCTTGGTTAGCTACAACTGGTGGAAGAATGTTTGGAGATATTGAAATAGAGGCAAGTAAAGGCATAATCATGAAGACAGCTAGTGGAATGAAATGGAAAGTTACTATTAATGAAGCTGGCCAACTTATTACGACTAAAATAACTTGAGGTGATGCTTAATTGTATATCCTTGGACGAGTTATAACGTAGTGTGATAAAGGCAATGAAAAAGAGATTGTAATTTGGTTTCAACCAAACTACAATCTCTTTTTTAATTTAATTCCACCAAATCCAAGTCCAAAGGTAATTTCTTGCATTTTGGGGAGTAATCCGTATGAAGCGTTCACCGTCAAAGAAGCAATTTAAATTTGGAAGTGTTTCGTCTGGATTTTCTGGAACAAAGGTGACGATGTTTTCGTTGCTTGTAACGGTTACTGTAATTGGTGGATCGGTAGGCGAGACTTGAAGTTGTAACGAAATATTGGCCGTATTTTTAAATTGATTATTAATAGGTGGACTTATTACTTGTACTGTGAATAACACGATAATTGTTTCATTTGGCTCTAAATTAGTGGCAACTAGGAAACCGATATTTGGGTTCGCTAGTGGAGAGCGTTCACCGTTAATAAAGACAGTGCCGTTTATAAATTGTAAACCTGCTGGAATGGTATCTTGTAAAGAAATATTTGAGAGTGAAATTTCGGAAGTATTTGTAATACGCACCGTGTAATCAAAGTATTGGTTTAAATAAGCGGAGCTGACGGAAGCGTTTTTCGTGACTGTTGCAGTTACAAATTGAACTGGTATACGAACAATATTTGAATTAACAATGAAAGTAATAATTGGATCCTGTGGTGTCAATTGAAAAGCAGCGGTAACTGTTGCAGAATTTATAATTGTACTGTTTGAAGGAATAGAAGTTACGAGAACTTGAAATGTTATAGTTGCTACTGTATCTGCAGATAAAGAACCAATATTAATACCAGTGTCTGGACGAACATTTTGAACCGAAGTACCGTTAATTGTTACGCTATTTTCTATAAATGTTGTACCAGCTGGAATGCTGTCTATAACAGAAGTACTGATTGTCGGAATGGGGGAGTGATTAAATACCGCTAATGTGAATGTAATGATATCTCCTATAACGACAATAGATTTGTCAGTTGTTTTTTCAATGCGAACCATCGGATCAATGACTGTCGTTGTAACGGTATTTGTTTGTTTTGTAATTGTAATAGGTGGTTTTGTTGGATCAATGATAACGGTATAGGAAACAGAAGCATCATTATTAATTGTAGATTGAAGAGTAGAAGAAGATATTGTCACTTGGAACGTAATAATAACAGATTCATTAGGAGCAAGATTTCCTAACGTAATACCATTTTCAGGATTTTCATTAGGCTGATTGATTCCGTTAATCGTAACACTATCAGCAACAAAAGTCGTATCTATTGGTACGGTGTCTATGGCAAGAAGGTCTTCAATCGTTACATTACCGCTATTCGTAATCGTAATTGTATACGTTAAAGTTTGACCAGGTAAGGCATTCGTTACATCAACAGATTTTATGGCAATGACATTATCATTTTGGACAGTAGTTGTGACGGTATTTGTTGTAGTCGTATTTGTAACGGGTACGTTATTTGGGTTGACTATATAGTTAAAAGTAGTAATTGCGTTGTTGTTTAGTTCATTTGGTGTTGGAATAGAAGTCACAGTTACTTGGAATGAAACGATAGCATCTCCACCAACAATTATAGTGCCAATTGGTATGCCGCTTACTGGATTCACTCCTGGAAGAGCTTCTCCGTTTACAATGACGCTATTTTCTATAAACGTAGTACCTTGAGGAATAATATCTTGAATGTTTACATCATTTGTTGCAACATTACCGGTTTGATTTAGTGTAATCGTATACGTTAACGTATCACCAACCGTTGCAAATGCAAGGTCAACAGCCTTATTACTATTCAAATTCGCGTGATTAATTTCTGTTGCGGCAGCTGATGAAATAATAGTTTCGGTAATAGGTGGTCGATCTGGTACCGTGTATTCATATTCAATTGTACTCGTGTTAGAGATTGGATTTGTTTGTGGAATCGAAGTAACCCGTACTTGGAATAGAATAGTTGCTGTCGTATTAGGCGGAATGTTATCAATTTGTATACCGTTAAGAGGGTTGTCATTTGGCCGAGCATTGCCGTTCACGATAACACTATTCTCTATAAAGCTCGTATTTGCTGGGATGATATCTGTAACAATAATGTTTTCGACTTGTATATTTCCGTTATTTATGATGGAAATTGTATAAGGGATGATAGTTTGTAAGTCAGCATATTGGATAGGCGTTGTTTTTGTCGCAATTACATTAGCAGAAATAACTTCAGTGAAGGTAATATTGCTAGTCGATATTTGTTCTTCCGCGTTTATTGTATAACGAGAAGTTGATTGATTTTGAACATGGCCGCTAGCAGGAAGAGCTACGACGGTAACAGAAAATGTGACTGGGATAGAAGTGTTAGGAGTAATCGTTCCTACAAGTATACCTGCACTTGGATTGGCGTTAAGCTGAGGAATGTTATTTACTAAAACGCTACCGTCAATAAAAGTTGTTCCATCAGGTATATTGTCTGTAAATACAACAGCAGTGGCATCCGTATTCCCTGTATTCGTTAAAGTTGTTGTATAAGTTAAAATGTCACCAATTGTTACAGAGGTCAAATCAACAGTTTTAAGTGAAACGATATCAGCATCATTAATTTGAACGAAAGTAGTATTGGAAGTAGTAGATTTTTGAATTGGTGCAAAGTCAGGATTGAAAATAAAGTCGTAGACGATGTTTGCAGTATTAGGTGCTGGATTTACAACAGGTAAATTCGTAACGGAAACTTGGAATGTTATTGTAGCTATTTGACCTGCTGCGACATTAGGAATGGAAAAGCCGATATTCGGATCTGCTGCAGGAAGTACAGTATTGTTAACTATTACACTTCCTGGAATAAATACTGTTCCATCCGCTATAGTATCTGTAAAAAAGATGGAGTTAGTTGTAGTCGATCCGTTATTTTGAATGAATACTGTATATTCAATGGTTTCATCAATGTTAGCTAATACAGTATTAGCGGATTTTGTAGCAATAAGAATAGCATCAATAAATTGTATATTTGTACTATTGGAAGATGTCGTTTCTGAAATTGGTGGTGCGCTTGGGTCTGGTTCATACTCATAGTGAATGACTGCGATATTATTAATGTTATTTTGTGGCGGTATAGAGACTACGCTTACTTGAAAAGTAACAATAATTGTATTATTTGGAAGGATAATATCAAGGTTGATACCGGTAATTGGATTTTCATTAGGTCTCGGTATGCCATCTACAAGAATGCTATTTAGAACGAATGTGGTCCCAGCTGCAATTGCGTCAATTAGGAGAGTATTTGTAATAGGTACTGTACCGGCGTTTGTAACTGCGACTGTATATGTGATGATTTGACCAATGCGTGTAATGGATCTATTGGCGGATTTAATGGCACTAACATTTGCCGTCCGCACTTCAGTATTTACTGCATTTGATAACGATCTACGCTGAATAATTGGAGAACTAGGGTCAATTTGGTATTCGTACGAAGTGTCTGAAATATTAATGACTGTATTGCCCTCTGGTATATTTGTAAGTTGTAATTGGAATGAAATAGTGACTGTTTCATTTGGTTGTATCGTGCCGAGAGTTACTCCGTTTTCAGGATTAGCGCCAGGCTGAATTACATTATTTATTGCTAAGCTATCTTCAATGAATATAGTACCTTCTGGAATGTTATCAATGAAAACGGTATTGTTAGCTGGAACGCTTCCTATATTTTGAAGTGTATTTGTGTAGGTAATAATTTGCCCGATTGATACGAAAGTTACATCCGCACTTTTAACAGAAATAATATTTGCATTTTGAAGTGATGTTGTAACGATATTAGAATTTGCAGAACGATTTACTGGTGGGGCTGCAGGAATACTTACATATTGGTAAGTTGCTGAAGATTGATTTACAATTTCGGTTTCAGTAGGTGGATTATTTGTTTGCACTTGAAATAGTATCGTTTTGGAACTGTTTGCTGGAATTGTTCCAATCGGTATTCCGTTTTCTGGATTTACACCTGGCTGAAGGATACCGTTAATTGTGACACTATCGGGAACGAATGTAGTCCCAGCTGGAATAGAATCTGTGAAATTAATATTTATTGCGTCAACATTGCCGATATTTTTTACTTCAGAAATATAAAGTATAGTTCCGCCAATATCAACAGTTGTTGGATTGGATGTTTTTGTAATTGTCAATTGTGCTTGCACGAAATTTGTAATGACGATATTACTAGTAGATGTTTCAGTAATAGGCGGTTGCCCTGGGTCTGGCTGAATTGTATAAGTTGTGTTGGATTGATTTGTAATTGATTCTTGCGAGAATGAATCGTTAATAAGAATTTGGAACGAAATAAGGTGCGTAGCGTTTGCAGCTAGGTTAGGCAAAGTAACACCTACATTAGGATTGGCATCAAGTATAGCTGTTCCGTTAAGTGTAAAACTATTTTCTACAAAGGTAGTCCCTTGAGGGATAGTGTCTGAAAATGTGAGATTCGTAGTTGGGATATTTCCTGTATTTTCTAATGTTATTGTATAAGTCAAAATATCACCTGTTGTTGCTTGTTGTGCATTGACTGCTTTTAAAGAAAGGATAGTCGCATCCGAAATTTGTGTGAAAGCAGGATTAGACGTAATTGTTCGAGAGATGATGGGAGCAGTTGGATCAGCGATAAAAGTATAGTCAATACGGGCCGTATTGGAAATTGGATTCACGCTTGGAATGGATTGAACGATAACCTGGAATGTGACGGTAACTATTTCTGACGGTGCGATGGAGTTTAATGGTATTCCTACATTAGGATCGGCACCTGGAACGGAAACGTTATTAATAGTTACGCTATTAGGAATAAATGCAGTTCCTTCTGGAACCAAATCTGTTAAAGTAACTGTATTTGCAGTAGTATTTCCGTTATTTTGAACGACTACTGTGTAAGTGATTGTACCGTCAGTAGATTGTACGAGAGAATCTGTATTTTTAATTGCGGATAACGATGCATCAACAACAGCTGTGTTAACCGTATTAGATGAGGATGTTGCTGTAACTGGAGGTTGACTTGGATTGACGATATACGTGTAACTTGTAATGGCTTGATTGATAATTGCTCCTTGCGGTGGAATAGAACTAGCGAGAAATTGGAACGTAATAGTAGCAGAATCACCTGGTGCGATAATACCAACTGGAATACCGAGAGTTGGACTTGCATCTGGAAGTGAAACTCCGTTGAGCGTGACACTATTTGGAACAAATAATGCTCCCTCAGGAATGCCGTTAATGAGTAATACAGAGTTTGCAGGGAAGTTTCCAGTGTTCGTTAATGTTGCTGTATACGTAATTACATCTCCGATAGATACGATTGTTCGATTTGCTTGTAAAACAGTTGTAACAGTCGCGTTATTAATTTGTGTTGAAGCGCTATTAGAATTTATCGTACTTGTAACAGGAGGAGAGGCTGGATCAACGATGAATGCGTATTGAATAGATGCTACGTTTGTAATCGGATTTGAAGGTGGGGTTGATGTAACAATGACTTGGAAAGTAACGGTTAAGGAACTACCCGTGTTAACTGTTCCGATATTAACTCCGTTATTTGGATTTGCGCCTGGAAGGCTACTTCCATTTACAGTAAAACTATTTTCAACAAAGGTTGTTCCTGCTGGAACCATGTCTGAGAAATTTACATTCGTAGCGTTTGTATTGCCATTATTTTGAATCAAAACTGTATAAGTGATTGTATCTCCAATATTTGCAAAGGCTGTATTAGTAGTTTTTACAGCTGAAAGTATTGCTGAATTAATAGAGGTAACGAAGACGTTCGTTTCCACATTGCCAGGTTGAGCCTGTAATGCATTGCCTACGTTATATTGGAAGTTAACAAATCCTAAGTTTTGGAGTTCAGGTGTGAGCGTTGTTGGGTTGCTTACAATTTGAACTTGGAATACGATTGTTACGATTTGATTTGGAGTTATTGTATTTATGCCAACGCCGTCAATGATAGAAGCGGATGTTAATGGAGTTCCATCAACAACAACTGATCCTGCAACAAATTGTGTCCACGATGGTATAGGGTCTGAGAATACAACATTGTTAGCTGGGATATTTCCTGTATTCGTAATAGTTGTTGTATACGTAATCGTATCACCAATCGTTGCAAATGCTTTATCTCCTATTTTAATCGTATTTAAAATAGCACTTTCAATTTGTGTTGAAACGCTATTAGAAGTAATGTTTTTTGAAACTGGAGGATTAGCTGGATTAACGATATATTGAAAGCTAACGCTAGCTTGATTAGTAATTGGATTTATAGGCGGAATTTCATTGGCATTAATATGGAATGCTACGATGACAGATTCGTTTGGCGCAATATCACCAATTGGAACGCCTGTAATGATATTTGCATTTGGGATGCTAGTTCCGTTCAGTGTAAAACTATTCGGTTCAAAGGAAGTTCCGTCTGGAATAAGGTCGGTAAAAATAACATTCGTCGCACTAACATTTCCGCTATTTGTAATTGTAACGGTGTAGGTAATATCCTGCCCGATATCTACCGTAGATACATTTGAATTTTTTTGTGCAGTAAGGGTAGCGCTATTAATTTGTGTTGTCGTTGTATTAGATTGATTGGAAGTTGTAATAGGTGGCTGGCTAGGATCAACGACATAATGATATGTGATAGAAGCAGAGTTAGAAATGGGATTAAGTGTTGGAAGTGTAATAACAGTTGCTTGGAATGTAACGATTGCCGCATTACCACCATTAATGGAACCAATATTTACACCAGTAGATAAATCAGCGTTTGGAATGGTTTGCCCATTAACTGTGAAACTATTTGGAACGAAACTTAAATTACTATCAAGAATGTCAATAATAGTTACATTTGATGCAAGTGTATTCCCGGTATTAGGGAGGTTAAGTGTAAATGTTATTGTATTACCAACATCCGCGAAAGTAAGATCTGCTGTTTTTGTGCTAATAATAGTTGCGTTGTTTATTTGAAGGAGTGTAGTGTTGGAAGTAGCTGTACTCGATACTGGCGGATTACTTGGATCAACAGTAAACTCATACGTCGTTGATGCTGTATTTGGTGCTGGGTTACTAGGAGGAATACTGTTCACTGTCACTTGAAAGACGATACTATATATTTCATTTGGTGGAAGTGTTGCAAGTAATACACCTGTATTTGGATTCGCGTTAGGTTGTAAAACGCCATTGACAGTTAATGTGTTAGGAACAAATGTGAGTCCACTTGGTAATACATCTGTGAAAACAATGTTAGTTGCATCGGTATTTCCTACATTGGTAATAGAAGTAGTATAAAAAGCAGTTTGCCCGATATCTGCAAAGGATACACTTTCATTTTTCGTCATGGATAATATGGCTTCTTTAATTTGCGTTGAAACAGGATTGCTAATTGAAGTTTCTGCATCAGGTGGTGAGACTAATTGGTACGATGTTGATGAGAAATTTACAATGGGGTTTTCCGTTGGTAATGACGTTACAGTAACTTGGAACGAAACGGTTACTGTAGTCCCGGCTGTTATAGTCCCAATATTCACACCATTCGATGGATCCGCACCGCTTTGAGGAACCCCATTAATAGAGAATGTGTTTGCAATAAAAGTAGTTCCGCTCGGCATTGTATCTGTAAATATAACATTTTGTGCGGATGAGTTTCCATTGTTTGTTAAAGCGACAGTATAAGTGAGTGTGTCTCCAATACGACTAAAGGATTTATCGACTTGTTTTAATGAAAGAATGGTAGCTGTATTAATCGTAGTGAACACTGTGTTTGAAGTAACATTTCTTGAAACAATAGGGGCATTTGGATCAGCGATAAATGTGTAAGAAGCACTAGCGGAATTGGCAATAGGATTTTGAACAGGTGTAGAAGTAGCGGTAACTTGAAATGCTATAGATATTGAGCTGTTAGGAGCAATTGCTCCAATCGTTATACCTGTATTAGGATTAAGACCAATTTGCGTGATGCCATCTATTGTAACGCTATCAGTAATAAACGTTGTACCATCTGGTATAAGGTCGGTGAAAGTAATATTCGTTGCATTTGTATTACCATTATTCGTTAAAATTGTCGCATAGGTAATGGTATCACCTAGCGTTACAAGTGTTTGATCAACTGATTTAATCATCATTATCATAGCATCTAATACAGGGTTTGTAACAATGTTTGTTGAAGTAGAAGTAGTAGCAGGAGTTCCGTTTGGATCAACAGTATAAGAATATAAAATTGTATCGTTACCCATAATTGAGCTTGAAGGGGGAACAGAAATCACATTTACTTGGAAAGTAACAGTTACTGTTTCACCAGGAGCGATATTTGGTATATTTACTCCGAGTGCTGGCTGTGCACCAAGCTGCTGGATGCCATTTATAGTGACCGAATCTGGTACAAAAGTAGTACTAGGAGGAATCGCACTTGTAAAAGTTATATTTGTAGCTGGTGTATTTCCTGTATTCGTAATAGTCGTTGTATACGTAAGTGTATCCCCGACGGAAATAATAGATTTATCAACACTTTTTGTTGTAGTTAATACTGCGCTATTAATGGTCGTTGAAACTGTATTAGATACAGCTGTTTGTAATGCAGAAGGTTGGCTAGGATCAATCACATGTTCAAATTGTATGGAACTAAAATTAGAGATAGGATTTATACTTGGAATGTTTGTAACAAGTACGTTGAGAGAAATAACGGCCGTTCCATTTGGGTTTATATTTCCAATCTGTATCCCGCTAGCTGGATTTCCGATTTGCTGTGTACCAGAATCGTTTGTAAGAGTGCCAGATATGAATGTCGTTCCGTCAGGTAAAATATCTGTGAAAATTATATTTTGTGAAGTGACATTTCCAGGGTTACTTAATGTAATTGTATAAGAAATTGTATCGCCAATCGTTGCGAAAGTTTTATCTACAGATTTGATTGCCACAATTTCTCCGGAATTTATTTGTGTCGCAACGGGATTGGATGTCGTACTTCTTGAAACGAGTGGTAAATTAGGTCCTGTAATAAATTGATAGTCAATGGAGGCACTATTTACAACCGGTGAGTTTGGTCCACCAGGTCCAATTGTGAAAATTGGATTTGGAATACTAACTACTTGAACGCGGAAGGTGACGTTTGTAAAATCTCCTGCAATAATATCCCCAATTGGTATTCCATTCGCTGGATTTACCCCAGGCAATAAAACTCCGCCGACTCGAACGCTATCTTCTATAAATATTGTGTTATTTGGAATAGGATCTGTAAAAATGATATTCGTAGCAGTTGTGTTCCCTACATTTTCTAATAAAACTGTATACGTTAAAAATGAATTTCCAGGTGCTACGTCAGAAAATAGTCGATCCACACTTTTCGTTGCTTGAATAATTGCTTCATTAATTTGAACTAAAGTTGGATTACTTGTAGCTGTTTCTGTCACCGGTGGCTGGGTAGGGTCAACAATGATCAAGTATGTCGTACTGGATTGGTTCAAAGTTGGATTTGTAGCTGGTATTGAGCCAACGATAGCTTGAAAGCTAATTGTTGTCGTTCCTCCAACTGGAATTGAGTCTAAAGAGATTCCGCTATCTGGTCTAAATCCAAGTTGTGGGATGGTATTAATTTGTACGCTATCAGGAACGAATGAAAGTTCAGGTGGTAATATATCGATAAAAACAGGTGTGTTTGCGGTAGTATTTCCGCTATTAGTGAGAGTAGTTGTATACGTAATTGTATCGCCAACAGCGGCAAATGCACTGCTCGCAGTTTTCGTTGCGATAACGGAAGCTGAATTTACTTGCGTAAAAGTTGTATTGGATTGAACTGTTCGTGAAACAGGCGGTTCATTTATATCAACAATAAAGCTATATTGAAGCGATGATTTGTTCGGAATTGGATTAGGATTTGGAAGCGTTGTGATGTTTACTTGGAAACTGAGTGTAACCGATGCATTTGAATTTAAGTTACCAATATTGATACCGTTTTGTGGATTTGCATTCGGGACGGTTACACCATTTATCTTAAAGCTATTTGGGACAAGGGTAGTACCGTTTGGAATTGTATCAGTAAAAACAATGTTGTTCGCAGTAGTATTTCCTGTGTTTGTAACAGATGAAGTGAATGTAATTGTATCACCAATCGTAGCGAAAGTTGTACTAGCACTTTTATTTATTACTAAAGTAGCGTCAATAATCGGTGTAACTGTTGTGTTTGTAACGGTACTACCAATAGCTGGCGTTTCAGCTGGATTCACTGCATATTCGTAGTTTACAAGAGCATTATTCGTTAAAGTTCCACTAGGTGGAATAGCCAGAATTTTCACTTGGAATGTAATGAAAGTAGTGTTTCCTGGTGAAATATCGTCTAAATGAATCCCTAATGAAGGATCTAATCCAGGTTGGGAAACGTTATTTATTGTAACGGAATTTGGGATGAAGGATGCACCAGGTCCAAGCCCATCTGTTAAAACTGTAGCACTAGCAGGGATATTTCCTGTGTTCGTAACTGCAATTGTATAAGTAACGATATCTCCAATTGCAGCATTCGGTGTGTTCACTGATTTTGTAGCGATAATCGTGGCATTATTGATTTGAGTTGTTATTACGTTACTCAGCGCATTAGCGGATGCTGGAGGTAAGTTAGGATCTATGACATACTGATACGTTGTATTACTTTGGTTCGGGATTGGATTCGGGTTCGGGATAGAATTTACTTGTACTTGGAACGAGATGATCGTATTTGTATTCGGATCTATTGGATCGATTGCAATTCCGCTTGCTGGATTGACATTAGGCAGTGCATTCCCGTTTACAGTAACACTATTAGGAATGAACGATGTCCCGTTTGGGATTACATCTGTAAATATTACATTTGATGCAAGTGTATTCCCGTTATTCGTTAAAGTAGTCGTGTACGTAATAATATCATTTACGTTAGCAAACTGTTTATCTGCCGATTTAGTAGCGGCAATTGAGGCGTTATCAATAGTTGTCTGTACAGTGTTAGAAGCAACCATCTGCATCACAGCGGGTTTGGATGGATCATACGTATATTGGAATGTTGTGCCTGATTGATTTGTAATCGGATTTACAGCAGGGATAGTTGGTACAAAAACTTGGAATGCAACGGTGCGTGATGAATTTGCTCCTATCGTACCAATCGAAATGCCGTTAGCAGGATTTGCATTAGCTATAGGGACATTATTAATCGTTACAGTATTAGGAATGAAGAGGGTACCCGCTGGAATGATATCTGTAAACGTTACATTAGCAGCAGGGATATTCCCGTTATTTGTTAAAATAGTCGCATATAATATGATATCACCGACATCAGCAAAGTTTGTGCTTGTTAGCTTTGTAGCAATGATATTAGCAGTATTAATTTGTGTAGTTACTATATTGCTAGCAGCGTTTCTAACAAGAGCGGGTAAATTTGGATCAGCGATAAAGCTATATTGAAGTGAAGCGCTGTTTTGAATTGGATTTGGTGAAGGTAGCCCATTTGCACTTATTTGAAAAACAATCGTTGTAAAACCACCCGAAGGAATGGAGCCGACTTGAAGACCGGTACTGGGATCTGCACCTAGTTGTAAAGCACCACCTATAAAAATACTATTTGGTACGATAGTGGTGCCATTAGGGATTATATCAGTAACAATAACATTATTTGCTGTAGTATTGCCAAGATTAGCTAAAGAAATTGTATATGTGATTGGTTGCCCGACATCGGCGATAGTTAAATCTACTTCTTTGACAATAACTACATTAGCTAAATTAATTTGTGTACTTACAGTGTTACTTACAGATATTTCTATAGTTGGTGGATCTCCCGGATTTAGAATAAAACTATACTGTGTACTAGATGAATTTATCGTTGGGTTTTGTGTTGGTAAAGAGGTGACGGTTACTTGATAAGAGACGGTAAGTGAGCCGTTAGCAGGAATGGAAGGTAGTGGAACACCTATATTTGGATCTGCGTTATTTTGGAGTACACCATTAATAAGAAAAGTGTTTGGAATAAAGGTAGTACCGTCTGGATTTGTATCTACGAAAGTAGGACTATCAGCAGAAACACTTCCTGCATTCGTCAAAGTAACAGTATAAGTTAATATATCCCCTACGGTAGCGAACGCTTGATCCACTGTTTTTGCTGAAATGACATTTGCATCGTTTACTTGAGTAAATGTAGTGGTTGAAGTAGTGTTTTTATTTACAGGTGAAGCGTTTGGATCCACGATAAAGTTGTAGGAGACGAAAGCGCTATTTGAAATAGGGTTTGGATTTGGAATGCTAGTTATTACTACTTGGAATGAAGCTGTAATTGTAGTATTAGCATTGATGCTACCAATATTGATGCTAGCTGGTGTTATGCCCGGCTGAGTAACACCGTTAACTATAACACTGTTCGGTACAAAGGAAGTGCCATTCGCGATGGAATCGGATAGTAATACGTTGTTCGCTGCAACATTTCCATCGTTAGTAAGAGCAAAGGTGTAAGTTAATACATCGCCAACTTCCGCAAACGTCTTATCTACAGATTTATTAGCATGGAGATTTGCTAGTCTAATTGTAGATGTAACAGAATTAGAATTTGCTGTTTTTGAAGTTGGTGGCAGACTTGGATTTACAGTGTAAATGTAAGAGGCAAAAGCGTTATTAAGGATAGGATTTTGTGAAGTAATATTAATAACTGTTACTTGGAAAGAGAGGGTAAAAGTAGCTCCAGCAGGAATTGTGCCAATAGGTAAAGCAACGAGAGAATCTACATTTTGCAAAACGCCGTTGAGCGTTACCGAACCTAATGTTAATATCGTTCCATTTGGAAGTGGATCTGTTAGTTGTACGTTATTAGCGGCTGTATTTCCACTGTTTGTAATAAGGATTGTATAACCTATCGTTTCACCAATTGTGGCAAATTGTTTGTTAGTTGATTTTGTTAATGTTACATTCGCATTGTTAATTTGAGTGGAAACGAGATTAGAAGAAATGTTTTTTGTAACGGGTGATTGGATAGGATTGACGGTATATTGATAAGAAGCACTTGATCCATTAGATACGACATTTGACGCGGGTATTGTGTTTACTACTACTTGAAATGTAACATTTTTTGTTGTGCCGCTTGGGATGGATCCAATGTTCACGCCGTTAGCGGGATTTGCGCCCACTTGTGTAGTGCCATCTATTGTTAAACTGTTTAGAACAAAAGTTGTTCCAGTAGGAATGACATCTGTAAAAATAACATTGTTCGCATTTGTATTACCTGTACCTGTAAAAGAAACGGTGTACGTTAGTGTATCACCAATATCTGCAAAATTTTTATCTACTGCTTTTACCATTGTTACAGTAGCGTTATTCACTTGAGTAGATACGATATTTGTCGTATCAGTCCCACTTACTGCAGGTTGATTTGGTACAGGAATATATTGATATGTTGTTGTTCCACTATTTAATATTGGATTTGTTTGAGGGATAGAAGGAACGAGCACTTGGAATGAAATAGTAGTAGTGGAATTTGCGGCAATCGAACCAATTGATATACCATTAGCGGGATTTGCTCCAGCTTGAGTAACTCCGTTAACAGTTACACTTCCTGGAATGAAAGTAGTTCCGCCAGGAATCGGATCCGTATATATAACGTTCGTTGCAGCGATATTTCCTATATTAGCTAAGGCAATACTGTAAGTTAATGTTTCACCAATATCGGTAAAAATTTTGTTGACTGATTTTGTTCCATTAATATCTGCCAGGTTAATTTGTGTTCCAGCAGAATTGCTTGTTGCAAGACCGTTAAAGGTTGTTCCTCCGGCGATAGGTGTATATTGAAATGTAATATTAGCGGTATTAGAGATAGGGTTTTGACTTGGAAGAGAAACGACAGTAGCTTGGAAAGTTACTGTACGAGAAGCACCATTATTGATTGTTCCAAGAGATATACCAGCGGCGGGATTTGCGTTTGTTTGCGGGACATTATCTACTGTTACAGTGCCAGGTATAAAGGAAGTCCCGTTAGGGAGAATGTCTGTAAAGGTAACATTATTCGCCGGAAGAAGTCCGGTGTTAGGGATCGTAACTGTATAAGTGAGAATATCTCCAATTGCAGCAACACTTTTATTCACGCTTTTTGTTGCTTGTATAGTAGGTGAATTTATGTTGATTTGTAAACCGACTGTATTTAACATATACGCATCTCCGTTAGTTGTTAAACGGATTGCGGCGGACACTTGTGAGTTTGTTAAATAAGGAGAAATATCAATAGAAGTAATATCCCAGCCCTGTCTCCCAGCGGAGATGTTTGTGCCTGTAGAAGCACTTTGATTTCGCGTTCCAAATGTCCCAGTTGTATCTAAGTTTCCAACAGCATTATTAACTTGAGAACCGAAGAAATTATTTACAGCATTATTTGGCCCAGATAAAGCATTTAATGAACTGAAATTTGGTCCAAATAATGCTTGATCCCCTATTAAATCTGCATCTCCTTCAATAGAACTTAAAAATAATCTCCCGCTTACAGGTCCTCCTGAAGGTGTTAAAAATCCAGAAACAGCTACATCTGCACTACCGGTATCAGCAGAAACACGGTTACCCGCTACATAAATGGTTAAGTTTCTTGCAGGCAATGTCCCGTTTTGATAAGCGACAATGAGTGTCCATCCAGCCGAGTTAATAGATCCATTTGAAGCATCTAAAGGATCAACAAGTCCAGGGACAGCTCCTGTAGTATAGGAACCAGAACCTCCCGCTTGAATAAGAGTTGTTACGTCTGCTGAACGAGTATAAAAGCCAAATGTAATAGAGTTTGAAACGAATGTTTGATTTGAAGCTGTAACAGCTGAAGGAGTAATTGAGTATGTTGAAACGGGTGTCGTAAATGAAATGGGATTTCCTAGAACACTTGTAATATTTTGATCGCGAGTTAAATAATTTCCTCCCCATATGAGTTCTGCGTAAAGAATAGTACTGCCAGCAGGGATATTTAAAATAGCGGTAGAACTATTTTGTGTATAGTTTAACGTTGTACCAGCAGGAAAAGTAGGAACTTGTAAAGCTGTATTCGTAGTTACGAACGCACCAATGGCCCCGATTGTACCAGCACGGTTTTGATTACTAATTTTACTTAAGCCTAAAGTATTACCTGTAATAGCGAGTGCGCCGTTAGTGGTGGTAGAAAATCGATTCGTAATGGGCATGTTGTCACCTCATTTACAATATAGTCTTGGTCAAAATAACATATGTGTGTGACAAATAAAGGGAAACATGTACAAGTTGATTTAGTAATAATGATTTAAATGTCTAGATAAGGGGATGGAGTATGATTGAATTGGAAATTAGGGTGGAGCGTCTTAGGAAAGAACAAATAGGCGATATTGTAGCGTTATCTTCTTATATTGGCTGGGATTATAACAGAGAAGAAATTGAAGCAGTTTTTAACTCAGGTATTGTATACGGCGTCTGGAATGAGAGAAAGGAACTTATTGCTAGCGCAGCAATTATATTATACGGGGAGGCGTTGGCATCTATTGGAATGGTAATTGTACATCCAGATTATAAGGGGAGAGGGATTGGAAAGATGATAACGAATTCATGCATGAATAGCGTATCAGCTCAAACTCCATGTATGCTTATTGCTACGGATGAAGGGAAGCCCTTATATGAAACATTAGGATTTAGGGTAGTAAGCTATGTTTCTAAATATATTTGTAACTCGTACAATGCGAATCATAAATGTGCAGAAAATGAAGAATATATGATGGTTTATAAAGAGAGTGATTTAGAAGGAATAATAAAAATAGATAAAGGCGCATTTGGGACAAGCCGAAACGAGTTTTTAAAACAAAGAATTATGCAAAGTGAGCAGTGTGTCGTTGTAAAGGATACGAAAGAAAATGTAGTAGGATACGGTATAAGTATACAAACGCCAGAAAATAAAATAATAGGACCAGTCGTTGCTAAAAATAATGCGATGGCGATGAGAATAGTACATGATTTAGCAAGAGGGCATAATGGAAAATTAAGAATGGATGTACCAGAAGGAAAGAACGATTTCATGAAAGAATTAGAGATTGCTGGTTTTAAAAAGGTGAATACACCACCAATTATGATGAAAAATAGTAATCGGTTAATAAAGAGAAATAGTGAACTATATAGTATTGCAGCACAAATTTTTGGATAAAGAAAGAATCCTTTTAAATGAAGGATTCTTTTTTGAGCTAATTTAATCACGATATTGGTCATGAGTTGGCTGAAAGAGGTCTTCCTCGATATCTCTCACCATAGAAAAATGATCAACGTTATAATGACCGTGTAAAGTTTTATTGTGATGAGCAATAATTTGCTCTGCAGATAATACGTTAGAATCAGTTGTGGAATGACCGTTTTTAATTAATGTAACATCAAATCCTTGTACAGTCGCAGTTCTAACTGCGGTGTCGATACAATGCTCTGTTTTACATCCACCGATAACGATATGGCCAATTTTCTCTTCTTTTAAAAGTTCAAGTAAAGAAGTGCCGTAGAATGAATTGGTTGCTGCTTTATTAATAAAGATTGCAGACTGAGGTACTTGAATTTGATTATGTACTTCAAATCCTTCTCCGCTGCCAGAAGCAACATCGATATCTCTTACGAAAACAATAAGAGCATTGGAATCTATTGCTTTCTGCATGGCTGTATTTAGTGTAGATAATAGCTCGGTTTTACGAAAAACTTCATTTTCTTGCTCATTTCCATCAATTAATTCTTGTTGAGCGTCGATAATTAATAGTGCTTGTTTCATCGTGTCTCCCCTTTAATATGAAATAAGTTCCACTGTACATATTCCTTCAGATTGTTAGGAAATCCTCCATTGCAAGCGAATTAGAAGAGCGATTTACAAAGTTGTCAAAGAAATTTCATTCTCATAGCGTGTAAAAACATGTATGATAGGAGATGGAGAATTTTTGAGTAGGTGGGAATAACATGCAAACAGTAGAAGATTATCTTTCATTCTTACATACGAAAGGATTTAAATTATCAGAGGAAGCACAAGGGTTTATTATGTTCGGACAAGGATATACTGGTGCGTCTGATGGGATTGTGAACGCAGCAATAGAAGCGACAATTAAACATCAATTGCAGTTTGATGGTAGTTATTTCGTTGCGTTATTAGAACGATTGAAAGAGGAAGAAATTACAGATAAAAAAAGCGCTAAGGCTTTTATGCGGAAGTTACAAGCATAACTTCACGCAGCCTGCGCTTCTTTTTTTGTTTTGGAAGGCCATTCAACAAAAATCATGCCCAGGAAAATACATAGACATCCGATAATAGCAGAAATAGAAAGTTGTTCATTTGCAACGAGAACGCCTGTTAATGCAGCAAAAACGGGTTCCATTGCGAAAATAATTGCTACTCTCGTTGGAGAAGTGTGCTTTTGGGCCGATGTTTGAATGAAAAAAGCAATAGATGTTGCAAACAGGGCAGTTAGAAAGAGTGCGAATAAAAAAGATTGATTCGTCCATAGTGATACTGAAAATAATTTTTCCCAATCTTCAAACAAGAAAGCGCAAATAGAAGAAAATATACCAACAGCTAATACTTGAGATGTGCTTAATAATAAAGGTGATATTTTCTTAGAAAAGAAGCCGTTAATAAGAATATGGGCAGCGAAAGCGATTGCACAACCGAGAACAAGTATATCTCCTATATTTAATTGGAAAGAATCAGCAGCTGTTAATAAGTATAAACCTGCTGTTGCTACAGCAATACCAAGTACGATAAAAATGGTAGCTTTTTGTTTTAAAAAGATAAAAGACAAAATTGGTACCATAACGATACTAAGCCCTGTTAAGAAACCTGCTTTTGAAGAAGTTGTATAAAGTAAGCCAAATGTTTGTAATACATAGCCAACACATAAAAAGAACCCAACGATTAATCCAGCGAGGCTACTCTGTTTTATATCTTGTTTTGAAGTGTTTTTTGAGAAAATCATTTGAACGAATAATAAAATAATTCCAGCGAATAAAAAGCGAATACCATTAAAGGTAAATGGACCAACGAAAGACATAGCATTTTGAACGACAACAAACGTAGCTCCCCAAATAAAAGAGACAAATAATAAAGCAAGAGGAGCAATCCAATCTTTTTTCACACTCATACCCCCGTTAATTTTGTAATATAGCTTTTCTAGCTAATTCATCAGCTACTTTATTTTGACTACTTGGAATCCACTTAATAAAAAAGAGATCGAAGTTTTTTATGTACTGTAGTGCTTCATCTAAAAGAGGTGCAAATATTTTATTTTTTGCGTATTCCTTTTCAACAGCCCGTTCGACAAGCTGGGAATCTGTACGAAAAGAGACAGTGCTATAATTATGCTCGATGCAATATTTTAATGCTAGAAGTAAAGCGCGGTATTCTGCTTCATGATTGGACATTGTTCCAAGTGGTAATGATAATTGTACAGGTGGTTGAACGCCTTTAATAAACACTCCTGCACCAGAAGGACCAGGATTTCCTTTTGATGCACCATCAATATATACTTCAATCAAAATGAGAAACCTCCAAATTATAAGGTTATCCCCTACTTAAATATTTTTTTGAAGTAGGGGATAGAGTAGTTATCCGATTGTGATGCTGTAACGACATGTAAATGTTTCATTCGCTTGTAAAGATTGAATTCCCTTTTTGTCCTTGAAATCTTTTGCTGGATTTACTTCATCAGCGATTCCATACCAAGGTTCAATACATAAGAAAGGTGCGTTATCCCCTGGTGTCCATACGCCGACAAATGGGAAGCCATCAAATTCTACTTTTACAAATTTATTATGTTTATGAGAACGAATCGAAATTTCATTCGTATTCATATTTTCAAAAATAAGCGCATCATTTTTGAATAAATCATATGTAAGTGGCAATTCAGTTGTATTTTCAGCGATTAATTGCTTTTTGTTTGAAAGGTAAGGTCCTTCTAATACGCTTGTTTCTAAGCGTTCCGAACCATTAAACGATAAGTGATAATCTGTAAATGATTCACCATCCAATAAAGGGAAGTTGAATCCAGGATGTGCCCCAATTGAGAAGAACATCTCTTTAGAAGTAGGATTGTTTACTTCATATGTTACATGAACGCTTTGTCCTTCTAGCTCATAAGAAATGAGTAATTCGAATTCGTATGGGTATTTTTTTAACGTTTCTTCATTATTAGTAACGATATAAGTAATCTTTGTTTCACTTTGTTCTTTCACAGAGAAAGTAAGATCACGAGCGAAACCGTGTTGTGTTAATGAATATGGTTTACCGTCTACGTAGTATGTATTATCTACTAATCGGCCGACAATTGGGAACAAAATTGGTGCACGGCGTCCCCAATATGTAGAATCACCTTGCCATAAATATTCTGTGTTGTCTTCTTTTAAGCGAACGCTTTGTAATTCTGCACCTTTGTCAGAAATGGAAACGATCACTTTTTCATTTTGGATTGTTGCTATCATGAAGTGAAACCTCCTAAATCTTTCATATGTTTCATTATACGTTGTCTAAAAGAAAAAAGGTAGTTCATGATAGGAATCTATTGACGAAAGAGGGGCTACCACGTAAAATATAATCTTGTTGCTAAAAAAAAGAATAACGTGGTTCGAAACCATCCCACGTAAAAAAACTAAGGAGATTTTGTCATGAATATTAGAACTTTAGTCGGCAATGGTATTTTAGCGGCATTATATATTGCTGTTTCTATGCTTATTCAGCCATTTGGCTTTACGAATGTACAATTTCGTATTTCAGAGATGTTTAATCATCTCGTTGTATTTAACAAGAAAGCAATTTACGGAATTGTATTAGGTGTATTTTTAACGAATCTCTTTTTCTCACCTATGATCGCTTATGATTTAGTATTTGGAGTAGGGCAATCTATTCTTGCATTAGTTGCAACGATTATTTCTATGCGATTTATTAAAGGTGTTTGGGCTCGTATGATTTTTAATACGGTTATCTTTACGATTACAATGTTTATGATTGCAATTGAACTTCATCTTGCATTGGGTTTACCATTTATGTTGTCTTGGTTAACATGTGCAGTCGGTGAATTTGTTGTAATGGCCATTGGTATGCCTGTAATGTACTGGATTAATAAGCGAGTACAATTTGAAAGATTTATGTAATAGATGAAAGAGCTATTCCTATAGGGATAGCTCTTTTTGTATGTAATCATATTGAATATAATGCTGTGACTCTAGATAAAATATAATAAAATAAAGTGAGGCTTTCATTAGCTGGCTACATATAAGAAGTCTTATATAAGGGGAATCTAGTATGAAATATAAAATTCATTGGTTGTATAAAACGAAGCGAGGATTGCAGACGGAATTAACAACAGATTATATGAACATAGAAGAAATACTTCAATTTGCAGAGGATTTTGAGAAAACAGGAAGAGCTAAGGAACTTTTATTTTACGATGAAATGGATGCAGAATGGTCATTAAAGGAAATGAAAAAACTGAGTAAACAAGTAGAGGAAGAGCCCCAAGAAATACTCGTTTATTTTGATGGGGGGTATGATGTGCAAACGAAAGAAGCTGGCGTTGGTATATGTGTGTACTATAAAAAAGGAAATACAAACTACCGCATTCGCCGCAATGCATATATAGAAGGTATAGATGATAATAATGAAGCGGAATATGCATCACTATTATACGGTATGAATATACTCGAGGAATTAGGGATTAAATATGAAGCAGTTACACTTCGCGGAGATTCTCAAGTTGTATTGCAGCAATTGGCGGGAGAATGGCCTTGTTATGATGAGCATTTAAACCATTATTTAGATCAAATTGAACAAAAGGCGAAGCAAATGAAATTAAAACTTGTATGTGATCCGATATCTAGAAAACAAAATAAAGAAGCACATCAATTAGCAACGCAAGCATTAGAAGGGACAGTCATTGATAGTCATAAAGAAATAACCGAATAGAGAGGTGCAAAGGTGGATAAAAAGCAACTCATTACAGAGGTAAATGACTTATTAGAAACATATTGTGAAGGATGTTTCTTGCGAGAACATAATCGAAAGACAAATAGTAAATATTATGCACATTCATTTTGTATAAGACAATGTACAGTTGGAGAAACATTGAAAAAGTATGGAGAACAGTTGTCATAAAAAAACATCCAGAGAAAATTCTCTGGATGTTTTTTAGTGCTTTGCTTCGTTTAATTGCTCCTCGCATTTGCTTAGTTTCTTTTCCTCGTTCATTAAAAATGGTTCATCTAAATCTACTGCAACAGATTTCATAATTTCAAGCTGTGAGCGAGCTGCTTCTACTGCAGTAGTGGCATGCTCTAATGTGTCTGGATCCATTGAAATTGTTGCAGAACCTACCATCTTTTGTGCTGTTTCTACACGGAATTTTACTTCTTCAAAATCATTTACTTCTGATCCCATTAATAATTCCTCCTTTGTATAGTGCGCATTTTACATAGTTTTTGCTCTGTAAAACGGAAATATACAAAGGAATAACAAAGAAGGTTACCAAGTAAGGTAACCTCCTGTTATATGTTGGATTAAAGTTTTACTACGTTAGCAGCTTGAGGTCCACGGTTACCTTCAGTAATGTCGAAAGATACTTCTTGACCTTCTTCTAAAGCTTTGTAGCCGTCTCCTTGAATAGCAGAGAAATGTACGAATACATCGTCAGCGCCTTCCATTTCGATAAATCCAAAACCTTTTTCGTTGTTAAACCATTTTACTTTTCCTTGCATGTTACAATTCCTCCTAAAAGCGTTTACTATTTTCATTTAGTGAAATTCATTTAAAGAAATAATATAAACTAAAAATGCTATATTCTTGAATATTCTGCTAAATGATTAATTTAAATATACACGAATTGGGAGAATTTAGTCAAGTAAGCGGTTTTATTTTTTATATTTTTAAATAATTTCCCAATCAAATTTTTAAATAGGTATAGGACAGGCCGAGTATGTAATATTCTTAATTGAATGCTATACATAACGAGGTGAAAGAATGAATAGGTCGTACTTATTAGATAATGAAGGAATGAGAACGAGAACCGACATACCGGATTGGGTTGCAAAAGAATTTGAGATTTTTTCAAGTGTCGTGTTAGAACCAACTTTTCCATGTTATTTCGGTTTAACAGCTTTGAAAAAGAATGAACTTCGTTATTCATTTCTTTCTCATAATGATTGGAGTCATTTGCCGCATACAATGTTATCTTTTTTAGAGTTAATGAAAGAGAGGCCGATTGTAAGAAGGGGCTTTTTCCTTTTTGTAGAACCGGAATGTGAAGAACGATCACTCGAATATTACCGTGATTCCTTTTGGAAAGTGTTACAGTATTTACATGAAAACGATAATCAAGCATGGCCAAAGCAAATTCCTGAAGATCCAGACCATTATTTATGGGAATTTTCATTTTGTGGTGAGCCAATATTCGCATTTGGAAACGCGCCAGCTTATAAACAGCGAAAAACTAGACATTTAGGGAATTCTCTCGTTATTGGGTTTCAGCCACGCACTATTTTTGATGGATTAGAGGGGGATCGTCCTAAAGGAGCATATTCAAGACAAATGGTCCGTGAGCGAGTTGAAAAGTGGGATCAATTGCCGAAACATCCTAACATTAGTCATTATGGTGACCCAGAGCATCGTGAATGGAAACAATATTTTATAGGAGACGATGTAGAACCAATAAAAGGGAAATGTCCTTTTCTTCATAGGATAGAAAAGTAAGAGCCATCACCTAGATGGCTCTTTTGTATATTTTGGATAAAAAAGGGTATTTTATTATGAAAGCTAGTCTATTTTTTCAAATTACATCATTAACTAGTAGTAAAGAGAGTAGAAAGGATAGAGCGATGATTGGAGCAATTATACAGCAAATCGTATTAGGTATTTCATTAGCTGCGCCAGTAGGGCCGATTAATATTGAAATGTTAAAACGAGGAATTGAACGTGGGTTTTGGCATGCTTGGGTTGTTGGAATTGGTGGAATGACTGCAGATGTTTTATTTATGCTTCTCATTTATTTCGGTTTATCTTCTGTGTTTATGTATACATATGTACAAGCCTTCATGTATTGCACGGGTTTTTTCTTGTTATTTTATTTAGGATTTCAAAGTGTAAAACAAGGAATTTCCCACTCAAACATGGAATATAAAAAAGAAGAGGTAGGTGGTCTTAAGCAATCGTTTATGGCAGGATTTTTAATTGCGATATCCAATCCATTAAATCTTGTTTTTTGGTTTGGTATATACGGAAGTACACTTAGCTCATTACTTACGAAGGTAACGAAACAAGAAGCTTTTTTGTACAGTCTTTGCATTATTGCAGGTATTATTTTATGGAATTTAAATATTGCTTTTTCTGTACATTTTGGAAGAACTTTATTAAAACCAAAAGCGCTTGGCTACATAACAGCCGGAGCAGGTATTATTTTAGTAGGTTACTCTATACATTTTGCATACAAAGCTTTACAGTTGTTCACATAAGATTGAAGGGGAGATTTTTATGTATCGAACCACTATTGACGGAAAAGAAATTATAATTACGTTAGCGCCAAAAATTCGAAAAGAAATTACTGATAGAAATCCACTATATGAAGCAGTATTTCATAATGCTGCAAGATTGCTACAAACAAAGCAACCGACGTTTGCAGTAAATCATCAAATATTTGGTCTCATTATTGGAGAAGTGCAAAGAGGAGAAGTAACAGTGTTTGCAGTGGAACATATTATTCCAAAGCAAAATATATTTGGACCAAACAATTTTTTCTCGACAATAGAACAGCAGGCAAATTTGTAAAGTGAATAGAATAAGAATAGAAAAGAAATAGTCGTAACGATATGTTGCGGCTGTTTTTTTGGAAAAGGGGGAAACAAGATGAAGAAAGTGGGGAAAGAGTTCTTTTTACAATATGATATCGTCATTATGTATAGCATTCTATTTATTTTCATTATTATTTTAAAAATGCAATTTTTAACGTGGTTTGGCATGTTAGCATGTATGTTTGGAATTGTTTTCTATACACTGAATGAATATATGACACATCGTTTTTTATTCCATATAAAGCCACCTAAAAACACATTTCTATTAAAAATGTTAAGAAGATTACATTATGATCACCACGTATATCCAGATGATTTAAAACTTTTGTTTTTACCTGTATGGTTTAGTATACCTAGTTTTACTATATATTTACTTATAGCATATGGTATTACAAAAAGTCTTACTATTACACTTTCATTTGGAATCGGAATGATTATTATGCTGCTCGTTTACGAATGGAAACATTATATTGCCCATAGACCGATTCGTCCCGTCACTAAGTTTGGAAGATGGCTAAAAAAACAACATATATTACACCATTATAAAAACGAAAAGTTTTGGTTCGGTGTTTCAAATCCAGTATTCGATTTTATATTTGGAACACTTAAAGACGGAAAAGAGGTTGAGTTAAGCGAAACAGCTCGTAATTTAGAAAAGGAAAAAAAGACAAAAGTAGTGCGTTAAGCACTGCTTTTGTCTTAATGAGGAAAAAATAAGTAAGGTGTCACTTTATGTTGAAAAAGTATATTAAAAATTTAGGGGAAATTGCCGAAAAATGTCTATCAAAAAATCTTTGCATGAATGCACGGATTGTCTACAATAAGTATAGGTTTCTGAATATTTATAAAATTTAGTCTTTAGGTATGCAAGGGGGAAGTGCATTTCAAGTAAGAGAGGGGATCGGTTAATGAAACGAGATGATACGTCAGCACGTAAGTTGCAAAATGAGGTGAATTATACAGAGGTCGTTCAGTCGGAAGAATTTCAATTGTTATTAAATACGAAAAAGAAGTTTATCATTCCAATGAGTATTTTCTTTTTTAGTTTTTTTATCGCATTACCTATTTTAACATCGTATTCAAAGGTGCTCAATACACCTGCATTTGGTGACGTTACATGGGCGTGGGTATTTGCTTTTTCCCAATTTATCATGACATGGGCACTATGTATGATTTATAGCAAAAAAGCAGAATCATTTGATGAAATCTCCCGAAAAATTCTGCAAGATATGCAAAAAGGGAGGGGCTGAACTTGAATACTACTGCGTTTGCACTATTTTTAATTATTGTTCTTGGTACGCTTGTCATAACCTATTTTGCATCGAAAAAAACGAAAAATGCGAGTGAATTTTATACGGCTGGAGGGGGATTAACTGGTTGGCAAAATGGTCTGGCCATTGCTGGAGATTATATGTCTGCTGCTTCATTTCTTGGTATAGCCGGAGCAATCGCATTAACTGGGTTTGATGGATTCTTTTATAGTATCGGTTTTTTAGTTGCTTATTTAGTTGTACTATATCTTGTTGCAGAACCGCTTAGAAATTTAGGAAAGTACACTTTGGCGGATATGATTGCAGCACGCTTTGATGCGAAAAAAGTTCGCGGAGTCGCAGCTCTTAATACGATGACGATTTCTATCTTTTATATGATTGCACAATTAGTTGGCGCGGGTGCACTTATTAAATTATTATTAGGAATTGAATATACGACATCTGTATTAATCGTTGGAACACTTATGACGGTGTATGTTATTTTTGGTGGTATGACAGCAACGAGCTGGGTACAAATTGTAAAGGCTGTATTACTTATGGCTGGTACGTTTATTATTTCTGTTATCGTTTTCGCAAAATTCAACTTCAGCGTGACTGAAATGTTCGCTCAAATGAAAACAGCTACACCATTAAAAGATTCATTTTTAAATCCAGGTGTAAAGTATAAGGATGGTCTTGATACACTTTCTTTAAATTTAGGACTAGTACTTGGTACAGCTGGATTACCACATATACTTGTCCGCTTTTTTACAGTACGTGATGCAAAAACTGCACGTCAATCTGTCGTATATGCGACGTGGTTAATTGGTGCATTTTATATTATGACGATTTTCTTAGGATTTGGTGCGGCGGCTTTTGTAGGAAATGAAGCGATTATTAAAGCGAACCCAGCTGGTAATATGGCGGCACCTTTATTAGCAAAAGCGTTAGGTGGAGATTTCTTATTTGCTTTCGTATCAGCAATTGCTTTTGCAACAATTTTGGCTGTAGTGGCAGGTCTCGTATTAACGGCAGCATCAGCATTCGCTCATGATTTTTATAATGAGATCATTCGCAAAGGGAAATCAACAGAAAAAGAGCAAGTATCTATGGCTCGGTATGCATCTATTGGCGTAGCGATACTATCTATCATACTTGCATTATTTGCCCAAACATTAAACGTAGCATTTTTAGTATCATTAGCATTTGCAGTTGCAGCGAGTGCAAATCTACCAGTGATTTTATTTACAATATATTGGAAGCGTTTTAATACAACGGGTGCTATTTCCGGTATGATTGTAGGGCTCGTATCAGCAATTGTTCTCGTAGCGTTGAGTCCGAATGTTTGGAACCCTGTAGCTGGAAAAGCTATTTTTGTTGGGGAAGCGATATTCCCATATACGACACCAGGAATTATTTCAATTCCGCTCGGATTTCTTGCAGCATATTTAGGAACTGTTTTATCTAGTAAGAAAGAAGATGCAGCGAAATTTGATGAAATTCTTGTGAAATCTAATACTGGTCACGGTATTAGTGATGCGTCTTCACATTAAATAAAAGAGGAGCTTTTCGATAGATAAGAAAAGCTCTTTTTTCTTTTGTCATTTTCTTGTAAATATTACTGATTTGTAAGTAGGATTTGTCTTAATTTTGTGGAATGAAAATAGCAGGGAGAAATTTAAGTCATCATGGCACCAGCGCAGCTTTTGTGAAAAATAAGTTGTTATGGAAGGTGGAAGTAATGATGAAAACGAAGCAAACTGATGAATTATTAGCAAAAGATGAGCAATATGTTTGGCACGGAATGCGTCCCTTTAGTCCAAATAGTACAATGGTAGGGGCAAAAGCTGAAGGGTGCTGGGTTGAAGATATACAAGGAAAAAGATATTTAGATGGTATGAGTGGTCTTTGGTGTGTGAATAGTGGATATGGAAGAAAGGAGCTCGCAGAAGCGGCTTATAAGCAATTACAAACATTATCATACTTTCCGATGTCACAATCTCATGAACCAGCTATAAAGCTTGCTGAAAAGTTAAATGAGTGGCTTGGGGGAGAGTATGTTATTTTCTTCTCAAATAGTGGTTCAGAAGCGAACGAAACAGCTTTTAAAATAGCAAGGCAATACTATGCGCAAAAAGGTGAACCACATCGTTATAAATTTATGTCACGTTATCGTGGGTATCACGGGAATACAATGGCGACAATGGCAGCGACGGGACAAGCGCAGCGTAGATATCAATATGAGCCGTTTGCTTCAGGCTTTTTACACGTAACACCACCGGATTGTTACCGTATGCCTGGGATTGAAGGGCAGCATATTTATGATGTAGAATGTGTGAAAGAAGTCGATCGTGTTATGACGTGGGAATTAAGTGAAACAATTGCCGCTTTTATTATGGAACCAATTATTACAGGTGGGGGCATTTTAATGCCACCACAAGACTATATGAAAGCTGTTCATGAGACGTGTCAAAAACACGGTGCCTTGCTTATTAGTGATGAAGTGATTTGCGGCTTCGGTCGTACAGGAAAAGCATTTGGATTTATGAATTATGATGTGAAGCCAGATATTATTACGATGGCAAAAGGCATTACGAGCGCATATTTACCATTATCTGCAACAGCTGTGAAAAAAGAAATATATGAAGCATTTAAAGGGAAGGGAGAGTATGAATTCTTCCGACATATTAATACATTTGGTGGAAATCCAGCAGCTTGTGCATTAGCACTTAAAAACTTAGAGATTATGGAAAATGAAAATTTAATCGAGCGATCTGCGCAAATGGGTTCCCTTTTATTAGAGCAACTAAAAGATGAAATTGGAGAACATCCGCTTGTTGGGAATATTAGAGGAAAAGGTCTATTAGTTGGAATCGAACTAGTAAATGATAAAGAGACGAAAGAGCCAATTGATAACGACAAAATTGCAAGTGTCGTAAATGCTTGTAAAGAAAAGGGCTTAATTATAGGACGCAACGGTATGACAACAGCAGGATATAATAACGTCTTAACATTAGCACCGCCGCTTATTATTTCAAGTGAAGAAATTGCCTTTGTTGTTGGAACGTTGAAGACGGCGATGGAACGTATTTAATAAATAGAGAGAGGAGCGAGCTGTAATATAAGGCTCGCTTTTGTTTAGTAGGAGGGGACTTTTAATGGAGAAATATGATCCGAACAAACATTATCACATCGGATATTATGAAGATGGATATGATTTAGAAGTGACGGCGTACAAAAGAATAAATGAACCAGTTTGGGATGCTTATCTTCCGCACTATGAGGTAGACGGTTTTTATAAGAAAGTGGAGGAAATGAAACTAGGCGAATATATAGATGATTATGGCATTAAGGTGTATTCATTTAGTAATGATATCGATGATGAAGAAGCACGAATTATTTTTGAAAAATGGTTAAAAAAGAACGAGATTGTTTAAGGGTAAAACAAAAAGGAGATTGCTATTTTATAAGATAGCAATCTCCTTTTATTATAGTAAACTTATTTACTTGCTTTCATTCATTGCTTTATCTTTAGCACCAAAAGTGTATTTTAACATTGGTGGTGTAATCATTGTAGTTAAAATAACGACAATAACGATTGCTGTAAAGTAATCTTGTGCTAATAGACCTGAAGAGAGTCCTGTTCCTGCGATGATAAGTGCAACTTCACCACGAGAAACCATACCAGAACCGATAATTGCAGAAGACTTTGCATCAAATCCAGTCATGCGTGCACCAACACCACAACCAATTAGTTTTGTTAATACAGCGATTACTGTTAATGCTAGGATGAACCAAATTTGATTGCCAATACCGTCAAATGTAATATTCATACCGATACTAACGAAGAATACTGGAACGAACATAGCGTAAGCAATTGGTTCTACTTTCTTTTCTACTTCATGTTTGTAGTTTGTTTGAGAAATTGCAATACCAGCAGCGAAAGCACCGATAATACCAGCAATTCCTAATAATTCGCCGAAATATGCGAATGAGAAACAGATGATAAGAGCTGCGCTCACGATAGACTCAGATACGCGTAGTGGTGATAACCAGCGCATAATCACTGGTACACCTTTCCATCCGATTAAAATAATAGAAGCGAAGAATACTACTTTCTTCAAGATAACCATTGTTAAGTTAACATCATCTGTGCCTAAGAAGCTCATTGCGAATGCTAATAAAATAACAACAAGAATGTCATCAAATACAGCGGCTCCAAGCATCGTCGTACTTTCACGTGTTTTCATTTTACCTAAATCACGAAGTGTTTGTACGGAAATACTAACACTTGTCGCACATAGAAGTAACCCTAAGAATACAGCGTTTCCTTGTTCCATTCCCATAACAAGACCGGAAACGTAACCACCTACGAATGGAAGAATGATACCCCCGAGTGCAACTGCTAAAGAAGAATTGCGATTTGCGTTTAATTCATCTAAGTCTGTTTCAAGTCCTGCCATAAACATTAAAAGAATAACACCGACATTACTTAATTGAGTTAGAAGCTCTGAATTTTCAATCCAACCTAATATAGCTGGGCCGATAACGATACCGACAATTAATTTACCTAGCACAGAAGGTTGACCTAATCTAACACTAAGATCACCAGCAAGCTTTGTACTTAATAAAATAAGTGCAATTTGAAAGAAAAATTCGAATTCCATCTGATCCTCTCCTCGTCATTTTTAATTTTATCATACGATTTCTCGGAATTTGCCTAATGAAAATATGTAAAACCCATTAAACAAAAGGGTCTGATTACAAGTTCTTTTGAACTCGTAATTTGAACCTGTAATTAATATATAATAGATTTTATAAAAAATCAATGAAAAAATGGGAGCTTTTTGGGGAAGAAGCTGTCTTATTGAGATATAGGTGTAAGAGTAGCGTGTGAATTTTATATGTATAAAATAGTATGAAGTCCTTTTTCATTACAAATAATAAAGCCTAAATGCTATTTCACGAATTATAAATGTGAAAAGGAGGTTTTATCATTTGAATTCATTAAAAAATAACTTGTCTATTGTTGCTTTAGGTGGAGTAAATGAAATAGGAAAAAATATGTATGCTATCCAATATGAAAATGATATTGTCGTCATTGATTGTGGGTCTAAATTTCCAGATGAAAGTTTATTAGGGATTGATTTAATAATTCCAGACGTCACATATTTACAAGAAAATAAAGAAAAAATTCGCGGTTTAGTAGTAACGCACGGGCATGAGGACCATATTGGCGGAATACCATATTTTTTAAAACAACTAAATGTACCAATCTATGCAACAAAGTTAACGTTAGGTTTAATTGAAATTAAATTAAAGGAACACAATCTTCAAAATGATACGGAATTAATCGTTATTCATTCAGAATCAGAAATTGATTGTGGTTCTATTAAGGCAACCTTTTTTTAAACGAACCACAGTATTCCGGATTGTCTCGGTATTGTTTTTCATACACCAGAAGGTACTGTAGTACATACAGGTGATTTTAAATTTGATTTAACACCAGTAAATAATCAACATCCTGATATTCATAAAATGGCTAAAATAGGAAGTGAAGGTGTACTAGCTTTATTATCTGAAAGCACAAATGCAGAACGCCCAGGTTTTACTCCATCAGAAAGGTCAGTAGGAGAACGGATAGAGGAAATATTTATGAAAGCAAATAGAAAAGTAATTATTTCTACGTTTGCTTCTAATGTGAATCGTGTTCAGCAAATAGTTGAAGCATGTATAAAAACAAATCGAAAATTGGCTTTGCTCGGGAGAAGTATGGTAAATGTAGTAGAAGTTGCTCTAGAGAAAGGATATTTACATATTCCAGACGGCATGTTAATTGAAGCAAATGAGGTAAATCGTTTAGATCCAAAGCAGGTTGCATTACTTTGTACAGGAAGTCAAGGAGAACCAATGGCAGCTTTAGCGCGTTTAGCTAGTGGAAACTATAGACAAGTGGATATTTTACCAGAAGATACGGTTATTATAGCCGCGACCCCTATCCCAGGAAATGAACGTAATGTTTCTCGAATTATCGATAATTTATTTGCATTAGGAGCAAAGGTGATTTACGGATCAGGTAGTTCTACTGGAGTGCATGTATCCGGTCATGCATATCAAGAAGAGTTGAAGTTAATGCTTACATTAATGAAGCCAAAATATTTTATTCCAATTCATGGAGAGTTTAGAATGCTACATCACCATAGTTTGTTAGCAGAATCAATTGGTATTGAAAAGGAAAATATCTTTATCGTACGTAATGGAGATGTTGTAGATATAAGTAATGAAGTGGCAATTCAATCTAGAAGAATACAGGCAGGAAATATATATGTAGATGGATTAGGAATTGGAGATGTTGGAAATGCATTATTACGTGATCGTAAACAACTTTCAGAAGATGGAATGCTCGTTATAGTTATTACTTTTAATAAAGTGGATGGAGAAATAATTTCAGGTCCTGATATTATTTCTCGTGGATTTGTCTATGTTCGTGATTCAGAAGAATTTTTAAGAGAATTAAATAAATTAGCTGTTATTACAATTAATAATTTAAAGAAAGAGAATGTGAATAGCTGGGGTATTTTGAAAAGGGAGGTAAGAGAAGCGTTAGGGAGGTATATATATACAAATACAAAACGAAAGCCGATGATTCTTCCTATAATAATAGAGGTTTAATAGTAAAAAAAGAATTCTCGTATGGGAATTCTTTTTTGTTTTGAAGACAAAATGAACATATAATGAAATAAATAGAAATGGAAGGAAATAAAAGATGTTATTAAATAAACGCTTTACAATTGGAGAAATGGCAAAAATGCATAATATAGCGGAATCAACTTTACGCTATTATGATGAGAAGGGAATTTTTCATCCGTCCACTGTGGACCCGCAAACAAATTATCGTTATTACACAATCGATCAATTTTCACTATTAGATACGATTAAATTTTTACGCCAGTTAAATATTCCGTTAAAGGAAATTAAGAAATATATTGATGAAAGAAATCCAGCATACGCACTCAATTTACTGGAAAAACAACAAGAAATGATGTTGAAAAAACAAAGAGAAATTGAGTATGCTTTGGCGAAAATGGAGCATAGAATTCATTTAATTAAGGAAGCAACAAAAGCAAAAGCTGAACAAATGGTAATTAAAGAGATCCCGCAGCGGAAAATTACAGCAATTGCGGTTGCCCCGAATACGACGGATGATATGTTTGAGTACTACATCCATTCGTTGCAAAAAAATATGAGGCAAATGGATGATAGTTTATTTTCTGGAGATATTGGTGTAACTGTTGCGAAAAAAGGATTAATGCAAAATGAGTTTCAAGCATATAGCAGTGTATTTATTCTTTTGGATTATATGCCGTATGAAGTGCATACTTCAGATGAAATTAAAGAAGGTTTATATGCTTGTTCTTATCATCATGGACCATATGAAGAAACAGATGCAACGTACAAGGAGTTACTTACATACATTGATAAAGAAGGTTACGAAGTACATGGAGATTCGATTGAGATTGGATTGATTGATTGGTCTGTAACAGAAGATCCTGAGGAGCAAGTAACAGAAATTCAAATTCCTATAATGAAAAAATAAAGCAATAAGTTGTAAGACTCGTATAATTACAAATGAGGATCAAACACGATAATTAAGTTACTTATTTTTCAATTCTCTATTGACCTTAAAGTTACTTGAAGGTTTAAACTAAGAAAAGAGAGTTGAAAAAAAGGAGCATATTAGAGTATGGAAGCAACAGAAAAATTAAGAGAAAAACCAATTAAAAGTTTATTTATTTCTTATTTAATACCAGCCGTCCTCGGAATGGTATTAATGTCAGTGAATATTGTAATTGATGCGGTTATGATTAGTAGAGGAGTTGGGGCGAACGGTTTAGCAGGAGTGAACGTGGCTATTCCAGCCTTTTCGATTTTCTTCTCTATTTCATTATGGATTGGAATGGGCGGGGCAACGTTATATTCCATTGCATTAGGTGAAAATAAACGAGAGAGAGCAAGGTCTATTTTTACTCAATCAATGACGGTAGCAGTTGTTATCGTAGGTGTTTTAGCAGCTATTTGCTTATGGAGAATAGAAGATTTAGCATACTTATTTGGTGCAAATGAAGTGATTTTACCGTATGCATTAGACTATTTACACGTATTATTAACATTTGGAATGATATACGTTTTAGAAAATATTTTAAGCACATTTATTCGAAATGATGGAAATCCTAATTTAGCGATGGCAGGTCTTGTTGTAACGGCTGTATTAAATATCGTGTTTGACTACATCTTTATTTTTATTTTTGGATGGGGCGTAACAGGTGCTGCTTCAGCGACTATTCTTTCGGCAGCGATTGGTTTCCTTGTATTATTAACTCATTTCTTTAGAAAAAGTAGTATCTTAAAGTGGACGAAATTCCATTTTGACTGGGATACTGTCAAACAAATTATGGTGATTGGTTTCCCAAGTTTTACAGCAGAAAGTACGGTTGCAATCGTAACGATTGGTTTTAATATCGCATTCGTCCAATATGCAGGAGAAGTAGGAGTAGCTTCCTATGCGATGGTGAATAGTATTCATGCAATGACATTACTATTATTCTTCGGTGTAGGTGCTGCATTGCAACCAATTGCTAGTTTCCATTATGGTGCAAACTTATCAGAAAGATTGCGTGAAGGATTGAAGTTTGCTGTGAAAATTGCAGTTGTCCTCGGAGGCGTTGCGATAATTGTCGGATTATTCTTCGGGAAATATATCATTGGTTTATTTGATGTTCAATCTCCAGAATTATTGGAGTTAACCTTAACAGGTATTAGTTTATTCTTTATCCAATACGTATTTTTAGGTTATAACATTGTGTATGGAGAGTACTTCCAATCAGTGCGACAAACGAAGAAATCAGTACTTATTATAATGAGCCGAGGATTACTATTTATTCTTCCATTGTTATGGATTATGCCAAAATTATTTGGGATAAACGGAATTTGGCTCGTTATGCCAGTTGCGGAAGTAATGACAGCGATTATCGTATTTACGATGAATCGTATAAAACATCCTGTTCCATTAAATATGGCAGGAGAGAAAGAAGCGATATGATGAAGAAAATCCCCTTAAGCAATTAAGGGGATTTTTTATTCCTTTAAACTAATCGCAAAAGATCCATCCGTTTCTTGAACAGAAGCAAAGGCAACGTTTTTAATATTTGTAATTCCTTTTTCTTTTAATTCTTTATATAACCATTTTTCATTTTTATGTATTAACTTTAAGTTATCATATTGAATTTGTGAATCGACGATAAGGGCAATTGGTAACCCAGCATACTTAACATCTATGTTTAAATCTTTTGGAGTTAATGGTACAAGTTCTCTTTTTGGTAAAATACTAATAGCGCCGTTTGCTTCTAAAATAGCGTATTCAATTTCATGAACACTTGGATAACCTGCAACGCGAAGATTAGAAAGGAGTTCTGCAATGGGGTATCTACTTTTTTGTAAGTTCTCAAAAATAATATCACCATGTTTAATTAAAATGATAGGGTGTCCGAGAATAAAGCGATTTAGTTTGTTAAATAGGCTTAATTTTGTAAGGAGTAAATGTAAACATGTGATAACAACCATACCGAGAAATGCTTGTAAAGCACCAGAGACGGGTATGGCCTGGAAAGCTAAATAAGATAAAAAAATTATAGCCCCAAAATCATGAGGAGTTAGTTGTGCTAACGCGGATTTACCGAGTAACTTAAGCGATAGTAAAAATAAGATAAAAAAGAACGACACGTTACATAAAAAGAGAAGCAATAGAGACACTCCTTCGTGTAAAGTTGTACTTACTATTCCCGAAAGTAATATAAATATTACCTTTCAGAGGATAAATTAGGGTTTATTGAAATCTGTCTGTATACAAACAAATAAATGGATATTATCATGAAGGAAGTAAAAGAAAATAGGAGTATATGAATATGAGAAAGAAGAAAATAATGAAGTGCATTTTAGTTGTCATAATGATTTGCGCCGTGTATATGGGTTTTTTACAATATCACATTTATAAGCATGGGCATATGAATGCAACCTACGATGCTGACTACATAATTGTACTAGGATCGAAAGTAAATGGGACGAAACCATCTTATTCATTGCAATATCGTATTGATAAAGCAGCTGAATATTTAAAATCACATGAGAAAACAATTGCTATTGTATCTGGCGGACAAGGAAAAGGTGAAGACATTTCAGAAGCATTAGCAATGAAACAAGGATTAATAAAACAAAACATCGCAGAAGACCGTATTATAATGGAGGACAAATCTACGAGCACAGATGAGAACATTACATTCTCAAAACCGTTAATACCAGCCGATATGAAAAAAGGTATGATCGTAACAAACGATTTTCATATGTTTAGAGCGAAAAAAATAGCGGCCAAACAAGGTTTACAATTAGAAGGTCTTCCGGCAAAAACACCGAAACCAATCATCATTCCATCGAATGTACGTGAATATTTAGCAATTACACAATATTGGTTTATGAATCGAATATAGAGAAAATAATCCTGCCTGAAATTTCAGGCGGGATTATTTTAGAGGGAAATCTTACAAATATGTCACGTTCGTGAAAGGTAAAGCGATAGTTTCTAGAATGGTTTCCTGACATAATGAAGGTAACAAAAACTATTTAGAGGTGAATCGGATGAAAGGAAATAATATTTTATCTTCGTTATGTTACTTTAGTATATTTTTTGCACCATTTTTACTACCAATTATCGTGTACTTTGTTGCAGAAGATGAAGTGAAGTATCACGCGAAAAAAGCATTTTGGTCACATGTTTTCCCATACGCAATCTTATTTGGAGGACTAGCAGTATCAGGAATGTACGGTTTAGGTTTCGATCAATCTGACGGTGCTGGAATTGGAATGATTATCACATATGCAGTGTTCATTCTTGTAGGAATTTATTACTTTATTTGGAATATCGTCAGAGGTATTAAAGTTTTGAAAACGGCGTAATAAGATAAGTATAATTTCATTTACCGTATTGATAAACGTTTTAAAAAAGAGCAATTCAAAAAGAATTGCTCTTTTTGTGCTTATAAGTTGTGAATATTGAAAAAGGTATGTTAATTTTTCATTATGAAGAGAAAAAAGGAGTGATTTTCATGAATGAGATGATACATAAGATGGAGCAACATGTTTCAGTTCGTAAATATAAAGAAGAATCAATTCCGAAAGATGTAGTAGAAAAGATGGTGCATGCTGCGCAACATGCAGCTTCATCACATTTTGTACAGGCGTATTCTGTTATATATGTAACAGATCAGGAATTAAAGGCTAAACTAGCAGAGCTATCCGGAAATCGCCATGTGAAGGACTGTGCAGCATTTTTTGTTTGTTGTGCAGATTTAAAACGACTTGAAATTGCATGTGAAAAACATAGTACAGAGATAAAGCATGAGGGAGTAGAAGACTTTATCGTTGCGACGGTAGATGCTTCCCTTTTTGCGCAAAACTTAGCACTAGCAGCAGAATCATTAGGATACGGTATTTGTTATATTGGTGGTATTCGTAATAATCCGAGAGAAGTGAGCGAATTGCTTCATTTACCGGATAAAGTATATCCTGTATTTGGAATGACAGTCGGTGTACCAGATGAAGAACATGGAGTTAAACCACGTTTACCAGTAGCAGCAGTTCTTCATGAAAATGGATATGATGAACAAAAATATGATGAATTACTAAACGAATATGATGAAACGATGAACGCGTATTATAAAGAAAGACCATCAAACAAGAAAAACGTAACATGGACAGAATCAATGAGTTCGTTTATGTCTAAAGAAAAAAGAATGCATATGAAAGAGTTTTTAAGTGAAAAAGGATTAAATAAGAAGTGAGTAAAGAGGCAAACCTGTGATGTGGGTTTGCCTTTTTTGGAAGGAGAAATACCTAAGTTCTTTATTCTTTCTGAACTTAGGTATTTTGTTTGTTATCATATACATAGAAATAAAAATTAATAATTTTTTACAAAAGTGATAGAAAAAGAGAATGAAATGCCAATAGTAAGTAAAAGCAGCTGCTAAAGGGGAGCTGAGGAAGGAAGATGCTTATGATTTTCAATTCTGAAGAGGATTTAATTATAGCTATGAAAAAACATGATCAAGATGCTTTGAAAGAAGTGATTGATCAATATGGAAAATTAATTTTGTACATTATTCATAAATCATTAAGTACCCCTATTGAAAAACAATATGTGGATGATTGTTATAACGATGTATTTACTGTCATTTGGTTTAATATCGACCAATTTGATAATGATAAAAAGCGGCATAATAGCCGCTTTTTATCGTTATCACGTTTAAAAATATATCATGATATTTCATTCGAAACCTAATTCTTAATGCATAACCTAAAGCAACTTCTATAATAAATGCAAACTTTCAATAAGAAGATACATACCCGTACAACTTAAAAGGATATACGTAAATATTTTAAAAATCCGTTGATTAAGCCATTTAAAAATAATTTGACCTATAAACAAACCTAAAAATATAATTGGAATGGCATAAAAACTTGATTCCCAAATGGTTTTGTTTGTGCCAGTAAAGAGTATTTGAGTTACTAGACTAATGAAATATATAAACAGATAAAAAGCTAATGTAGTTGCTCTTAACTTCTCTTTTTCAGTATTAGTTCCTGTAAAATAAAGTAACAGGGGTGGACCTGGCATACCGATACTTGTCGTTAAAAGACCAGATAATCCGCCAACTATGAAATCTCTAGATTGTGTTGATCTAACCTTAACGTTGCATATTAGCAACAATGTTAATAGTAAGAGTAGGATGCTAACTGCTAATTTAAAAGTGTTTATGTTAACGGAAATGAAGATTAAAATACCAAAAGGTACACCAACTATACTTCCCAAAATAAACCTTTTCAGTAGAACAAAATCAACGTCCATTCTTATTTTCCAAATGAGTGAAATGGAGATAATTAAAGATAAAATAATGTTTATTTGTATAGCTTCTTGTGGTAAAAATAACATAAGTAAGAAAGGGGTTGCCATTATGGAAAAGCCAAAACCTGTACTTGCTTGCAGAATAGAAGCCACTAATATAATACATATGAAAATGAATGTGATACCCAAAACAGCCCTCCTCTTTAATCCAGTTTAACTAGTTGAAGTCTCTTATTTAAGTGCAAACTTTCACAAACTTATTTATATTTTAACATAAATATCTAGTTTTTTCTCAAATAGTGTTGCCATATAAGGATCATTAACTAAAAAATTAGACTGACATTTTTAAGCAATTTTATTATTGGGAAACAAATAATGAATGGGATCTCAGTGAATAATCTATTGATTATCATTAGATTATTCACTGAGATCCCCGCGATAAACAAGAAAAGCCATATAAAATTTACAAAAATACAGCATGTAGCTAATAAACTGCCAATTATTTGAGGAGAAAGAATTTCTAACAGCCCTCCTGTAAAAAACATAGATAACTGAATAAGAGATCCGTAAACGGAATAATGGAATGAAAAAACTTTACCCATCATATTTTCGTGTGTGTAAGTTTGAAGTAATGTCGTATCAAGTGGAACGAGGATTCCTCCTGCTATGCGCATACAGAATAAAGTAACGATACCGATAATAAGTTGATCGGATAGAATGAATCCGAGAAAGAAAATTCCTTGTAATAATTAGGCTCAACCGAATACTTTTTTCATTTTTTCTTTATTATGAGACATATAAAGATTAACGAGGAGGCTTCCAATCATAAGCCCAATGCCTTGAACTGTATATAAAATTCCAATGTTAGTGTGGAAAATTCTCTCGGCATAGATCGTTAGGAGTAGCTGATAAGCCCCTCCAATAATGCCCCATGAAATGCCGACAAGAATTAATGTTAAAATAATTTTTGTTTGTAATATGTATGTATAACGATCTTTTATATCAGTGAAAAATGTTTCTTATTCCATATTAAACGATATTTTGTTAGTTGAAATCGCAAATAAGAGGGATATAAATTCATACGAAAGTATGAAAAAAAACAGCTCAAATATGAGCTGTTTTTCTATAGTTTTTAGTTCATTTGTCAAGGATAGGATATATTAATATCCGTATCCGCCGCCACCCCAACAGCTACATCCGATGATGATTAGAAGGATGAATAGTACGATAAGCAAAGCAAATCCACCGCCGAAACCAGCGCAACTTCCACCATAACTCATATGTTTTCCTCCTTTTTAGTAAGTTAATCTATATGGTTCATGGACTACTATATACAGTATGTTTTTTGTATAGAAAACGAGCCAGTCTCATTTATAATTAGACAAATGCCTGTAGATTCATTAGGATTGTATGTTAGTGATTTGTAAATGAACCTTTACGTGATTCGTAATTTAGGCATAAAAAAATAAAAAATTGTAAAAAAAACCATTTTTTTATTTTTTTATGAGAGAATATGTACTATAATTTTACAAGTAATATTATGGGAAAAGGGAGTTTTAGTATAGAGATGGAGATGGGACAATTACAAAATAAAATAGAAAACAAAAAGAAAGAGTTAATTCAACTTGTTGCGAGACACGGATTGGATCATGATAAAGTTTTGTTATTTAGCCGAGATTTAGATATACTAATTAATAAGTTTATGAATGGAAAAGACAAAGTGCATAAATAAAAAATTTATAGTTTTTTATATTAAGATGTTTCACGAGAAGGAGAGGACAGTAATTGGAACATTTACAGGAAGAATTGTATAAACAAATAAAAGAAGAAAAAGGTACAGTTACAATTTTCTTAAAGAGTGGCGTTAGAATAGTAGGAGAAGTTGTTGGAGTAGATAAATTTACAGTTTTAATATTAGTGGATGGAAAACAACAGCTTATTTATAAGCAGGCTATATCAACAATAATGAAATAAGACACTCTTGTTGAGTGTCTTATTTCATTATTGCTTGCATGCCTCAACATCAATACCGGCAGCAATTAACTTCTTTTCTCCATCTTGTTCAATAATTTTTTGTAATTTAGATAGGAAAGAATCAAAGTTTGTATGCTTTGCTACTTGGAATGTCATTTTATGTTCAATTGGTAACCACGTATCAATATCAGCTTCGTTATGTTGGATTTTCACCTCAAGTTTATCGAGTGCATTAGCAACTTTTGCTTCGTACGTTTCTTTCGCTTCAAACTCCATCCATAAGTCATATAATTCCTCACCGAGAGAACTTGTTAATGTTTGTTTAATATTTAAAATAGCTTCTAGTTCATTTTTTTGTTTTTGTAGTTGTAATTCGTGACTATTCATCGTATCAAAAGCAGGGATATCACCAGCTTCGGCTTCGACTAGGTCGTGAATAATAACCATCTTAAGTAATTTCTCAATATTTACTTTTTGATCCAAATAAGGTTCAACTAAAATAGCCATTAGAGACATACGCCATGTATGTTCGGCAACACTTTCTTGACGTCCGTTAGAAAGCCAGCTATGTCGCATTTCATATTTTAGTTTTTCTGCTAATGCAATGACTTGTAAAATGTTGTGTTCCATCGTGATCCTCCTCATTTATCCATACTATAATTCTAATATAGAAATGAAATGTGTCAATTTCATGAGTATATTGCGATAAACAGATGATAAGCGTATAATACATGTTATATGTGAAAACGTATTATTAAAATAAAAAAATGTTATATAAAAATGGAAAGGAAAGGGCAGAAATATGGGAGAGAAAAATCAAGTATTAGCTAGACCACAAAGAAGAAAAAGGAAGTTTGATATTTCTAGCCCAGTGGGCATTATAGTAGGTTTCATTATAGTGATAGCAGCAATTATGCTTGGCGGCGGTGGAATAAAAGCTTTTAAAAACTTTTTAGATGTTTCATCTATTTTAATTGTCATAGGGGGAACAACAGCGACAATTGTTGTGGCATATCGATTTGGAGAAATAAAAAAATATACGAAAAGCATTTTTACTGTTTTACATAGAAGAGAAGAAGATTTAGAACAGTTAACGGATTTGTTTGTCGATTTTTCGAAAAAGTCTAAAAAGCATGGCTTGCTTTCTTTAGAGGTTGATGGAGAGCAAGTAGACAATCCTTTTATTCAAAAAGGAATTCGATTAATGTTAAGCGGTTACGATGAAGATGAATTAAAAGAAGTGTTACTGAAAGATATTGAAACGGAAGTGTATGAGTTAAGAAAAGGAGCAGCATTATTAGATAAAATTGGTGATTTTGCTCCAGCTTGGGGAATGATTGGTACGTTAATCGGTCTTATCATTATGCTCCAAAACTTACAAGATACATCGCAAATTGGTACAGGGATGGCAGTTGCGATGTTAACGACATTATATGGGTCCGTACTTGCGAATATGATTGCAATCCCTCTTGCGGAAAAAGTATATCGTGGTATTGAAGATTTATATACAGAGAAGAAGTTTGTAATAGAAGCAATTTCAGAATTGTATCGTGGACAAATCCCTTCTAAATTAAAGTTGAAACTGGATACATACGTATACGAAACAAAGGTAAAAAAGGTAAAAGGAGCAGCCTAATATTTCAAGGAGTGGTATGATGAGTAAAGGACCGCAAAAGGGATCGCCTCGTTGGATGACGACTTTTACAGATTTAACAATGTTATTATTAACTTTCTTTGTATTACTAGTTGCTACATCAAAGCAAGATGCAGTAAAATTGTCAAAGATGCTTGAAAAGTTTAGTGATACGGGGCAAGTAGATGCAAAAGTAATGGAAAATACAATACCGGATATTTCACATGAAAAAAATGATGAAAAGATGATCTCAAAAAAGAGAATGGATGAATTATATAAGAAGTTAAAAGCGTATGTAGATAATAACGGTATTAGTCAAGTGAATGTATATCGAGAGGATACAGGGGTAAGCGTCGTTATAGTAGATAATTTAATATTTGATACAGGCGATGCAAACGTTAAGCCCGAAGCGAAAGGGATAATAAGTCAATTAGTTGGATTTTTTCAATCCGTACCTAACCCAATTGTTGTAGAGGGACATACAGATAGTAGACCTATTCATAACGAGAAATTCCCTTCAAATTGGGAGTTATCTTCAGCACGAGCGGCAAATATGATTCACCATTTAATTGAAGTGTATAATGTGGATGATAAAAGGCTAGCTGCGGTAGGATATGCAGACACAAAGCCAATTGTACCAAATGATTCACCGCAAAACTGGGAAAAAAACCGTCGCGTTGTTATTTATATAAAAGAGTAGTATATTATTATTTTAATAATAAAATAATAAAAATACGAAAATTCTTTTAAAAAAATATTAAATTTTATCATTTTATTTTGTATAATGAGTGAGAATGATAAGGTGAAATATTAAGATATATTTATGCATAGAAGGAGAGAATTAAAAAGAATGGCACATAAAATTTTAGTAGTAGACGATGCGATGTTTATGCGAACGATGATTAAAAACTTATTAAAAAGTAATGCTGAATTTGAAGTTATTGGCGAAGCAGAGAATGGGGTAGAAGCAATTCAAAAGTATAAAGAACTTCAACCTGATATTGTAACATTAGATATTACTATGCCAGAAATGGATGGGCTTGAAGCATTAAAAGAAATTATTAAAATTGATTCAAGTGCAAAGGTTGTTATTTGTTCTGCAATGGGACAACAAGGTATGGTATTAGATGCAATTAAGGGCGGGGCAAAAGACTTTATTGTAAAGCCATTCCAAGCGGATCGTGTAATTGAAGCTTTAACAAAAGTAGCAAATAGTTAATATAGAAGGGGTGCCACAAGGAATCAAAACAGTGATAGCGGATCGACGTGTGGCCCCCTTTTTTCTCATTATAAAACACTAAATTGTTATACATAAATGAAATGTTTGTTAGACAGGTAGGGGATAAAAATGCAAACAGATCTATTAAATATATTTTTTGAAGAGTCAGAAGAACATTTACAGTCGCTAAATGAAAATGTGCTAGTGTTAGAGCAAAATCCTGCTGATATGGATGTTGTAGGAGAAATATTCCGCTCCGCTCATACATTCAAAGGTATGTCTGCGAGTATGGAATTTACGGAGATGGCTGATTTAACACATAAGATGGAAAATGTGTTAGATGAAATTCGTCATGGGAATATAGTTGTAAATGCGGATATTATTGATGTGATTTTTGAGTGCATTGATAATTTGGAGAAGATGGTTGCAGATGTGCAACAAGGTGGAATGGGCAATATTGATGTAGTCTCAACTAAACAGAAATTAGAAGCATTATTGAACGGTAATGTAGAAACTACTACGGAACATATAGAGCAAAATCATATAGACAACGATGATGCAGTTTCGCATGCAGTGCATATAACAGTTGAACAGCAAGCAATTTTAAAAGCAGTACGTGCCATTATGTGTATTGAAGCATTACAAAATGTGGGGAATATACAAAAAACAGCTCCGAGTATTGAAGAAATTGAAGCAGATGCTTTCGGATTTGAATTTACAGTATTTATGGATACGGATTGTAGTATAGAAGAATTGAAACAAGTAGTACTTCATGTTTCTGAAATTGAGAAAGTGGAAGTAAAGCAAGGAGAACCTATATCGAGGGAAGTAGCTTCTAAAAAAGTCGTTACACAAGAAGTTGTGCAAGTAGAAGAAACGCTACAACCAGCTGTGGCTACGCAGGTAGAATCACCGATAGTGGCAACGAATCAGCCAGCTAAAAGTACTACAAAAACGAAAAATGCTAAAGTGGAGAATCGTTCAATTCGTGTTCAATTAGAGAAAATTGAAAGATTAATGAATATGTTTGAAGAAAGTGTAATTGAACGTGGGCGCATTGATGAATTGGCTCAAACGATTCAAAACAAGGAACTAATTGAACATTTAAATCGATTAGGCGATATTTCAAAAGATATTCAAAATGTACTATTAAATATGCGTATGGTGCCAATTGAAACTGTGTTCAATCGTTTCCCGCGTATGGTACGTATGTTAGCGAAAGATTTAGGGAAAAAAATCGATTTACAAATTACAGGTGAAGATACTGAAGTAGATAAAATTGTTATTGATGAAATCGGTGATCCGCTCGTTCATTTAATTCGAAATGCAATCGATCACGGTGTTGAAACTGTTGAAAAACGACGTGATGCAGGTAAAAATGAGACAGGTACTATTAAATTAGAAGCTTTTCATAGTGGAAATCATGTCGTTATTCAAATTACGGATGATGGAAACGGTATTAATAAAGGGAAAGTATTAGAAAAAGCGATTAAAAATGGCGTTGTAACTGAAGCAGATGCGAATAGATTAACAGATCGTGAAGTGTTTGATCTTATTTTCCAACCAGGATTTAGTACAGCTGAAGTTGTATCAGATCTTTCTGGACGCGGTGTCGGATTAGATGTTGTAAAACATACGATTCATAGTTTAGGTGGACATTTAATTATTGATTCTGAGGAAGGAAAGGGAAGTACATTTAGAATTGAACTTCCGTTAACGTTGTCTATTATTCAATCTATGCTTATTCAAACGAATGATAAGCGTTATGCTTTACCTCTTGGAAATATCGTTGAAGCAATTCGAATTAAGAAAGAAGACATCCAATCCTTACAAGGAAAAGATGTGTTAAATTATCGTAATCAAATTATTGAAGTGAAACATTTAAGTACTGTATTTGGTGAAAAAACAGTAGATGAGGCGTTTGCGTCATATGATGGTCAAATGGTTCCTGTGTTAATTGTTCGTAATACACATCGCAGCTATGGACTTATTGTAAACACAATTATCGGTCAAAGAGAAATAGTCTTAAAGTCATTAGGTGACTTCTTTGCAGAGAGTTCTAATTATTTCTCTGGTGCGACGATTCTCGGTGATGGACGAGTGGTCCTCATTTTAAACCCAGAAGGTTTATAATAGGAATGAAGGAAAGCTCCCCAATTGTATACAAGTGGGGAGCTTTTTGACTAATCGTTACTACTCTAATAATGGCAATAAATACATATTAACGTTTTATATAATAAGTTTGCTAAAATCAAATGAGAGTTTATATCATTTGATAGAAAAACAGAAATGAGGAGGCAGGGAAAATGCCTGAGCAACACACAAAAGGGGATACGAGCACGATTGTGCTAGAAAAAGAAAATGAGCATTTAACGCCTCAAGAATGCGATATTCTTGGCGAAATTGCAAATATATCATTTGGTTCAGCTTCGACTGTATTATCAACAATTTTAAATAGGCAAGTAAGCATTACTGCTCCTCGCATAGAGTTGGTAGATTTATATGATTCAAGAGATGTCGAAGTTCCACATGTTGTATTAAACATTCACTTTACAAAAGGATTAGATATGGAAAACCTTCTTGTCCTTAAGCAAGATGTTGCATTGTCTATTGCTGATTTAATGATGATGGGAACAGGCGAGGTGGAGGACGGAAAAGAACTTGGTGAATTAGAGCTAAGTGCTGTACAAGAAGCGATGAATCAAATGATGGGATTCGCAGCTACATCTATGTCGGAATTCTTCCAAGATACAGTAGATATGTCTCCGCCGACGATTAAAGTTGTAAAGTTATCAGAAGAAATGGAGAAAATCTCTGAAATCGATGGAAATCATACGATTGTTAAAGTGTCGTTTGATTTAAAGATAGATAATCTTGTAAACTCTAAACTTGTACAAATTGTTTCTGTTGAGCATGCGAAACAAATGGTAAATAAATTAATGCAATTATCTGGTGGAGTAGAAGAAAAAGACGAGACAGCAGAAGTAGTGGAAACTGAGATTGTAGAAGAAGTTGAAAAAGAGCATTTAACACAAGAAGAGAAAGATGTGCTTGGTGAAATTGCAAATATTTCAATTGGTTCCGCTTCAACAGTATTGTCAACGCTTTTAAATCAGCCAGTTACAATTAGTACACCAAATGTGGAAGCAATCAATGTTCGGCATTATGATGGAGTACCAGTACCATTTGTTATTTTAAATGTCGACTTTGTTGAAGGGCTAAAGAATGAGAATGTATTCGTATTTACAAAAGATGTCGCCTTAACAATGGTAGATTTAATGATGATGGGAACAGGGGAAGTTGATCCGGAAAAAGAGTTGACTGAATTAGAACTGAGCGGTATTAAAGAGATTATGAACCAAATGATGGGGCATGCTGCTACGGCGATGTCAGAAATGTTTCAAGAAAAAATGGACATGACGCCGCCAAATGTTAAATTTGTAACGTTAAAAGAAGAAATGGAGTATTTGGGAGAGTCAATGGAAGTGGACGAACTCGTTCAAATTACGTTCAATCTTGAAATTGGCGATCTGCTTCAATCGAAAATGTATCAAATTTTGCCAATTTATGAAGCGAAAGAAATGGTAAGGCGACTTCTGTATCCAATGGTGGAAGAAGAGATTGCAACAGAAGAAATTGAAGAAGAAAAAATTGTAGAACCAGTTGTGCAACCTATTGAATTTAAAGAAGTAAAACAAATGGAGCCAGTATATATGGACACGTCCATTCTACAAAATGTAGAAATGAACGTGAAATTTGTATTTGGAAGTACAGTGAAAACGATTCAAGATATATTAAGTTTACAAGAAAATGAAGCAGTTGTACTAGATGAAGATATTGATGAACCGATTCGTATTTATGTAAATGATGTATTAGTGGCGTATGGTGAACTTGTAAATGTAGATGGATTTTTCGGAGTAAAAGTGACGAAATCACTATAAGGCAATGAAATAGGAGTTTGAACTAGTAGATGAAAAACGTAAAGTTTTTTCTAATGAGTTGGCTATGCATACATGTGTGCTTGTTCTTCCCCTTGCAAAGTCAGGCTGAGGAACAAATTGAGCCAGATCAAAAAATAAATGAAGTGAATGTACAAGAAGAAAAGTCAGAGCAAGTGGAAACGAAACAAGATGAAGAGAAACAAAAAGAAGTAGAACAACAAGAAGTAGAACAACAAGAAGCAGAACAACAAGAAGTAGTAAATAAACAATTGGGTGAAAGAAAGATAGAAACGGAACAAGGAATTGTTACAGTAAATAAGCCGGAGCTTAAAGTTGGCGAAGAAGTGCGAATTGCTGTAGAACCAAATGGGAAAAACATTCAAAGCATGAAAGGTATATTGCAGTTACAAAAAAATGGCGAGCAATATGCGCAAGAAAGAATGCTATCTTTTGAGTATGATGAAGAAACGAAGAGCTGGGTTGCTAACTATAAAGCAGGGGATTTTGATTTGCAAGGTGATTGGAATCTTCAGCTCTTTCAAAGTTACAAAGAGAATGAGAAAGAAGACCTCATAAAAAATGAATTGAAAGTCCCGCTCATTCGTATTAAAAATGAAACGCCTACTATAGATAAAGAATTGCCAAAGTTACAGGAAGTTACTATTGATGAAGTAAAAGAAAACTTAGTTGAACGAAAACAGGGAGATTCTATACATATACGAGTAAAAGCGTCAGATATAGAATCGGCTGTAAAAGAAGTGCGCGTTACATTAAAAGGGAAAGAAAATAAAGAGCTTTCGTTTTTATTAGACTACAACAAGTATGATATGGATTGGCAAAAAATATTTGAAATAACAGAAGAATTGCCAGCTGGGCCATACGAATTACATGTAGAGATAATAGATGCAGCAGGTAATAAACTTGTTGAGGAAAGTGAATATACCATTTCTATTTTGGCGCCAAAAAACGAAGATGACAAAAAGATAGAAGAGAAAGAGAAAGAAGATAAATTAGATAATAAACTAGAAAATGAATTAGAAGATAAGAAAGAAAATGAGAAGCAAGAGGATTTGAAAGTCAAAAACCCGCTTCCAGAAGAAAAATTACCAGTTGTTCAAATTCCGAAGCAAGATGAGGAAGTAAATAAGTTTATAAAAGAACCGTTGAAAGAGAAAGAGGAATTTACTTACGTCATAAAAGAGCCGTTCGAAGACAACAAGGAAGTACATAAGGCGAAGGACCGAAAAGAGAAAAATAACAAACAAGTTGCCTCTAAAAAGAAAGAACAAAAAGAAGAATCAAAAGACAAGAAAGAAGAAAAAGGTGAACAGGGAGTACAAGCTTCGGATGTGTTTACTATCATGTCAGGTTTATTCGTACTGTTTTTAGTTTTAAAGAGTAATAAAGAATGGGGCTAATTATTTCATAGTAGTGGAGGCGCTTAAATGGAGATTAAACGTACGACAATTGAAGATAAGGCGTTACAACCATTAAAACAGCCTGCAGCTATTTCGGAGCATGAAATCCAGAAAGAACGAAAGCGTAGCAATTTAGTGTTTACTGGACAGTCTAAAATTATTTCGAAAAATAATGAAATAGGTATTTTACTTGCAAGTTTAAGTGATGGAAAGATTATGAAGGAAATGCTTTCTAAAGAGATGGATACAGTGTTACAACTTTTTAAAAAGCTACATACGTTATCTGGAGAAGGTAAGCAAACAGAAAAAATATTTGAACAAGTAATTAGAAGCCTACAAGGGCTTGTTAAGCAGGCGCATATAAAAGACCTTCCTTTGTTAGATGGAACATATGATTTCGCTGAAGTACAACTATCATTTGGTAGAAAAGTACATATTCCGTTACTAGATGTGAGCGCACTTATTTCTAGAGTGGAAAGTGATTCTTCAGAAGGAAATATAAATTTGATGGTAACGGTTATTACTGCTTATATAACGAAATTGTCTAACGAAACAATTTTAATTAGTGTTACAGACCGCATTGCTAAAGATCGGGATGTAAGTGTATGGAGAGCGCTTGCGGAAATTAACATGACACAATTATCACAGGCATTGAAACAAACGATGCAAGAACATAAATGGTCTATGACGTTTCTTTTTCTCTTCATATGGATTGTCGGTATTATTTTAATTCGAGTTATGTAAAAAGGTCGTCACTCCATTGTGACGACCTTTTTTATATTTTTTCGTAGAAGAATGTATCAAATCGCTGAAGATTGTAACGCTCGGGTGTTAAAATTTGTTCCGTACTACCAACAAATAGTACGCCGCCTTTTCGTAAAGAACGACTAAATTTTTCATAAAGTTTTACTCTTGCTTCTTCGGTAAAATAAATCATTACGTTGCGACAAATAATCAAATCATAATTTGTATCGAATGACTGCATTAAAAGGTCATGTTGTTTAAACGAGACGTTTTGTTTAATGTTTTGATGCAATGAATATAGATCATTCTCTTTTGTGAAATGACGTTCTTTCAAATCATTAGGTAATTCCTTTAACGAACGTTCTGTATATTGACCGCGTTTTGCAGTTTCTAAAATATGAAAATCAAGATCTGTTGCTTGAATTTCAAAACGAAATGGAGCTAGATGCTTTGATAAAATTAAAGAAAGTGTATACGGTTCTTCACCAGCAGCGCAAGCGGCACTCCATACCTTTAATTTTCCGCTATTTTGTTCGAGTAATTTAGGTAGTGCTTTCGACTCTAAAGTTTGCCATCGTTCTTTATTTCTAAAAAACTCTGAAACGTTAATTGTAATATAGTCAATAAAATTTAAAAATAAATTTTGATCAGCACGTAATTTGTTTAAAAAATTAGTGTAGTTTTCAAAGCCTTTTCTCGAAATGAAAGCATCGATTCTACGGCGCATTCTATCTTGCTTATACGAAGCGATATCCATATTGAATTGTTGTTTAAAACTCGCGATAAAATGATCATAATCTTGTTCAATTATCATATTTACAATGGGCACAATAATGATATTGTGCCGCCCCCTTTACATCATACGAATTTTTTGTTCAAAGCTTTTTTTCATTTGCTTTTCATGTAATCCTGGTAAATCATAAATGACAGCATCAATACCTGCTTCTTTTGCAACATCGACAGGGATGACAGATGTATGTTTGTCCCCATTATAAAAACAGAGAACTAAATCAGTGTCTTCAATAATTTGTTTAACAAAAAACATATAATCTGATCGGTAAATGGAGTCAGAAGGATGATCGAAAGCAACATATTCGGCTCCGTGTTTTTTTAAGTAATCAACGACTTCTTGAAATTCATCTGTTATTGCTTGCAATGGTTGCAGCGTGTAAAGGCATAAATTTTGAGCGAGTCTTTCATTCTCAACGAAAAAACGAAGAACCTCATTTTCAATAGATTTATAACATAATATGTAAATTTTATGTTTGTGAGCATAGTCAGTTAAAAATTTTTTAATTTCTTCTTGATCTAATGCTGTTAATTGATTTGAACCACAAAGGAAAATATTCATAGAATTGTGCCACCTCATGCTAAATTGTAACATATCTTTTATAAAAAATAACTGCAAAATATTACTGTTCAGAGTATAATTATAAATAACTGGATTTTACGATTAAGTTTAGGAAGAAATAAAAAAATAAATAGGTGATATATATGCTACGTTCTATCTCGCATAATCCAATTTTATCGCATATACCGCCTGCTACTCAAATGCCGAAAGAAGCAAATGTCAGGACAGGACTTGCATTTTCGGATAATTTGCATGCAGATCCGAAAAAAGATAAATTACTAGAACAAATGGAAGCGTTTGTCGATAATATTGGAGAAATTAAAGAAAAAATTGAAATGGAATTAACGCTTGATAATGTAATGGAATACAAAAATACAGTAAAATCATTTTTGAATTTTTACGTTGATAATGTATTGCAGTATAAAGATGTCATGTCTCGTCACCCACGTTATGGATATTCACAGAAAATGACGATTGTGAAACAGGCAGAAATGGGATTGAATGAATTAGAAGATGTTATGAATTTAATTAATACGAAAACAGGACATTTAGAAATGTTAAATCAAATTGGAGAAATCCATGGTTTAATTGTGAATTTAGTCTTGTAAAAGGAAGGAAGCTATATGTACATACAATTATATGAAAAGCTCGTTATTATACAAAAGGCGTATGAAAATATTCAAGCGCTTGGAGAGCAAATATATGAGAATTTAAAAAATAAAGATATAAATGCAGTTCAAAAGTTACAAGTAGAACAATTGCAGTACATTGATGGTTTAAAAGGACTATCTAGCTCATTCGAAGAAATGGTTGTTCAGTTTTGTAAAGAAAAGGATGTTGAAGCATCTCGTGTAAGTGCATTATTTTCGTATTTTTCTCAAGAAGAAATTGAAAAAATGGAAGAATTACAAAAAAACGTAACTGAATTAGAAGAGAATGTAAAAATGATTCTTTTGAAAAATCAATATTACTTAAACGTACTATTAAAAACTACAGAAAGTATTGTGGATTCTGTTTCTGAATATAATTTAGAGCGAAACAATAATTCGCAAATCTTTATGAATGAACTATTGTAAAGGAGAAGTGAAGCTTTATGAGATTATCTGATTATAATACACCGCTATCAGGGATGCTAGCGGCTCAAATGGGATTACAAACAACGAAACAAAACTTATCTAACATTCATACACCGGGTTATGTGCGTCAAATGGTGAATTACGGATCTGTTGGAGCAAGTAATGGTCATACGCCAGAACAGAGAATTGGTTACGGTGTACAAACGCTAGGTGTTGACCGTATTACTGATGAGGTAAAGACGAAGCAGTTTAATGATCAATTATCTCAGCTCTCTTACTATAACTATATGAATTCGACTTTATCACGTGTAGAGTCTATGGTTGGAACGACAGGAAAGAATTCATTATCTAGTTTAATGGACGGTTTCTTTAATGCCTTTCGTGAAGTGGCAAAAAATCCAGAACAACCAAACTACTACGATACATTAATTTCTGAAACTGGGAAGTTCACAAGTCAAGTAAATCGTCTTGCGAAAAACTTAGATACAGTGGAAGCGCAGACGGCAGAAGATATTGAAGCGCATGTTAATGAATTTAATCGTCTTGCTGCTAGTTTAGCAGAAGCGAATCATAAAATTGGACAAGCAGGTACACAAGTGCCGAATCAACTTTTAGACGAACGAGATCGCATCGTTACAGAGATGTCTAAGTATGCAAACATCGAAGTATCTTATGAATCTATGAATCCTAATATTGCGAGTGTTAGAATGAATGGTATTTTAACAGTAAATGGACAAGATACATATCCACTTCAATTAAATAAAGAAAAAGACCCAATGTCAGTTGAGATTTACGGTTCAGAAATCAATGTAACTAGCGGAGCGATAAAATCAGCGATTGACACGAAAGCGAAGATTGTTGATTATAAAAAAAATCTTGAAGACTTAATGAGTTCAGTGAAAAATCAAGTGAATACAGTGATGGGAAAAGATTTCTTCGTTGGAGATCATGCGAAAGATATGAAGTTAAATCCAGAATTTCAAAAAGATATTTCGAAAATGAAAATATCTGCTGAAACAGCAAATAAACTAGCAGCAATTACAGATGGAGACTATAAAGAAGGTCTTTCTTATAAAGCAGCATTAGACCAATTCATAGTTCGTGTAGCTTCTGATAAAAGTGCAGTGAATGCTTATCAAAAAATTCATGGGGACTTATTAGAAGGCATTCAGCAAGAAAAGATGAGCGTTGAAGGGGTAAATATGGAAGAGGAAATGGTAAATTTAATGGCCTTCCAAAAATATTTCGTGGCGAACTCTAAAGCTATTACTACGATGAATGAAGTGTTTGATAGTCTATTTTCGATTATTCGATAGGTGATAGTAATTGATTGAAAATATATAAGGAGGAGATAGAAATGAGAGTATCTACATTTCAAAATGCAAACTGGGCAAAGAATCAGTTAATGGATTTGAACGTGCAACAGCAATATCATCGAAATCAAGTAACTTCAGGGAAGAAAAATCTTCTTATGAGTGAAGACCCACTTGCGGCAAGTAAGTCATTTGCGATTCAACATTCATTGGCGAATATGGAGCAAATGCAAAAAGATATAGCGGATTCGAAAAATGTATTAACACAAACTGAAAATACTTTACAAGGTGTTTTGAAATCTCTAACGAGGACAGATCAATTAATGGTGCAGGCATTAAGTGAGCAAAATGGTGAAAAAGAATTGAAGGCCATTGGTGCAGAGATTGATCAAATTTTAAAACAAGTTGTATATTTAGCGAATACGAAAGAGCAAGGTCGTTATATTTTCGGTGGTGATAGTGCAGAAAAACTGCCATTTACAGAAGATGGTACGTATCAAGGTGGACAAAATGATGTGAACTGGCAACTAAATGACGGTTATGAAATAAAAGCATTTCGAAACGGAGAGGCATTATTATCTCCGGTTATAAAGACGTTAAAACAGATGAGTGAAGCGATGCAAAAAGGTGATCAAAAAGCGTTACAACCGTTATTAGGAGAAAACAAGAAAAACTTAGATGGCATCATTAACCGTACAACTGAAGTTGGTTCAACAATGAACACAATGGAGACGTTTAAAACAATTTTAAGCGAACAAAATTTAGCGCTTCAAGAAAACCGTAAAGAAATTGAAGATGTCGACTTAGCGGTAGCAATTTCCGACTTAGCATATATTAATGCAACATATGAAGCGACGTTAAAAGCTGTTAGTACGATGAGTAAAACGAGTATTTTAGATTATATGTAAAAAAGGAGTGGTAGTTAATGGCAGTTACATCAACAGGTATTGGTAATAGACAACAAATTTGGAATCTAGGCAATAATATAATAGATACTTCAAAGCTAGTAGAATTAGAATTACAAGCGTTGGATATGAAGAAAACTCCTTATAATAATGAAAAGGAACAACTTACACAAGAAAAATTATTATATGCAAGTTTGAAAAAGGAATTTAGTTCTCTAACACAAACAATGAAAGATTTATCTAGTTTTAAAGGGAATGAAAAAAAAGTAACACTCTCTCAAGAAGGATATATTAGTGTGACAGCAGATGCTTCAGCAATTGCAGGAACCTTTAATATTGAAGTCAAAGAATTGGCTCAACGCCATCAAATTTCAAGTGAAAAGATAGCGGATTTAGATGCTAAAATTGATATGGAAGAAACAATAAAGATTAACAATCAGGATATTGTAATTACAAAGGATACTACATACCGTCAATTAATAAATAAAATTAATAGTGGAAATTATGGAGTTTCGGCATATTCTCTTGGAAATAAGATATTCTTTTCTTCTTCAAAAATGGGCGAAAAGGGAGCTATTAAGTTAGAAGATAGCGGTCAATTTTTAGAAAAGATGGGATTTGTAAAAACAGATGGTACACTTAATGAAATAGAAAAGGCTAAAAATTCAACATATGTAATTAATGGGGTTGAAGAGCATGGAGAGTCAAATACAATAGAAACTCTTCCAGGTGTTAAAATTCAACTAGATAAATCTGAGGTAGGAAAGAGCGTTAAATTTACAGTAGAAGATTCAAATGTAAAAGAAGCGAATGAACTTATAAAAAAAATGGTAAGCAATTATAATCAAGCGGTATCTACAGTAGAATTATTTGGTGGGAAAAATGGAGCGCTTCAAGGCCAAAATATTATGGGTGATATTAGAAGGATTATGAATAATATTGTAACATACTCACAAGATGGAAATTATTTGTTTTCGTATGGTATTCAGGTGACAAAAGAGGGTACATTACAAGTTGATGAAGCAAAATTAACAAACGCTTTGAAAGAAAACCCGGATGCGGCAAAACAATTCTTTTTTAGTGCAGATGGTCTTGGAAAACAAATAGATACACAATTTAATAAGATATTCGGTGACGTGGGAATCATAGGAGAAAGAATAAAAATTATAGATGACCGTGTGGGGAAACTAGATCGTAAAATCAATGATATTGACATTCAAAATAAGCAAAAACAAGATGATATTGTAAAGAAATATCAAAAATTAGAAAGTACATTAGCGGCGCTTGATAGTCAGCTAAAAACAATTAAAGCAATGACAAAACAAAAAAGTGATGATTAATGAAATCTAAGGAAGTGATCGTATGCAAGCATGGCAACGTTATATGCAAAATGATATTATGACGAGTAATCCGATTAAAAATACAATTTTTATTTATGAAAGATGTATTGTAGAGTTTCGTAATTTAGAAGAACTTTTACATACTTTTAACTTACAAGAAGGAGATGCGCTTCTTGAAAAGTTAGAACGTATTTTTGAAGAATTAAAACTTCAATTAAACCCTGAAATTACAAAAGATTTATATGATAGTTTATATGGCTTATACGATTGGATTAGCATTCAAATTCAAACGATGAAAGTGACTCGTGAGGCAAAAGACATGGATGCAATTGTGAAAGTATTACAAGATTTAATAGATGGTTACCGCGGAGCACTTGAAAATGAACAATGATATTTATCGGACGTTTGTCGGCTGTTTTAATGAAATCGGTGAATTGCAAGTGTCAGATGGAGAGTTTGCTGAGAAGAGTGAAATGTTAAATCGCTGGATGATGACATTGGATGAAGAAACACGTGCACAAGTTGCAGCAGAAGTAAGCCCATTCATTATTAAGGCAGCTCAGCATATTCGAGATAAGCAAAAGATTTTGGAAGAAATGATAATGGAAAATGATGGGCGGATGAAAGCTAATTCATTTTACGGTAAATATTAATGATAGAGTTTGGAAACGGATTCCCCTTTTAAAAGGGGATCCATTCCTTTGTTTAAATAAAGAATTCCGCTGATTGAGGTTTCACTTTATGACTGTAATAAAAAAGTAGTAATCTAAATAATATAAAAATGAACTTAGTTTGTAGTTCATATGTTGAAATGTTTCATGAATTACTGCGTGTATACAGTTTTTTCGTATTCTTTTTTATATTTTTATATTTTTCTAAAGACAACAATGGAAAAATGGAATAAAATATGTAAGGGTACATAATAGTTAATATTTTAATAAATACATATAAGAAAATAAATAATGAAGTGAAACTTCCATCAGTGGATCATTAAGTTAGAAAAGGAAGGGTGTGGAATATGCCAGATTTAGTGAGTGATGTAAGCCATTATATGAATTATTTAGTAACGAAACGAAATACGGTTTCTAGTAATATTGCAAATGCGAATACACCTGGCTATAAAGCACAAGATGTAACATTTGCTGAGCAGATGAATAAAAGTAGTGCATTATATAAAAACAATGCGGCTGATTTAAAGAGCAATCCAGATTTATATCAAACGAATGAAATGCACTTGCCGACAGTAAATATGAAAAATACATATGCAAAGATTCAAACAAAATCAATGCAAACGAATAAAGACGGAAATAGTGTGGATGTAACGACAGAAATGCTAGATTTAATGAAAGCAAATCAGTTATACGGTATTTCAATTAACGCGATTAATACACAATATGCAATTAACCAAGCGGCACGCGGACGTTAAGTAGAAGGAGAGACAACGGATGTTTCAGGCAATTAATGCAAGTGGCTCAGGGCTAACGACAGCGAGAAAGTGGATGGAAGTTACTTCTAACAATATTGTAAATGCGAATACGACGGCGGCTCCGGGGGCAGATTTATATGAGCGTCGTAGTGTGGTGCTAGAATCAAACAATAGTTTTGCAAGTATGTTAGATGGTGCTCCTACTAATGGAGTAAAAATAAAAAGTATTGAAGCAGACAAAACGGAAAATTTAGTGTATGATCCGACGCATCCGCACGCAAATGAAGAAGGATATGTACGTTATCCAAATATTGATGTAACTGCTGAAATGACGAATGTAATGGTTGCTCAAAAAATGTATGAAGCGAATACGAGTGTATTAAATGCAAATAAAAAAATGCTTGATAAAGATTTAGAAATCGGCCGAGGATAAGGGGGAAGATAGTAATATGAAAATCCAACCAATGTTACATACACAACCATTTGGAGCAATTCAGTCAATTGGTGCACCGAAAACTTCTCAAACATCTGTAGTTGAGGGGAAAAAGTTTATTGATTTATTGGAAGATATGAATCAAACGCAAAACAATGCACAAACAGCAGTATATGATTTACTAACTAAAGGGGTAGGAGAAACACATGACGTTTTAATTCAGCAAAAGAAAGCTGAGTCTCAAATGAAAACAGCTGCTCTCGTACGTGATAATCTTATTGAAAATTATAAGTCACTAATTAATATGCAAATTTAGGAAAGTGGACGGGTGTGTTTAAATGGAAAAGATGAAAAATGTTATCCAATCGTTAAAAACGTGGCATAAGTTAGTAATTGGTGCTGCGCTTTTAGCGATTGTAACAGGAGCACTTTTATACTTCACCTTGCCAGATAAATATGTTGTTGTATATCAAAATTTAAATGATACAGATAAACAAGAGATTACAGCAGAATTATCGAAGTTAGGTGTCGATTATCAATTAGCGGCCGATGGTTCGATTCGTGTGCAAAAGAATGATGCTCCATGGGTTCGAAAAGAAATGAATGGGATGGGCTTACCGTTTAATTCTAAAAGCGGTGAGGAAATTTTATTAGAAAGCTCGCTCGGTTCAAGTGAGCAAGATAAAAAAATGAAACAAATTGTCGGTACGAAGAAGCAATTGGAGCAAGATATTGTAAGAAACTTTGCGACAGTTGAAACGGCAAATGTTCAAATTACATTGCCTGAAAAAGAGACGATTTTTGATGAAGAAAAAGCAAAAGGAACAGCGGCGATTACGGTTGGAGTGAAGCGTGGCCAATTGTTAACAGCTGATCAAGTTGCAGGTATACAGCAAATGATAAGTGCAGCAGTTCCTGGTGTGAAGGCAGAAGAAGTAAGTGTTATTGATAGTAAAAAAGGTGTTATCTCAAAAGGAGCAGATGAAGCGCATTCTAGTAGTTCCTCTTCTTATGAGAAAGAAGTAGAGATGCAGCATCAACTTGAAGGTAAATTAAAGCAAGATATTGATGCAACATTAATGACGATGTTTAAACCGAATGAATATAAAGTGAATACGAAAGTATCTGTAAACTACGATGAAGTTACACGTCAGTCAGAAAAGTATGGTGATAAAGGTGTACTTCGTAGTAAACAAGAGCAAGAGGAAAGCTCTACTGCGCAAGAAGGGACAGATACGAAGCAAAGTGCTGGTATTACAGCAAACGGTGAAGTGCCGAACTACGGTACGAACAATAATCAAAATGGTAAAGTTGTTTATAATAATAAAAATGGTAATAAAATAGAAAACTATGAAATAGATAAAACAGTTGAAACAATTAAGAAACACCCAGAATTAACGAAAACAAATGTTGTTGTATGGGTAGATAATGATACGCTAGTAAAACGTAGAATGGATATGACAACTTTTAAAGAAGCAATCGGAACAGCGGCAGGACTTCAAGCTGATCCGAACGGTAACTTTATAAATGGTCAAGTTAACGTTGTAACTGTTCAGTTCGATCAGCCGAAAGTCGAAAAAGAGAAAGAGCCAGAAAAAAGTGGCATGAACTGGTGGTTATTCGGTGGAATTACAGCTGGCTTATTAGCGATCGGTGGTCTAGTATGGTTCTTATTAGCAAGACGTAAGAGAAAGAAAGAAGAAGAAGAGGAATATGAAGAATACTTAGCAGAAGATGAAATTGCTGCAAGTAATGAAAGTATCTTGGAAATTCCTGAAGAAAAAATAGTGCCAGAGCCAAAACCTGAACCAGAAGAACCGAAAGAACCAACGTTAGATGAACAAGTGCAGGATGCTACGAAAGAACATGTAGAAGGTACTGCAAAAGTAATTAAAAAATGGCTAAACGGACAGTAAGGGAGGAACAACGATGTTAGATGAAATCTCCTCCAAAGAAAAAGCTGCCATCCTTATTCGTACATTAGAAGAAGGGGTGGCAGCAAAAGTCATTGAATATATGACAGCTGAGGAAAAAGAAGTATTACTTCGTGAAATCGCGAAGTTTCGTGTATATAAACCAGAAACGTTAGAAAATGTACTAGGAGAGTTCTTATATGAACTAAATGTAAAAGAATTGAACTTAGTCACTCCAGATAAAGAATACATTCGTCGCATATTTAAAAACATGCCAGAAGACGAACTGGAAAAATTATTGGAAGACCTTTGGTATAACAAAGATAATCCATTTGAATTCTTAAATTCACTTACAGATTTAGAGCCACTTCTTACAGTGCTTAATGATGAATCACCACAAACAATTGCAATTATCGCTTCTTATATTAAACCGCAGCTTGCGTCTCAATTAATTGAGAGATTGCCAGATCATAAACGAGTAGAGACGGTAATGGGTATTGCGAAGTTAGAACAAGTTGATGGTGAATTAATTAATCAAATTGGTGAGTTGTTAAAATCGAAATTAAATAATATGGCATTCAGTGCAATTAATAAAACTGATGGCTTGAAAACGATCGTAAACATTTTAAATAACGTTTCACGAGGTGTTGAAAAAACAGTCTTTCAAAAGCTGGATGAAGTCGATTATGAGTTATCTGAGAAAATTAAAGAAAATATGTTTGTCTTTGAAGACTTACTTGGTCTTGAAGCTCTTGCGCTTCGCCGTGTATTAGAAGAAATTACAGATAACGGTGTTCTTGCGAAAGCACTTAAAATTGCAAAAGAAGAAATTAAAGAGAAACTATTTACATGTATGTCTTCAAACCGTAAAGAGATGATTCTAGAAGAATTAGATGGCTTAGGACCGCTTAAGATGACGGATGCTGAAAAAGCGCAGCAAACGATCACTGGTACAGTGAAAAAGCTAGAGAAAGAAGGAAGAATTATCGTTCAAAGAGGTGAAGAGGATGTCCTTATTTAAAAACAGAATTCCGAAGAATTCTGTTTCTTTTTCTGAAGAAACGTATGAATTACAATTTCCAAAACCAGCTTCAGTCCAAATAGAAGAGGAAGAATTACAAGCTGATCATGCAGAACTTCGCGCCCAGCAAGAATCATTACATATGGAAATGAATCAGCTAAGGCAAGAGCAGCAAATGCTAGAAAGAGAGCGGCAGCAGTTATTACAAGATAAAGAACAATTTCAAATGCATATTCATGAACAAATGGAACAGATGGAAGCAGCGCGTGTGCAGTTTCAAAAAGAACAACAAGAAACAGCATACGAATGGACAGAGTTATTATGGGATCAATCTTTTCATCTAGCAGAAAAAATCGTGAATCAAGCGGTAGATTCACGATTGCTTGATGTGTTACCTATTTTAACTGGCATCGTGCAAACATTGCCAACTTCGTTTGAAAAATTAATCATTACAGTACATCCAGAAACGTTTGAACGTATTCAAGAAGAGAAGGAAAATACGAAAGAATATTGGTTGCTACAATTAGTAGAATGGAAATATGATTTCTCCCTGCAGTTTGGTGAATTTGTTCTGGAAGAAGAGAAAGAGTTCTTTGAATTTAAATTTGCACCTATATTTGCGAAACTTCGTCAGAAATGGGAAGAAGAGAAGCTATTTGAGGAGCAAAATGTATGAGCCGTCTGTTAATGAATGAGAACGAAAAATGGAATAAGTTCATTGAAACACCACTGTATACGAAAGTAGGCAAAGTTCATAGTGTACAAGAACAGTTTTTCGTAGCAAAAGGGCCGAAAGCGAAGATTGGAGATGTTTGCTTCGTTGGAGAACATAAGGTCTTATGTGAAGTGATTGCTATTGAAAAAGAAAATAATATGCTACTTCCATTTGAACAGACAGAAAAAGTATGTTATGGAGATTCAGTGATTTTAATTTCAGAAGATGTTGTTGTACCACGTGGTAATCACTTACTCGGAAAAGTGTTAAGTGCAAATGGTGAAGTATTAAATGAGGACGCTGAAAACATTCCATTACAGAAAATAAAACTAGATGCACCGCCTATACATGCATTTGAACGTGAAGAGATTACTGATGTATTTGAAACAGGAATAAAATCAATTGATTCTATGCTAACAATTGGTATCGGTCAAAAGATTGGTATTTTTGCTGGATCAGGTGTTGGTAAATCTACTTTACTTGGAATGATAGCAAAAAACGCAAAAGCTGATATAAACGTTATTAGTTTAGTAGGAGAACGTGGCCGGGAAGTAAAAGACTTTATTCGAAAAGAATTAGGCGACGAAGGTATGAGAAAAAGCGTCGTTGTTGTAGCGACGTCAGATGAAAGTCATCTTATGCAACTTCGTGCAGCGAAACTCGCAACGTCTATTGCTGAATACTTCCGTGATCAAGGCAATAACGTATTACTTATGATGGACTCTGTTACTCGTTTTGCCGATGCACGAAGAAGTGTTGATATTGCTGTTAAAGAGTTACCGATTGGTGGTAAAACACTGCTAATGGAAAGTTATATGAAGAAGCTGTTAGAGCGGTCCGGGAAAACACAAAAGGGATCTATAACAGGTATTTATACGGTGCTTGTTGATGGGGACGATTTAAATGGTCCTGTACCAGATTTAGCACGTGGTATTTTAGATGGACATATTGTATTAAAGCGTGAGCTTGCAACGCTTAGTCATTATCCTGCAATTTCAGTATTAGATTCAGTAAGTAGGATTATGGAAGAAATTGTTTCGCCACATCATTGGCAACTTGCAAATGAAATGAGAAAAATTTTATCAATTTATAAAGAAAATGAATTGTATTTTAAGTTAGGAACGATTCAAGAAAATGAAGAAAATGCTTATATTTTTGAATGTAAAAATAAAGTAGAAGGTATAAATACGTTTTTAAAGCAAGGTCGATCGGATAGTTTCCAATTTGATGATATCGTTGAAGCGATACACCATATAGTATAAGGCCTCTGCCCAAGAGGTCTTATTTTTTTGTTTTTTAATATTTCACAGATTTTTTTGGAAAAAAACTATATAATAGAAAAAGAGAACGTTATAATAGGAAGGGGCTATGAAAACAGGTGGATAAACAGCAGTACGACACAATAAAATTGCAAATAAATCAAGAAAAAGAACATATTTTAAAAGAAGTGTATGAATTAACAGCTGAAAAAAGAAAAATAGAACAAAAAAAAGAATATGATTTATATGTTGTGAAATCGCGTAGTAAAGTCGTACAAACTGGGCAACGTATTATGGCTGGCATGCTTTCTTCACATACGTTTTCACCTGAAAGAATAGAAGAATGGAATCGAAAAATTAAAAAAACGGAAGGTTTTATTCAAAAAAATGAAAGCCTTTTAGAGCAAGTAAAAGAAAAAGAACGTGTCATTGATGAGATGTATCAAGAAAATTGCAAAAAGCTTGCGAAAGCACAAGAAAAGCTGGAAGAAAAAATGCTTCTGGATTTGAAAATGTGTATGAATGGATGAGGTGAATGTAGTGATACAGTCTGTATTACCGGTGCAACAAAGTTTACCTCCGCAAAAAGACAAAGGGCTAGAAATACAATCAAAAAATGAAGATTCTTCATTCGATCGTACGATGAGAATGGAAAATAAAAAACAGCCGAAAACGGAGAAAACGAAACGAGAAGAAGCACCAACAGAAGAGAAAAAAGATTATATTCTTTCTAAAAAATCGGTAACGAAAGAAGAGCCTATTGTAAAGAAAGAAGAAAAAAAAGAGACAGAACAGTTGTTATTAGCTGTATCTGAGCAAATGGTTGCAATTGAGCAATTACATGTGCAGCCGGAATTGTTATATCAATACATACAAAAAATACAAGAGCTATATCAAGAATATGGCAATATTAAACTTAATGAATTACCTGCAGCTGAATTACAACAATTACAAGAACTTCTTTCAAATATGAATATCAAAAATGCTATATGTTTAGAAGATACAATGCAAATGGTATTAGACAAAATGAAGATGCCGGAGCAAACGATGCAAGCATTGAAGGTTGTAGAAACAGAAACTTGTAATATCGCAAAGAAACAAGAAGAGTTTAAAGACGTAGATCTTCCGAAAGGTGAGAGCGATGATGCAAAGGTAGAGTTGCCAGAGGTTGATGCATTAAATGATTCGAGCTCTACAGGTGCAGAGTTATTAAATAAAACGACGAGTACCGAACACATAGGGAAATCAAATAGTGGTGCTGAGAAAGTTTCATTACCTGACTTAGGAAAGAAAATGGAAGCGCAAGTAGAAGCGCTGCAAAAATTTGTAGTGAAACAAGAACGTGTTTTATTCCAGTTAAATCCAGAAAAACTTGGTACATTAACAGTATTTATGAAAAAACACGGAGATCAAATTGACGTTCACGTAGAAATGGAAAAACACGATGCGAAAAAACGTGTTGAAATCATTTTTGATGAATTGAAATTAAAGTTAAAAGAAAAAGAAATAAACATTCAAATTAGCTATTCAGATAAAGATGAAAATCGTAAAGAACAGCGAGAACAAGAGCAAAGGCAAAAACAGAAATTAGCAAATACAAATCATGAAAAACAACAATCAACAGAATTTGCGGGATTATTGGAGGAATAAAGCGTGCCAACAGTTGGATTAAATACAACGAGTACAAATCATATTCCGTTACAAACAGGAGCGCAAAAAAGTAATGTACCTGTTAATGGTGTACAATCGCCAGTGCAACAAAGTAATGGAGTTTCTGCAGGAGCGCAAAAGACTCCTGGGGTAATGGGGAAAGATGATTTCCTGAAATTGTTTTTATCAAGTTTTCAACATCAAGATCCATTTAATGCGATGGATATGAATCAAATGATGAATCAGACAGCACAGTTATCTCTTATGGAACAAGTACAGAATATGACGAAAGCAGTAGATAAGCTGCAATCAACGATGTATTCAACAGCACTTGATGGTGGAATGAAGTTTTTAGGTAAATACGTAAGAGGTGTTGACGGCGACGGAAACAAAGTAACCGGTCAAGTAGAAACGGTTCGCCTTGCGGAAAATAACGATGTACAGCTCGTTATTAATAATAAAGTTGTATCTCTTCGTTTCGTTGAGAGAGTGTCTGATAAACCGATTGGGGAAACGAACCCAGAAGACGCAAAGAAAGACGATCAAAAAGTAACTGAAGAAGTAAAAACTACAAATTCATAAGGAGTGTCCATACGTTATGATTAAAGCGTTATATACAAGTATTACAGGAATGAATGCAACACAAAATGCATTAAGTGTAACTTCAAATAATATTGCCAATGCACAAACAGTAGGTTATAAAAAACAAAAAGCAATGTTTGATGATTTACTATATAACAATTCGATTGGTGCAAAAGGTGACGGTAAATATGCAGGAACGAATCCGAAAAGTATTGGTAACGGTGTAAAAATGAGTGGTACGGTTACGGATTATAGTGATGGTACAATTACGTTAACAGGTGGCAAAACACAAGCAGCAATGGAAGGTAATGGTTTCTTCGTTGTAGGTGATTCAAAAGGCGGAAATATGGAATTTACTCGTAAAGGTACGTTTGGGATATCTTCAGATTACTATATTACGAATACTGAAGGTCAATACGTGTTTGCATACCCTGCGAATGAGGCAACTGGTGAGGTTGATTTATCTGGAATTCCAGGACCGTTGCAAATTCCAATGGGAACAGCAATTGGTGGTATTCGAACATCGAAAGGGACAATTAAAGGGAATATTCCAACTGGTGAAAAACAAATTACACAAGATTTACCTGTATATGATAATGCAGGGAATACATGGACAATGCGTGTAGAGTTTAAACAAACGAGTGAACATAATTATACATATAAAGTACAAATGCGCAATGACTCGAAAAAAGAAACAGAGTTTAAAGATGTTCAAGGTGCAGGTGGTAATATGACATTTGATGCTGTTGGAAATCCAAATCCGAAAGAGCAAGGAGCCAATATTCCGTTTGATGGAGGCTCTATAAAATTAGACTTAAGTCATTTAACAAATCATCCAACAGATAAAACATTATCAGTAACAGACGTAGATGGTAGAGCAGCAGCGACGGTTAAAGATTGCTTCATTGCTGACGGTGGATATGTAATGGTAAAATATTCTGATGGAAGTATGAAATCAGCTGGTCAATTAGCTGTTGCGATGTTCCCGAACGAAGGTGGACTAATGAAAACAGGTAATGGTAACTATACAGCGACGAATACAACAGGTATTTTAGCACTTGGTGCATCTGGTCAAAATGGTGCAGGTAAAGTACGCGGTGGTGCACAAGAAGGTGCCAATGTGGATTTATCTGTAGAATTCGTTGACTTAATGTTATACCAACGCGGATTCCAAGGAAATGCGAAAGTAATTAAAGTTTCAGATGAAGTATTAAATGAAGTTGTAAACTTAATTCGATAATATATCGTAATGAAAAAATGTAATGGAGTAGAAAGGGTTTTTTATTCGTATGACAAGACAAGAGCGAATTTTACAATTGCCTTTTTTCGAAAATAAACGTGAACTTGCCGAGCAAGTATTAAAAATAGAACGAGAAGAGCATGTATATTTACCAGATCAATTTGAAATTAAGCAAGTGCCTCCGTATTCATTTGGCGAAAAACAAGCAATCATTGGCCGTATCCATGAGTTTTATTTCATAAGTGTTGGTAGCGATAGCGTTTGGAAGTATCAGCTGTTTAAGGATGAGATGAAGTGTCGTGAGTTTTTTGTTATGTTGCCAAATATTACGGATCAGCAGATAGCGTTTTGGTTTAATAACATAGAGTTATTGAAAAGTTCTTAAAAAGATCTTAAAAGCTCTTTTTAGGGTTGACGAGAGGACCCAGCGTTGTTTTGGAGCGGTTAGTGCCTAATAGGACCTCGACTGGTGTGTAAGGACAGAGGTATGGAGAGTTACTAGAGTAGTATAAGAAGAGGTAAGCAAAGTTTAGTGTGGATAAACATTTATGGTCCAGAAGAGCTCCTAGTTGTAAGAATAGAGCTATGGAGGCATACTGAGATGGATGGGGATGAGATAATCATTTCATAGTAGGCCAGTGTGCCTTCTGGATAGTATGTGACGATAGATTTTTATAAAAGGAGAGGTGAGGAGGATGGCGCAAAATAAGTATCGCGTTACATTCATTTCGCCGAGTGAGGTTGAGCAGCGGACTGTAATGGCGGCGAATAGTTTGCCAGATTTAATCCGTAAAGTAGAGAGTATTATTGCCGATCCAAACGGTTATTTTGTGAATGATAAAAAAAATAATTGTTATTTTAAAGTGATTAAAGAAAATGTTACGTTTATTCAATATGAGTTACTATTTTCTGATAAGGAGATTCATATTGAAAAATTAAAACATATAGCACCGGTGGTATTAAAACGATTATTCGAAAAAATAAATGACCCGGAATTATATGCACTTGCGCTACTTGATGTTGATATAGCAACGAAAGAATATGTGCTAGCAGAAATGAATTCTGAGCTGAGAATAAGAGTAGAGACGGAGCTTTCGAAAAAATGGGAAGCAATGCCGACAGAAATTGTAGGAGCGCAAGAAGTGTTATTAGAAGCACTTGCTTCGTTTATACAAGATTAATTTTTTTTTAATAAAATGAATCGATCAACTATCTATATTTTTATATAGGTAGTTGACTTTTTCGCTTTTATAAAGCTTAATAATTAGATATACGGAATTAATGGAAGGGGAGCGACACCTTTATGTCACAAGCACAAAGTATTTTATTAGAAAGCGGAACAAATGAATTAGAGATTGTTACGTATACTGTTGGTGAAAACCTATTTAGTATTAATGTTATGAAAGTACGTGAAATCATTAATCCATTCCCTGTTACAACTGTGCCAGAATCTCATCATGCAGTTGAAGGTGTTGTTCAAGTACGTGGTGAAATTTTACCTGTTATTAACTTGGCAATGGCTCTTAATTTAAAGTCAACAAAGCCACTTGATCAAACGAAATTTATCATCTCAGAATTAAACCAAATGAAAGTTATTTTCCGCGTTGATGAAGTGCATCGTATTCAACGTATTTCGTGGGAACAAATTGATGAACCAGCTTCATTATCTATGGGACTAGAAGAAACGACATCTGGTATTGTAAAACTAGATGGCAAAATCATTTTACTATTAGATTATGAAAAAATTGTATGTGAAATTAGCGGCACTGGTTATGACAATAAATCAATTGCAGGGTTAGAACAAAAAACAGATCGAGCTGAAAAAGTAATTTATATTGCAGAAGATTCAGCGATGCTACGCCAAATATTAGAAGAAACATTATCATCAGCTGGATATACGAAAATGAACTTCTTCAGCAATGGTGCAGAAGCGTTAGCGCAAATTGAAAAATTAGCGAAAGAGCAAGGCGAGAAAATGTTTGAACATATTCACTTGCTAATTACGGATATTGAAATGCCAAAAATGGATGGACATCATTTAACGAAAGTGGTTAAGGATAGTGAAGTAATGAATCGTTTACCAGTCATTATTTTCTCTTCATTAATTACAAATGAATTATTCCATAAAGGTGAAGCTGTAGGAGCAAATGCCCAAGTAAGTAAGCCAGATATTCAAGAGCTAATTGGTTTAGTTGATAAGTTAGTGCTTTAAAAGCTTCTATTTAGCCAGAATAGAAGCTCTAGCTAAGTGTTGAGCGGTCAGTGCTTAATAGAGCCCTATGCGATGTTGAGACCAGAGATATGGAGTGGTTATAGGTAAGTAGAAGAGCTGGCGTATAACATTTTTCTATTTAGTAGGAATAGGGGAACTACTTATGTAAGTAAGTTTTTAGTGATTAATAGAGTCTCATGCGATGTGAGTTCAGAGGTATGAAGTTTAGGTAAGAAGAAGTGAGACTTTGATTGAGGATCTGAAGACTAGATTTATAACTCTATTCTGTTAGAGAGGGGAAGGAATTAGCCATGTGTAGCATTGGCTAGTTCCTTTTTGGTATTCTATACTCTAACCTGGCAGAAAAATGAAAGGTTTCTAAGATGTTTGGCGCTGTATGTATGAAAAAATCTTCAAATGAAGATTTTTGATTTGAAAATATAAGCAAACGTATTTTCGAGGGTTATTTTAGTAACATTTCGTGGTAACGCAAATTTTTTCGGTGAAAAAACATTCAAAATACCATATAATATAATTAAATGTAATTAATATGCAATTTTACATATTAATAAAAAACATTTTCCAAATTTTTATACTTTCTATACATTTTTGTATGTTTATTATTTGACAGATAATTTCGAACTGTTATAATATGGATATGTAAAAATTGCTATTTTCTTAAAAGACATGGGAGTCAGATGAGAATTGTGAAAGGATGAGGGGGAGTGGCACAGATTATGTATCACCACACAGCAATTAATGTATTAGGTCTTTTACAAAACATGTCAAATAATAAAATGAACGATATGCAACTAGAGGTGGAATTTAAAAAAATAGAAAAAGAATTCCAAGTAAAGTATGAAGAATTAGTTGATTTATATAATAGAATGGTATTATTTCAAATAGATATAGAAAAAAATGGCGGGATGCGAGCATATGAAAAATCAGCAATTACATGGCTGAAGTCTGAACTAGAGCTACTGTATGAAGTGTATCAATTTTGTCAACGTCACGGTTTAAACATTTTAAATATTTCAAAATACGTAAGTAAAAATGAACTAAATCTTTTTCCAAAAACAGAAAGTCAATTGCAAAATACGTATTATAAATTAAAAAAACGTGAAATATCGTTTGAAAATATTGAAAAACAAAAACCAGGACGAAAGCGAAAATATATACCAGTAAAAGAGACAATCGTTGCAAGAAAACAAGAAAACGAGTACGAATTAAAAGAAGAAATCCAGCATAAAGAGGATGAAAAAAATCTTGTAACAGTTATATCTGGTATTGTTGATAACTTTGAAACAATTAATCAATGTAGTGAAAGGAAAGAAGACGAACTACATCAGTTTATGGAAGGTATTTATAAGCTTTCTAGCATGGCAGCAGGGCGTTCTAGAGAGGCGAAGAATACACGTAGCTTAGAAGGTGAATTGCAGTCGTTACAACTAGAAAATGAAAGGTTAAAACGAGAAAAAGAAGAGCTTGTGCAAGATATTAAAGGCATGACGCAGCTTTTAATTCATTTCATTACAAGTTCTGATATTGATCAAATTCGTAAATTACCAACTTTCGTACAAGATTGTAAAATGGAATTACATAAACTAGGGCTATATAATGCACAAGACGGAAAAATGAAAATAATGGTTGACCGTAGCGGACAAGTTATGACGGTAACACAGTAATAAAATTTGGGTACAAAACAAAAGGGAGATACATAGTTTATATGTATTTCCCTTTTGTTTTGTGTGGAATCGTTCCGTAAAAGGAAAAGGTGTTTTATAAAAATATGTTTAGTGTAACTCGAATTAATAATTTGAATTTTAAATAACGATAAAGAAATAAGAAAAGAGTATGTTCTTCATAATCTAAAAAACATGTATCCTAAAGTTATCATTCATAACAATCCATATAAAGATTCTTCTACGTCTACAAATCTAGAGCGATTATCGGAACTGTTTAACAGGATTAAAGAAAAGGAAGGATTATGTGTATCCGGCTTTTTCTTTTTTATGAGGCTATTTAAATAGTTTTAAAGATTATAATTTAGTGCAAATTTAATTGAAAGTTTAAGCTTTTAAAAATCGCTCATCTCTTGCACCATATTCGCATTTTTATTTGGAAAGTCACATTTGAAAAGTCTACATGGTGGTTATTTAAATTTCTGCTGTCGAAGCTATTCAAATGATATTTAATTTTCAATATTTATTAGTAGATTGTGTTACTTTCGTTAAATATTTCATGTCACTCATTCTATATTACGTAATATTAAGAGATATAACAAGTTTTAAAAAAATTCACTAGCATATTTTTAAAAAAAGTACGATAATATAATCTGTTAATATAAAAATATCCTTTAATAGGGATATTAAATTATAAGGAATAAAATAATAGAAAAATAATCTTTGGGAGGATTATGAGAATGAAAAGTAAAAATTCGAAGTTTTTAGCAAGCGTTTGTGTAAGTTCAGCATTACTAGTCTCAGCTACATATCCATCAATTACTGCTGTTGCAGCTGAGGTTACATCAGCAAAAACAGCAGCACTTTCGGTAGAAAAGGCGAATATTATAAATAATAAAAAAGGTGAAACTGACACAATTACAGTGTCAGAATTGAAAAAAGGCGACATTGTGAGAGTGTACGAAGCATCTAAAGGTGGAGAAGCGATTGCGACATCAGAAGCAGTAGCAGAAGGTAAAGTAGAAGTTACAATTACAAAAAAAGATTTACTAAAAGCAACAGGTGGCACAGTGTACGTAAGTGTACAAAGTGAAAGTGAATTAGAAAGTACACGTACAGCGATGAAATATGAATCGGAAGTAACAGTGGCACCAGCGGTGGATACAGTAAAAGTAGCGAACAATAAAGCTGGAGATGCGGATACAATTACAGTGAGTGAGTTGGCTCCAGGAGATATTGTAAAAATATATGATGCATCAACAGGAGGAAACTTGAAAGCAACTTCAGCTGCTGTGGCCGAGGGCAAAAAAGAAGCAACAATCACAGGAAAAGATTTACTAGTATCAACAGGTGGCACCGTATACGTAACAGTAACGAAACCGAATAAAGATGAGAGTAAGAGAGTCACAGTGAAGTATGAAGCGGAGCCAACAACAGTGGCACCGGCAGTAGAAAAAATCACAGTGTCAAATAATAAAGTTGGAAATGCAGATGCAATTACAGTGTCAAAATTGAAAAAAGGTGACATTGTCCGTGTATATGAAGCATCAAAAGGTGGAGCAGCCATCGCGGCCTCAGAAGCAGTAGCGGAAGGAAAAACAGAAGCAACAATTTTAGGGAAAGACCTTTTAAAAGTAACAGGTGGCACAGTATATGTAAGTGTACAAAGTGAG
>NZ_LMJQ01000001.1:359687-359937 GCF_001429475.1 Bacillus sp. Root131
ATAAAGCTGGAGATGCGGATACAATTACAGTRAGTGRRGTWRCYGAAGGTGATCTTGTTCGCGTATATGATGCATCAACAGAAGGAAAAGAGTTAGGAAACGCAACAGTAGCGAAAGATGCGAAGGAAGCAACAATCACAGGAAAAGATTTACTAGTATCAACAGGCGGCACAGTATACGTAACAGTAACGAAACCGAATAAAGATGAGAGTAAGAGAGTCGCAGTGAAGTACGAAGCAGAGCCAACAAC
>NZ_LMJQ01000001.1:360024-360265 GCF_001429475.1 Bacillus sp. Root131
CAACGGTGGCACCAGCCGTAGAAAAAATCACAGTGTCAAATAATAAAGTGGAAGCAGAAGATACAATTACAGTGTCAGAACTGAAAAAAGGTGACATTGTYCGTGTATATGAAGCATCAAAAGGTGGAGAAGCAATCGTAACATCAGAAGCAGTAGCGGAAGGAAAAACAGAAGCAACAATTTTAGGGAAAGACCTTTTAAAAGTAACAGGTGGCACAGTATATGTAAGTGTACAAAGTGA
>NZ_LMJQ01000001.1:360282-360570 GCF_001429475.1 Bacillus sp. Root131
ATCAGAAGCAGTAGCGGAAGGAAAAACAGAAGCAACAATTTTAGGGAAAGACCTTTTAAAAGTAACAGGTGGCACAGTATATGTAAGTGTACAAAGTGAGAATGAGCTAGAAAGTGCTCGTACAGCGGTGAAATATGAATCACAAGTAACAGTGGCACCAGCGGTGGATACAGTAAAAGTAGCGAACAATAAAGCTGGAGATGCGGATACAATTACAGTRAGTGGGGTTGCCGAAGGTGATSTTGTWMRMGTATATGATGCATCAACAGAAGGAAAAGAGTTAGGAAA
>NZ_LMJQ01000001.1:360578-360819 GCF_001429475.1 Bacillus sp. Root131
AAAGCTGGAGATGCGGATACAATTACAGTAAGTGGGGTTGCCGAAGGTGATCTTGTTCGCGTATATGATGCATCAACAGAAGGAAAAGAGTTAGGAAATGCGACAGTAGCAAAAGAAGCGACAGAAGTGAAAATTGAAAAAACAGATTTACTAGTATCAACAGGCGGCACAGTATACGTAACAGTAACGAAACCGAATAAAGATGAGAGTAAGAGAGTCGCAGTGAAGTACGAAGCAGAGC
>NZ_LMJQ01000001.1:360886-1131072 GCF_001429475.1 Bacillus sp. Root131
AGATTTACTAGTATCAACAGGCGGCACAGTATACGTAACAGTAACGAAACCGAATAAAGATGAGAGTAAGAGAGTCGCAGTGAAGTACGAAGCAGAGCCAACAACGGTGGCACCAGCCGTAGAAAAAATCACAGTGTCAAATAATAAAGTGGAAGCAGAAGATACAATTACAGTGTCAGAACTGAAAAAAGGTGACATTGTNAACGGTGGCACCAGCCGTAGAAAAAATCACAGTGTCAAATAATAAAGTGGAAGCAGAAGATACAATTACAGTGTCAGAACTGAAAAAAGGTGACATTGTYCGTGTATATGAAGCATCAAAAGGTGGAGAAGCAATCGTAACATCAGAAGCAGTAGCGGAAGGAAAAACAGAAGCAACAATTTTAGGGAAAGATCTTTTAAAAGTAACAGGTGGCACGGTATATGTAAGTGTACAAAGTGAAAATGAGCTAGAAAGTGCTCGTACAGCGGTGAAATATGAATCACAAGTAACGGCGGAGCCAGTAGGTGGAAATATTGTTGTTTTAAATAATGACGGAGCGGCTGATATTGTTAGAGTGACTGGTTTAACAGCAGGTGATAAGGTAAGTGTATATAATGAAGAGACAGTCCAAGAAGCAATTGGAACAGCAACGGTAGCAGAAAATAAAACGGCGGTAAATGTTGTAATCCCTCAATTAGGAGAAGTAGCAGGAAAAATCTATGTAAGTGTTACAAAAGTAAATAAAGATGAAAGTAAACGTGTTGCAATAAATTATATTGCTGAGTAATTCGTGCAGTTAATGAATTAGATGGAATAAAGGAAAGTGCACTAGTAAATAGTTGGCTAACTATTTACTAGTAGCACTTTTTTATTTAATAAATAATTTTTAAATAGAAAAATAGTTTGTTAATAACGATTTTTAGGATGGTAGGTGTAAATAGTCTGTGAAAAAATACTTAATAGTATATTTTAGATTAAGGGAAGAAAATATAATTATTTCTAAGTTATATTAAAAAAGAGCGTTTGAAAAGTTGAAGTGACCCCTAAAAGTTAGACACGGTTATTTCATTAGGCAGCTTGATAAAAGTGAGTCCGGTATTGTACCGGGCTCATTTTTAATTTTTCCTTAATCCGTTTCGTATTATAATAATCTATATATTTTTCTAATTCTATTTTAAAGTGCTCTACATTTTCAAATTCTTTTATGTAGAGGAACTCCGACTTCATAATCCCAAAGAAATTTTCTATTACTGCGTTGTCGTAACAGTTGCCTTTTCGAGACATACTCTGGGCGATAGCTCTTGATTCAAGAGTACGGACGTACTGTCTCATTTGATAATGCTATCCTTGATCCGAATGCATCAGTAGCTGGTGCGTTTCAGGTAAACGTTCCAATGTTTTCTCTAACATGTCTGAAACAAGCGAATACGTCGGTCTAGAACCAATTGTATAGGTAATAATTTCACCATTATACAAATCTAATACAGGTGATACATACAGTTTTTCTCCAAACAATTTAAACTCTGTGATGTCTGTTACCCACTTTTGATTCGGTGCATCTGTATGAAAATTACGCTCTAAAATATTAGGTGCAATTCTACCGACTTTTCCTTTATAGGATTTATATTTCTTCATACGCACAACACACTTTAACCCAAGCTCTTTCATAATGCGCTGAACCTTCTTGTGGTTCACTTTCTGGCCACGATTCGTTAACTCATCACGAATGCGACGGTAACCATAACGACCTTTATTTTCCTCATAAATCGCTTTAATCTCAGCTTTCAAATCGGCATCTACATCTGGAAGATTCATTTTCTTTACTAAATCATAATACGTGCTTCGAGGAATAGTAGCTAGCTCCACGAGTGCCTTCACCGAATATTTATGCCTTAATTCATAGACTACTTGCGCTTTGTCTTGTTTTGTGATTTTTCCTTGTTTTGAACTAAGGCATTTAACTTTTTTAAGTACTCATTTTCCATCTCAAGCTGTTTAATGCGTGCTTCAAGTGCTTCGACTGATCCTTCAGCTAAAGGTTGTTTTAATTGTTTATTTGAATCTTTTTTCATGGATGGACGCCCCTTTTTCTTAGATTGAAGGGCATCAATTCCTTGTGTTTCGAGCTGTTTTTTCCAAACAGAAATCGTTGAAGGGGTAGGAATATTAAAGATAGCTGCCGTCTCAAATAAGGACATACCGTTTTCAATCATAAAGTTTAGTACGTCTAGTTTAAATTGTTGTGTGTAATTTGTACATCGTTTTAGAAAAGCTTCCAGACCATTCTGTTTATATTGGTTTACCCAATTCAAAATGATTGTGTCACTTATACCGAGCGATCTACCTATTTCTCGATAACTTTCATTTCCGTTCAAATAACGTAGAACAATTTGTATTTTTTCATCAGCTGTAAATTTAGCCATAGAAAAACTGCACCCCCAATTGTTAGACTGTGCCTAACAATTGGGTGCAGTTCAGTTAGGCTATTCTCTTTTATTTTATGATGAAATAAATAGTTGAACTTCTTTATATAGTGGAATGATAAAAGAGAGGGAAGTATGGTTTGGAATGCATTAGACGCATTGAAATAGCTATGCCAAGTTTGTAAGCATTCAAACAGTGAATAGATATTTGGCCTTAATTGTTGGGGGGATATTGATATATAAAAACACACCTCTCAATTTGTAGAGAGGTGTGTTTTTATAGTTACTAAATGGATTATTGTAATAATTTACTTACCATTTGTGGAGTTTGGTTTGCTTGAGAAAGCATGCTGATACCAGCTTCGTTTAAAATTTTGAACTTAGTCATTTCAGACATTTCTTTTGCCATATCAGCATCTTCGATTTGAGAAGCAGCATCAGCCATGCTAGTTTCTTGACTCTTCAAGTTGTTAGCATTAAATTCAAAACGGTTTAATGTTGCACCAAGTGTAGCGCGTTGTCCAGCAACTGTTGTGATGGCAGCGTCAATTGCATCAATTGCTTGCTTAGCACTCGTTGGATCTGCAGCAGCTGTACTTTCAGCATCACCTTCATCACCAATTTGTACATCAAGACCTAAATCAGCGGATTTAACACTGTTAAGTGTAATCTCGATTTGAGCAGGATTAGTAGATCCTGTATCTAGCGTTTGAATTTTAATTTTTTTATCTGCAGTACCTAATAATTGTTGATCATTGAATTGCGTATTTTTTGCAATATAATCAATTTGTTCTGTAAGTTGAGCAAATTCTTTTTGTAAAGAAGCTTGGTTACCTTTAGTGTTTGTACCATTGGCAGATTGGTTAGCAAGGTCACGCATACGTAATAAAATGTTAGAAACTGAGTTTAAAGCTGAGTCAGCTGTACGAATTAAAGACATACCATCTTGAGTGTTTCGTCCAGCTACGTTTAAACCGCCTTCACGTGCTTTCATACGAGTTGCGATTGCAAGACCTGCTGCATCGTCAGAAGCGCTGTTGATACGTTTACCGCTTGATAAACGGTCCATAGCGTTGCTCATTTTTGCTTGGTTTTGGCGCATGTACTCTTGAGTACGCATGCTGTTAATGTTTGTATTAATTCTCATGTTAAGAAACCCCCATTTTTTTATATTGACTTTTCTGCAAATTGAAAAACGGTAATATGCGAAAAAATCAATTTCGAGATTTATTGTAATCCTTGCTACAACGGGTGTCAACTAAAAATTCGAATTAATAAATATAAAAAAATAACAGTTTAACAATATATTCATTTTTTTATTACATAATTATTAAAAGGATTATTGCAAACTTTAAAAAAAAACTCTAATATTAGATTATCTTTGTTTACCGAAAAGGTGATATTATGATAGTTGGAAATATAGTAAAAGAAGTGCTTGCATATAAGAAAGGACAAATTCAGCAAAAGCTAAGTAGTCCACAAGCATTTGTTAGTAGTCGTTTTCAAGAGAAGTTGCAGAGTGAGCCTGCGAAGGAGACGAAAGAAACTACGCAGCCGGCAAAAGTAGAGGATATGAGTCAGCCGGTACAATCTACGAAAATAGAAGCGGTTGTTAATAAACCGGCAGAAACTATTAATAAAGTAGAGGAAGCGAGTAAGCCTGAAGAAAAGGCTGAAACGAAGAAAGCAGATGAAGTGCAAGTTGCGCAAAAAGAGTTTGAACGACGTTTCCCAGAAACGAAAAATGAGGCTGTTGATACGTGGGAATTAACGAAGAAGTATAATATTCAAAAAATACGTTCTTCCAATGAAGGGAAGTATGAGGATATTATTGATCGCACTAGCCGTACATACGGAATTCCGAAAACGTTAATTCAAAAAATGATTGAAGTAGAGTCTAATTTTAATCCGAAAACGGTGTCACATGCAGGTGCGATGGGACTTATGCAGCTTATGCCAGCGAATGTGAAGGAGATGGGCGTGAAGAATCCCTTTTCACCAGCTGAAAGTATTGAAGGTGGCGTGAAAGAGTTAAGCGGTTATTTAAAGAAGAATAACGGCGACTTAGTATTGGCACTTGCTTCTTATAATGCTGGCCCTGGGAATGTGAGAAAGTACGGAGGCGTACCGCCATTTAAAGAAACGCAAGGATATATTAAAAAAATATTAAATATCGACGTTTCAAAATAGGGAGTTTCATATATAGAGAGAACATGAAATTTTCGTGAACATGATATGGGAGTTGGCTAGATTTGAAATTACAAGATGATATTCCGTTAACAATTTATTTTGAAATCGGAAATACGAAAAAGAAAATTGAAGATTTGCTTCATATTACGAAAGGTACATTGTATCGTCTTGAAAATTCAACGAAAAATACGGTGCGTCTTATGCTTGAGAATGAAGAGATTGGAACCGGAAAGATTTTGACGAAGAATGGGAAGATGTACGTTGAAATCGTTGAATTGAAAAGGTAGGGAAGGGGATTGTCATGAGTGGCGAAAAATTAAGCCAAGAGCAAATTGATGCCCTGCTGAAGGCGGTAAATGAAGGCGAGGAAATGCCAGCTTTCGCACAAGAAGCAGGAAAGCAAGAGAAATTTCAAGAGTATGATTTTAATAGACCAGAGAAGTTCGGTGTTGAGCATTTACGTAGTTTGCAAGCGATTGCTTCTACGTTTGGAAAACAGACGTCACAGACGTTATCAGCGCGTATGCGTATTCCAATTGAACTAGAGCCTTCAACAGTTGAGCAAGTTCCATTTACGAGTGAGTATGTGGAGAAAATGCCGAAAGATTATTATTTATATTGCGTGATTGATCTCGGTTTACCAGAGCTTGGAGAAATTGTTATTGAGATTGATTTAGCATTCGTTATTTATATTCATGAATGTTGGCTTGGCGGAGATAGTAAGCGTAACTTTACGATGCGCAGACCGTTAACAGCATTTGAGTTTTTAACGCTTGATAATATATTCTTGCTTCTTTGTAAAAATTTAGAGCAATCATTTGAAAGTGTTGTTGCGATTGAACCGAAATTTGTAACGACGGAAACAGATCCGAATGCATTAAAGATTACGACAGCGAGCGATATCATTTCATTACTTAACGTAAATATGAAAACAGATTTTTGGAATACGACGGTGCGTATCGGGATTCCGTTCTTATCTGTTGAAGAAATTATGGATAAGTTAACGTCTGAAAATATTGTCGAACATTCTTCGGACAAACGTAGGAAGTATACGTCTGAAGTGGAAGTGAAAGTAAATCAAGTGTACAAACCTGTTCACGTTGCGATTGGTGAGCAGAAAATGACAATGAGTGAGATTGAACAAATTGAAGAAGGCGATATTATTCCGCTTCATACGAAAGTTTCGGATGAATTACTTGGTTATGTAGATGGAAAGCATAAATTTAATTGTTTTATTGGAAAAGATGGAACGCGTAAGGCGCTCCTATTTAAAAGTTTTGTAGAGTAGGAGGATCCATATGAAGCATGAAGTATCTCCCGTGTCATTAATGGGATTAGAAGATTTTGCAGGAAAGCGAAATGAAGCAGGTAAAGCACATATCGATACTGTTTCAGATATTTCGATTGAACTTGGTGTAAAGCTTGGAAAGTCATCTATTACGCTTGGAGATGTAAAGCAGTTAAAAGTTGGCGATGTTCTTGAAGTAGAGAAAAACTTAGGACATAAAGTAGATGTGTATTTAAGTAATATGAAAGTCGGCATCGGTGAAGCAATCGTAATGGACGAGAAATTCGGTATTATCATTTCTGAAATTGAAGCTGACAAGAAACAAGCGGCGCTTATGAAAGCGCAAAGTCAAATGCAAGATAAAGAGTAGAGGAGGAGTCATATGTCGTATATGACGACCTTATTTCAAGTCGTTTTACTGTTTGGTGCGCTCGGTTACGGTGCATATTATATGACGAAAAAGACGCGCAAACAGCAGTTTTTTAAGCAGGGTGAAAATGGCCATATTCAAGTAAAAGACGGCGTTTATTTAAATCATCAAACGAGTGCCTTTTTATTTGAAGTGGACGGAAAGCAAGTGTTCACTGTTATTAGTAATAACGGTGTACAGTCTGTGCAATTAACCGGAACAGGAAATCAGTTTCAACAAGCACTAGAAGACGCGGTGAAGACTGAAACGAAAAAAGTAGAGGATCCATCATGAGAATAAAGAAACAGTTATCATTATTAGCCGTTATTTTCGTATTTTCTATCGTTTTTTCAATTATTTTTGTAAATCCAGCGTATGCGGCCCCGAACGGTTTTATTAATTTCGAAAATGGAAAAGAGTTTACGAGTAATTCAAGTGTACAACTATTTGCGCTCGTTACCCTTTTATCATTATCTTCTTCTATCGTTCTATTATTTACACATTTTACTTATTTTATGATCGTTCTTGGGATTACACGTCAAGGACTTGGGGTAATGAATTTACCACCAAACCAAGTGCTTGTTGGACTTGCATTATTTTTATCACTCTTTACGATGCAGCCTGTACTCGGGCAACTGAAGAGCGATGTGTGGGATCCGATGACGAAAGAGAAAATAACAGTAAGTCAAGCTGCGGAAACGACAGCTCCTATTATGAAAGAATATATGTCAAAGCATACGTATAAGCATGATTTGAAAATGATGCTGAAAGTACGCGGAGAAGAGTTGCCGAAAGATTTGAAAGATCTTTCCTTATTTACACTCGTACCATCCTTTACGTTAACGCAAATTCAAAAAGGTTTACTAACAGGGATGTTCATTTATTTAGCGTTTGTATTTATAGATTTGATTATTAGTACACTTTTAATGTACCTCGGGATGATGATGGTACCGCCGATGATTTTAAGTTTACCGTTTAAAATACTCGTTTTCGTATATTTAGGTGGATATACAAAAATTGTCGATATTATGTTTAAGACGGTCGCCTGAAGCGTTTGATGCTATGTGATAGGAGTCATATAAATGAATACGTCACCAATTATAGATATTTTCCAAACCTTTTTTTATAAAGGGGTTATGATTTTAATGCCGATTGCCGTTGTAAGTCTGATTGTCGTTATTATTATCGCGGTTATTATGGCAATGATGCAAATTCAAGAGCAAACGCTGACGTTTTTACCGAAAATGGCGAGTATTGTGCTCGTAATTATCATTTTAGGTCCGTGGATGTTCCAAGAGTTAACGATGCTTATTTTAGATTTATTTGATAAAATCCCATCGCTATTGCGTTCGTACTAAGATAGGTGAACTGAAATGAATATGGAATTATGGGCGGCAACGTTTTTTGCGTTTTGTCGCATTACTTCATTTTTATATTTTTTACCGTTTTTCTCAGGCCGATCCATTCCAGCAATGGCGAAGGTTACAGTTGGACTCGCTCTTTCAATTACAGTGGCGGATCAAGTGGATGTCTCTCACATCAAGACAGTTTGGGACGTTGCAGCTTATGCAGGAACGCAAATTGTAATTGGATTATCACTTTCAAAAATTGTAGAAATGCTGTGGAACATTCCGAAAATGGCAGGGCATATTTTAGACTTTGATATTGGTTTATCACAAGCAAGTTTGTTTGATGTAAATGCAGGGTCACAGTCCACTTTGCTATCAACAATTTTTGATATATTTTTTCTTATTATTTTTATTTCACTGGGCGGCATTAACTATTTCGTTGCCACTATTTTAAAGTCGTTTCAATATACAGAGGCGATTTCAAAATTGTTGACGACTAGTTTTTTAGATAGTCTACTCGCAACGTTATTATTTGCGATCACATCAGCGGTTGAAATTGCTCTGCCGCTTATGGGAAGTTTATTCATCATTAACTTTGTTCTTATTTTAATTGCAAAAAATGCTCCGCAATTAAACGTTTTTATGAATGCATACGTAATTAAAATTACATGTGGGATTTTGTTTATTGCGATGAGTGTACCGATGCTCGGTTATGTGTTTAAAAATATGACGGATGTATTACTTGAAGAGTATACGAAACTATTTAACTTTTTCTTAACGAAGTAGGGGGACGCGCATGGCAAAGGATAATAAAACAGAAAAGGCCACCCCGCAGAAGCGTAAAAAATCGCGTGAAGAAGGGAATATTGCCCGGAGTAAAGATTTAAATAATTTATTTTCCATACTTGTATTAGCAGTTGTCGTTTATTTCTTCGGAGATTGGCTAGGGTTTGAGATTGCGAATTCCGTAGCGGTACTGTTTAATCAAATTGGAAAAAATACAGATTCAACCGAGTATTTCTATTTAATGGGGATGCTACTACTAAAAGTATCAGCTCCGATATTAATACTCGTATACGCTTTTCATTTATTCAATTATATGATTCAAGTCGGCTTTTTATTTTCTTCAAAAGTTATTAAGCCGAAAGCGTCACGTATTAATCCGAAAAACTATTTTACGAGACTGTTTAGTCGTAAAAGTTTAGTAGATATTTTGAAATCACTATTTTATATGGGATTAATCGGTTACGTCGCTTATGTTCTTTTTAAAAAGAATTTAGAGAAAATCGTGAGCATGATTGGATTTAACTGGACTGCGTCACTTACTGAAATTATTAGGCAAATTAAATTTATTTTCTTAGCAATTTTAATTATTTTAATCGTTCTTTCTATTATTGATTTCATTTACCAAAGATGGGAGTACGAGCAAGATATTAAGATGAAAAAAGAAGAAGTAAAAAGGGAGCATAAAGATAATGAAGGGGACCCGCAAGTAAAGGGGAAACGAAAAAACTTTATGCATGCCATCTTGCAAGGGACAATCGCGAAGAAGATGGATGGTGCAACGTTTATTGTGAACAACCCGACGCATATTTCGGTTGTACTTCGTTACAATAAACACATTGATGCAGCACCAATTGTCGTTGCAAAAGGGGAAGATGAGCTCGCATTATATATACGAACGCTTGCCCGTGAACAAGAAATACCAATGGTGGAAAACCGTCCGCTTGCTCGTTCTTTATATTATCAGGTCGAGGAAGATGAGACGATTCCAGAAGATTTATACGTAGCTGTAATTGAAGTTATGCGCTATTTAATTCAGACGAACGAACTTGAAGTGTAATAGCGCGTTTGGAGGAGATCTCTTTGTTTAAGATAGAGTCTGCAAGAACCTATTTTTCTATCTTTTTAGCAGCGTCATTCGTAGTGGCGCTCTTAATTCCACTTCCACCATTTATACTTGATATCATTATCGTTTTTCTACTAAGTATGTCAGTGCTTATTTATATGCGAGCGACAAGTATTAACGAGTGGGATGAATTAAAGTCATTTCCAACGATGTTGTTATTAATCGGGATTTTCCGCGTATCGATTAACGTTTCGACGACGCGAGCGATTTTGACAGATGGAAATGCAGGTCATGTTATTGAAGAGTTCGGCCAGTTCGTAATTGGCGGAAACTTATTAATTGGTATCGTTATTTTTACAGTATTAATCATATTCCAGTTTATCGTTGCAAACGGTGCATCTCGTACAGCTGAAGTAGCAGCTCGTTTTACACTTGATTCTTTACCGGGGAAACAAATGTCTATCGATGCTGATTTAAACCAGCGTATTATTTCAGAAAAAGATGCACAGGCAAAACGAAAAAAATTAAATATGGAAACAGAGTTTTACGGGGCGATGGATGGTGCCGGAAAGTTCATTAAAGGGGACGTTATTTTCGGGATTGTCATTTTATTCGTAAACATTATTTTCGGTTTAATTGTCGGCATGATGCAGCAAGGAATGAGCTTTGCAGATGCAGCTCTTCATTATACACAGTTAACTGTCGGTGACGGAATCGTAAACCAAATCGGTTCATTAATGCTTGCAATTTCAACAGGTATTATCGTAACGCGTGTATTTGACGGCTCACCGGATACAGTAACAGAAGGTATCTTTAAAGAGTTATTAGCGCATGAAGTCGTTGTATATGCACTAGGTGGTTTATTTATCGCAATGGGTATTTTTACTCCGCTACCGTTTCTACCATTCGCACTCGTTGGTGGAACGATTATCTTCTTAGGCATTCGTAATAAAAATCGAATAAAGAAAGAAAAAGAAGACGAGCTTCAAAAAGAATTAGAAATGATTCAAGGCGAAGATGAGCAACTGCAACAAGTGGAAGATTCATTCGGAGTATTTACGGATAAATATCCGATTATTGTAGAACTCGGTTTAGATTTAGCAGCACTTGTAAAGCAGAAAATTAACGGGGAAACAGCTCGTGATAAAGTTGTTCTTATGCGGAAGTCGATTATTACTGACCTTGGTATTAACGTTCCTGGAATTAACTTTAAAGATAATACGAGCTTTAGACCACGCGGACGTTACATTATTCGTATTAAAGGTGCGAAGGCAGCTGAAGGTGTTTTAAAATCAGGTTATTTATTAGCACTGAAAACACCGAACGTAATGGCTGATTTAGATGCAGAGCCAGCTAAAGATCCAATTTTCGGTGAAGATGGATATTGGATTTTAGAGCATATGGTGCAAGATGCACAAATGAAAGGCTATCAAGTGTTAGAGCCACTTAGCATATTAATTACACATTTAGATGTTGTCGTTAGACGTAATCTTCATGAATTAATTCAGCGTCAACATGTAAAAGACTTAATTAACTCGCTTGAAAATGATAATGGCGTTCTATTAGAAGAGATTAAGAAGAAAGAAATTGATTTATCACTCGTTCAAAATGTTATTAAACAACTTCTAAAAGAAGGTATTTCTATTCGTGATTTACCAACAATTATTGAAGGTATTATTGACGGCAAAGAAATTTATCAAAACCACGTTGACGGTGTGACATCATTTGTTCGTGAATGTATTTCAAAAGTTATTTGTGAAAATGCGAAAAATCCGGACGGAAAAATATATGCAGCGCTCTTCTCTGATTCAATTGAGTTAGATGCGGATGTTGTGAATAATTCATATCAAGGTTACTTATTAAACTGGGATTTAGATTTAGAAACACGTGTCGTTGAGCAAGTGCAGCGCGTCTTTAAGCAAGCACGTTTAATGGGAAGAGAACCAGTGTTATTAACACGTAGAAAAGATTTTAGATTTGCGATCGTAAGACTGCTAGAACGTTATCAAGTGGAAGCACAAGTACTTTGTATTAGCGAATTAGCACCAGAAATTGTTGTGGATCAAATTGCTTATATTGAATAGTAGGGGGTGAAGTAATGGAAAGTACAGAAAAGAAAGAAGCGTTAATGCGAATAAAAGCAGCTTCGAAAAATGAATTGTATCGAAAGTTATTTGACCAATATGGTACAGATTATTATTACGTTGTCGATGAAAGTGTAAAACGAAATATACCGTTTTTCTGGAAAAAGGATTATGAAATGTTAGTTGCTTTTCCAGAAGAAAAACAGGAAGAAGTGAATGAAGGTACAGCTCAATTTCATGAACAGTTAATGGATGTTGTGAATGATCCTTCAGAACAAATTGTGAAGGCGAATGGAATTCAATCAGTACTGCACAATTTAGAAAACGTAACGACTTCTATGTCATACGCGGCGATGCAAACAGGAAATAGTGAAGAATGGGCAAGAAAAAAAGAGAAACTATTAAAGCTGTTCGAAAAAGGAATTGTCGTTGTGAAACCGACGAAAGAAGCGGAAGTAACGAAAAAGAAAAAAGTTGTGAAACAAGTCGTTCCGGTAAAGAAAGAAGAAGTAGCTCCAAAGAAAGAAAATCAAGAATCTGTACCGTTTATTATTCAAAAAGTAATTCGGATGCTAGAACAAAACGATGTAGAACAATATTTCATTTATGCATATGCTGAAAAGTTAAAAATAAAGTTTGAAAATGCAACGATGATTACAGAAGAAGAAGTTATCAGGTACATATTGGAAGATATGAAATCTCATTTTAATACGGAAAACGTCTTTGAAAAAGAAGTACAAACAATCGCATTAATCGGTCCAACTGGCGTTGGTAAAACGACGACACTCGCGAAAATGGCATGGCAATTTCACGGTAAGAACAAAACAGTTGGTTTTATAACGACAGATCATTCTCGCATAGGGACAGTGCAGCAATTGCAAGATAACGTAAAGACAATTGGATCGGAAGTAATTGCTGTGCGTGATGAAGCTGCAATGACAAGAGCGCTTACGTATTTTAAAGAAGAAGCACGCGTCGATTATATTTTAATTGATACAGCCGGAAAAAATTATCGTACGTCAGAAACAGTGGAAGAAATGATTGAAACGATGGGACAAGTAGAACCAGATTATATTTGTTTAACGTTATCAGCTTCGATGAAAAGTAAAGATATGATTGAAATCATTACAAACTTTAAAGATATTCATATAGATGGTATTGTGTTTACAAAATTTGATGAAACAGCAAGTAGTGGCGAATTGTTGAAAATTCCAGCAGTATCATCAGCTCCTATTGTATTAATGACAGATGGCCAAGACATAAGGAAAAATATACATATCGCTACAGCTGAACATTTAGCGAAACAAATGTTACAAACATCGTAGAAAAGAGGTGAAGAATAAGGCGCTTGCCTTATTCAAATGAATATGAACGGTCTTTATATAGGTTCTATGGGTATGATGAATTACATGCAGCGTATTAATGTTCATTCGAATAACGTTGCAAATGCTCAAACGACAGGATTTAAAGCAGAAAATATGACGTCTAAAGTATTTGATGTACAAGACACATATCGCCGAGGAGATGGGGCGGTAACAAATATCGGTTCGGTCGATTACGCTGTAGTACCAGCTGCAACACATGTGAATTTAGTACAAGGAAATATACAAATGACAAATAGTGCTACAGATTTCTTTTTAGATGACGGCGCGGCCGGCACAACATCATTTTTCGTTACTTCTAAAAATGATGAAACGTTTTTAACGAGAGATGGTAGTTTCACATTAAATAGTGATCGTTATTTACAAACATCTTCAGGTGCTTTCGTAATGGGAGAGAATAATGAGCGTATTCGTATTCCAGAAGGAGCAAAGGTTGCTGTACAAGCAGACGGTACATTATATGATGAAGTAACACAAAATAATATTGCTCGTTTACAAACAAAAACAGTAGATGCCGAAACGAATGCTCGTCTCGTGCAACGTGAGAACAAAAGCTTTACACTAGCAGAAGGAAACATTGCTAATTTACCGAACGGAACAGGAATAGTAAAAAATCATATGCTAGAAAATTCAAATGTTGATATGACGAAAGAGATGGCAGATCTTATGACGGATCAAAAAATGATTCAAGCATCACAGCGTGTTATGACGTCATTTGATAAAATTTATGAAAAAGAAGCGAATGAAATATTGAGATAAAAGACTTCCAAAAGTGGGAGTCTTTTTTGTTATTGCTTTTATTACAGTTACATCATAAAATGATAATGATTATCAATATCATTTTATCTATTTTCATAAGAATAGAATTTCATAATGACAGCAACATTTGTTTAACTAAGTGAATTAAAAATAAGGGGATGGTGTGAAGATGTCTAAAAAGAATCAACTTTGCATTGGATTATGTTTAATTTCTAGAAAGAAAGAACAAGAGAATGAGTTTAATTCCGGAATTGATGAGCAAGTAGAGTTGGCACTACAGGCAGAAAAGGCTAAGTTAGATTTTGTTTTTAAAGCCGATTATTTAGTGGCCCACCCAGATTTAATTGCTAGAAATAAAGGGAATGTAATTTTAGACCCAACATTATTGTTTACTGCTATTGCGTACGCAACTGAAAAAATTGGAGTCGTTACAACCGCTTCAACTTCATTTTATCCACCATATATATTAGCAAGGCAATTACAATCGTTACACTGGATTAGTAACGGCCGAGTAGGGTGGAATATTGTTACATCAATTGACGGTGCTGAAAACTTTGGTGAGGAAGGGATGCCATCATCTGAGGAGAGATATGCGAAAGCAGCAGAATGTACAGAGTTAGTAAGAAAACTTTGGAGGAGTCATCCTTATGAAGTGTTGAAAATAGATAACACTGAAGTTATTAGAGAGATGGCCAAGCCAATTGAACATAGTGGTGAATATTTTGAGGTAAAAGGTCCGCTGAATATCCCACAGCATATATCAGGAGAAATGCCATTATTTCAAGCCGGTGCTTCAGAGTCTGGTCGGAATTTTGCTGCTTCTGTTGCAGATGCAATTTTTGCTGCAACGCCAGATGTAGAGTCAGGTATTGAACTTCGTCAAGATTTAAGAAGAAGAGCAGAACAGCATGGCCGGAAGCAAGATGCTATACGCGTATTACCTGGATTATATTTCTTTATAGGTGATACATATGAAGAGGCGCTAGAAATGCATAGACAAGCTCATCAACATCTCACAAAAGAGAAGAGATATGCGTTACTTGAAATGGTTCTCGGATTAGATGCGAGAGGGATTCCGCTAGAAAGTAAAATTACCGAAGAGATGCTGCCAAGTCGGGATCAAACTGTACGTAGTAAAACACATGCAGAATTATTACGGCATTTCATTATTAAAAATGAACCAACAGTTGAACAAATACTAGAGCGACCAGAAGTTGTTGGATCGGCTCATTGGGTTGCGGTTGGTACACCAAAAGACGTTGCGAAGCAAATTATGGATAGGTTTGAGGCCGGAGCGTTAGATGGATTTATTGCTATTCCAGGAGGACCTCCCAAGTCACTAAATCTATTCTTTAGTGAAGTCATTCCTTTATTTGTGAAGGCGGGAGTATTTAGAGAAGAGTATACAGGTTCTACTTTACGGGAGCATTTGGCGGGAAACATGTTAAATACTTTACAGTTAAAATAAATAATAGCATGTAGAAAAAAGCCTTATTATAAAAGGCTTTTTTTATTTAAAATTAAAAATTCTGAAATATAAGTTGACTGTATGAATATTATTTTTTATATTAGTAGGTATAACTATAACTACTAAAGAGGTGAGAGTATGAAAACGGCATTATATTTAGAAGATGCATACAAAACGAGTTGCGAGACAGAAGTGATAAGAGTGGAAGGGAATAAAGTATTTGTAAAAGAAACAGTTTTTTATCCAACTGGTGGAGGACAGGAATGTGATACGGGTGTCATTGTACAAGATGGGTCTGTATTTGAAGTTGAAAAAGTAAAGAAGGAGCAGGGAGAAATAGTTCACTATATAAAAGATGAAGCTCAAGTAAAATTAGGTCCAGTTAAATTAGAGATTAATTGGGAAAGACGTCATAATTTAATGCGTCATCACTCTTTACTGCATCTTATCGGAGCTGTAGTTTATGAAAAGTATGGAGCTCTATGCACCGGAAATCAAATTTATCCTGATAAAGCACGTATCGATTTTAATGAGTTACAAGAGTTATCGAGCGTGGAAGTAGAAGAAATTGTTGAGGCAGTGAATAAACTTATTAAGCAAAATAAAGAAATTTCCACTCGTTATATGAGCCGCGAAGAAGCAGAAAATGCTGTAGGAATGATTAAAACAGCAATCAATCTCCTGCCAACTACTATCCAAGAAATCCGCATTGTTACAATTGAAAACTTAGACGAACAAGCTTGTGGAGGCACACATGTGAAAAATACGAGTGAAATAGGAACACTTGTTATTGATAAAGTAAAAAGTAAAGGGAAGCAAAATCGCCGTTTTGAAGTAAGAGCGATTTAGATTGTGAGGGGTTACCGATGGATGAAATTATAAAGGAATTACAAAAGTTAGGATTTTCCCAATATGAATGTAAAGCGTATATTGGATTGTTAAAACATTCCCCAGTAACTGGCTATGAAGTGAGTAAACAAACAGGAGTACCTCGTTCTATGATTTACGAGGTACTCGGTAAGTTAATGGATAAAGGAGCAGTGCATATTGTACCTTCTGAACCAGTTAAATATGTACCAGTACCAGCTACCGAATTAATGAATCGAATGCGAAAAGACTTTGAAAAGTCCTTTGAATTTTTAGATGAGAAATTAAATTGTTTAGAACAAGAGCGACAAATAGATGTAATTTCGCATATTCGCTCAAATGATCGTGTTTTAAAAGAAATATGCAATATAATTAATAGGGCAAAGGAAGAATTATGGATTTCTGTATGGGAAGATCAAGTGCATGAAATTGAGCCATACATTTATCAAAAGGAAGAGGAAGGCGTACATATATTTTCAATCTTATTTGGAGCTCCAGAAACAAAAATAGGAGCGACGTTTCACCATAATTATATGACGCCTCACGTTGTTGAAAAGAGAATGGGTGGTCATTTAACTGTTATTGCGCGTGATGGAGAGGAAGTATTAATTGCGAACTTCTCAAATGATAGCACTTCATGGGCCGTTACAACGTATGACCCAGCGCTAGTTCTCGTTGCTACAGAGTATGTGCGGCACGATATTATGGTTGAAGAAATCACGAAGGAATTTGGAGCTGATAAGTTAGATACGTTATGGCGTGAAAATATAGATTTAGTTCATGTCGTAACAGGAAAACGAACTTTAGAAGGAATGGAGGATGATAGAGATGAGTAAAGCTCAGGCACATGTAGCTTTGCAGAGCGATGATACATTTCAGCAAGGAGTAAAAGATTGTTTACCAACTGTATTTGGTTACTTGAGCATCGGTATAGCAGCTGGTGTAATTGCAAAAACAGCAGGTTTTTCTATCATTGAAATTGCATTTATGTCCACTTTAATTTATGCAGGTTCTGCCCAATTTATATTAGCTGGTATGTATGCAGCCGGTGCTCCTGCTTCCGCAATTATTTTTACTGTATTTTTTGTTAACTTGCGCCACCTTCTTATGAGTGCTGCACTCGCGCCGTACTTTACGAAAATTCCTCTATTTAAAAACTTAATCATCGGTTCGCAAATTACAGATGAAACTTTCGGCGTTGCAGTGCAACACGCGGCGCAAAAAGGATATTTAGGTGAAAGATGGATGATCGGGCTTAACGTAACAGCGTATTTAAATTGGATTCTTGCTACTATTATTGGTGGACTGTTTGGTGAGTGGATACCAGATCCACATACATACGGGATGGATTATGCATTACCAGCGATGTTTATTGGATTATTTGTTCTTCAGCTCATAAGTAGTAAACCAAAACTAGCAATTCATTTAAGTGTTGCAATTGTAGCGATTATCATCGCATACGTTTCACACCTATTTATGCCAGATAGTATAGCGGTTATTATCGCAACCTTACTAGCTGCGACGATTGGAGTGGTGATTGAAAAATGGAAATGAGATTAGATGTATTATTACTTTTACTAGCAGCAGGAGCTGTTACACTCGTGCCACGTATTTTACCTCTACTCGTATTTAGCAAACTACAAATTCCTGACTGGGGTTTAAAATGGTTAAATTACATACCAATTGCGATATTAGCAGCGCTTTTAGCACAAGTTTTATTTATGCATGAGACGATGCAGTGGGATTACCTTATCGCAGCAATTCCCACATTTCTTGTAGCGATATATACTCGTAGTTTATTAGGTACAGTATTAACGGGAGTGGTTGTGATTATTTTGTTACGTTTCTTTTTCTAAAAAGGATTACGCTCATATAATAGCGAAAGGTGTAATAACATGAAAAATATAGGGGTGGTGTTATGATACTTTTAACGATAGGAGCAATTTTGTTAACGTTGTTTATTTTCTTTATTATCGGCTTTATTACGTTTATGATGTTTGTTGATAAGGCGACACCTCAAATATATTATACACCTTGTGAATCAGTGACAGTGAAAGCTAAAGGTAAAGATAGAAGGAAGAAAAGTTGAATGTTGGCTTTTCTTCCTTCTTCTATTACATCCCCGAAATAACTAACAACAATAACCCAAATAAAGAACTAATAAAGTTTCACTTTACAAGAAATGAATCTATTACATTGTATGCTTGTTTTGTAGAGTGCCCGTTATATTTTTCAGTGTACGGATTTAGAAATCCATGTTCACCGTGTAGTTGTTGTATTTCTAGTAAAGGATTTTTTTGTTGCTGCAATGTTTGAATTAAAGAGGATACTGAAAAACTAGCTTCTTTTTCAGGAAATATAAGTAGTGTAGCGCATGTAGGCTTTATGTGAACATAGTCGCGTATACGAGAACCGTAACATCCGATGATAAAATCTATTTTCGGATTGTTACTACATAGCCATGAGATGGTAGCTCCAACACTAAAGCCGATAAGTCCAATATGTGTATAATTGCTTGAAAGGGTATTGATGAATGCTTCAATTTGGTCTTTTCCATCATTAAATCCAATATGATTTACAAAATGTTCATATGCTTTTTCTTCATCACGATAATGAAATGCGTGTTGTAAGTGCAGAAGATTAGGACAGAATACGTCAATATGAGATGAAGTAAATTGCTCGGTAACGTGATGCATATGGTCGTTCACACCATATATTTCATGAACAATAACGAGAGCTAATTTTTCCTTCATAGTTATATTGTGCCTCTTTGAAACTTAAATTCTTTCTCAACAAGGCAAATACGCAGATGGAAGTTTTCATACCATTGCTCACGACCTCTTTTTTTCGCTTCTTTATGTAAGGCGTTCTTCTTCCAATTTTCAATTGCATCAAGTGATTCCCAATAAGAAATTGTTATTCCGAGCCCAGAATTACCTCGTGCACTTTCTACACCTAAAAATCCAGGTTGTTGCTTTGCAAGTTCCTCCATTGTTTCGGCAACGGTATTATAGTCTGTTGTATCATTTGATAAATTAGAAGTGAATATCACGGCATAATAATGACTCATTTTTTGTGAAGTATTTTTCATATACATTCCCCCCTTTAATAAGTATTTTAGCATGTAAAAAAGAAAAGAAGCACGACGCTTCTTTTCTTTTTTACGCTGTGAATTTTAATCCAGCATATATTTTACGACCCTTTTTTTGAATCCAACACACTTGTGCATTTTTCTTTTGAATATTACGTTCTTCCATTGTTACTTGTATAATTTGGTCAATCACAAGAGGGATGTTCGTTTGTACTTGGCACCCACCTGTACTATAGTCGATAATGGTCGCTTCAATCGGCATCCCATTCATATGCAATGTTCCAGGAGACATCAGTTGCTCACGTATATGTTGCCTGCGAAATTGTCTTGGTGCTTTTTTTGTGTTTTTTATGAAAGATGCAATTGCTAGTGTAAGAAATGCTTTATCGTACACCTTTTCCACCCGGTCATTAACCGGTTTACTAAATAGATGAAGAATGAGTTTACAATATTGCTCATGGGATACATCATCAAATGATACACCAACTTGTACAGAACTTTCTTGTCTCCGAATCCATTTTTTTGTACTATAAATCTTTTCTACCTCGCCAAAAGATAGCATATAGGAAGATAGACTTGATAAAGTTTCAAATGGAATGGAGGAATCTAATTCAAAACGTGCCCCCGTTTCACTAATATCAAGGATATTGCAAGAAATGATCATATCTTCGGCATATAAAGTACCTGGTAAATTTACTACGAAACGTTCTGAATTTCGAAAACGCGGTCTTTCAAATGCTACAAATAGTGAAGTGACAATAGCTATCCCGTTGTATAGTAACCAGAAAATGTTAATATATAAGCTCTCTCTTTCAATATAATATTGCTCAGGGTATAAGAGCATAAGTGTTGCTCGAATAAGTGCAATAATTGTTAAAATGAGTAATATGAGATGAGGGATGCTTGCAATCCATAAAAAATGCCTTGTATTATTTTGAACTCCCTTTCTTGTCACATGAAATTGAAACTTTTTACGTAAGAAAATTTCTGATAAAATAGCAAATCCCATATAAGGAGCCATAGCAACTTCGTACACATGACTCCACGTAGTTGTTCGTTTTTTATTAGAAACAGCTTTGAAAATAAGCTGTGATGTTAAAAAGGCAGGTGCCCAGAACATAAATAAGTGCATGAAATTAATTTCTAAACTATAAATATCAAATACTAAAAATAATAGCGGTGCTAATAAAAATATCATTTTATAAACACCGAAAAACCAATAATGAATTCCATCTGCATATAAAAGACGCTGCATAAAAGATAATCCTTTTATAGTGAAAGGATTCCATTTTTTTACGACTTGAATGTTCCCTCTACACCAGCGGTCCCGTTGTTTTAATAAATCACTAAATGTTTCTGGGGATAATCCAACAGCTAGTGTTTCATTGACAAATATAGTCTCCCATTTGTTAGCTTGTAGTAGCATACCAGTTGCCATATCTTCAGTAATAACTCCAGTCGCAAATCCTCCAATTTCTTCAAGCGCGGTGCGGCCAAATAGGGCGTTACTACCAACATACATCGTAGCATTAAAGCGATCTTTCCCTTCTTCTAACTGGCGCATAAAGAAATCTTGTTCATTGGCGATGTTATCTTCAAAAAACAAATTATATTGGAAAGGATCAGCATTATAAAAAACTTGTGGTGCTTGAACGAATACAACATTATTTTTAGAAAAATATCCAATCGTTCGCTCTAAAAAGTTAGCTCGTGGTATCATATCGGCATCCATTGTTACGATAATATCACCTTTTGAATGAAGCATCGCATGATTTAAATTTCCAGCTTTTGCATGCTTGTTTTCGGTGCGAGTTATGTGATGAACAGAAAAATCTGCCGCAAGTTGCTTTACACTTTCACGGCGCCCGTCGTCACAAATATAAATGTTTAGTAACTCTTTCGGATAAGTAATCAACGTACAACCAGCTACAGTACGTTTTAACAAATCGATCGGTTCATTGTAAGTGGCAATAAATATGTCGACAGTAGGTAGTTTTTCAAAAGTGGATAATGGTACTTCTTTCCGTTTATATGGTTTCCATGAAACAATGCTAAAAACGATAGATTGTAAGTAACCAGCCCATTCTGTAATTAACAATATAATACCAGCGATAATACTTATGAGATTAATAGTTGGTAACGAATAAAAAGTTCGCCAAATAAGATAAATAGCATTACAAATGAGAAATAGAATAATAAGTAATTTTTTTGACCATAAATATTTGTGTGCAAGGGCGTAAGTAATAATGATTACGAAAAAAATAATACCTAAACCTTCGTATATAGAGAGGCTCATACAATTCCTCCTTTATGTATAGAGTGGGAAATAGAAAAAATTATATTATTCATCTATAAAGATTTAATTATTTCCAGAGTATAAAATATCACAAAATATAGGGTTAGAGTATAAAATTTACATTTTCTTATTATAAGCTTAAAAAATTAGAAGAAATAATAGTTGTATTTTTGATTCATAAGAAAAATGCCACTTCAAAAGAGAAGTGGCATTTCTTATATTTCCTCTAAGCTATTAACTGGAACAGTTAATTCGCGTCCTGGGTTTTTTACTTCATATATGCGGGCGGTTTCATTGCTTTCATCGACGTGTTGAATCATAACAGGCATGCCTTGAAAACTGACATTGGCTTGTTCCGCTGACACAGAAAGCTCTATTGCACGTTGTATATTCATTTATATTCCTCCCATCATTATTATCTTTGCTAAAAAAGAGGAATAATATACCATTTTGAGACATTCTTAAAGTTTTTGTATTATTTGTAATGTTTCTTTAATAAATGAAGAAAAGATGGAATTAGGATAACCATCCATCGTTTGAACTGCTTCTTTTGCTTCTTTCAGAGCAGCCGTTTTATCTTGAAGTTCTATATGACACAGGGCACGATATGATCCAGCTGTTAATAACCATGACTGATCAAGTGGATGACTCATATAATCTGGAATGTTAGCACGTTTTAATGTTTCCAAAGCTTCCTCGTAACGTTTTAAACCATACAGAGATTTTCCTTTTTCAAGATAATACAATCCATCGTCTTGAAAAATCGGTACATCTTTTAGTTTTTCTCGGAATTGTTCTAAATGTTCTAATGCAATTGTATATTCATTCGTAACGGTATTGTAGTAATAAGCTTTTAATATATCTATATTTGCAGCGGATAAAGTATCTTCTGTAAAAATGGCAAATTGCTCCGATTTTTTTATGTAATATAAATATCGTTCTTTATCGGTTGTAATGATTTTTTGATAAGATAAAATACGGTAAAATTCATCTGTTTTATAATACACTTGATGTTTTTTTGAAAATGCAAGTGCATCTAAAATGATTTTTTCACATTTTTCATAATTACCATATGCGAGTAAAATAATTGCTTCTTTTAAATATAATTGTATATGTGTAATAAGATCCATTTCTAAATTCTTCGTTTTATATTCATCGCGAATTCTGCTAATCAACTGTAAACATTCTTTATATTTTTTCCGTTTGTAGAGCATATAGTAAAACAGTAGTTTCGTTTCAGTACTTTCACGATACAAAGTATATTTTTCAAATATAGAAACAGCTGTTTCAACGTAATATTCAATATTGTAATCGTTCATAATGGCCGCTCCAGTTATGAACTGTTTATATAAACGTGCTGTGTTTAAAGTAAGGGGTAGTTCTTTTTGAACGATAGGTAGTAAAGTCTTGTATACTTCATCGCATTTATTTGATTTTATTAATGGCTCCATTTTTTGAATGAGTTCCACAATTTCTTCTTCATCTTCTTCTAATAAAAAGCTCGTTTCACATTCAAGTTTTTCCGCAATATATTGTAATGTTTTCATAGAAGGTGTAGCTTTTCCATTTTCAATTTGACTAAGCATACTTTTTGTCAGTTCCGAACCTGCCAGTGCTGTTTGCGTAAGCTTTTTTTCTTTTCGTAATGCTTTAATTTTTTCACCGAGAGTTGCCATATAATTGCTCCTTTATATTTAAAAAGTTTAATTGTATTTAACTTTTTGTTGTAAAAATTGGAAAGTTGATTATATAATAAGTTTAACACAATTTAACTTTTAAGGGGAGAGAGTCAAAAATGGGAGATATAAGTATAGGACAACATGATTCAAGAATGAAGATTGCAACTAGAAATATCATTTTAATGATGATTGGAAAAATGACGTCTTTATTAGGCGCAGGTATTTATACGTTCGCAATGGGATTATATGTATTAAAGACTACTGGTTCAGGGATGGGGTTTGCAATTACGCTCGTTTGCGGATCACTTCCAAGGATGATCTGTGGCCCAATTGCTGGTGCTGTAGCAGACCGTGTGAATCGAAAATGGCTTGTCATTGGTACTGATTTATTAAGTAGTTTAACGATGCTTAGTATGTTTATTCTTGCTACTATATTTGGGTCATCACTTCTTTTTATTTATATTTCAGCAGCATTATTATCAATTTGTGCAAGTTTTTATTCTGTTGCATTAACTTCGTCTATTCCGAGTTTAGTAGATGAAGGACGTATTCAAAAAGCGAGTGCTTTAAATCAAACGGCGGCTTCTTTATCAAATATTTTAGGACCGATTATTGGCGGAGTTGTATATGGTTTCTTTTCAATTAAATCGTTTTTCCTATTAAATAGCATTACGTTCTTTTTAGCGGTTATTTTGCAATTATTTATCGTATTTGATTTATATAAAAAAGAAGTGGCTGAAAGTACAGAGCATTTCTTGACGAGTATAAAAGAAGGTTTTTTATATGTAAAAAGACAACGTGAAATATATGGTTTAATGAAAATAGCATTGTGGGTAAACTTTTTTGCGTGTGGTCTAACAGTTGCACTTCCGTACATTATCGTCCATACATTGCATTTATCTTCAAAGCAACTCGGTACTGTAGAGGGAATGTTAGCAGTCGGGATGCTAATGGGAGCGATTGCTTTATCAGTGCGTAAAGAATTGAATAATCCGTTTCGTTCTATTTATACTGGACTGTTTTTGTTTGCAGGTTTAAGTTTATGTACAGTCTTTCCGTTGTTAGTTGTCATTCCAAAAGTAGCAAGTTTTATTTACTATATTGCTTTTATGATGTTAACTGGTATAGCAATTATGATTGTAAACATTCCAATGCAAGTACATATGCAAAAAACGACAGGTCCGAGCTACCTAGGGCGTGTGTTTGGCCTACTTGAAACAATTGCGACTGCAATCGCACCACTTGGTATGATTGTATATGGACTACTATTAGATATGTTGCCAACTAGCATTGTTATGATGACAATAGGCGGAGGGTTATTGTTAGTTGTATTAGTTGGAGTAAAGCAACATATGGCGAAAAAACAAGTAGATGTGTCCGCTTAAAAATAATAAAAATTTGACTTATCATTATAAAAATGACTAAATTAGTATTTTAGTTTTTGAAACTCTTTTTCATGTATGTTAAAGTAAAGTGAGCTTGCAAAGAAAAGGAGACAACAGCATGAAAAAATTAAATTTTGTTATGCTTTTTCTATTAATCGTAATGGCTGGATGTAGCAATTATGACACATATATTGAAACAGGTATGCAATCATTGAAAGATGAAAAGTATAGTGATGCAACAATGTGGTTCGAAAAAGCAGAAAAAGAGAAATCAGGAAATGAAGCGAAATCATATAAAGAAGTTGCTGAGAAAATGGATCACGGGGCAACAGCATTAAAAGACGGTAAGTATTTAGAAGCGAAAGACATTGCAAATGAAGTGTTACAAAAGAAAAAAGATGATGCACTTGAAAAAGCTGTAACATCAAATGCAGAGAATATGCTTCAAAAAGCAAAAGATGTAGAAGAGAAAGTGAATGAAAGAGTAGCAAAGCGTAGAAAGGTAGAAGAAGAAGGAATCGATAAAATTATTAAAGCTGTCGATAGTATAGATGAAGTGAAAGAAAAAGAGAAGAAAGTATCAGAAGCATTAGATAAGGCTGAAGAGGCGCAAGCAAAAATTGAGGCAAAGAAAAATAAATAGATTTATAGTGTAAAAGGCTGTCGTGCATAACGACAGCCTTTTAATTTTTTGTTGCAAATGAATGGATGCTCTGTAGTAAAAAAGAAATGATTTTAGAATTCCATCTGTCCTCATGATGAATCGTATAAATATTACGCTGAAATTCAAATTCTGGGATTGGTATATAGCATAGCTCATTTCGTTGTATTTCTTGCTCAATAGCAAGTTTAGAAATAAAGGCAATTCCATTACCATATTTTAAAATTTGTTTCATCGTTTCTAATGAGTCTAATTCAATTTCTGATTGGAATGTAATGTTATGAACTGACATCCATTTTGTAAGTAAATCTCTCGTTGTAGATGGATTACGATGCAATAGTATGCGTTCCTTTTCGATATTTTGTAACGATACATTTTCTTTCTTTGAAAAATGATGTTCTTTGGAAAAGGCAAGAACAAGTGTATCAGGTATTATATTCGTTTGTTTTAAAAGTGGTTCATCAAATGGAGCAGCGGAAATTATCCCAAGATCGATTTCGTGATTTTGTAGCATCATTCGAATTTCAGGGGCTGTTTTAACTAGTAGCGTTATTTTTATATTGGGAAATTCACATTGAAATTCATGAACGACTTCTGGCAAAAGATAAGTCGCTGGTACATAACTAGCGCCGATTGTTATAGCACCTTTATTAAAATCTTTAAACTCTTGCGTGACACGTCTAGCTTCTTTCATAAGTGCATCTATTTTAGAAGCATAATGGTGCAAAGCCTCACCAGCCTCTGTTAAGAAATACCTTCCAGAACGTAATTCGAATAAAGACACACCGAGTTCTTCTTCTAAGCTTTTTATATGAAATGTAATAGTTGGTTGTTTAACGCCAAGTTTTTCTGCAACAATTGTAAGCTTTTTGTATTTCTTAATAAGTACTACAATTTCTAATTTTAAGAGATTCATTATGAATTGCCGCCTTTTTTATTTTAACTATAGAAAAAATCTATAGAAATAAATAGTTTATTAGAAGTTTTTTAATTTAATCTTTACAGTACATTAACATTCAGTATAAATCTTCCATATAGAATGAAAGCAGGTTAAGAATGAGGGGAGAGAGGTGAAGCAATGGATATTACAATTAGTGGATTAGAAAAGACATTTGGAAAAACACAGGCGTTAAAGCCGTTGCAGATTGTAATGAAACAAGGGGAATTCACTACACTTTTAGGACCTTCGGGGTGTGGGAAAACGACTTTACTTAGAATGATAGCAGGGCTTGAAGAACCGGATAAGGGAGAAATATATTTTGGAGACCAGTGCATGTATTCTGCTGCAAAAAAGATAAAGACACCTCCTCATGAACGGAATATCGGTATGGTATTTCAAGATTTTGCTTTATGGCCGCACATGACTGTTTTTGACAATGTTGCATTTGGTTTAAGGGCTACAAAGCAAACAAATCATTTACGAGAAAAAGTAGAAGATGCGATAAAGCGAGTTCGCCTGCAAGGTATGGAGAAAAGGTATCCACACGAACTTTCTGGTGGACAGCAACAACGTGTCGCATTCGCTAGAGCAATTGTAACAAAACCTCATTTTATTTTATTTGATGAACCGCTAAGTGCACTCGATGCAATTTTACGAGAAGAAATGAGAATAGAGCTTATGGATATCGTTCATTCCATTGGTTTAACTGCACTGTATGTCACTCACGATCAAACAGAAGCAATGTCAATGTCAGACCAAATTATTGTCATGAAACAAGGAGAAGTATTACAAAAAGGAACACCGGAAGATATTTATGTGAAACCGTCTCATGAATTTGTTGCCAAATTTGTTGGTAAGGCGAATTGGCTTGTAGAGGGTAAAAAAATGGTTCGTCCAGAGCATGTGAGCTGGACGAAAAATGAAGTGTGCGAAATGTATACAGGTGAAATTAAGCACGTTACATATGTAGGAGAACGGTATGAAATAAAAGTAAACATGGGGGCACTCGGAATATGGACAGCTTATCACAATAGTAAATTAAGCATCGGTAAACCAGTATCGTTATATGTGCCAAAAAAATGTATTCATCATATAGGGGGAGAATCGTATGAAGAAATTCAGTTCGCTTAAGTCTTTATTTGTATGTACTTTATTATTTTCGGCTGTAGTAACAGGGTGTAGTTCAAAGACAGGCAATGCAGATGCAAAAAGTAAAAATACGAATGAAAAGAAAATTGTTGTATATAGTGCAGGGCCAAAAGGGTTAGCAGAAAAAATTCAAAAAGACTTTGAAAAGAAAACAGGTATAAAAGTAGAAATGTTTCAAGGAACAACAGGTAAGATTTTAGCGAGAATGGAAGCTGAAAAGAAAAATCCAGTCGTTGATGTAGTCGTACTTGCATCATTACCAGCGATGGAAGGATTAAAGAAAGAGGGTCAAACGTTAGCTTATAAAGAAGCGAAACAAGCTGATAAGCTGCGTTCTGAATGGTCAGATGATAAAGGACATTATTTCGGGTATAGTGCTTCAGCATTAGGGATTGTGTACAATACAAAAAATGTGAAGACAGCGCCTGAAGATTGGAGCGATATAACGAAAGGGGAATGGAAAGGAAAAGTGAATCTTCCAGATCCAGCACTTTCAGGTTCAGCTTTAGACTTTGTAACAGGATATGTGAAAAAGAATGGAAAAGATGGATGGAATTTATTTGAACAGCTTAAGAAAAATGAAGTTACAGTAGCAGGAGCAAATCAAGAAGCTTTAGATCCAGTAGTAACAGGTGCGAAAGATATGGTAATTGCAGGTGTTGATTATATGACGTACAGCGCAAAAGTAAAGGGTGAACCGGTTGATATTGTTTATCCAAAAAGCGGAACAGTTATTAGCCCACGTGCAGCGGGGATTATGAAGGATAGTAAAAATGTAGAGGGTGCAAAAGAGTTTATTGATTATTTATTATCAGATGATGTGCAAAAACAAGTTGCTAAAGCGTATTTATTGCCAGGTAGAACAGATATAAAAGCTGAAAATAGACCGAATGTAGAAGAGATTCCAGTATTAAATATTGATTGGAAAACAGTTGAGAAAGAGCAAGATGAAATAGGAAAACAATTTAAGAAAGTATTTCAATAAGATGGTGATTCCATGGTAAATCGATTCATATCAGTAAGACAAGTTGGAATGACGGTAGCGTTATTACTTGTGGCGATGTTAATCGTCATTCCGCTTTTTCTCATTTTATTTTCTAGTATATATGAAAATAGCAGCTGGAACTTTTTAAAGCCTTTTGAAGTGATGCAGAGTGGTGGATTAGCTGGGATTTTTCTAAACTCGATGCTTCTAGGTGTACTCGTTGTAATAGGAGCTACAATATTTGCATTTCCATTGGCGTTTATTATGAGCAAAACAGATGTAGGAAAGTATAGTAAGTTAGATATTGTTTTTATGATTCCATTTATGACACCGCCGTATATTGGATCAATGGGCTGGATTTTGTTCATGCAACCTAACGGCTATTTTGAACAATTTTTTCCGATGCTAAAGACAGTTTCATCATCGTTTTTTAGTTTAGGAGGTATGGTCTTAATTATGAGTCTGCATTTATTCCCATTCCTTTATTTCATGCTGAAAAACACGTTACTTCAGATTGGGAGTAGTAAAGAAGAAGCTGCAGCAGTTCATGGCGGAAGTTTTCTCTATCGTTTAAGAAAAATAATATTGCCGTTATTAGTATCAAGTTATGTAATGGGTGCTTTACTCATTTTCGTAAAGACGATTGCTGAATTTGGAACACCGGCTACATTCGGACGTAGAATAGGATTCCACGTGTTAACATCAGAAATCCATAAATTTATTTCGAGTTGGCCAATTGATTTTAGTAGTGCAACAGCATTATCTTCTTTATTACTTAGTGCTTGTATGCTCATTTGGTATATGCAAAATGTATTGAATCGAAAGTATTCATATGCAATGGTTAGTGGAAAAGGTGTGAAATCTAAAAGATATACTTTGTCTATATTTACGCGCGTTGTAGCATGGATGTATGTAATTGGTTTATTAATCGTATCAATTGGAATTCCATACTTTTCTATACTGATTGCTTCTTTGTCAAAATTAAGAGGCGGCGGTTTACATGTAAATAACTTTACAACAAGCCATTATGAGGCATTGTTTACAATGGGATCTCCGGGATTAGAGGCTTTATGGAATAGTTTTCTTTTTTCACTCGTAACAGCGATTATTGCGGTAATGATTGGAGTCTTTTTGGCACTTATGATTCGAAAGGGGAAAAAAAACTCTGAAAAATGGCTCGATATGTGCGGTATGTTACCCAATATGGTACCAGGAATCGTTATGGTTGTAGGTCTTATTCTATTTTGGAATTCACCATATATGGCCCTGTCAATTTACAATACACCAGTCATGGTTATCGTAACGTATGTTGTGCTGTTTTTACCTTACACGGTGCAATATGTAAAATCATCACTCGGACAAATTGATGATTCTCTCATGCAGGCAGGAAGCATTTTTTCGGGAAATTATATTTATATTTTTAGAAAAATAATATTGCCTCTTATTATCCCAGGCATTCTTGCTGGATGGGCGATGACATTTACAATTTCGATAAGAGAGTTAGTAGCATCGCTTCTCGTATTACCTCCATCAGTAGAAACGTCAGCAACGTTTATTTTTGCTCAATTTGAACAGGGTGAAGTATCTATAGGCATGGCGATGGCCGTTGTTTCTGTTGGACTTACAACAATGTGCTTATTACTGCTACAACATATGGAGCAAAAGCGAAAAGGGGTAGCATGATGAGGATAGAAGTATGGGGTGGGGCAGGAGAATACGGTCGCTCCTGCTATTTTGTAAAAAATAAAGAGACGAAAATATTATTTGATTGTGGTATTAATCGATCATATGAGAAGAGTTATCCAGAAATAGAGAGAGAAGCTGTTCCATTTTTAGATGCGGTATTTTTATCACATATTCATGAAGATCATACGATGGGTTTACCTTTATTAGCGAAGTATGGATATAAGAAAAAAATTTGGACGACTCGTTATACGAAGGAGCAACTGCCGTTATATTATGAAAAATGGAGAAACTATAATGTGATGCAAGGGTGGAATTTACCTTATAGCGACCAACACATAAAAGATTTAAATTATGTATGTATTGATGAGATTAGTAATCCAAATGAATGGATACAAATTACTCCTACATTGCGGTTTCAGTGGGGATATAGTGGGCATGTATTAGGAGCTGTTTGGTTTTTAGTTGATTTGTGTAATACATACGTGTTCTATTCCGGCGATTATTCAGCAGAGTCTAATATACTACGAGCTAATTTACCTGAGAAATTGGGCCACAATATAAAAGTTGCAATTGTAGATGCCGCTTACCACACAGATGATGTTTCGCAAAATGAAAGATTAGATGATCTATGTGCAGAAATTGAGCGAGTTATGCAGAATAAAGGAATAGCATTGCTACCGCTGCCACAACTTGGTAGGGCGCAAGATATAGTATTGTATTTATATGAACGATATAAAGAATTTCCGCTTATAGTAGATAAAGAAATTTTGGCTGGATTTGAAGAGATGTTCATATATAAAGATTGGATAAAAAATAATGAAGAACTTAAATGGATTATGGAGAGTTTAAAAAGAAACATAATCGTTATGGATAATGACATTAGTATGCAAAATAGTTATGGAATAGTTGTAATGAGTGATGCGAATATGCAAACGAAACGAGCACAGTTATGCTATGAACAGCTTCGGAATGAAAAACGTAATTCCGTTATTTTTACTGGGCATATTGCGAAAGGGAGTTTTGCAGAAAGAGTTATGAAAGAACATGTAAGGAGTACATGTAGGGTGAAGCGAGTTCCGTATAAAGTTCACCAAAGTATAAAAGAAGTTAAAGAGATGTTAAATACATTATTACCAGAACATACGGTGCTAGTGCATGCTTTGAAAGAGGATACGGATCGATTACAACAAAAGCTAAGTACAGCAGGATATGAAAATGTATATTCACTTGCAATGGAACGTATAGAAGTCATTTAAAATGTAAAGGGGATAGGTATATGAAAAAAGTATTTGTATTCGTAAGTATTTTCTTTTGTTGTTTTCTTTATAACGTTAAGGAAGGGTTTGCTGCTAGTCCAATGAAACCTAGTTTTGAAGTAAAGTTATTATTGAAGCCAGAACAAGTATTAGGTTATAACAAAGAGATGAAGCAAGAGGTGCTAGAACATTTCCAGGCTGGTACAAAATATGAAAGAATACAAGTACAATTTTTAGATACTGCAAATAAAAGTTTAAGTGATGAAGGTTGGTTTGCTAGAATTCGAAAGAAAGAATTTAGTAAAGATTTTGAACTAACATATAAAAAAAGATATCCTATTCAAAATGGTGTAATTCAAGATGCACTAGAAGTAGCTAAAAAAGAAGGATTCGATAGTAATACGGATAGTTATGAGGCGGAAATAGATTGGGGATTTGAGAAGAAAACATTAAGCATTTCAAATAAGAAAAGCTACAGTGCTAAAGGATATGGGATACTTGATTTACCAAATGAACAAGCTGCTCAAAACATGTTAATAGAAAAATTACCAGGGAAAATGAACAAATGGTTGTATACAAATTGGGGAGAAGAGATGTTAAAGAATTCCCGTATTTACGGTCCTGTATTAATGAAGCGATATACAGGAGAGTTTGAAAACATAAAAGCAAATATTGAAATTTGGCCATTAAGTAATACCGGAAAATTAGAAGATGACTTCGTAATAGAAGTGTCATTTAAAACAAATGAAGAAAGTATTGCGACAAAACAAAGGGAATTATTAATAGCGAGTTTAGAGAAAAAAGGCTGGTTGTTACCGAAAGATAGTTTGAAGACAGAGCTTATTTTTCAGTAAATAGTAAAAAGGAATCCATATGCCATGGATTCCTTTTTATATATGAGTATTAAGCTAAATCAGCTGACACGAACATATCACTATTTTGAAGATTTTTAGAGCGTAAACTATAAGCAACTACCTTCTTTTTATATTGTTTTACAACATCAACATGCTCTTCATGACTGTAAATATAAAATATGAAATCTTTTTTACCACGTTTTGCATTGATAATTAAAGGAGTGCCTTCATTATGGGGTGGTGCATAATAGCGATCTAAAAATAAACCTTCGTTAAAATCATGAATAATTTTTGATTTCTGTTCGCCTTCTACGTTATTTCCGTGAATTGTAATAGTCACATTCTCTTCTTCAAGTTTTGGATGTGTTTCGTACTTGCTAATAATGGATTCAATAACAGTGTTAGGAAGGCTAGAAACGATAATTTTAAATGCCCCAAATACAACTAACATTACAATAAACCAAGTCGTCATAGTAATCATCCCCTTTATTCTATTTAATAATATAACTCATATGGTAATAGTACATATGGTGAAGTTTTGTATAATTTGTGAAAAATATGCCATTTTTACGAATGAAATATTAGAAAAATCAATTTTGTTACAAAAAGTTGAAATTGAAGTATTTTAAAAGAAAAAGGTTTATAATAAAAATATAACTAATAACCACATTACTAATTATAAGGAAGTGTAACTATGAGTACTGTAGCAATCGTATATGGTATTATTCTTTCCACAATTATTGTTTTGTTTTTTGTTGGGGTTTCACGTTATATTCATAAATGGAAAGAAAGCGTTGCGAAATTAAATCACATTGAAGAAGAACTTAGTGATTTAATGTTACATCATGGTAAATAAAAAGATAATTTTTTAACGAAACAATGTGAAGAATATCACAAAACATGCTCTCATCATGAAAGCATGTTTTTTTGTTATGTGAATGTTAGACATATTCATGAGATTTTTTCGTGCAATACAGTGTGAAATAAAATAATAATTCTTTATGTGTAGGAAGAGTTATCCTATTTTGTATAATTTTGTAATTTAGTTCGGCATAATTATGATATAGAAGGAAATTTGTTAGAGGAGGTACATTGTGAACATATTAAAGATTATAGGAATTGTTGCAGGAGTGATTATAGTAGCAGTTATAGTTTTCTTTGTCATAATGAAGTATTATTTGTCAAAAAAAGATTCTGATTACGTATTAACGTATATAAAAGAACATAAAGACGATGAGACATGTTCATTACTGATTAGAAAAAATGGTGAGGTATTAACATCTATAAATGAAAATAAAAAATTGCCATTAGCGAGTACGGCAAAAATCGTAATAGCAGTTGAATTTGCTAAGCAAGTGTCAGAAGGAAAAATAAGTCGAGATGAACAAATTTCATTGCAGGAGCTAGAAAAATATTACGTTAAAAATACTGATGGTGGAGCGCATCCTACCTGGTTAGAAGATGCCAAAGTGAGAGAATTAGTGAAAAATAGACAAATCGCTTTAGAAGAAGTCGCTAAAGGAATGATTCATTATAGTTCTAATGCAAATACAACATATTTGTTAGATAAGCTTGGAATAGAAAGAGTAAATGAAAGTATAAAAGAGTTAGAGCTTACTAGTCATGATAAGTTCACTTCTTATACGTCTGCACTATATATGAGAGGATACGTAGAAAAAGAACTTCATGTGCCAGAAAATCAGTCATTAAAAACGTTACGTAACATGTCAAAAGATGAGTATAATAAACATGTGTTACAAATTCATGAATGGATGAAAGATGAAGAAGAATGGAAAAAACGTGAAATTCCATTAAAGGTAGATATGGAATTTCAGCGAATTTGGTCAGATCGATTAGTGAGTGCAAACGCTAAAGATTATATGAGTATAATGGAAAAAATAAATAGTAGAAATTATTTTCCTAAATTAATGCAAGAAGAAATCGAGAATATTTTCAAAGGCACAGTTGATAATAGTAAGTTAGAATTTGCGGGGCAAAAAGGTGGATCTACCGCATTCGTATTGACCAAAAGTTTGTATAGTACAGATAAGAAAGGTAATAAGATAGAAGCTGTCATTATGTTTAACGATATAGAAAATCAAGTTGTATATCAAAAGCTGAGAAATAATATAAATTATTTTATTCAAGATGCTATAACAGATGAAGAGTTTAGAAATAAATTATAATGAAATAATTTTATTATGTAAACAACATGCTATTAAAGGTAGGTATTGAGATGAGGTTGAATGAGTATATGCTTGAAACGTTTCCGAATTTAGAACTTAGACCACTTCTATTTTATAATTGGGATATTGGTATTCGTTTTAGATTAGGTGTGGACTATGATTGTAATAACATTTATGAAAATTGTCTATATTTAGAAGGCGTTTATAAAAGGACGATTACTTTATTTCAGTCTTTACATTCAACAAAAGATGATATTTATATTGTAGTGGATGTAAATGACCATGCAAACGGTGAAACTTTCAAACAGAAATTGAATATCTTTTCTAAGTATGTCAAAGAGAAGTCCGATTTGTTTAAGTTACAGAAAAATACAATCCCTTATGTTTTTCCAGATGAAGATGAAGATGGAGCATATAAAACACATAGATATACTTTGAAATGTGAAATCTCTGACTTTACATACATTCCTATGCTAAAAGCAATTTGTAATCAAGATATGGGAATAAAACCGAGTATTTTTCATAGGGTGTATTTTATAAATGTTAACAAGAATACTATATTTCACGTTTATGATGATAGAGGTTGTGATGTATTAGCTATCTCTCCTGATACAATTAGGGATATTTATAATACATATAATGATTGGATATTAGAATACGATAGAAATAAAATTGATAAAGTATTTAATTGGATGTAGTCTATTTTAATTGAGGGAAATACCATATGAGGTGTTTCCCTTTTATTAATATGAAAATCAACATTTAAATTTGACAGTACTTATAATAAAGGTAAAGGGATTTGATGGTAATGTATTGAATTTGGATAAAAACGGAAAAGGGAGATGAATAAATGACGACAATCTATTTCGTTCGCCATGCCCACTCTACATATACAAAAGAAGAAAGGGAACGACCTTTATCTGAAAAAGGGCACTGTGATGCAGAGAATGTAACGCATTTATTAAAAGATAAACATATTGATGTTGTTATTTCTAGTCCGTACAAAAGAGCGATCCAAACTGTACAAGGAATTGCGAATACATATAAATTATTAATACAAACAGAAGAAGATTTGCGTGAAAGATTATTGAGTACAGAGCCAGTAGCAGATTTTAATGTTGCTATGCAGAATGTGTGGAAAGATTGGAGTTTTGCATACGAAGGCGGAGAATCGAGTGATGTCGCACAAAGGCGCGCTGTAATATGTATGCAAAATATATTAAAACAATATGAAGGTAAGAACATTGTAATAGGTACGCATGGGAATATTATGGTATTACTAATGAATTATTTTAATTCGAAATATGATTTTGAGTTTTGGAAAACACTTCATATGCCTGATGTGTATAAATTAAATTTTGATAAAAATCGCTTCATTTCTGCTGAAAGAATAGAGAAAACAGGTCATCGGTTAAATATTTTGTAAAAGTTTATCAAAAAAAGAGGAAACAGAGAAGTTATTGTAGAAGTATGACTTTGTAACATAAAAAATATATGTTAAAGGAGGCTGTTTACATGTTTGAGAAAGAGAAAGAAGGGCTTATTGAAGTTCAAAACGTATATGAAATTGCACCAGAAGATGGAACAATTATTGGTATGGCAACGGAAGAAGAAATGGAAATTGCTGCTGAACTAGAGTTACAGTACTATGCTCATTCTCGTTTGTTAGAAGCAAATATTCAGTTAGACGGTTCCTCCTACAAAGAGTTACTTCAGGAGTTCCAGGAGTACGAAAGAAAATCAATGAGCTTTTGGCGAGCGATACATAAACGTTTAGCTGTGCCATGGGCGTGGGTACTACGTATTGATGTTGCGAATGGCCCTATATATGTAAGTAATGGTAGTTCATATTACGAAGAAATCGATGATGAAGAAGATTATGAATAGAAGATAAGTAAGGAAGCAGCTTTAGTTGCTTCCTTTTTTGATTTGTAAGAAATGAATTGCTTCAATAATAATATCTGGTCGATCATTTTCTATACCGTGACTAGCATGTTGGGCAAGAATATAGTGGCTGTTAGTTGAGAGGTGTAATTGTTCATGAATTAGTTCTTGCCACATTGCTTCAAGTTGTGTTGCTTCCTCTTTTGGCATGCCACCATTAGTCAATTGAGTAATAGAATATTGAGGATCTCTACCGATAACGATTAATGGTATTTCTAATGTTTTACATAGCTCTTTTAGTGAGAGAGCACAGTTTTTCCACTCAGATAGTTCAGAAGCTGTCGCTTTATATAATGAGGCGGAGGTAGAGAATTCAATTTGCTGTTTTGATTGATTGGCGATCATAGATTTTAGTTCATTATAAAGTGTGTCTACATCCATTTTGGAATACATATTATATTTTTGAAACCAAACATCATCAGAATCAGTTTGATCAGAAATTGGTAAATGAAGTTCATCTAAACGGTGTAAGTTCATCGAAGTAGAATCAACTAAAATAAGTGCTTGCAGCTTATCTTCATGTAACATCGCAAAATGTTGTGCACATAATCCTCCGTAGGAATGACCGATTAGAATAAATGGCTCTTGAATAGCTAGTTTGTTTAGTAACATATGTAGCTCTTTTGTAACTTGCCTTATTGTACGCGGCTGATGGCCTACATCACTTTTTCCGTAACCTGGGCGATGGTATGAAACGACTGTAAAGTACTCTGAAAGCTTTTCTATAATAGGAAACCAATCATAAAATGAGCAACTCATTCCGGTTTGAATGACTACAGTTTGTTTACCACTTCCTTTTATATGTACTTCTATATTTTGCCCCATTATTTCTACAAATTTATGAATGTTAATTCCTCCTAAGCTTGAAATAATTTTTGACAAGCAAAAACGATACACCAAACACCTATACCGAGTAGGACAGATGTACTAAGTGTAAATGAATTTTTTAAACCAATATAGACGATAAATAATAGTAGTGCTGATGCGGGGAATCCATATAATACCCCTAAAGCAAATTGACTTAATTCTTGTTTATTCCCGCCTTCGAATGAAATCCAAAATAGACTAAGTAAACTAACGAGTGGAAGGGCAGCAATAAAGCCACCTATCGTACTGAAATGTTTAGCAACTTCAGTGATAACGCCGATAATAAGTGCCGAAACGATTACTTTAACGAGGAAATGCATATTTTGCCTCCTTCGCTAATAACGAAAATGCTTTTTCAATTAATTGTTGTTCTTCTTTTGATAACTGTGATTCTAATATTTTTATCTTTTCTTTATCCAGTAAAGTATGTTTTTCTAATACTTCAATCCCTTCAATTGTTAATGTAAGGTTTACCACTCTTTCATCTTGTTTATTTCTCTCTTTAACGATGAAGCCCTTTTGAATAAGGCGCTTTATGTGTTCAGACGCTGTGTTATGAGAAAGACTAAGCTCAGTAGCGACTTTTCCAATTGTTATATCTTTCTCACGAGAAACGATTTGTAAAATACGAATTGCTTGGTGGGAAAGGTTGTCCTCGTATTCGTATCGTAAGTGATAATAAATGCTCTCCCAATGTTGATTAATGTTGTTCATAATAATAAATCCCCTTTTTATATCGTATAGTAAGATATATTCGTTATTTTAGAAATAAAATCCTTTTATTTGGATAAAAAATGTTGAAAAAGTTTATTTTTATTGAAATATAAGGTAATCTATGTGTAAAGGTATACATTTAGCAAGAGAGAGGATGATAGCTGTGAATACATTCAAATGGATTAGTCATGAACAGATGTATGTAGATGAAATACATGTTGAAAAATGTGGTCCTCTTTCAGTCGGCGTATATGGGGGGAATCAAGAGAGTGATGCATATGAACGAGGAGATGCGGTGCTTGCTTGGTGGGATCCTGAATTACAATTTGAATTTGTTATGATTTTTGATACACATCACAAAACAAAAAATATAGATTATATAATAGAAGCGATTTCGGCAAGAAAAGAAAAACTAAAAGAGTTATTCTCATATCCAATACATTTAGCTTTTCATCATACACATATGTACTTATTAGCGTTATTTACAGATGAGTTATTTATTAAAAAATGTGATCAAGATGATGAGGAACTCGCTTGCTTAATTTGTTTACGAAAAGGCGAATTTTTATATTGGTTATCAGTTGGTGATTGTTTCGCGTATTTATTCCATTCTGAGAAAACGAAAAATGGAAAAGGACGATTAAATAAACGGAAAAATTACGAATATATTGGTAGGAAAAATATTTTTGCAGCAAATACACCTTGCTTTACGTCAGGTGTAAGAGGATTAGAAAAAGGAATGAATCACATTGTAATGGCAACAGATGGTATTTTAGAGTGTGACAAACGAAGGTTTGATGATGATCAATCTTTAGTAGAAATATTACACGACGGAAGTTGCTTGCAGATTGAGCCCGTATTAACAAATGTATTGCAGTGGAAAGGTAGAGATTGTGCCACGATTATTGGATGGTCTATTGATACTGATAATAAACAATGTGCTAATTAATATAAAAGGAGTTCAAGGTTTTTATCCTTGAACTCTTTTTTGTTAAGCAATATGAATATGATATGTTTTCAACCATTCATTTACTTGTAGCATATACTCCATGGCACTTCTTGCCTCAAAATTGTTAATCTCTTTATTACTTTGATTAGCAATTGAAAGTAAGATGGAATGGTTAATAAGTGAGAAAATAGGATTGTTTTTATTGCTACACATATCAAGTGTTAAATTACGGATTGTTTGTAAGTAGTGTGGATCTTGTGAAGTTGGATAAGCACTTTTTCTTCTATTGCGTACATCGTCAGGTAAAGCTGGTTGTAGTGCTCTACGTAAAATGCCTTTTTCAATATTATCAATACTTTTTATGTTGAAAGGAACATTCCATAAATATTCAACTAATCTATAATCGCAAAACGGTACACGAACTTCAAAACCAACAGCCATACTCATACGATCTTTACGGTCAAGTAAGAAAGGAAGGAATCTCGTTAAAAATAAATAAAACATTTGGCGTTGTTTCGCGGATTTTTTACTTTCCCCTTCAAGAGTAGGTACTTCATGAACAGCTTCATGGAATCTTTTATTGATATAGTGTTCAGGATTACATTGCTTTGTTACTTCGTTTAATAATAGAGAAGATGTGTTTTTCCAGTTTGTTAACCATGGAAACTTATCTACATACAGTAGTTCTTCTTGATGAAACCAAGGATATCCCCCGAATACTTCATCAGCCGATTCACCAGATAAAGCTACGGTTGCATCTTTTTTCATTTCGCAAAATAGTAAATATAGTGAAGTTTCCATTTCGCCTGCACTTGGCAAATCTTTCGCATGGAGGGGAACGAATAAGTGATTTGCTAATTCTTCAGCATTCACAATAATGTCATGATGCGATGTCCCTACATGTTCGGAAACACGTTTTACCCAAGGAGCGTCTAAGCCAGTGCGAGCAAATGTCAGCTCGAAATCTTTGGCGCTATTTAAAAAGTCGATTGAATACGTGTGAAGTGTTTCGTGCTCCTCTGCAAATTCTTTACCTGCAAGTGCAGTAATACCGCTAGAGTCTAATCCGCCTGATAACATACAAACGAGAGGAACATCGGCAATTAATTGTCTTTTTACTGTATCTTGTAAAATAGATAAAATATGCGAAGATGTATCTTCTATAGAGTCTGTATGGATCTTACTTTCTAAATTCCAATACTTCGTAACTACTTTTTTATGACGTGTAAATGTTATAGAATGTCCAGCACGTACTTCTTGAATATGCTTAAACACACCACATCCTGGAGTGCGAAATAAGCCTAATCCAAATATTTCATTTATTCCATCCGCATCAATTTCAGCAGGGACAGATGGATGCGCTAATAATGCTTTAATTTCAGAGCCGAAAATAATACTGCCATTTCTTTCTGTAAAAAAGAGCGGTTTTACACCTAAATGATCTCGTGCTAAAAACAATTGTTGCTTCTGTTCATCCCATAATGCAAAAGCGAAAATTCCGTTTAAATGTCGTACGCAGTCTTCTTTCCATTCTAAATAAGCATGTAGTAATACTTCTGTATCTGAATGGGTTTCAAATGTATGACCACATTTTTGAAGTTGCTCTCTCAGTTCACGGAAATTATAAATTTCTCCATTATAAGTAAGAGCATACGTATAATCACCAGCACGAAATGTCTTCGGCTGCGTCCCGCCTTCTGGATCAATAACAATTAAACGTCGGTGTGCAAAGGCCGCGCGAGGTGAAAACCAAAATCCTTCAGCATCAGGACCACGATGCTGGATACTATTTGCCATCTTTTCTAAAATAACATGTTCATTGGAGAGATCCTTATTCCAATTTACCCAACCTGTAATTCCACACATACACATCTCATCTCCTAATTTTAAAAATATATTAATGAAATAAAATGTACACCAAATTAAAGAATGACTATATAAATAGTGTACTACATGAATTAAATTGTAGACTTGAGAAAATTTTCTTTGAACGCATAGTCATGTGAGACAATGGCTAAGGGGAAGTATTCCATTACATACAAAAAATAAAAAAGATGAGAGAAAAAATTTCTTCAGACGTTATATAGGGTGTAAAAGCTTTTACAAAACAATAAGGGGAATCGCTACATGAAATCAAATGAGAAAAATTTTATAAAAAGATTACAGCGGCAAAAAGAAGACGCGTTAGAATTTGTTGTCGATACATACTTACCACTCATAAAGGGGATCACGCATAAAGTTCTACTTCCAATTCAAAATGATGGACTCATAGAGGAATGTATAAACGATATATTTCTTTCCATTTGGAATAACGCAAATAAATTTCATGGAGAGCCGAGTGATTTTAAAAAATGGATTGCAGCGATTGCAAAGTTTAAAGCAATTGATTATTACCGAAAAGCGACTAAAAAAGTAGAAATTATTTCAGATGAGTTTCATATCAGTACAGAAAAATCAGCAGAAGACGAATTAATCGTTATGGAAGATAGGGAAGAATTATTGAAGCTCATTAATCAATTAGAACCGTTAGATCAAAAGGTATTCATTATGAAATATCTCCTCGGTATGAAGACAGAGGAAATTGGAGAAAAATTAAGATTAACTCGAGCAGCTATAGATAATCGAGTGTACCAGGGGAAAAAGAAACTACAACAAAATGCTACGAAAATTAGTTTTGGAGGTAGTGCAATATGAAAGACATTTATGAACTATTGAATAATATTGATATAGATGAAAAAGAACTAGAGGAAATTGAGGCTTCTGAAATTGAAAAAGAAAAAGTGAAGCGTAATGTAAAACAATCGATACGTACGAAGAAAAAGATGAAAAGTTGGAAAAAAGGTGTCGCTGCTGCATCTATTTTAGTAGGACTATCAGTTGCAACACTTGGTATTGGTTTTCCAACCTATGCTGGAGGTCTTCCTATAGTAGGAGATATATTCCGATTTTTAGATAATGATAGAACAGGGCTACATGAAAATTATAAAGAGTTTTCGACTGAATTGAATATGACGAGAGAGAGTAATGGGGTTAAGGTTACAATTAATGATGCTGTGTTTGATGGGAGAACTGTAACGATAACGTATTCTATCGAAAGTGAAAAAGATTTAGGAGAGCATCCGAGCATATTTGGTTCCCCGCAAGTAAGCATGTCTAATGGTGCGGCTGGAAGTTCTAAAACTACGAAAGTAGGAGATAAAAAATATGTAGGTATGACTACAACAAGTGATCTTGGTAGTAAAAGAATGGACGTTGCAAATGTTAGATGGAATATGGAATCAATTAATATGTACGAAGAAAAAAAATCAATAAAAGGGAATTGGAATTTTGCTCTTACTTTAAAGGCGATGGATAGTAAGGATATAAAAGTTAATGGGATTTCCGAAAAAGAAGGTATAAAAGTAAATATAGACAAAATGGAAGTAACACCTATGTCATTTATCGTTTTTTATAATCAGGAAGAATCTAAGGCATTAAGGCGCATATGGGATAGTGCAGATGTTGAGCTAGAAATAAAAGATGATTTAGGAAATCAATACGCTGGTGAAGGAAATGGCGGAACGGGTACAGTAGCAGAACCACATAAAAGTAGTTGGAGTACTACATTCCAAAAATTGAATAAAAATGCTACAAAGCTTATCGTTACGCCTCATGTGAATTTGCGAGTGCATACACCTGAAAATCATGGTGGAGTGGAGTATGTGAATGGAAAAGAGAAGAAAATTGAAGTGCCGAAAAAAGAAGCGAAGAGTAAAGATATTGTTCTAGATGATATCGTAATTGATTTAAAGAAATAGAAGAGAGACTGCCTAAAAACATTAGGCAGTCTCTCTTTTCGCTAAAAACTAGTTACGAGTAACGCATGTGGATGCTGCGTTTTATACTCATCTTTCCACGGAATGTTTAGTTGTTCCCACGATTCGCCGCTATCATTGGATTGAAACACGCCGTTGTTATTTAACGTGTAAAACGTATGTGGTTCTGCCTTGTTTGTCGCAAACATCGAAATGACTGTACCGATTGCGGATGGTAGTCCTTGTTGTACTTGCTGGAAAGGAGTATCTTTCGTTTTTCGATAAATATAAGATTCATAAGGAATATGGTGATGAGCGAGATCAGCACTCGGTGCAGCTGAAACGAGAATCGTATTGCAATCAGCGGGATCGATAGCCATGCTGTATAAATAATGATGTTCAAGTCCTTCACTGCATGAGATCCAGCTGTTTCCATTGTTATAACTTTCAAGATATGCACGATCAGGTCCGCCCATAAATCCGTCACCACATGATGCATAAAGGCGATTTGGTGCTTCAGGGTGCATAAGTAATTGATGAGCATCGATAGGGGCACCGAATTTTTTATCGATCCATGTATGCCCTTTATCATTACTTTGAATAACAGCACCAGCTTCGATTGAAACGTGTATTGTATTAGGGTTGTTTGGATCAACTGTAATCCAGCGTACGTGATGGGTAAAAGGTCTAGGCGGAAATGCCCACGTATAAGAAGATAATAATGATTTCATATTTTTAAGTTCAGTCCACGTTTCACCACCATTTTCAGAGCGGAATAAAGCGCTCGGTTCTGTGCCAACATAAACGACACCATATCCGTTAACTTGTTCATTTGAGCTTATTGTTATGGAAGTGATAGAGGAGTGCAAAATACCATCTTCTTTAGGAAAATCAAAGTAACGATAAGAATCTCCAATTGGTCTCCATGAATCCCCGCTATCGTCACTTAACCATAGACCTCGTCCAAATGTTCCGCAATATACACGATTTTTTTGAAATGGATCAACAGCGATACAGGTAGGTTGCATATTTTGTAAGTGGTAAGTCGTTTCATAGTCATCATATTGTTCTTTCACTACAACAAGTTCACGTTCCATACAGAGAAATAAACGTTTCATTTTAGTAACCTCCTTAAAAATTCTTTCATTAGTAAACAATATGAAAATAAAAAAGAAGTAGTCTTGTTTTATTTGAGAAAAAGGGATTGTTTAAAAAGAAGCGAAGTGTGTATACAGAGGAAGCGGGCGTTTACAATCAGTCAATTCGGGATAAAGATGGGGAGTTTGTTTCATACTAACATACAGATATTGTACTTAAAGGAGTATTCGTATGGGACATTCGCATGATCATGGTCATTCAAAAAATAAAAAGGCGTTACTAATTGCCTTCCTACTAACAACAAGTTTTATGATTGCAGAAGTTGTTGGTGGATTTGTAACAAATAGCTTAGCACTATTATCTGACGCGGGGCATATGTTAAGTGATGCGGTATCTTTAGCCTTAAGTTTACTTGCGTTTAAGCTCGGAGAAAAAACAGCAACAACTGCGAAAACATATGGATATAAGCGAGTCGAAATGTTAGCAGCATTATGTAACGGTGTCGTTCTTATTGTCATTTCGGTATACATTTTTATTGAAGCAATCCGCCGTTTTAAAGAACCAGTTGAGATTGCTAGTAATGGGATGCTCATTATTGCTGTACTTGGTCTGCTTATTAATATTTTATCAGCTTGGATATTAATGAGAGGCGGAGATGTGAAGGGGAACTTGAATTTAAGAAGTGCTTTCCTCCAAGTATTAGGCGATCTATTAGGATCAGTCGGAGCGATTATTGCAGCGCTATGTATTAAATTTTTCGGATGGACGGTTGCTGATGCGATTGCTAGTATTCTTGTGTCTATTTTAGTCATTATTAGTGGATGGCGTGTAACACGTGATACCGTCCATATATTAATGGAAGGTGCACCCCAGCACATAAATGTTGAAGAGGTAAAAAGTACATTATTAAATATTACGGTTGTAAAAGAAGTTCATGATTTGCACATATGGTCTGTCACATCTGATTTTCAAGTATTAACTTGCCATTTGATTATTAAAGGTGATGAAACGCAAAATGTATTAAAAGAGGCTACGGATGTATTAAAGGAGAAGTTTCATGTAGAACATGTCACCATTCAAGTAGAAATAGATGGTGAATTTAATCATAGTGAGACAACCTGCAAAGTATGAAAGAAAAAGGATAAGAAAATGTGTCATAACATTTTTCGCACGGCATACATATATATAATGTGGCCACAAATACTTTGTCAGGTAAATATTTCATGAAATTACTTTACTTATAAAGAGTCATCTTTTATAATCAAAAGTGGTAATTGATAAAGATTATCATTTTCAATGATCGTGGAAAGGAGTTTTTTTAAAGATGAGTAGTCAACTCCGTTTTGCTGTTGAAAATCGTAAGAGGCATTTAATTGATGAGTTAATTGGAGCAGGTGTGTTTAAAATTCGTGACCGACAATTATACGAGCTGTCTTTAGAGGAATTAGAAAAAGAGTATGAAGATATTGAGGATTACGCAAATATTCAGGCATAGCACATAGATTAGTAAATAAGGAGCTGGTTACACTTTTGTGTAGCCAGCTTTATTATTTCATAGAAATCATTTTTTATATTTCTTTCATGGGACGGAGCCAGTTTTGAGACATCATTTGTTCCATTTGTTTTTCATCTTGTTTTTGTAGCGCTTGAATAATAGGGTGCTGTTCTTTAGAGGTTGTTTTTGTTAGCAGGATATCAAGAAGAAACGTTTGTTGGAGATAAAAATAAATTAGTGAAGCTTTCAGGAGCATTTTCTTATATAGTCGGAGTTGCTACTATAATATTACCGCTTGGCTTAGAAAAAATAGGTGATGTAGTTGGTAACATATATACTATATTAATTGTTTTAGGTACAGTTGTATTTATAATTAAAGCAAACCTATTAAATAAGAGTGCTATAAAATAAAAAGGCTTCATTCTACTGAAGCCTTTTATTAATTATTATGAAGTATAAGTAAAAGCCGGAATAGGATCAATAAATGTATTCCACTTTTGTTCCATTTCCTTTTCTGTTAATAGACAATCATCTAATGATTGTTCAATCACAGAACGATTCATATCAATACCGATAAATACGAGCTCAGTTATTCGATCTCCATATCGCTCGTCCCAGTTTTTTAATACTTCTGGTTCTTCTGCAATCATTTGATTTCTTTCAGTTTCAGGTAATGCGGCTATCCATTCACCGGCTCCTTGAATTGTAATAGAGGAACCTGCTTGAGATAGAAGCCCTATCATATTATTACGAGATGCGAGCCAGAAGAATCCTTTCGCTCTTACAACATCTAAAGGCCATTTTTCTAGCCAATTCATAAGGCGCTCGGGATGGAAAGGATATTTGCGACGGTAAACAAAGGAATTGATACCGTATTCTTCCGTTTCCGGTGTATGATGTTCACTATTTAATTCTTGTATCCAGCCGGCCGATTGACTGGCTTCTTCATAATTAAATAGATTTGTGTTTAAAATTTCTTGTAATGGTACTTTGCTAAACGAAGATTTAAGAACTTTTGCATTAGGATTTAATTTTTTTAGTAAATGATGAAGCTCTATCACATCTTCTTTTTCTAGCAAATCTATTTTATTAAGAATAATTACGTTTGCAAACTCAATTTGATCTATTAATAAATCAATAACTTCCCGGGTATCATTCTCATCGATTGCTTGTTTTCGGTCTAATAAACTTTCTCCATCTGCAAAATCATCCCAAAACCTATTTGCATCTACAACTGTAACCATCGTATCGAGGCGACAATTTCTCGTTAAATCAATGTTAAGAACTTCGTCTGTATAAGTAAACGTTTGAGCAACTGGAATAGGCTCACTTATACCAGAAGATTCAATAATAATATAGTCAATATCACCATTTTCAACAAGACGATCCACTTCTATCATTAAATCTTCTCGTAGTGTACAGCAGATGCAACCATTTTGAATTTCTACTAATTTCTCTTCCGTACGTGAAAAACCACCCTTTTTTATAAGAGATGCATCAATGTTTACTTCGCTCATATCATTAACGATAACAGCTACTTTTAAGTTGTTCTTATTAGTCAAAATGTGATGTAGTAAGGTAGTTTTTCCAGATCCTAAAAACCCACTTAATACAGTGATAGGTACTTTTTTCATGAAATGATCTCCCCTTAAATCGTAATGATTACGTTTTATATTAAACGATGGAAAAAGAAAAATCAATAATAAATCATAATGATTACGATTTGAGAATAGAAATAGACTATAAAATTTGTGCTGTAGTATGAAGCATTTGGACAAGCACATGTTTACATATAAATAAAATGGAGGCGAGAAGCTTGGTCTTTAATAGAGTTTCAAAAGAATTAGTAGGCATAGCTCTTATCGCTATGTTTCTCTTTTTATTATTTTTTGTAGATTTTACAAGTCTAGCAAATTTGCACAAAAATATACCACAGGAATGGTTGAATGTGAATACAGTATTTTTAAGTATCATTTTTGAAGCAATACCCTTTATTTTATTAGGGGTAATTGTTTCTTCATTTATTCAAGTGTTTGTGACGGAAGATATGATTCAAAAAGTAATGCCGAAATCTCCGATTGTTGCAATGATTCCAGCAGTATTTGTGGGAGTTCTTTTTCCAATGTGTGAATGTGTCATTATACCAATTGTAAGAAGGCTCATTCAAAAGGGGTTACCACTTCATGTAGGCATTGTTATTTTACTGAGTGCACCCATTATGAATCCAGTCGTTTTTTTATCTACTGTATATGCGTTTCAAAAAAATGATTATGTTGTATATGCACGCTTTGGGATAACAATTTTAGTTGCTCTATTCATAGGTCTAATTGTGTATTATTGCTATCGCGAAAGAAATGTTTTAAAAGACGTAGAGGTTTCAGTTCAAACAAGCAAAAAAAAGAGTTGGAAAGATGTTATGAATCACACTGTAGATGAGTTTTTTGATACTGGTAAGTATTTATTGATTGGTGCTTTTTTAGCAAGTGTATTTCAAACGTTTTTTGATCGGAATGTACTGGATGCAGTAGCACATAACGAAGTAATTGCCCCCTTTATTATGATGGGATTTGGTTATGTTTTATCAATTTGCTCTGCAGCCGATGCTTTTATAGCGGCATCTTTTGGACATGTTTTCTCAGTAAAGGCACTTCTCGCATTTCTTGTGTTTGGGCCGATGCTTGATATGAAAAATACGTTAATGCTATTTGCATATTTTCAAAAGAAATTTGTATTCTTTTTAATGGGAATTGTCATTGTATCTGTGTATACCATCCTGCAAATTATAATGTTATAGGAGGTGAGAAAGAATGGAGAAAGAGGAGCAGAAGGCATATCATCGCTATATTCGTGGTATTATTTTAATTGGTTTAGCAATGCTCTTATTTAAACTACTTGTAACAGGGAATATTTATAATTTTATCGCTCCAAAAATGATTAAATTTACGTATATAGCTTTTGTAGTGATTTTACTTCTTGGTTCTTTACAAGTTTGGAGAGATGGGAGAGAAAAAGAGGATGATTGTAATTGTTGTAAGCATCATACAGCATTAAAATCAGGGATGAAAAGTTTCTTTGTATATGTTTTATTTGTTGTTCCGATTATTAGTGCTTTTCTATTTGGAAATGTAACAATTGATGGAAGTTTAGCAGGAAAAAGGGGTATGAATCAAAGTGTACAGGCGAGAAGTATGGAAGGGAACGAAAAAGAGGGGAAACAGGATGATTTTGATGGGCGAGAGGTATTCGATGATCCAGATGAAACATCAAATTTATCAACGACTTATGAAACGGAAGAGCAAGTAGTAAAAAGTATGTTAGGACAGCATAAACTACAAGTAGAGGATAAGGATTATGTTCAAACAATGAGTATAATTGGTCAAGATGTAAAAGGGTTTAAAGGGAAAGAAATTATATTCTCAGGGTTTATATATAATGATAAGGATGTGACGGGTAATAAAGCAGTAGTGGCTCGATATGGCATAACTTGTTGTATTGCGGATGCATCAGTCTGGGGGATGATTGTTACCGGGAAAAATGTTGAAAAAATATCAGAAGAAACATGGGTGAAAATAACAGGATTATTAGATGAAACGACATATAAAGGAACAGTCTTTCCACTTGTAAAAGTAAACAAAATCGAGAAAATTAATAAGCCAACTGACCCATATGTATATGATGCTTTACCGCAATAGAAAAGAATAAATTCTTCATATTTTCATGAAATAGAATCATAATCAAGGCGATAAAAAAATAAAGATAAGAGTAATTTGGTTTGTTAAAAATATGTGCAGAAGGAGTTATGCGATGAACTGGGTTACTCATAAACCATCATTTGAATTTGAAACATTTAGTCCTATTATTCGGTCACAATCTGCGTGGAGTGGACATTTAGATTTTGCATATGACTTAGTACGATTTGAAAAACCAGAAACTTTAGTTGAGTTAGGTACACATCTAGGTGCTTCTTTCTTCAGTTTTTGTCAGGGAGTAAAAGATGGAGGGTTATCGACTAAATGCTTTGCAGTAGATACTTGGGCTGGAGATGGGCATACAGGTCCATATGGAGAAGGGGTTTTTCAAATAGTAGAAAAAGTAGTGAGCGATAACTACCTTAATATAGGAAATTTAATTCGATCTACTTTTGATGATGCTGTAGACCAGTTTCAAGATGAAACGATAAATCTTTTGCATATTGATGGCTATCATACGTATGAAGCTGTTTCTCACGATTATAACACATGGCTACCGAAAGTCGCGAAAAACGGTATTGTATTATTTCATGATATTGAAGTTAGAAGTGGTGATTTCGGCGTATATCAGTTTTGGGATGAGGTAAAAGCGAAGTACCCTCATTTTCAATTTGCGCATTCATATGGACTGGGAGTGTTATTTCCGAAGGGTTGTAGTGATAAGTTTGAGGAAATACTTAAAAATAAAGAAGAAATACAAAATATGTATAAATAAAGATAGGGCATGCATCATTTTAATGATGTGTGCCCTATTTTTTGTGTAGAAAATAATGGTGTTAATTAAAAAGTGAAGATAGTTGTAAAAAGTTTTGTTGCAGCAAATATTAAAAAAGTTAGTATGGGATTGTTCTTTGTAAATAAAGTGAAGCTTTAATACGTTCATATCAATTCGGAATTTTACAGTAGTTAATTTCTTATCTAAGTGCTTTGCGCTTACTGAATTTTAAGGCGGAGGTCTTATTGGCCGAAAATATCGGGATAAATAAAAATACAACATTTTTTATATTTTTCATTGCGAAAAACGTAATCTACTTTTACAATAGAAAGGGTTGTGAATATATTATACTGGAAAAATAAATCGAAATAATATGAAAATTTTGTTTTGTCTTCGCTAATTGTATATTACATACATGTAAGACGACATACGTCATGTTATCGACTTGTAAGGAGAGAAAAAAATGAAAAGTGTAAGATTACCATCGATGCTAGAAATCATAGTTCTTTTATTACTATTTCTTGCTGTTGTCTTTTCCTTCCAAACGATTTTTGATCTCCCAATTCAATTAGCGCTATTTATTTCATGGTTTTTAGTAATTGCGCTTGGATTAAGATTAGGATTTCGTTATCAAGAATTGCAAGATGCAATTACGAAAGGGATTTCTAACGGATTAGAAGCAATACTGATTTTAGTTGCAGTAGGTGCTTTAATTGGAACGTGGATTGCTGGTGGGGTAGTACCAACATTAATCTATTATGGATTAGAATTTATTCATCCTAGCATATTCCTATTAGCAACATTAATTATTTGTTCTATAACTTCTATCGCAACAGGAACGTCTTGGGGAACAGTGGGAACAGCAGGTATTGCTATGATGGCGATTGGTGAAGGACTTGGTTTACCACTTCCGCTTGTTGCTGGTGCAGTTCTTTCAGGAGCTTATTTCGGCGACAAATTATCACCACTTTCTGATAGCACAGTTCTTGCAGCTTCTATGGCGAAAGTAGATGTTATTGCTCACGTTCGAGCTATGCTCGTATTAGATGTTCCAGCTTATATTATTACTAGTATTATGTTTACTGTAGCTGGTTGGATGTATGGCGGCGATAATGTAGATTTGAATCGAGTAGAATTTTTAAAAGAAGCTTTATTAAAGCAATTTGATATTAAAATATGGATGCTTATTCCAGCGGTCATTGTTATCGTTCTATTAGCGATGAAGAAACCGTCTATGCCAACAATTGCAATGGGAGCTTTAATTGGTGCAATTTGGGCAACTCTTTTCCAAGGGATGAACTTTGGAGAGGCGATTGGAACAGCTTATAACGGATTCTCAATTCAATCTGGTGTTGAGTTTGTTGACAAGTTATTAAACCGTGGTGGAATTAACGGCATGCTTGGCTCAGTAGCTGTTATTATTTTCGGTTTAGGATTTGGTGGATTACTTGAAAAACTAGGTGTTTTAAAAGTAATCGTATCAAAATTTGAGAAGAAATTAAATTCTGCAGGTAATGTAACATTGTCTACATTAATCGTGGCATTCTTAGCTAATATATTTGGTTGTGCGATGTATGTATCACTAATTTTAACACCAAAAATTATGGAAGATAGCTATGATAAATTAAAAATAGACCGTCGTGTATTAGCGCGTAACTCAGAAGTAGGTGGAACGTTAACTTCAGGTATGGTTCCATGGTCTGATAATGGTATTTTTATGGCGGGTATTTTAGGTGTAGCAACGTTCTCATACGTTCCGTTTATGTGGTTAAGCTTCGTATCGTTAATTTTAGCAGTTATTTACGGATATACAGGCAAATTCATCTGGTATGTAGATGATGCAGATAAAGGAAAGCAAGCATCATAAAATAAAAATCACCTTCTACAATATGTAGAAGGTGATTTTTTATTTTGTAATAGCATCTGCTGAAGTTACTTCATTCTCATATTTAGCAATTTTTTGTTGTATCTTTTTTAAGTTTTTTTCAGTGTCTTGGATGAGCTGTAAGACATTGGTCTCTTGTTGTTTCATTAATTCCAACCGTTGAAAGATGGTAGATTCTCCTTCCATAGACCAGTCGATAAATTGTTTTATTTTTTGAATAGGCATACCAGTGTTTTTTAAACACAAAATCATTTCTAAGTATTTGAGTGCTTCTTCATCAAAAGCTCGATCTCCTTTTTCATTTCTTTGCAGAAAAGGGAACAGTCCTTGTTTATCATAATAACGTATTTGAGAAATAGTTAAGTGTTGCATTTTGGCGACTTGCCCAATTGTATAATACATATCATTCATCCTTTTGTTACCAAGGTATAATGCCATTTTTATTTAGTATTTTACCATTATAGTTTGTTTCACTTAATGCATATTTAATAATAATTTTAGCACTTTCAATAGTTGTATGGCCACCAGGGGAATTTCCATTAAGATCAGTAGTTGTAAAACCAGGAGTTATCCCAAATACTTCTGGACCGTTAGTAGCAAATTCTTTACTAAAAGCTAATGTTAAAGCATTAATAGCAGTTTTGGAAGAATTATATCCTAGTGTATTGATTGGATGTGTTTCACCATTAGCAAACATTGTTAGTGAGGCCATGTCAGTTGTTACATTTAGTATTTTACTGTTGCTTGAATTCTTTAATAATGGTAAAAAGGCTTGTATCATTTGGAAAGTTCCAAAAAAGTTAACTTCAAATCCTTGGCGTAAAGTTTCAATATTTAATTCACTAGGTAGCGTATTGAAGTCTAATGCAATGCCTGCGTTATTAATTAATAAATGTAAATGGTCAGTCGTTTCGTGAATTTTCTTTGTTGCTTCTTGAATGGATTGTGAATTTGAAATATCTACTTGAATATAGGAAACGTTTGAAACATTTAAAGAGTCTACGGCTTGTTGTCCAAGTTGTTCATTACGAGCACCTAAAAATACGTGATAATTTTTTTCTGCTAATTGACGAACAAGTTCATATCCAATTCCTTTATTCGCACCTGTTATAAAAGCATATTTTTTCATATTGAATTCCTCCAGTAGTGTTATAGTAGGTTACAATGGAAAGGATACAGCCTAAACTTAAGTTTAGGTCAAGAGGAATTTTTTAAAATAAATATAAAATATCTATATATAAGAGTGAGAATTCTTATCATTTAAGAAAAAGTCTGTTATTATAAGAGATGTAGGTATTATATTTTCAAGGGGATGAAAACATGGAGTACAGAATTGAAAGAGATACATTAGGAGAAATAAAAGTTCCAGCTGATAAATTATGGGCAGCACAAACACAACGTAGTAAAGAAAACTTTCCAATTGGAACAGAGCAAATGCCGCTTGAAATTGTAAAAGCATTTGCAATTTTAAAGAAGAGTGCAGCGCTTAGCAATCAAAAATTAGGAAAGTTATCAGAAGAAAAAGCAGAAGCAATTGTAGAAGCTGCTGATGAAGTGATTGCAGGGAAATGGAATGAACATTTTCCGCTTGTCGTATGGCAAACAGGTAGTGGTACACAGTCAAACATGAATGTGAATGAAGTAATTGCAAATCGTGGGAATCAAATTTTGAAAGAGAATGGATCTGACGTACATATTCATCCAAATGATGATGTGAACATGTCACAAAGTTCAAATGATACATTTCCAACGGCGCTCCATGTAGCTTGTGTAATCGCAGTAGAAAATCACGTATTACCAGCAATCAGGAAATTAAAAGGAACTTTAGCAGAAAAAGTAACTGCATTTGAACATATTATAAAAATTGGTCGTACACATTTACAAGATGCAACACCGTTAACTTTAGGGCAAGAAATTAGCGGATGGCACCGTATGCTTGAAAAAACAGAGCGTATGATTGCAGAGAGCAATACATATATGAAAGAGTTAGCAATTGGTGGAACTGCGGTTGGAACAGGTATTAATGCTCATCCTAAATTTGGTGAGATGGTATCAGAGGAAATTAGTCAATTTACAGGTAAACAATTTGTTTCTGCACCAAATAAGTTCCATGCATTAACGAGCCATGATGAAGTTGTATATACTCACGGTGCATTAAAAGCATTAGCTGCAGATCTAATGAAGATCGCTAACGATGTACGTTGGCTTGCAAGTGGTCCACGTAGTGGTCTTGGAGAAATTATTATTCCAGCCAATGAACCAGGAAGCTCTATTATGCCAGGTAAAGTAAATCCAACGCAAAGTGAAGCATTAACGATGGTTGTAGCGCAAGTGATGGGGAATGATGCAACAATCGGATTTGCTGCGAGCCAAGGTAACTTTGAGTTAAACGTATTTAAACCTGTTATTGCTTATAACTTCTTACAATCAGCTCACTTATTAGCGGATGCAATTGTTTCGTTTAATGACAATTGTGCAGTTGGTATTGAAGCAGATGAAGAAGTAATTAATGAAAATGTGAATCGTTCACTAATGCTTGTAACAGCGCTAAACCCACATATCGGATATGAAAATGCAGCGAAAATTGCGAAGTATGCTCATAAAGAGGGATTAACTTTAAAAGAAGCAGCATTGCAATCTGGGCTACTAACAGAAGGGCAATTTGATGAAATTGTAGATCCAAAGAAAATGATTGCTCCAAAAGAGTAATAGAAAAAGCCAAGGTTCTTAGTATAGAATCTTGGCTTTTTTGATGTTCATTTTTATGTTTCATCTACTTGCAATACTGCAAGCTTCAAAATATATTATTTGTTAGCAGGCGTATTCATTACTTTCATCTGTGGGCAGTTCTCTTTTAAGAGTGAAATGAATTTTTCTTCTTCTTGTGGTACGAAAGTGGTCACTGAGTCAAATAAATTATAATTAATTTCTAATTGTTGCCTAGTCCATTTTTTTGAACGAAGTTTTTTGCCAGAGTACTTAATATGGCGAATGTCTTTAAATGGGATTTCAGTACGAAGTATGAAACCGTGTTTTACAACAAGAGATGATTCCGTTACGTTGTAGTGAGAGAAATAGAATGAAGAAAGATTCACGATATTTAATAGCATCATGAGAGTGAAAAAAATAGAATTTTCATTTTGGAAGAATAACGAAACGAAAAAAATAATTAGAAATAATGTAATGAAAATGACGTGGAATGGATTTTTTTTCGCTTTAAATTTCAAGTTAGTCACCTCGGTATACTTGTTCTTTAACTAAATTAAATCATAACATTGTGATAAAACGTGTGAATATGCAGAATTGCATATTCACACGTTTTATTATTCATGTAAAATTTCTTGATAGGATAAATTCAAAAGAAGTTTTGTAATAGTGGAGTGACATGAAGTGACTTACAAGAATAGAAAGATAGTGTTAGTCATAATTAGTTGTATGATGATTATGAGTAGTTGTGCTAATAAATTTGTTGAAGATAGAAATCGAAAGCATACATTTGTACAAGCAAGTAAGGTTTTAGTAGAGACTGTAAATAGAATATATAAATTGAAACTTTAATCAACTGATTATTAGCCCTCACCAATCGGGCTTTTAAGGGCAGCCCGCCCTCATTTAACTTCTTTGCTTCCGCTGAATTTTGATGTGGGAGTCTTACTGCCCTTAAATGTGGGATAAAAAGTAAAAGGTGTTTTCTTATACGGAAACATCTTTTTTGTAGTTGAAATTGAATACTGAAGTTTTGTAATGGATGAATACCGGTTCCATATTCACTAATCGCATATGTATTCTGTGCAATTTGCTTAACGGTAAACCAAGAGTCTTGAAGAATATCCATGTTCTAATCCACATCATATAAAATGAATTTCTATAAACACATTCGCTTTTCGTTGTATTAAACCCTTTCGGTAGATGTTTTTATAAAAGTTTATAAAATGGGTAAACGAAATGTTGAAATGTTTGTTTGTGTTATGATAAGATGGTGAAGTGGTAATAAACGTTATAGTGATTTGTTTGGTTTTTGAATAAACATTTTGAAGGAGTGTTTAGTATGAGTGGTATTTCAGAGAAGTTTTGGGATGCGTCAATAGAGGAATTAAAGAAAGGGTATGTGTTTGATGGAGAAAAAGAGGAGTACATTTGCTTAGCTTGTGGTGAAACATTTATTAAAGGTGTTATTTATCAAGATAATCAAGTTTTGTATGAAGCAGAGAAGTTCGTCCGATTGCATATTCAAAATGAGCATACGTCTATGTTTGATTATTTGTTAAATATGGATAAGAAATTTACTGGTTTAACGGATTTACAAAAGAAAATGGTTCAGTTTTTCCATATGGGACTGAATGATAAAGAAATTGTAAAAGAGTTGGATGGCGGAAGTACATCAACAATTCGTAATCATCGATTTACACTGCGAGAGAAAATGAAGCAAGCAAAAGTATTTTTAGCTCTAATGGAATTATCAGAAGAAAAATCAAAAGTACAAACGAAATTTGTACCAATTCATAGAACAGCAACGATGGTGGATGATCGATACAATATTACGGAAGAAGAAAATGATGAAGTATTAAAAGCTCATTTTACAGAAGGATTAGATGGACCTCTTTCTAAATTTCCGAAAAAACAAAAGCGTAAATTAATTATATTACGTCATTTAGTAAAGAAGTTTGATAGTAATAAAAAGTATACTGAAAAAGAAGTAAATACAGTGATAGAAAATGTATACCCTGATTTCGTAACTTTAAGAAGATATTTAATCGAGTATGGATTTTTAGATCGAACAGCCGATGGAAGTCAATATTGGGTGAAGTTATAATCATACGAAAAGAAAGTGAATAGAAGCACAGTATTATAACAACTATACAAAGAGATAGATATTGAAAATTGATTTTTAATAAAAGGAGAAATGAAATTTGAAACCACCTGCAGATAACAATAAAGAAGGTGCGGAGTCACATAAGTTGGAAAGTGAGAGTAAACCGATTTGGAAATCGATGTCGATGTTTTTAGTACCATTATTATTAAGTAATGTACTACAATCAGTTGGACAATTATTTGGTATGGTAGTAGTAGGAAGATGGCTTGGAGTTAATGATTTAGCGGCTATATCAGCATTCTTCCCATTATTTTTCTTGCTCGTTTCATTTGTAATTGGTATCGGTTCAGGAAGCTCTATTTTAATTGGTCAGGCGTTTGGTGCTAAAAACGAAGATCGTTTAAAAGCTATCGTTGGTACGACGCTGACATTTACCTTTATTATTGGAGTTGTGTTGGCGATAATAGGCAGTATTTTTGCGATGGATATTATGCGTCTAATGGGAACGCCAGAAAATATTATTGAAATAAGTGTACATTATGCACGAATTTTATTTATATCGATGCCAGTATTATTTTTATATTTCGCATACACAACATTTATGAGAGGTACAGGAGATTCTAAAACGCCATTTTACTTTTTAATTGTAAGTACAGCGCTAAATATGATCTTATTACCAATTCTTATTTTTGGATGGTTAGGAGCTCCGAAATTAGATGTGTATGGAGCAGCCTATGCCTCTGTTATATCTACAGTTATTACGTTTATTGTCATGCTTTTGTATTTAAAGAAGAAAAATCACCCATTACAACTAGATAGCACGGTTAGAAAATACCTTCGAATGGATGGGGAGTTATTAAAGCTATTGCTAAGGCTCGGTATTCCAGCGAGTATTAATATGATATTAGTTTCATTATCTGAAATTGCTGTAATCGCGTTTGTAAATCGTTACGGTTCGGATGCAACAGCTGCTTACGGAGTTGTGAATCAAGTTGCAAGTTATGTACAAATGCCAGCAGTTAGCCTTGGTATTACAGTTTCTATTTTTGCAGCACAATCAATTGGGGCGAATCAATTTGATCGATTGCAGAAAGTTGTGAAGGTCGGAATTATTATGAACTACGTCATCGGTGGTGTGTTAATAGCTCTTATTTACTTATTCTCAAGAGACATTTTATCACTATTTTTAACGAGTCAAACTACAATTGAAATTGCTCATAGCTTAGTTATGATTACGTTATGGAGTTATTTAATTTTCGGTCATGCACAAATTATTAGTGCGACAATGCGAGCGAGTGGTACAGTACTTTGGCCAACTGTTATTGGAGTTGTTTCAATTTGGCTTGTGGAAGTACCCGTAGCATATTATCTTTCTTACCATACAAGTCTTGGAATAGAAGGGATCTGGATCGGGTATCCAGCAGCATTTATTGTCAGCTTAATACTACAGTATGCATATTATAAGCTTTCATGGCAAAAGAAACGAATTACACGATTAGTTAGTTAAATAGAAAAAATGTCTCTAAGTTATTTGACTTAGGGACATTTTTTTGTAGGTGCAGGTTTACAAATAGCTTTTTAAAGTTATATCAAAATGTTGTCTAATGAGTGTTTTATCACTCATATAAAACTCCCACGCTTTTTCTGGTTCACCGATAATCTCAAAGGATTCCTCTGTAATATATAAAGCGCAATTATCCTCCAGTGCAATTCCTTCTATATTCCCTTGATGATTTTGTAAAAAGGAATGGAAGGCGTTCATTCTATTTAATTGATTATAATGTGGACAAAATCTTTTATTAACAATCCCCCATCCGTTACTCTCTATATAACCAGAACCTTCATAATCTGATCGGATACTAGACGTGAACCAACACATAGCACCAGCGCTATAACCAGCAATAAGTGTTCCTTGTTGCAGAGCCAATAATAATTTTTCATCGAGTCTATGTTCTTTCCATTGCGTAAACATGTGAATATAATTCCCGCCACCTAGATAAATTAAATCGGCTGAATGAATCATCTCGTCTATTTCATACTTAGAAGGTGAATCTGTTGTAGTACGTAAAATTTGTACTTCACAATGTAATTGTTTTTCAAACGTGTCTAAAAATAATTTTATATAGCTTTCATCATCATGACTTGCCGTTGGAATAAACAATACTTTTGGATACTGTTTATTTGTTAATTCTATAAGGCGTTCATTAATAGGCAAGTGATTTGAATCTTGTAAATCACCGCCACCAATGACAGCTAATTTCATAGTAAAGCACCACCTAATCATTTTTGTTATATAAAAATTCGATAGAAGAGAGTTACATTCCTTCTGTAATGTAATCAATAATTAGAAAATGTAGCTTAAGTATATCGGAATAGTAAAGAAAACACTGATTATATATATCAGTGAATTAGAAACCATTCATTGATATATAATATTTCATACTAATGTTTCAAAAAATGGAAAAAATATGTTTAAATAGATATAATGAAGTATTAATTCATATTGAATTTATATTTATATTTTAAAAGGAAATCGGAAATAATAGCGATTTTCCAAAACAGTTTTTACTTTTAATAGGAAGTTGTATTACAATATGGTAAAATTATTTCAATATATTTATTTAATATGAAATACAAAGAAGGAGCGTGAAAAAAGTGGATTTTCGATTTGAATTTACAACGAAGCTGAAAGAATACTTAGACGATGAGAAGGATGAAAAAATAATAAAAGATGGGCACAGAGATGTAATTTTTCACTATTTATATGCGTTAGAGACTGAAATTGGCGTTGTTAAAAATCCTAATTTTACTTTTTTTGCATCAGGAAGACGTTCACATATAGTGTTAGAAAATGTTGAATTTAAAACAGAAGTAAATGTAAAAAGTAATATAATTGAAATTACAAAAATAGTGGATAATGTAGCTATTCCGTTAGATACTATCGTAGCGAAAGATCGGGAATTATTTGCACTTGGGCGTAATGAGAAGTTTAGTGTACAAATATTAGAGCAGTATCTTTTTGATACATTTGGAGATAAGTTAGGCTTATAATTAATGGAATGGCGTACGTATTTATAAGTAGTGAATTTTAGTGTATCTCATTCGTGTTTGACCTTTTATTTAATTTGTACTACAATTCGTAGTGTGAAAGGAGTCATACTATGTTTACTCAAAACTATAAATTAAATGAGCACGGGTTAAATCATTTCTTTGGACCGCTTGAAGCGAAAATTATGGAGATTGTTTGGTCTAACAAAGGTATTACGATTAAAGAAGTGCAGCAGAAATTAAGTGAAGAATCGCCTGTGAATTTTAACACTGTTATGACAGTTATGAACAGGTTAGTAGAGAAGTTACACTTAGAAAAACAGATTGTAAAAAGAAGTGGCATATATCGTGCTGTACAAACAAAAGAAGAATTCTTATCCAAGCAAACGAAGAAAATGACACAGGAATTGATGGGGGAATTTGGAGATTTAGTTGTAAATCATATGTTAGATGAGTTAGAGCAGGCTGATCCGACTTTAATAAAAAAGTTAGAAGACAAATTGAGTCAGTTAAAAAAAGAGGATTAATGAAATGAAATGGCAAATGCGTAAAATCGTATTGTTAGCAGTAATTGTTAGTACCCTCTTTTTCAGTATGTTAGTGTATTACGTTACATATCCATTTCTGTTTCAAAATAAGATGTTCTTTCTTTCAAATTTTTGCTTGTTCCAGTTAGAAAAACATATGAAAGAATTATCGCTGATTCGTATTATAATCGCTGGATTATTATTACTTACTATATTAATCGTGTGCAAAAGAATTTGGCGACAATTTTTCTATAGTAAAAAATTACAAAAAGTACTTATCCCTTTCATCCGAAAAGGAAAACAAATATATATATTGCCGACTACGGAAGTTGCGGCATTTACAATTGGATTATTCCGTCCGAAAGTTGTCATGTCGGAAGGTTTGCTTCAGACGTTTTCAGATGAAGAAATTGATGCGATTATTTTCCATGAAGAATATCATCAAAAGAATTGGGATCCGCTAAAATTATTTTGTTTTACGTTATTAGCAGAAGGAATGATGTACATCCCGATATTAAAAGGGTTGTTACAGCGATATCATACGTATCAGGAGCTAGCTGCTGATAAATATGCGATGCAAAAAATGGAATCTTCATTTGAGTTAGGTAGCGCGTTATTAAAATTAATTAAAATAAAGACAATGGAAAATCGATGTGTTACCGCTTCATTTGCAAAAACAGCAATAAATTTACGAATCGAGCAAGTGTTAAATGAAAAGGTTGTTAAGCTTACTATTCCGTTACATACGAATTCGGTATATGTAACAGTAGGTTTATTCTGTATGTCGGTTGTACTTATTGTCGGAGAGTGCATATAGCCTCTTTTTTTTAAGAATAAACACTACTTATTGTAGTGTTTTAGGGGGAATAAAATGAATGCAGCAGATTTAACAATTTGGCTTGTGGCTGGGGCGGGAGTATTGTCATTTATATCACCGTGCTCTTTACCGTTATATCCATCTTATTTATCTTATATTACAGGTGTGTCTATCCAAGATTTAAAAGAAAATCGTGGGATTATGCAAAAATCAGCGATTATACATACCATATTTTTTATGATCGGATTTTCGGTTATATTTTACGCGTTAGGTTTATCGGTAAGCTGGATTGGAATAACATTTTCATCTAACCAAAAATTGATTCAACAAATTGGTGGGATTTTTATTGTTTTAATGGGGCTATTTATGACGGGCTTGTTTCAGCCTAAGTGGCTTATGGCAGAGAAAAAGGTGCAGTATAGAAGTAAATCGACTGGATATATTCGCTCGATTTTAGTCGGTATGACATATGCAGCGGGTTGGACGCCATGTGTTGGACCGATATTTTCAGCTGTACTCATGCTTGGCGCGACGAATCCTGAAGGGGCACTTCTTTATATTACAGCGTATACTCTTGGGTTTGCGGTTCCATTTTTCGTGATGGCATTCTTTATTGGGAAGGTAAAATGGATTGTTACATATGCGAATGTCATGATGAAAATTGGCGGTGGAATGATGATTGTAACAGGTATTTTATTGTATACAAATCAAATGACGAAAATTACAGCATTCTTTATTCGTCTATTCGGTGGATTTACAGGCTTTTAAAAATGAGGAGGAAGAAAAGTGAAGAAACTAATTGCTATTATACTAGTAGGTGCTCTCGTTTGGGCGGGGGTTAACTTTTATAATTCAAAGAAAGAAGAAAAGGAAAGAAAAGCAAAGCAAGCAGAGTTACAAGAGAAAGAAGTATTACCACAAGTAGGTTTTAAAGCACCTGGCATCACATTAAAAGGATTAGACGGAAAGTTGCAGTCGTTAAATGATGCCAAGGGAAAACCGTATATTATTAATTTTTGGGCATCATGGTGTGGGCCGTGTGAAATGGAGGCACCTGACTTAGTTCATATGTATGATAAATATAAAAAGGATGTTGAAATTTTTGCGGTGAATGCAACTGTTAGTGACCCAGTACAAGAAGCAAGCGCATTTGCTAATCGCTATGGGTTTGAGTTTCCTGTTCTACTAGATATGGACGGAGTAGCTGGACTAGATTATAAAGTATTCTCTTTACCGACGACATTTTTTGTTAATAAAGATGGAATCATAGTAGATCATGTACGAGGTGTATTACCACCAGATCAATTAGAAAAGAAATTTAAGAAATTGATTGAGAATTAAAAGGAGATTTCGTGACGATGGAGTGGATCGTGAGGTTACAACCCATATCTCTTATAATTGGAAGTCTATTTGGATTTATGTTGATGAAACGAAAGATGAGGCATCAAAATGTATCATATGAAAAAATGATGGATGCCGTAACAAATGCTTTTCTTATCATCGTATTTGTATGGAAGTTTGCGCCAGTAATTTTAAATCCTGTATGGGCTTTTGGGGCGCCAGTGCAAGCAATATTAGCTGTTGGGAGTATGCAACATATTGTAGTAGGATGCGTAATTGCGAGTGTATACATTGTTTGGAAAAGTAAAAAGGAGCAATTTTCGCTTCGTATTTTACTTGATGTATTGCCTTTTAGTCTGTGTGTGAGTATTATCTTTTATTTTCTATTACATCATGAAGTAGGCGCACAAACGACACTACCATGGGGAATAAAAATATATGAATCTAAACTTTTATATCACCCTATTTTCGTATATGAGATCATCCTTGCTCTTTGTATAATGGGCTTTTTATGGATGAAAAATGAAAGGCTTGGAAATGGAAAGAATATAAGTGTTTTTCTAATTATTGAGGGGTTTGCTCAAATCATTATTTCGCTTGTTAGTGAACAAAATTCGGTTCTGTTTGGTCTATCAGCACAGCAAATAATGAGCTTTTGTATTATTAGTTTAGGGATTTTGTTAGTGTCGAAAAAATAAAAAATAGCCATGTACAGAGAGTATCTGTGTATGGCTATCTTTTATAAGCATATTTCTTCATCATATGCTAAATCATTATATTGTAGAAATCTAAAAACCCCTTTATTAGGGGTTTTTAGATTTCTATAGGTCTGCATGTGTTTCTTGTTTATCTGTATCCCATTTTGGAAGTTGTTTTGCTTGTTGACTTTCAGTAAAATTATTAAATCCAAAAGCAAGTATGCATGTAAAGGTTAAAATAGCTAAACTAATCTTTTTCATTATCTTAGTGCCTCCTTAGTTAATAATTTTTGTTTTGCTTCGTAAGTTTTGAAAAAATATTTTTGAGATTTCTCTATTTTATTCACTTTATGAAATTCTACTGCTAATAATTCGTAATATTCTTGTGCATAATCGTATAATTCTTTACTGTTAAAATATGTAGTGCCTGCAATGATTGCGTTTTCTAAGTCGTCTAGAATACCAGTGTGTTGTGTTTTTAAGATAGTGAAATGGTGTTTATATTCTTGATTATTTAATTCATTACAAATTTCTAAGCCTTTTTGAACCCAATGGTTTGCAAGTTCTTTTTCATTTAAAATAAAATGTTCTTTGGCTTGTAGAAAATTGGCTTTTAGGTGTTTAGGTAATTTGTTTGTAACTATTGTAAGATGTCTAATAGCAAGGGTTGATAGATTTTGAGAAGAGTAGAGCCAACCTAAGTTATTTCGAACTTTTAAGATTAGTGTATCGTCTTTCAGCTTTTGTAAAATATTGATTGCTGAATTATAGTTCTCTTCGGCTTGTTCGAATTGTTTTAAATAAACAGAACATGAGCCTAAAATGTTTTCGCATAGAGCTATTTTAATTTCATAACGTGGATATTTTGAGAAAATCTCTTTAGCTTGATTTGCATAATTGATTGCTGTAAGTGGTTTGTTTGTATGGTGATTAAATATAGCAAATTTATATTTATATTCAGCTTCTTCTAGTTCGCCTGGTACATGTTTTAAAAGGGATTCAGCTTTTTCGTATTCTTTTTTTGCTTCATCATAATTTCCAATAATGGTAGCATGTTCAGCTTTAAAAAAGTGATAATAATAAGTAATAAAGTCTTCAGTTATTGGATTGTCTAAACGAACAATTTGACTAAAAGTATCATACTTAATGTTTGTCCAATCGGTTAGGACCTTATATTTAAAGTTTAGTAGGGAGTAGTAAAGCGATAGATTTTGATCAGCTTCAATTTTATTAATCTGTTTCTCTATTTTTTCTTTTAATTGTTTCGCTTCAATTAATTGCTCCGCTACCATTACTTGATATAAAATGTTTAATTCGTTGACAATCTGTTCATGCCCTTTTAATAACACACTCATTATATATTCCCCCATCCGATAAAAGTATCCTAATTTAATTATTTCTATAATAACAAAATAGAAGAAGTATAAGAGTGATTTTACCATATTTTTCAACAAAATTCTGAAAAATCAATTAATTTTTACGTATTTCTTATTTTTATGTGAATATTACAAGTGCCTCTGGTAGTGGTGGGATGAATCTGACTCATGATACGTTAGCATCAATGGGAGGGATAGTTTCAGTTGTAAATATGTTTTTAGGAGGATTGTTCGGATTGGGTCCAACTGTTAAGTTTTTAACAAAAATTTCACTTTCTTATTTAATAAAAACAGGATAATCCGCATTTTATAAGAACCATCCTGTTTTTATTTATACATTAAAAAATCGGCGGAGTAACAGAAAATAAAACTATCGCGTTTTTTTCAAAATGATTCACCCATTTATGCTTTAAATAAGCAGGTATCTTTACACTGTCACCAGTTTCTAATACGTATTCTTCCTCGTTTAAATATAATGTGATTTTCCCATCTAAGACAAATGCTAATTCTTCTCCTTTATGTTCTAGCACATTTTCTGATGAAGCTGTATTAGGCGGGACGGTCATAATTGCTGTTGCTAAATTTCCAGTGAAATCAGGTGAAAGCATTTCATATGATAAATTATCGATAATCATTTTCTTTCGTTTATGGGAACGTACAATTAAATCGTCTGTATTTGTATCTTCAAGTAAAAAGCTAAATGTTGGAACATCAAGAGCTTTAGCAAGTACTTTTAATGTTTGAATAGAAGGGTTAGCCGACCCACGCTCAATTTGACTTAACATAGATGGTGTAATATCGGCCATCTTTGCTAGTTCTTTACTAGTTAAACCTTTTTCTTTTCTTTGTTTTTCAATTTTTTTACCAATATCTATATTTTCCATAATGAAAATCTCCTCAAGGATTATTAAATTATATTTAAATAAATTAAATTAAAATTAACTAAAGTGAACGATTTGTGTTAAACTATATTAAAATTAATTTAATTATAATTTATTATATGGTGAGCTACAAGGATATAAGGAGGAAACAAAATGAAAGAAATAGGGGCATTACAAGCAGAATACCCATTAGTGAATAAACTTATTGCAACAAAAGAAGTATTTTGGATAAACCCACACATAGAAAAGTATGAAAGGGCAATAAAAGATTCACCACTTAATGAAGAGAATGTAAAAGATGCGGAAGAGAGATTAAAGCGTTTTGCGCCATATATTGCGAAAGTTTTTCCTGAAACGAAAGGGACTAACGGCATAATCGAATCACCTTTAGTAAAAATACCTTCTATGAAAGAAGCTTTAGAGACAAATTACAAGCAACCTATTTTAGGAGAATTATTATTAAAATGTGATAGTCATCTCCCGATATCAGGATCAATTAAAGCTAGAGGTGGCATTTATGAAGTGTTGAAACATGCTGAGCAACTAGCATTGCAGCACGGAATGTTAACAGAAGAAGATGATTATTCCATTTTAGATAGTGATACATGTAGAGAGTTTTTCTCGAAGTATTCAATTGCGGTAGGTTCTACAGGGAATTTAGGACTTAGCATAGGAATTATGAGTGCGAATCTAGGTTTTAATGTAACTGTTCATATGTCAGCAGACGCAAAAGAATGGAAGAAAAGTTTATTAAGAAGTAAAGGTGTAAACGTTATTGAATATGAAGATGATTATAGCAAAGCAGTAGAAGAAGGAAGACGACAGGCAGATGCGGATCCTAGCTGTTATTTTGTAGACGATGAAAACTCACATGATCTATTTTTAGGATACTCAGTAGCAGCATCACGATTACAAAAGCAATTAGAAGAGTTAGAGGTTGTAGTAGATGAAGATCACCCTTTATTTGTTTACCTTCCGTGCGGAGTAGGAGGAGGACCTGGCGGAGTAGCATTCGGTTTAAAGTTATTGTATAAAGACAACGTTCATTGTTTCTTTGCAGAGCCAACACACTCACCATGTATGTTACTCGGCTTAATGACAGGCCTTCATGACAAAATTGCCGTTCAAGATATCGGAATTGATAATGTAACAGATGCGGATGGACTTGCGGTAGGAAGACCGTCTGGATTTGTCGGGAAAACGATGGAACCATTTTTAAGTGGAAATTATACAGTAAACGATGAAGAGTTATATAGATTGTTAAAAGAACTAGCTGATACGGAGAATATTTATTTAGAGCCTTCTGCACTAGCAGGTATGATAGGGCCAGTGAAAGTGTGTAAAGAAGATGAGTATTTACAAAAGCAACAGTTAACAGAGAAAGTGAAAAAAGGTACTCATATTGTGTGGGGAACGGGTGGAAGCATGGTTCCTAAAGATGTAATGAATGAATATTATAGGAAAGGTTTGGAATTAACGATATAAGAAAAATGAGGCTAGTTGTAGCCTCATTTTTTCATGTACATAAAAATCTTTGTTATTTTCACAATAGTTCTTTATAGTATATATAAAGGATAACTAATATTGAATAAATATAACAAAAAAGCTTTATTTTACATAATAAGAGGATGTGTATACGATGTCATTACAGACTAAATATATAGCGGGTATTTCGCTTGGGGTTATGGGTGTCGGCTTTGCGGCTTCTATCCCTTTTCAAGGAACGGTAGCTGGAGAGATTATACAAGGTGGATTTGAAGCTGGATTGGTTGGGGGACTTGCGGATTGGTTTGCAGTTACTGCTTTATTCCGTCATCCGATGGGAATACCAATTCCGCATACAGCTTTGTTACCTAAAAACCGTAAACGGGTAACGAAAGGGCTCATTCATACGTTAGAAAATGAATGGCTAACGAAAGAAAGTATTACGAATAAAGTAAAAGAGATGCAGTTAGCACAAATGGTACTGCAAATTGCTGAGAGAGAAATGCAGTCTGATGCTGTGAAAAAGGGGATTGTAACGATTGCAGAGAAAGCAATTGTAACAATAGATACAGAAAAGTTAGCTGTTATTATTGAAAAAGAATTAAAAACATATTTACATACAATTAATACAAGTAATATTTTACAAGTGCTTGTTGATCAATTAGTTGTGCAAGAATATGATGAAAAGACACTTGATTACATATTAGTGAAGGTAAAAGATTGGACAGCGCAAGATGAAGCTCGTTACCAGCTCGGTAGCTTAGGTATGAAGGCGATGGAAAATATAAAAGTAGATGGATTCTTGCAGTTTACTTTGAAATCATTTATGAATATTGTAGATGAAGATAAAATTGGCGGTATTTTGCAGAAGTTTATCATTAGTAATATTAACAGCTTACAAGAGGCTGATAATAGCACAAGACAACTTATATTAGCGAAGATTCGTCAAGAGATTATCAATGTAAAAGAAAATGAAGCTTTATTACAGGAATTAGAAAATTGGAAAGAAAAGTGGATTGCGAATTGGAATGCTACTGACAAAATAAAAGAGATGCTAGAGCAAGTACAACAAAGAGCAGTTGCTTTTGTAAATAATGAAGAATTTGCTAATCAATATGTTATTCCATTTTTACAAAAACAAATGAATAAAATAAAAGAAGATGAACAGACAGTTCAAAAAATAGAAGATTGGTTACAAAAACAAGTTGTGAATCTTATTGAGAAGAACCATTCGAAAATTGGTAAGCTTGTACAAGAAAACCTTGATAAGTTAGACGATAAAACGTTAATCGAAATGATTGAAAATAATGTCGGTAAAGATTTGCAGTGGATCCGAGTGAACGGGGCGGTTTGCGGATTTATGATTGGATTAGTGTTAGAAGGAATTAAAGCGATTATATAAGAAAAACCTTCCGCAATTGCGGAAGGTTTTTCTTATTTTTCAATAACGCTCATATTTAAATTATAAGTTTTCTCAATATTTAACTTGTGCGTGCCATTTCCAGTTTTAATTGAATTTTTATACCAATGTTCTTGGTTGTTTAATTCTGGATGTTCTTCTGAAGAAGTATTTTCTTTTTTTGTTAAATCTTCTACTTGTTCCCAAGGTGTGCTTCCGTGTGTTTCTTTTTGATTCGTTACTGCTGTTAAAGAAACATCACTCTCTTTTGCAAGATGGACAGACACTCTTGAGCTTTCTTGTACAAACCAATTATTTTGTAATTGACCTGGATAAAGAGATAGTTCGTTATTTGAAGCACGGATTTCCACATTTTTATTTTGTGGAAGAACAAGCGTTGGTTTCACTTGTGGTGCTGAACTAAATAACGTATGTTGAACAGGTAATGATTTTAAATTGATATACATCGTTTCTCCAGCCGTTTGAACTGAAAGGAAATCATCTTGTTTTAAATTGAGTTTTTCATTTGCTTTCGTCGTCATTTCATAAGTTCCCAAAAGGTGAATTTGATTTGTATTATTTCCCTCTATCGTTAGAGGCTGATGCCCTGCATCTACTACAATTTTTTTGATAGATTCAGGTATATCAAATTGTCCGTCTGGAATATTACTCGTTTGTCTCGTTGTGTTAATAGAATGACGAAATTCTTCTAGTAATCCAGTTGATAATAAACAGTAAAAAGCAATTCCGACGCTTCCTAAAACGCCGATAAAGAAAATGCTGAAAATATCATATTTAATAAATGATTGTTCCTTCTTAGAAAATACAAGGTATAGTAAAACTTCAGCTCCAAGTATGATAAGTAAAACTGGCCACCATGCAGTTAGTGTATCTAATACTTGAATTCCTTTTACGACTGAAAATAGTAAAAAGCATCCTAACGATATAATAGAAAGCCCCATTGAGAATGTTCCAACACGCCAAGTCCTCATTCGCTTGTCCCACCTTTGTTTTCTTTATTTCCAAGTAACAATTTAAAGCCGCCGCCAATTAAAAGGAGCGCAACGATAGATGTTTGGAAATAGCGATAATATAGTTCACTAAGATGAATATTAAATATAGTTACAAAATAATCATTCAAAATAGGAAGGACTGTTTGATCTAATAAATAATAAACACCGAGTGTAATTAATCCGATACCAATCCATCTTTGATGATTTATAAAATAATCGATAATGGGTTCGTCTTGTACTCGTTCTTTTCCGTATTTTGCTGTTTGCTGTAAAGCATCAAAAAAGCTATAGAACCAAATGATTGGCACTAAAAATAAAAACGCAGAAAGTCTTAATAAGTCGAGTAAATAAATAGATAGTAAAAAGGCTGCCATAAGCTGAAGACCACGGCGTTGTAAGCCTAAATACATATGACCTGCTCCGGGGAACATCGCTAAAATAGAAGCAAATGTTTTATTTTTCTTTCCTTGCTCGCGGTGCTCTTCAAACTCTTCGAAAATAGTACGATCATCTAATTGCTCGCCACGTTCTTTTTTCTGGAGTTGCTGAACAACGTCAAAGAAATTGTAAATCCATAAAACAGGTAATGTAATAAGGAAGATAAGAAAACTTTCTTGCGATGTTAAAAGTGCAACGAAAATGATCATACTTCCGATTCCTGTGCAAGCTACTAAAAATGTAAGTCCGCGTTGCATAAGTCCTAATTGAAAATGGCCAAGTCCAGGGATGATGGATAAGAGAATGATATAAAATCGTTCGCTCTCTTTAGAGGATTCTATGAATTCTCCGGCAGCTTGTTTTTTCGATTGATTAATAATAGTGATAACTAAATCTAATAAATTGATTGCCCATAACACGACTAGTAAAAATAGAGAAAGAAAAGCAATATCACGGGCTCCTAATGCTATTGTACAAAATGCTGCAAAGATAAATAGAAATACAGCCCCTCCGCTATATAAAATAAACCGTCCAAATTTCTTTAAATATAAATGTCCAAGCCCAGGAATTAGCCCTAATACAAGTGCTAAAAAGGGATTTTTATTCATGCTTTGAACCTCCGTCCTTTTTCGATGTGTCTACCGATTTGTTTACAATTTGTTGTGAGATAGAAGACTCGTTATGTTTTGAAGATTTCTCTAAATTTGATGTCGCTGTAAAAATATACTGAAATAAACCACTTATCATAAAAATAATTGTAGCCGCAGTCGCAATTATGTAGTGAATGATCGTGCGCTTTAGTGAGGTTGTTTTTATATTTTCATTAGACTGTAGTGTTTCAAAATTAATTTGCGTCATAACTTCGTTCGTAAATGAATCATCATTTATCATTGGAAGGTTTTCATGTTGTTCATCAATACTTTCCATATAAAGTGCTAAACAATGATCACATTCATAAAGATGTTCTTCCATAGATTCACGTTCATTGCTTTCTATAAAATCTAATGTATAATTGCGCCAATCTTCTTTTGAATAATGCATCATAGAAACTCTTCCTCCTTCCAATGTTTTTTAATCCATTTTCTTGCCCGATACAGTTTCATTTCGACTGTTTTTACTTCAATGTTTTCCTGTAAAGCAATTTCTTGATAGCTTTTTTCTTGTAAGTAATGTGCGAGAACGACGTCACGGTAATTTTCAGGAAGTTCTCTCAGTTTTTGAGCAATGAGTAATTTCTGCTCTTTCGTCAATAATAAAGCCTCAATATTATGAGAGGACTGTATATTTTCCTCATTTTCTTTACATAAGGAGAGTTCTTCACTTTCTCGAGCTTTCTTCCTCTTATAATCAATAGCGTGATTGGTGGCAATACGTGCCATCCACGTTTTTAATCCGCGAAATTGATAATTTGGGAGAGAGGCGTGAATTTTTACGAATACTTCTTGTGTAACATCTTTCGCATCTTCTTCATGTCTTACAATAGAAAAGATAACTTGAAAAATATAATGACGATATGTTTGCACGAGGATACGAAAAGCATGTTCGCTTCCTTGTTGTGCTTTTTCAATTAATTGTTTTTCCTCAATGGGTCTCTCCCTCCTTTTTGACGCATTCTATTATATAGACGTAAAGAATGATAAGTCACCCTACACATTTTGTAAAAAAAGAATAATATATTTTTTGCAGAAGAGCTAGATGAAAAAAGTGTGAAAAAATGGTAAGCAGAAGTATATAATGAGCAAGTAGGAAATGTTATACGGAGAAAGGATGTGAATGTTAGTAGGAGGAAGGTCCATACTAACAAACATGAAAATTAAAATATTAATAGCAGACGATAATTCTTTTATTAGAGAAGGCATGAAAATTATTTTAAATACATATGAAGAGTTCGAAGTGGTAGATACAGTAAATGATGGAGAAGAAGCTGTAGCATATTGTAAAAAGCATGAAGTTGATATTGCTCTTTTGGATGTTCGTATGCCAAATATGAACGGTGTAGAGGCGACGAAGTTTATTTGTGAAGAGACGAAAACAAAACCGCTTATTTTAACGACGTTTGATGATGATGAATATATTTTGGATGCAGTAAAAAACGGAGCGAAAGGGTATTTATTAAAAAATAACGATCCGGAGCGTATTCGTGATGCAATAAAAGGGGTATATAATGGCCAAACTGTTATGCAAGATGTAGTTCTCGATAAAATTAAGTCCAATTTAATGGAAAGTAAAGAGGAAGAATGTAAAATAGATAAAAGTCTTTTTACTGAAAGAGAGCTTAGTATTATCGCATTAATTGCAAAAGGTTTCTCAAATAAAGAAATTTCGAAACAGCTTTTTATATCTGAAGGAACAATCGCAAATTATATTACATCAGTTTTAGGGAAAACGGGACTTGAACATCGCACACAAATTGCGATTTACTACTTAACAGGGAAAGTAGATTAATGATATGGAATTTTGGTTAACTGTAAGTAAATTAATTGTCTTTATATATATTGTGTTCAGTTACATACATTCAAATGTTACGAACTTACCATGGGTTATATTTGCTTTGCTTTTATATCTTTCTGTAAACGTGCTAATCTCTATATTAAAAAAAGATACGTACAAAAAAATATTGATTTGTATTTCAATTAGTGTAGTTATGTTATTAACATGGAGGGTTCATCCGTTTTTTATTTTGTTTTTACCTTTGAATTTATACGAAATTACATTCCATTACATAGACAAGAATTGGTCACGCTTTGTTATTATGATGCTTCCAATTACAATTACAGATGAAAGCATTCGAATGACTTATGGATTAATTGTTGCATTTTCTTTTCTCGTTTTAACTATGGCAGATCGATATATATCACGTGTAGTAAAGCTTGAATCGCAAAATGATAAGATGCGAAAAGATATGCAACGACTTACGAAAAGCTTACATGAAAATAAAGAGTACATAAGACAATCAGAATACACATTTAAGCTAGAAGAGAGAAATCGGTTATCACAAGAAATTCATGATAAAATTGGTCACTCGATGACAGGTGCATTAATTCAAATGGAAGCTGCAAAGAGATTAATGGGGATAGATAAAGAAAAATCTGCGGAGTTATTACAAAATGCAATTCATATTTCAAAAGATGGAATTGAAAGTATTCGCATTACATTAAAAAATATGAAGCCACCAACTGAGCAAATTGGCATTCACCGTATGAAATTATTCATAGAGGAGTTTGCTAGTAAGCATGATGTAAACATTCCTTTCGTATATAAGGGAAACTTAGATATGATTTCTCCCATTCAGTGGAAAATTATTGGTGAAAATGTTACCGAGGCACTAACAAATGCGATGAAATATGCTGATGCGACAGTTATTTCTATAGATATTCATGTACTTAATAAGATGGTTAAGGTGCAAGTGAAGGATAACGGAAAAGGCGCAGCTCTTGTTAAGAAAGGTCTCGGTATTATGGGGATGGAGGAGCGAACAGCGTCTGTAAATGGGAAAATTATTGTAGATGGAACAAGTGGTTTTTCAGTGACGATGTTGTTGCCGATATAAGAGAATGGGACGAAGATGAACCATCTCATATGAAAAAAGTGAATAATCTCATGTGAAAAGAATGAACTTCTGCACTGAGCAGGTTCATTTTTTTTGTTTATACTAAAAGCAGAGAAACCGAAATAGGGGTGAAATGATGAATACATTAGAAATTAAAAATTTAACGAAAAAATTTGGTGATTTCATCGCGGTAGATAATATGTCTTTATCTATTAAAGAAGGAGAGATATTTGGCTTTTTAGGATCAAATGGTGCTGGTAAAAGTACAACGATAAATATGATTGCTGGGTTGTTAAGAAGTAATGAAGGTGAAATTAGCATATTAGGAAAAAATATAAAAAAACATAATCGATTTGCGAAGATGAATATCGGTATCGTTCCGCAAGATATTGCGATTTATGAAGAGTTAACTGCCTATGAAAATGTGAAATTCTTTGCTGGATTGTACGGTTTAAGAGGAGCAGAGCTAAAAGCAAGAGTAGAGGAAGCGCTTCAGTTTGTGGGGCTTAGTGATAAACATAAAAGTTATCCGAAAAACTTTTCTGGCGGGATGAAACGAAGATTGAATATCGCTTGTGCGATCGCTCATAGACCGAAGTTAATTATTATGGATGAGCCGACAGTGGGAATTGATCCACAGTCAAGAAACTATATTCTCCAGTCTGTTCGAAAATTAAATGAAATGGGAAGTACCATTATTTACACGAGCCACTACATGGAAGAAGTAGAAGAGATTTGTACGAAAATAGCAATTGTAGATCACGGTAAAGTAATTGCAGAAGGTACGAAAGAACAGTTAAAAGCGATTATTACTGATACGAAAGATATTTGGGTTGAAGTGAAGTCAGTAGAAAATTTAGATGTAAAAAAGTTAAAAGAGATAAACGGTGTGAAAGCTGTTCAAATTGAAGAGAACGTAATTAAAGTAAACTCGGATGCAGGAGTAAACAATTTAAATAAAATTATTCAGCACTTCATTAATCATGATATTGAAATTCGTTCGGTAGAGGAGCAGGCCCCGAACTTAGAAACAGTATTCCTTACGTTGACTGGAAGAAACTTACGAGATAAATAAAAGGTAAATGAAGAAAAGGTAAAGGGAGGTTCATCAATTGAACATCTTCAATATTGCAGTTATGCATATTAAAAGAGATTTCAGAGACGTAAGAACTTTAGTTTTTATGTTAGCATTTCCGGTTGTACTTATGCTTGTGTTAGGAACAGCGTTAACGAATGCATTTGATAGCGATAGTCAAGCGATTAAAGATATACAAGTGCTCTACAAAGATGAAGCGAGTAGCACATTTTCTCAATCGTTCGAAGCATTTACGAAAGAAGTCGATAAATCGGGTATTCATTTTAAAAAAGCTTCCGAAGGTATAGATGGGAAAGAAGAAGTGAAGCAAAATAAATATGCTGCTTATGTAGAGTTAAATAAAGATGGTGCAAAATTTTATGGAAGTGACAAAAGTAGTGTTGAGGGAAGTATTGTGGAAGGCATGCTTACAACATTTGTTGATAAGTACAATGTAGCGGCCGAAGTTGCAAAAGTAGATCCTAGTAAGGTGAGCACAGTTTTTTCAAGCGGAAATCATAATGATTATATAAAAGAAACATCTTTACAAGCTGCGAAAAAACCAGGTTCTATGGATTACTACGCGGTTGTAATGACAACGATGATTGCACTATATGCTGCGATGGGAGCGAGTTCTTTAATTCGAGGAGAACGAATACGTAAAACAGGAGATCGTCTCATTGCTGCACCTATAAGTAAGGCTGAAATATTCATTGGAAAAGTACTTGGTAGCCTAGTAGCAAATGCTCTGTGCATATTACTCGTCATGTTATTTAGTAAATTTGTTTTTCAAGCGAATTGGGGCGACCATCTTGGAATCATATTTCTTATTTTATTAACACAAATTTTTCTAGCAATTAGCTTCGGTTTAGGAATTGGATATATTACAAAAACACCGGAATCATCTAGAGCAATTATTATGGTTATTGTGCAATTATCCTCTATTTTTGGTGGTGCATATTTCGTAATAGAAGAAAATTTCGTTACGAATTTATCACCATTAACGTGGGCAAACACAGCTGTTATGAAAATTATTTATGCAAATGATGTAGGAGCAGCACTACCGGTAATATGTTTAAACCTTGGCATTTCAGCACTCTTTTTATTAATTGCAATTATTGCATTACGTAGACGGGAGGGGCTATAGTATGAAAGATATTTTATGGCTCATACAAAAAACGTTATCTGTACTTTTGAAAAATAAAAAAGGGTTATTCATTATTATTAGTTTGCCGATAATTGGAACACTAATCTCCTTCTCGATGTATGGGAATATGGGGCAAGGGACGTTAAATATCGGGGTTATTAATAAAGAAAATCAATCTATAGCAAATGATACGGTGAAATTTTTAGAAGGATTAAATCATGTAAAGGTAAGTAAAATTAAAGAATCTGAAGTAGAAGATAAACTCACTTCCAAAAAACTTGATGGAGTTATTACATTAGATTCTGGTTTTTCAAAAAGTGTTCGAGAAGGGAAACCAAATCATATTGAAATTTCATCGATTAAAGGTGATCAAGTAACAGGATTTATAAAATCATATTTATACAATTATATTGATAATGTAGCAGCTATTAGTAAAGTAGCAGGAACAGATCAAAGTGCATTTGATACTATGTACGCAGGATATCAAAAAGGTTCATTTAAAATGAAAACTGAGACGCTAGAAGATACTTCGAAAAATAAAGATATGACAAACCAAACGATGGGTTACCTTATTATGTTTATGCTATTTTCAGCAGCGAACTTATCAGGTTATATTTTAAAAGAAAAAGAAAATAGAACGTATTTTAGACTCTTATCAACGCCGATAGATGGGAAGAAATTCATATTATCTAATGTCGGGGTAAATATGCTGCTATTAACAGTACAAATTCTGATTACAATCTTATTCCTAACGAATATTTTTCATATAAATATCAATATGCCTTTCATAGTGATGATTGGTGTACTCATGCTATTTGCTTTAATAGCGATTGGAATATCGTTAGTCCTTGTCGCTTTTTCGAAAAACTCAGCATCAGCAAATGCACTGCAAAATATGATTATTGTACCAACATGTTTACTGGCTGGATGTTATTTTCCTTATGACATTATGCCAAAAGCGGTACAAAAAGTAGCTGATTTTCTTCCGCAGAGATGGCTATTAGACACAGTATCAAAACTACAACAAGGAATTCCAATTTCAGATTTGTATTTAAATATTTTAATCTTATTTGCCTTTGCAGTAGCATTCTTCTTAATTGCTATTTATAAGTTTGGAAGAAATAATGATGCGAGAAACTTTGTTTAATATGAAAAGGGTGTGACGTTAAGTCGCATCCTTTTTTGTATGAAGCATGAAATCTAAATTTGAATGACAAAATAGAAAGGTGGAAAGAAAATGAGCGGAAGGAAATCAAAATGATTAAAAAAATATTGCGAGTTACTTCTATTGTAATTACTATTTTCGTTTTTGTTTTAATTTGGATGCATATTGACGTTACGCTCGGAAGAAAAATGGAAGTCGGGAAAAATATGCCGACAGAGTACGCTCCTCATTATAGTGATTTTCAATTATATGTAGAAGGAAAGTCATTTTATAAACAGTTATTTACTGATATAAGAGAGGCGAAGCAATCTATTTACACGTACTTTTTCATTTTGTCGGATGATAAAAGTAGCCATACTTTTTTAAACTTATTAAAAGAGAAGGCGAGAGAAGGAGTAAACGTATATTTATCTGTCGATTTACTTAACGATTTATCATTTGAAAGAAAGGTGAAAAAAGAATTACAGGAAAGTGGCGTGCATTTTACATATAGTAGAAAACAGGAATTACCATTCGGGTTTTATTCCCTACATCATCGTAATCATCGCCGTATTACGACGATTGATGGAGAAATTGGCTATACAGGCGGATTTAATATAGGAGATGAGTACTTGGGGAAAGATAAGCGATTTGGATATTGGCGTGATTATCATGTACGGCTTAAAGGAGAAGGAGCAAAAGATTTAGAGGAGCAATTCGCTTTAGATTGGAAGCGAGATACGAAAGAAGATATAAAGAGAAGTACGAATAAGGCTAGCAAAGGGAATACATTACATACTATGACTAGTTACAATGGCCATTACGTTGCTGAGAAATATATAGAGCTCATAAAACAAGCTCAGCACTCAATTGTAATTGCAACGCCGTATTTTATAGCGAAAAATAAAGAATCTATGAATGCTTTAATCGCGGCGCAAAAGCGTGGTGTTACAGTAAAAATACTTTGGTCATATAAACCAGATCTACCTCTTATAAAAGAAGCGGCGTATCCATACATACGTCAGGCTGTTAATAATGGGATTACTGTATATGGGTATAAAAAAGGAATGTTTCATGGAAAGTTAATGCTGATTGATAATGAGTTAACTGTTATAGGTACAACAAACTTTACTTCGCGTAGCTTCAATATAAATGATGAAATGAATTTTTATATTTATGGTGGTCCTATTGTAGAACAAGTTAATAAGGCGTTAACAGAGGATTTTCATGATTCGAAAGAAATGACGAAAGAGTTTTTTGAAAAGTTATCTTTTTGGGAGCGTTGTAAGGAGAAAGTAGCGGGATTGGTTGACTTCTATTTGTGATGATGAATTAGGAAAGGGTGCCTACAAAAGACACCCTTTTTTGGTGGGAAATCATTATTTTTCATGCACCAGCAATGAAGCATCATCATTAATCAACGTCCCTACATGCTCCCCTAAACAAATTCGTTTCATCACTCCAGGCTCATCAAAGTTAAAGACATGTGCTGGTAAATTGTAGTCTCGGGCAAGCAGTAATGCTGCTTGATCCATGACTTGTATATTTTGTCTAACAACATCATTATAGTTTAGTTTGCTGTACATTTTTGCTGATTTGTTATGCTTTGGATCACTTGTAAAAACGCCGTCGACACCTTGTTTTGCGACTAATATGGCATCACTATTCATTTCAATAGCTCTTTGTACGCTTGGATAATCTGTCGTCACGAACGGTTGCCCGTTTCCGCCTCCAAAGATAACGATATAACCGTTATCTAAATGGTGGACTGCACGCAAACGAATGTATGGTTCAGCTACTGCATTAAATGGAATGGAAGTCATAACGCGCACTTCTCTATTTGTTTTACTTGTTAAAACACCGCGAAGCATTAAGCTGTTAATAATTGTACCTAACGTACCGATATTATCAGCTTCTACGCGATCAATTCCCCATTCTTCAGCTAGATGACCTCTAAAAATGTTACCGCCACCGATGACGATGGATACTTCGATACCTAAATCAACAATGGATAAAATTTCGTTTGCGATATGTTCTAATCGTTTGGAGTTAAAGCTATTTCCAGTTTGATCGGCAAGTGCACCGCCGCTTAATTTAATTAAGACACGTTTATATGGTCTCATAACTATTCCCCCTATATAGATCGCAATAAAAAAGGAACAAAGGCGAATGCCTTTGTTCCTTTTTAAGAAAATGAAAAAGAAAAGAAGAAGATAGGACGAATTTCTTTGTATAGTTTCTCATAACATCCACTCCTTTTCATTTCGATTTTTTTTAAGTATATATCTTTTTGATTATACGAAATAATCTGATTACTTATCAAGTTTATTTTATCGTTTTTTAACAAAATGGTGTCAATGAAAAAAAGAAGAAAAATATTTGAATTTTTTGTGACGAACTTGTAGGTTTTTGTATGATTTTGTAGGTTCGCTTATAAGATGTGTAAGTAGCTTTTATAAATTCAAATTGAAAGCGTTCGCATGAAGGGGATGAACATAAATGAAAAAATTCGGATTGGCAACACAAATTTTTGTAGCGCTTGTTTTAGGGATTGTAGTAGGGGCAGTCTTTTATGGCAATAAAACGGCGATTTCTTATATCACACCAATTGGAGATATATTTATTCACTTAATTAAGATGATTGTAGTACCAATTGTTATTTCAGCATTAATTGTTGCAGTAGCTGGTGTAGGAGATATGAAAAAGCTTGGGAAACTGGGCGGTAAGACAATTCTTTATTTCGAAATTATTACGACAATTGCTATTTTAATGGGATTACTTGCAGCGAATATATTCCAACCAGGTACTGGTGTTGATATGAGTAATTTACAGCAAAGTGATATTTCTTCTTATAAACAAACTGCAGATGCAACCGAGAAGAAAGGTTTTGCTGAGACAATTGTTCACATTGTACCGAAAAACGTATTTGAATCGATTGCACAAGGTGACCTATTACCGATTATATTCTTCTCAGTATTATTCGGCTTAGGAGTTGCGGCAATTGGGGAAAAAGGAAAGCCTGTCTTTAACTTTTTTGAAGGCGTACTCGAAGCCATGTTTTGGGTTACAAATCAAGTGATGAAATTTGCACCATTTGGTGTATTCGCATTAATTGCCGTTACGGTTGCAAAATTTGGTGTAGCGACATTACTTCCGCTAGGAAAACTAGTGCTAGCTGTATACGTAACTGTTATACTATTCGTTGTGATTGTATTAGGTATTAATGCACGAATGGTTGGCGTAAACATTTTTACATTAATGAAAATTTTAAAAGAAGAACTGATTCTTTCGTTTACGACAGCAAGTTCAGAAGCTGTTTTACCTAATATAATGAGAAAAATGGAAGAGTTCGGTTGTCCAAAGGCAGTTGCCTCTTTCGTAATTCCGACAGGTTATACATTTAACTTGACTGGATCGGCTATTTATCAAGCGTTAGCGGCATTGTTTGTTGCACAAATGTACGGTGTGCACATGTCATTAACGGAGCAAATAACGTTATTATTCGTTCTCATGTTAACATCCAAAGGTATGGCGGGAGTTCCAGGTGCATCGTTCGTTGTTGTATTAGCAACGTTAGGTTCAATGGGGTTACCACTAGAAGGTATCGCGTTAATTGCGGGAATTGACCGCATTTTAGATATGATTCGCTCATCTGTCAATGTATTAGGAAATGCATTAGCGGCCATTGTTATGTCGAAGTGGGAAGGCGAATTCGATAATGAGAAAGCAAAACAATATGTAGAAACAGTCAAAGAAACAAAAGCAGCATAAGAAATCGTTAAGGAGTGAATAATCATGGCAACATTAACTGAAGTTAAAAATGGTGTTCGAATTGAAAAAGATTTTTTAGGTGAAAAAGAAGTGCCAAACTATGCATACTACGGCGTACAAACAATGCGTGCAGTAGAAAACTTCCCAATTACAGGATACAAAATCCATGAAGGCTTAATTAAAGCATTCGCAATTGTAAAAAAGGCTGCAGCGCTTGCTAATACAGATGTAGGAAGATTGGAATTGAACAAGGGCGGCGCGATCGCAGAAGCCGCTCAAGAAATTCTTGATGGAAAATGGCATGATCATTTCATCGTAGATCCAATCCAAGGCGGAGCAGGTACTTCAATGAATATGAATGCAAATGAAGTCATGGCCAATCGTGCTCTTGAATTATTAGGAATGGAAAAGGGAGACTATCATTATATTAGTCCAAATAGTCATGTAAACATGGCGCAATCAACAAACGATGCATTCCCAACGGCGATTCATATTGCAACATTAAATGCATTAGAAGGCTTATTACAAACGATGGGTTATATGCACGATGTATTTGAATTAAAAGCAGAGCAGTTCGATCATGTTATTAAAATGGGTCGTACACATTTACAAGACGCTGTGCCAATTCGTCTTGGACAAGAATTTAAAGCATATTCTCGCGTACTTGAACGTGATATGAAACGNAAGGCTTATTACAAACGATGGGTTATATGCACGATATATTTGAATTAAAAGCAGAGCAGTTCGATCATGTTATTAAAATGGGTCGTACACATTTACAAGACGCTGTGCCAATTCGTCTTGGACAAGAATTTAAAGCATATTCTCGCGTACTTGAACGTGATATGAAACGTATCAAGCAATCACGTCAACATCTATATGAAGTAAATATGGGAGCAACTGCAGTTGGTACAGGCTTAAATGCAGATCCAGAATATATTGAAGCAGTTGTAAAACATTTAGCTACAATTAGTGAACTACCACTTGTTGGTGCAGAAGACTTAGTAGATGCAACGCAAAATACGGATGCATACACAGAAGTATCAGCAGCACTGAAAGTATGTATGATGAATATGTCTAAAATTGCGAATGACCTTCGCTTAATGGCATCAGGTCCACGTGTTGGCTTAGCGGAAATTATGTTGCCTGCTCGTCAACCAGGTTCATCTATTATGCCAGGGAAAGTAAACCCTGTTATGCCAGAAGTAATTAATCAAATTGCGTTCCAAGTAATTGGTAACGACCATACAATTTGCCTTGCTTCAGAAGCAGGACAGTTAGAATTAAACGTTATGGAACCAGTACTTGTTTTCAACTTACTTCAATCTATTAGCATTATGAATAACGGTTTCCGTGCCTTTACAGATAATTGCTTAAAAGGAATTGAAGCGAATGAAGATCGCTTAAAAGAGTATGTTGAGAAGAGTGTAGGAATTATTACAGCCGTGAACCCTCATATCGGTTATGAAGCAGCAGCTCGCGTTGCGAAAGAAGCAATTGCAACAGGTCAATCCGTTCGAGAACTTTGTGTGAAAAACGGTGTACTGTCACAAGAAGACTTAGAGTTAATTCTAGATCCATTCGAAATGACGCACCCAGGGATTGCAGGAGCAACTCTTTTAAAGAAAAATTAAAAGAAGAGGGGGGACAATCCCCTCTTTTTTGTTTACAATATAGAAATGCTATATATGAATAGAGGTAGGGATGTTATGAGTAAGTTTACAGTAGCTTCTAATGGTTCATTAGAAACGACATTAAGAGGAGTAGAAGTATTATCGACACCACTTTTAAATAAAGGGGTCGCTTTCACGCAAGAAGAGAGAGAAGAATTAGGTTTAAAAGGGTTATTACCGCCAGCAGTTTTAACATTAGAAGAACAAGCACGCCGAGCATATGAACAATTCTGTTCTCAGCCGGATGATTTATTAAAGAACGTATATTTAACAGCGTTACATGATCGAAATGAAGTATTATTTTATCGTATATTAACAAATCACTTACGTGAAATGTTACCAATTGTATATACACCAACAGTCGGTGTAGCAATTCAAAGGTATAGTCATGAATACCGTAAACCGCGTGGTGTGTATTTATCAATTAACGATCCGTCGGGTATCGAAGAAGCATTCGCCAATATCGGTGCAACAGCTGAAAACATTGATTTAGTCGTTGTAACAGATGGAGAAGGCATACTTGGAATTGGTGACTGGGGTGTTGGTGGTATAAACATCGCAATCGGGAAATTAGCTGTTTATACGGCCGCAGTTGGTATCGATCCTAGCCGTGTATTACCGGTAATTTTAGATGTGGGTACAAATCGTGAGGAACTATTAAACAATCCATTTTATATTGGAAATCGTCACCCTCGTATAACTGGTGAAGCTTACGATGAATTTATTGATACATTTGTACAAGCAGTGAATAAACAATTCCCGAAAGCACTTTTACATTGGGAAGATTTTAGTTCTCGAAATGCACGAAAAATTTTAGATAAATATCGTCATGATATTTGTACATTTAATGATGATATTCAAGGTACAGGTGCAGTTTCACTTGCTGCTGTGTTATCGGCAGTGAAAGCTTCTGGTGTACCATTAAGTGAACACCGCGTTGTTGTATTTGGTGCTGGTACGGCTGGAATCGGTATCGCAGATCAAGTTAGAGATGCGATGGTCCGCGTAGGCGTATCTGAAGAAGAATCATATAAGCGTTTCTGGTGTATTGATCGTAACGGATTAGTTACAGATAATATGGAAGACCTTCTTGATTTCCAAATTCCGTACGCAAGAAAAGAAGCGGAAGTAAGTGAGTGGAAGCAAAATGATATGATCGGACTTGCTGAAGTTGTGAAACATGTAAAACCGACAATTTTAATTGGTACATCTACTGTTGCGGGCGCATTTAAAGAGGAAATTATTAAAGAAATGGCTTCTCACGTAGAAAGACCAATCATTTTACCAATGTCGAATCCAACACCGCTTGCTGAAGCAAAGCCAGCAGATGTAATCGAGTGGACAGAAGGAAGAGCATTAGTTGCAACAGGAAGTCCATTTGAACCAGTTACATATAACGGTGTAACGTATGTGATTGGACAATCAAATAATGCACTTATTTTCCCAGGGCTTGGTCTTGGAACAATTGTAGTACGTGCAAGCGTTATGACGGATGGAATGTTCGCAGCAGCTGCTGAAGCAGTTGCAAGTATGGTAGATACAAGTCAGCCAGGAGCACCTATTTTACCAGAGGTCGAAGAATTACGTAATATCTCAGAAATGGTTGCAATTGAAGTAGCTAAAGTTGCAGTTGCAGAAGGTGTTGCAAGAGTGAACTTAAGTGATAACGATATTAAGATGGCAGTGAAAGAAGCAATATGGGAGCCGGAGTACCGCCAAATAAAAGCGGTAGAAAAGGTTAGAATATAGAAAAAAAGCCCGTTTATAACAATAAGCGGGCTTTCGCTTTACTACTGAAAAAAAGTATAGGAAGTGGCACCTTTGAATTGGAATCAATTATGGAAGAAAGATATGTCCCTTTTAATTATATTAATGGTCGTTGTTCCTATTGCTGGGGAGCTGAACTTTCATCCCTTTAATGATACGTTTCGAGTTAGCTTCGGTACACCGCTATTTTTCTTTTTATTATTATTTTTAAGAAGAGTACCAGCAGGAGTTGCAGGTATTCTTGTTGGTATATCTGTAGTCTTATTCCGAGTATGTCTTGACTGGATCATGCAAGGTTCATTTCATATGACAGAATCATTTTATTTGCGTTATCCTGTGTTCTTCTATTATTTTATTTATGGCAGTCTTTTTTCGCTTTGCAGGGTAAATAAGTTCCATCAGAAACCAATCATTATTGGATGCCTTGGCATTTCAATTGAAATTGTTGCAAGTATGTCAGAACTTGCGTTCTATCACATGTTAGTACTCGGTACAACAATAACGATTTCTGAAGTAAATAAACTTATTATTATTGCTATTTTTCGTAGTTTCTTTGCACTTGGTTTTTTAAATATGATGAATTTATATGAAACGAAATTAAAAGAATCGCAAGTTCGAAAAGAAAATGAAAACATGTTAATGCATCTTTCTAATTTATATGTGGAATCTGTTCATTTGAAAAAGACATTACAAAATGCAGAGTTAATTACACAAGAAGCATATCAACTATATCGAAATTTACAAGCGAACGATGATCCCAATAATAAAACAGCATTGAAAATAGCAGGAGAAGTGCACGAAATAAAAAAGGATAATCAAAGAATTTTTGCGGGATTATCTAAACTCTTATTAGATAAAAATGTAGCTGAGTATGTAGACGGACATGAGCTTACAGAAATGATTGTAAGAATAAATGAAAAGTACGCTGGAATGCTAGAGAAAGATATACGTTTTTCTAAATATATAGAAGGTGAACACGCTGCATATCACGTGTATACAGTGCTATCAATCTTTAATAACTTAGTTGCCAATGCAGTGGAAGCAATTGAAGATAGAGGTCTCATTCATATTGATTTATATAAACGAGAGCAACATGTAATATTTGAAGTAATTGACGATGGCCCTGGTATTGCACAAAAGTATAAAAAATTAGTATTTAAGCCCGGGTTTACTTCCAAGTATGATCAAACAGGAACACCGTCAACAGGCATTGGACTTTCTTACATACATGAAATGGTAACAGAGCTAGGCGGAGAAGTAAGATTAGAAGACAATGAAACCGGAAAAGGGTGTAAGTTTATCGTTTGTTTACCGGAGTGCAGTTTAAAGCGGGAAGGGGAATAGATTTGTTTTATTATATCGTAGACGATGATGAAGTTTTCCGTTCAATGCTGTCGCAAATTATTGAAGATGGAGATCTTGGAGAAGTAATTGGTGAGGCGGATGACGGAGCTTTTATTGAAGCGGATCAACTAAATTTTAAAAAAATAGATATTTTATTTATTGATTTGTTGATGCCGATGAGGGACGGAATTGAAACAGTTCGTCACATTGCGTCAACTTTCACGGGGAAAATTATTATGATTTCTCAGGTGGAATCGAAGCAGCTTATAGGTGAGGCATATACATTTGGTGTAGAATATTATATTACAAAACCATTAAATAAAATCGAAGTTGTATCTGTTGTACGCAAAGTGATAGAGCGTATTAGATTGGAGCGTTCTATACATGATATTCAAAAATCATTGAATAACGTGTTTCAGTGGGAAAAACCGCAATTGCGTACTGAACCAGTACAAGAAGGAAAAAAGATAGGGGATTTAGGGCGCTTTTTACTATCAGAACTCGGTATTGCGGGAGAGAATGGAAGTAAAGATTTACTTAGTATGCTGGAATATTTATATGGTCAAGAAAAGGCACAGACATTTGACTTTGGCTTTCCTGCGTTAAAAGAAATTTTTCATCATATTACGATAAGGAAATTAGGGGATATAGCTTTAGAGGCGGATATTGATAAAGAGAAAAAAGCGTCTGAACAAAGAGTACGTCGAGCTATTTATCAGTCGTTAAATCATTTGGCTTCTTTAGGACTAACAGACTTTTCAAATCCAAAATTTGAAAGCTATGCTCCAAAATTTTTCGATTTCACTGTAGTTAGAAAACGGATGACAGAAATGACGAAAGATGAACTTGCATCTTCTGGTCATACGCGAATTAATACAAAGAAGTTTATTCAAGTGTTGTATTTTGAGGCGAAGAGGTTGATGGAAATAGAGTGAAGAAGATGCTTATAAATAAGCATCTTTTTTGTTAAATCAACATTTTATATTTTCTCGTGGAGCATGTAAAATGTTAAGTAAGAGAAAATGGTTTTATATTAAGGAAGTGTCAAAGCGATGAGTTTCACATTGAATAAATCGATTATTAAAGAAGTGTGCGGAGAGACCTCATATAAAAGAGGTGAAGCCTATTATAAATCAAATAAAGTGATAATAAATCATTATGATAAAAATAAAGAAATTTGCGAGGCTACAGTAAAAGGGAACGAGGATTTCCATGTTACAGTAGAAAAAGCTAAAAAGGGTGATGTTGTTGCAAAATGTAGTTGTCCTTCATTATCGTCTTTTCAAACGTATTGTCAACATGTTGCAGCAGTATTAATACAAATAAACTATAATCAACAAACAGGTGGAATGAGCTCCACTAGTAACAGAAACGATCAATTGACAAGTGGTATGTTTCAGCTGTTTGCGGACAAACCACTGAGGCCAAAAAGTAAACAACACCGTTTTGATACACGCGAAATATTAGATGTTGAGTTTATATGTACACCAGTAGCTACGAGAAGTGGTGGGGCTCTACTTGGAATTCAATTGAAACTTGCCAAAGTGTATTTCATAAATCATATTAGAGAATTTCTTTCTAAGGTGGAGAAAAGAGAGTCTTTTCATTGTTCAAATGAATTTACATATACGCCAGATGTACATAGTTTTAAACAAGAAACGGATGCGATTATCCAGCAGCTCATTAAAATGTATCATAACGAAAAAATGTATGAGGATGCGCTAGAAGTACATGCGAAACAAGATGAAAGTATGATATTCATACCACCAGCTTCATGGAAAGATATGCTCTCTTCACTTTCTAAAGTTGAATATGTACAGCTGAAACAAAATGAACAACTGTTTCAGGGATTACAAGTTTCAAAAGGTTTGTTGCCGTTACACTTTGAATTTACAAAGGGAAATAATGGCGGATTTACACTTCATATAGATGGTCTAAATCGTGTACGAGTTATGGATATGTATAACAATGCACTTTACGATGGGAAATTATATCACTTACACATTGAAGATTGTATGCGACTTATTGAATTACAAAAGATGATAAGTCGCTCAAATAGTAATCAGTTTTATATTCCAGAAAGTAAGATGGAACATTTCGTCGGGAAAGTTGTACCAGGATTAATGAAGCTCGGAACTGTACACATTGATGAAGTAATATCGGATCGTGTTGAAACACCTTCGCTAAAAGCGAAATTGTATTTAGACCGCGTGAAAAATCGCTTATTAGCAGGTCTTGAATTTCACTATGGGAACGTCATGATTAATCCGCTAGAAGAGGATGGACAGCCGTCTGTTTTTAATCGTGATGAGAAAAAGGAAAAAGAGATTTTAGACATTATGAGTGAAAGTGCCTTTGCAAAAACAGAAGGCGGTTACTTTATGCATAATGAAGAAGCTGAGTATAACTTTTTATATCACGTCGTGCCAACATTAAAAGGTTTAGTTGATATTTATGCGACGACAGCAATTAAATTGCGAATTAGTAAAGGGGATGTAGTTCCTCTTATTAGAGTGAGAAGAAAAGAAAGAATTGATTGGTTGTCATTTCGTTTTGATATAAAAGGAATACCAGAAGCAGAAATTAAAGGTGTATTAGCGGCTCTTGAAGAGAAACGTAAATATTATCGATTGGCGAACGGTTCTTTTTTATCGCTAGAGAGTAAAGAGTTTAATGAAATTAATCAGTTTATAAAAGAATCAGGTATTCGGAAAGAATTTTTACATGGAGAAGAGGTAAATGTTCCGCTTATTCGGAGTGTAAAATGGATGAATGGACTTCATGAAGGCAATGTTTTAAGTGTGGATGATTCTGTTCAAGAGTTAGTAGAAAACATTCAAAATCCGAAAAAATTAAAGTTTGCTGTGCCAAATACTTTAAATGCAGAAATGAGAAAGTATCAAGTATATGGGTTCGAATGGATGAAAACACTTGCTTATTACCGTTTTGGCGGTATTTTGGCAGATGATATGGGACTTGGAAAAACGTTGCAAAGCATTGCTTTTATAGATTCTGTTTTGCCTGAGATTCGAGAAAAGAAGCTGCCTATATTAGTCGTTTCACCATCATCTCTTGTTTATAATTGGTTTAGTGAATTGAAAAAATTCGCCCCGCATATTAGAGCGGTTATTGCAGATGGAAACCAAGCAGAGCGCCGGAAGATTTTGAAAGATATAGCGGAATTTGATGTCATAATTACGTCATATCCATTACTGAGAAGAGATATAAGATTATATGCAAGACCATTTCATACACTATTTCTTGATGAAGCACAGGCGTTTAAAAACCCTACAACACAAACGGCAAGAGCTGTGAAAACAATTCAAGCTGAATACCGTTTCGGACTAACGGGGACACCTGTAGAAAATTCATTAGAAGAGCTATGGTCTATCTTCCATGTCGTTTTCCCGGAATTATTACCAGGAAGAAAAGAGTTCGGTGATTTAAGGCGTGAAGATATAGCGAAGCGAGTGAAACCATTCGTATTAAGACGGTTAAAAGGGGACGTATTAAATGAGTTGCCAGAGAAAATAGAGCACTTACAATCATCGGAGTTATTACCCGATCAAAAGAGTTTCTATGCTGCTTATTTAGCGAAGTTAAGGGAAGAAACGTTGAAGCATTTAGACAAAGACACGTTACGTAAAAATAAAATTAGAATTTTAGCTGGTTTAACGAGATTGCGACAAATTTGTTGTCATCCCGCTTTATTTGTTGATGATTACAAAGGAAGTTCAGCTAAATTTGAACAACTGTTAGAGATTCTAGAGGAATGTAGAAGTACAGGGAAGAGAATATTAATTTTTTCTCAATTTACGAAGATGCTTTCTATTATTGGTCGTGAGTTAAATCGACAAGCAATTCCATACTTTTATTTAGACGGGAGTACACCAGCGCAGGAACGTGTAGAGCTGTGCGATCGGTTTAACGAAGGAGAAGGAGAGCTATTTCTCATTTCTTTAAAAGCTGGTGGTACCGGACTTAATTTAACTGGTGCAGATACAGTAATATTATATGATTTATGGTGGAATCCAGCTGTTGAACAACAAGCGGCCGATAGAGCGTATCGAATGGGACAAAAAAATACAGTGCAAGTTATAAAGCTAGTAGCTCAGGGAACAATTGAGGAGAAAATGCATGAACTGCAAGAAAGTAAGAAAAATTTAATCGCTGAAGTGATTGAGCCGGGAGAAGAGAAATTGTCCTCAATCACAGAGGAAGAAATTCGAGATATTTTAATGATTTAATATAAAAAAGCTATGCCTTCAAATTGATGAGGGCATAGCTTTTTTGTTGTAATAATTATATTTTGTTTTGTACAAAGTAAAGAAATCAAATGTTATTTAAATTACTTCTTTGTACCTTTACTTTTGTATGGTTTGGCAGCTGCCTTTTTCTTTGCACTTGATTGCCAACGGTTCCATCCTTTACTTCCTGTACCTTGTCCTACACCTTTTTTCGGTTTTGCTTTCGTTTTACTCATATGATCACTCCGTTATATAAAAATCTTATTTGATAATAGTCAATGATTTAGAAAATACTCTTTATAAATGACTATGATTACTTTAAGTAAAAATAAACTGCTTGAATGCTATAGTATATCATGAAATTGCAAGTAAACTGAAAGGAATTATAAAGAAAATGAAAATAATAAGAAATACTGCGGATTCTATATTCCGAACGATCACATTAATTGTTGTGTATACGTTAGTTTCGATCAGTGAAACATTTTTTGGATTGACGAGGCAGAAAAAGTAAAGATGTTAAATTAACAACAATCAATAAAGCCGTAAAATAAAGAATTGAAAAACATTTTAAAACTTTTTGTTGACTTTCTTTATTTTTTGTATAGAATAATCATTAATAAAATGTTTCAGAGATGTGACAACAAAACGACTATGAAAGGACGAGTAGTAGTAGGACGTAGTTTAAGCGAGTCAGGGGTGGTGTGAGCCTGATACGAAGCCTATTATGAAGAACCTCCTGGAGTTGCTAACCGAAATCCTTTATAGGAAAGTAGACTTAGCCGGGAACTTCGCCGTTACAAGAAGAACAGTATCGAGATATTTTATCTCCGTACTGTATAAGTGAGCAACCTCTGTTGCTAATTTGGGTGGTACCGCGGAACCAAAGCCTTTCGTCCCAGTTTTTTGGGAAAGAAGGGCTTTTTTTGTTGGCTTCTTTTCACAACATCCAAACATTTTAGGAGGAAACCACCATGTATCAATCATTAATGACAGTAAGAGAGACTCAAATCGCAATTAAGGAAGTTAAAACATTTTTCGAGGACCAATTAGCAAAACGCCTTGAACTATTCCGCGTATCTGCACCATTATTCGTAACGAAAAAATCAGGATTAAACGATCACCTAAACGGTGTAGAACGCCCAATTGAATTTGATATGTTACATTCAGGAGAAGAATTAGAAATTGTTCATTCACTAGCGAAATGGAAACGATTTGCATTACATGAATACGGATACGAAGCTGGTGAAGGTTTATATACAAACATGAACGCGATTCGTCGTGATGAAGAACTTGATGCAACGCATTCCATTTACGTTGACCAATGGGATTGGGAAAAAATCGTTCAAAAAGAATGGCGTACTGTCGATTACTTACAAAAAACAGTACAAACAATTTATGGAATATTCAAAGATTTAGAAGATCACTTATTTGAAAAATATCCGTTCCTTGGAAAGTATTTACCAGAAGAGATTGTTTTCATTACTTCTCAAGAACTAGAAGATAAATATCCAGAATTAACACCGAAAGATCGTGAACATGCAATTGCGAAAGAACACGGTGCAGTCTTTATTATTGGAATTGGTGATGCACTTCGTTCAGGTGAAAAGCACGACGGACGCGCAGCTGATTATGACGATTGGAAATTAAACGGTGATATTTTATTCTGGCACCCAGTACTACAATCTTCATTTGAATTATCATCAATGGGAATTCGTGTTGATAGTAAATCACTTGATGAGCAGTTAACGAAAACTGGTGAAGACTTCAAACGTGAGTATGATTTCCATAAAGGTATATTAGAAGACGTACTACCATTAACAATCGGCGGTGGCATTGGACAATCAAGAATGTGCATGTACTTCTTACGTAAAGCACATATCGGTGAAGTTCAATCTTCTGTATGGCCTGACGATTTACGTGCAGCTTGTAAAAAAGAAAACATTCATCTGTTTTAATAGAAGTGAGGGAATAGCTTAAATATAGAGCTATTCCCTCTTTTTTACAAAACGTCACTTGCTTACTTATTACCGAGTTCTTCCGCCAAACCGATTAAAATTCCTTCGACTCCACGAATGTAGCAGAGACGATACGAGTTCTCGTACTGAACAACTTCGCCAACGAGCTCTGCACCATGCTTAGTGAGTCTCGATACCATTTCGTCAATATCTTCAACGGTGAACATGACGCGTAGATAACCGAGGGCGTTTACAGGAGCTGTTCGGTGATCTGCTATAGTAGGAGGGGTGAGAAATCGCGAAAGTTCAATTCGGCTGTGGCCATCTGGAGTGGCCATCATAGCGATCTCTACGCACTGAGAACCGAGTCCAGTTACGCGACCAGCCCATTCACCTTCGACATTGGCTCGACCTTCGAGATTCAAGCCAATCTCCTCAAAGAAAGAGATTGCGTTATCAAGGGATTCTACAACGATGCTGACATTGTCCATTCGTAGTAATTTGTTTTTTGCCATAGTCTTATCTCCTTATGTATAAAAGTCTATTATTTAATTATCCTCATAATTATACTACTAAGTAGTTACAAATTCCTTTCAGTTAAAAATACCTTGTCACAGTATAGGAAAATGTGACAAGGTGTTTTTTAATATGTCATATAGCATCGTGTTAACGAACAGCTTTTTATTTAATAGGAATGTAATACATTAATATGATTTTTTTAGTATTACTAAATAGATGAGATTAGCTCATTTGCACGAAAGGCTCAATTTTCGCCATAAATGATTGATGCAGCGCCTCAACGCCTGTTACTAAATGAAGGCGGTCAATAACGACAGACACTTTAATTTCTGATGTACTTACCATTTTAATATGAATATCTTCTTCTTTTAAAGTAGTGAACATATTTGCAGCGACACCTGGGTTAGATACCATGCCAGATCCTACGATTGATACTTTTGCTAAGTGATTTTCATGTTCTACAGATTCATAGTGAAGAGTTTCTTGATTTTGTTCCAAAACTTCTAAAGTTTCTCTTAAATCATTCGAATGAATGGAGAAGGAGAGGTGTACAGTTCCTTCATTTGTAATACTTTGAATTATGATATCTACATTAATGTGTGCTGCTGCTAATGTAGAGAAAACTGTTGAAAGCGAGCCTTGTTCTAATCCTTTAATTGTGACACGTGTAATGTTATCCTCAAATGCAATACCTTTAACGATTGATTGTTGTTCCATGTTACATTCTCCTTTTACAATTGTTCCGTTTTCTTGTTCCATACTTGAGCGAACTTCTAAAACTACGTTATGATTTTTAGCAAACTCAACAGCGCGCGGGTGTAATACGCCGGCACCGAGATTAGCAAGCTCTAACATTTCGTCATAAGAAATTTCGTCTAATTTGTAAGCATCTTTTACAACTCGTGGGTCCGTCGTATATACGCCTGTCACGTCCGTATAAATATCACATTTTTTTGCTTTAAGTGCAGCGGCTAGTGCGACAGCAGTCGTATCAGAACCACCACGGCCAAGCGTTGTAATTTCATTTTCTACACTTATACCTTGGAAACCAGCTACGATAACAATCGTGCCTTCAGCAAGATAAGATTGAATACGATCTGTATGAATGTCAGTAATCCGTGCACTACTATGTACAGATTCTGTCGTAATACCTGCTTGCCACCCTGTTAATGAAATTGCATGATAGCCTTTTGCTTGCAGTGCCATTGTTAATAATGAAATAGTTACTTGTTCTCCTGTAGATAGAAGCATATCAATTTCACGTTTACTTGGATTTTCTGTGATAGCGTTAGCGAGTGCGACAAGTTCATCTGTGCTTTTTCCCATTGCTGAAACGACAGAGACAATGCTATGACCTCGTTCATATTCTTCAATAATTAAATTTGCTACATGTTGAATGCGTTCGACGCTTCCGACAGAAGTGCCACCAAATTTTTGAACAATTGTTTCCATTACAAATTCCTTCTTTCGTCTATTTTTAAGAATAGATTAGGAAATATATAAATCCCAATACTCCTGTAGTTACCAGAAAGACAAACAAAAAACACCATCTCAAATAAGTGAGGATGGTGCTGTTACAGGAAAAGGGAAACAGAAAACGGAGCTAATAAAAAAACCGCCAAAAAAGGAATATCATAAAAAAATGATATCTCTTTTTTGTAGATAGCTCTTCATACGTACACGTCTGTACATATGACAGTTCTGTTTCTATTCGAAAACAGCCCCAATTGACAAATGCAGAGAAATTTATCAATTTCGGCAATACTTCCTTTCATCTAAGTTCATAGACATCTCTGTGTCTCCATTAGAATACTCATAAGTATCGCAACCTCTATCTCACGTTTTAGGCGAGAGTGTTTGATTTATGAAGTTATTGGTAACATTTGTTTTATAATAATTTAAATTTTTCGTGGAATCAAGTGTTTTATATATATTTTAAAAATTCTTTCTTTTTCCAGAAAAGTTTGTGAAAAATGTAGCAAAATAAATTCATTGCATGTACATTAAACTTATAGTGCATAGGAGGTGGGAGAATGAAAAGGAAACAGCCTATTTATGTTGCGACAAAAATGAACACGACGATGGAAAAATTATGGAGATATACGCAAGAACCAGATATACATACAGAGTGGGATGCTCGCTTTACTGAAATTTCGTATTTAGGGAAAAAAGAAGGAGAACCACAGAAGTTTTTGTATAAAACAAAGATTGGATTTGGGCTTGAAATAGCTGGAGAAGGGGAATCAATAGGTGAAATAAGAAAAGAAACTGGTGAAAGAATTTCCTCTTTAAAATTTTGGACGGATAATACATTATCTCTTATTCAAATAGGACGTGGTTATTGGAAGTATACGCCGAATAAAGAATACATCCATTTTGAGACACAATATGATTATGATACAAGATTTGGTCGTATAGGAAATGTAATAGATTCCTATATTTTTCGTCCGTTATTAGGTTGGGCGACCGCTTGGAGTTTTGATGCCTTAAAATTATGGTTAGAAAAGGGGCTTCATCCTAGGTTACTAATTAGAAGAACAATGACGTATTGGCTCGTATGCTTTTTATTTGCTTTTGTATGGATATATCAAGGGATAGTGCCGAAACTACTGTTTACTCATTCAGAAGAAGTAAAGATGCTTTCTGTATTAATTGGTTCAAATGAAAGTAGTGTATATATACTTAAAATAATTGGGGTGTTAGAAATAATTTTCGGTGTCGTATGGCTGTTGCCACTAACAAAACGAAAATTATTTATACTGCATATTATTGTATTACTAGTTTTAACGTTAGCGGCAGGATTTACGAATATCGCAAGCTTTACAGGGCCGTTTAATCCGATTACATTAAATGTTCTTCTAATGGGGTTATCAATTGTCGGTTATATAAATAGTTTCGATTTACCAAGCGCGAAAAATTGCAAGAGGGCGAGAAAGGGATAAGTGTATGGCTAATATGTATGAACGATTATTAGGGGATACCTATAAAAATCTTCATCCTGAATTGCAGAAGCGTTATGCCATTACAGAAGAGAATAGTTTTACAGGGGAAGGAAAGATGGATGAAATTTACGGTGGCTCTTTTTTCGTGAAATTTATATTGAAAATTGCATCGAAGTTTCGAATGTTTTTCTCGGAACGAGGAGAGGAAATTCCATTTACGATACAAAACATAGCTGAGCGAGATGAATATGGACAAGAATTAGTAAGGTGGAACCGTACTTTTTATTTTCATAATAAGAAAAGATATTTTAACGCAGTTATGCAATTGGATGAAAACGAAAATGAAATTGTAGATTATTTTGGCGAACCACATTTACTCGTTTCTACACTACATTTTCATATCGATGAGTTAGGGGCAATGCATATTGCTTCAAAGAAACAATGGTTTTATATGTTTGGAAGAAAAATTCCGTTGCCAAAATTCTTGTATGGTGAAGCAAAAATTGTTGAAAGTTATGATGCAACACTACAGTGTTTTCGAATTCATGTACAAGTACGAAACCCGTTAATTGGCTCGCTTTTTTCATATAAGGGAACATTTGTGGAAAGGAAATAAACGATATGAAAAATATAATATTTGGGCTTGCTGGTTATGTTGTTTTTCTATTATGTGAGCGGTCGAATATAAATCCTGTTGAAGCAATTATATTATTATCTGTTTTATTATTTATACCAATGTCACTTTGTATTATTGATAAAAGAAAAAGAGATGGATCGTATTTATTATTTTATAAATTCGTATCGTTTTTATATCCAATTGCAGCAATTTGTGCAATGCTAGCTTTCGTCACAAATCACTATGTATTTGCGCTAGTTTGGTTTGTATATACAGGAATTGTTGCGTTATTTGGTGTAAGTAGATTGCTAGAAAGAGGATGGAAGCCGTTAGAAGAGACCGCCATAGATAGTGCGTTTATTTATTTGTTTTTAGGTGGTTTTTGGTTTTTTGCTTCAGTAGCAAAACTTTCAATTATGCAGTTTAGCTCTGACATTGTTTTACTCACAGCTGCACATTTTCATTATTCGGCGTTTCTATTGCCATTATCAGCTGGTTTAATAGGGAGAAAAAGAGAAAAGAGAAGTAAAGTGTATGATGTTATTATGTTTATCATCATGATTTCACCTATGACAGTCGCAATAGGAATTACATACTCGAGAATATTTGAATTTTTTGCAGTGTTTCTATATTTATGTGCGATTTATGGGTATGGATTTTACGTTTGGAGAGCAAAATTTAATGCTATCAGTGCAAAGATTCTACTAATCGTTTCGTCTAGTACACTCATGGTTACAATTATGTTCTCACTTATATACTCATACGGGAATTTGAAGCATGTAATGACGATTACAATTGCTCAAATGGTTTGGATTCATGGTGTTGTCAATGGAATTGGAGTAGCGTTACCGGCATTTGTCGGCTGGATGATCGAAAAGAGTGTTCCGAATTATAAATACTATGGGAAACCAATGAGTAAATTAAGAGGAAGTGTGGCAATTGGTGAGGCTTTTTTATATAGCGGCAATTTAGTAGGCAGTAAGGAATACAACGGTTTAGTTGATCAAATAACTGATTTTCATAGTGAGTCATTTGACGTGACGAAGGTACCTTTAAGTATTATTCGTTTTTATGAAAATACAACAGAGTATGAGTTGCAATCAAATATTAAATGGGCTCGTTGGTTCCGCCCATTTGCATTTTGTTATGAGAAAATGAGTAAGCGTGTAGGACAAATACATTTAGGGATGGGCGGCAATTGGGAAACGATGCATGGCTCTATCATTAATGTAATAGATGAGAAAGATGGAAGAGAGAATGTAAGGGCTTGGCTAAGGAAAAATGAAGCAGGTGAATCTATTTTTGTAGCTCTTTATTCAAAGCATACAAATAAGAATGAGACATATATGAATATCGCCTTACCTTTACCTTATTCGAATATGACTGGTATTTTGAAAATATATAATGATAGTCATGATTTAATCATTACTAGTAAGTTAAGAGAAAATGGTCAGGGAGATGAGGGTATTTATTTACATACTCAGTTCTTAACAATCCGTTTACCGTTAGCAGAGACTTTCGTCATTACAGAGGATAAGGATAAAATGTTAACAGCTCATCATAGCATGTGGATATTTGGACTTAAATTTTTACATATTCATTATAAGATTGAAAAAATTACTTAGAAGTAAGAAAGGCTTGGACAGGTTTCCAAGCTTTTTTATGTATGGGTAATTGTCATAGAAATTTGTTTATTTAGCTCATTATCCCAAACACGTTGAATTTCAAAAGTGCCTGTTTCAAAAAATAATGGGAATCTCTCTTTAAACCAATCTTGCATAGGAAGATGTAGTGCTGTATCGATTGGTATCCATAATAATTCGCCCTCAGGAGGGTTTAAAAGAAGTTCACCTTCAAATGAGTCTGTCCAGTAGTTAAATACCATGTACCGAACATTACCTTTCGGATTTACATATTCATCTAATCCTTTAAAAGTTAAATTCGAAACAAGTAATCCAGTTTCCTCTTTTACTTCTCTTATAGCGGCTTGAACGATACTTTCGGGGAAATCTACTTTGCCGCCAGGAGCGATGTAGCCAGGGAAACCTCGATGGTTGGGGCGTTTTATGAGTAAAACTTCATTGTTACGTTGGATCATACACATTGTATAGATCTGGTGTTCGATGTTATGTGAATTTAGAGGCATAATGATGTATTCTCCTTTATATTTTTTTGATAATTTTACCATAACATAATTGTTTCTTATATAATTATAAATTGAATATTATAAAATTTAAGTTATAAATTATAAATTCTATAGTCATTCGAAAAGAGGGAAGAGACATGCAAGGAGAAATACAAAAGGAGAAAAGTTTAGGTTATGTTGGTAAATTATTATTACCGGTTAAAGTATCACCACACTTTAAATTTTTATGGATTGGACAATTACTCTCGGCCTTAGGTAGTTCGATAACTATGGTCATACTCCCAGTTGTTGTGTATTCATTAATTGGCTCAACAGTTGTGATGGGAATGACAATGGCAATGTACATGCTACCTAATATTCTCGCTTTACCGTTTGCAGGTTTAATTGTAGACCGAATTGATCGGTTTAAATTAATGTTATTTACGGATATACTCCGCTGTATATTAATGCTATTACTTGCATCGCTTATATTTATGGATTTATTAACAATTACAGTTTTATACATTCTCGTTGCCTTATACGGACTTATGGAAGGGATATTCCAACCAGCATATTCTGCTGTAAGGGCGAAAGTATTCGTTCCTGAAATTCGTAATGCAGCTAACGCACTCACTCAAATGAGTAATCAAGGTATACGATTAATTGGACCAGCACTTGGTGGGTTAATCGTATCGGTTGCGTCTGCAGGGATAGGTTTCGGACTAGATGCAGTAACGTACTTATTATCATTTTTATGTTTATTATTTTTAAAAGAAATTAAGTTTGAAAAAGTAAAACCCATTGAAAAGAGTAAGCTTAATTACAAACAAGAGTTTATGGAAGGTGTATTAGTTTTAAAAAGTCATCCGTGGCTGTGGATTACAATTTTAGTTTTTTCTTTTATAAATATTTGTTATGCCGGCATTATCGTCGTATTAATTCCGTGGTTATTTAATGTTCATCATCATTTTGAAGCTTACGTGTATGGACTTGGCATGGCCTTTTCTGGTGGTGGGGCTGTAATTGCTGCATTAATATTTGGTGGGAAAGAGCGGTGGCATAAGAGAGGATTACTGGCTTATGGAGGTGTTTTAATGAGTGGTATTGCTTTATTAATTATGCCATTCATTTCTTGGGCACCCGCTTTAATATTCTTAATGGCAATTGAAGGATTTGGCATGATGATATTTGGACTCATTTGGGAAACGAGTTTACAGGAACTTGTACCAGAAGAAGCATTCGGAAGAGTGGCAAGTCTTGATATGTTGGGTTCTTTTGCTTTATTGCCATTAGGGTATGTAGTTGTAGGCTGGTTAGCTACTGTCATAGGTGGCGAGATAACTATTATAACACTAGCTAGTTTAGTAATTTTAACAATTGGAATAGCATTGTCTGTACCGAGTATTCGTCGATTTAATTGATTATATGGGAAAAGAGGGCTAGACCTATATAGAAAATAACCTAGCATATAATCAACCAGTATTAATAAAACAACTTTGTAATGAAAAGCCTTCCATACATATTTGGCGCAAAAAATTAGTATCGAAGCAACAAAATTAGAAATCACAAAAGAAGTGACGGAAGCGATACAAGCAGGTTTCAAAAAAGAAGAATAAGCCCTAAAGAAATTAGGACTTATTCTTCACTAAATACAAATGTTTGTTTCATTTTTTTACCTTCATTTACCGGATGGCCGTTATAAGAGAAATTCTTTTCTTCCCAAGTGATCACAACTTTAAAATTATGACTATTAAAGTCTAATGGGAATACCATGTACTCAAAGCTTGTATGACTTTTAGAAATATTTTCATTAGGTGTAGTAGGTTTAAAGGTAGCCTTAGAGGTAGGATTGTTATCAAGTATTTCCACAGATACGTTTGATACATCATGACCGATGTTTTTTACGAGTAAACTATACGTATCAAATACACCTTGCTTTGGCTGGATTGCTTGCTTGTTTGAGTTATGAGATTTATCAATTTCGACATACCATTGTTTAGACTTTGACGCAATCGGTAGTGACTGAAATGTGTAAGCACTAGCTTGCATTGGTAGTGCTAAACATATAAGCGTAAAGAGAGTTAATATTTTTCGTTTCATTTTTTGAGAGCTCCCATTCTTTAATGGATTTACTTGTTATTATCTTCTTTTTACGAGTAAATATACCATATAATGTAAAGTGAGTATTGTGAGTAGTGAATCAATATCTTATTCACTACTCTTATAGCTGGCATAATTACGTATGTAGTAAGAAAGAATAAATTTGTTTTTTCTATACTTAGATTACTGCCCTTTTTAAAAGGGCTATTTTTACGTTTTAAAAAAAGAATATACTAAGAGTTCCGTATAAATTATTTATTTTAATGTAGTTAAATGTGCTTGTAGATGTGAAATTAGAGAAGGAAGCTGTGTAGAGATGTTTCTACACAGCTTTTTAGGATATGAAAAAAATCCCAAAAAATATGTTAAAATAACATTGTCATACAACAAGGGGGCTTTGTTTTATGGAAAATGTACATCTTGCTAAAGTAGATTTAACGAAAAAAATTGAATCAAAATCTAAGTACAACAAGAAACTCGAAAAATATCAAAGGCGCTTATTAGCATTACAGCAAATTTTGAAAGAAGAAAAAATCGCAGTTATGCTTGTTATGGAAGGATGGGATGCGGCTGGTAAAGGTGGGGCAATTAAGCGGGTGACGGAACATCTTGACCCACGTGGGTTCCAAGTAGATCCAATTGGAGCGCCTGCACCTCATGAAAAACGTTACCATTATTTGCAACGTTTCTGGCGCAAAATTCCACAGTACGGGCAAATTAACATTTTTGATCGCTCATGGTACGGTCGTGTGTTAGTTGAGCGTGTTGAAGGTTTTGCTACAAAGGAAGAGTGGATGAGAGCATATGATGAGATTAATGATTTTGAAAAACTACTAACAGATGACCATTACATAATAGGGAAGTTCTTCTACCATATAAGTAAAGAGGAACAGTTAAAGAGATTTAACGATAGAGAGAAAAATCCTTTGAAAAGATGGAAAATTACAGATGAAGATTGGCGTAATCGTGAAAAATGGGATGAGTATGTTGAAGCGATGGAAGACATGTTTGAAAGAACAAGTAAGCAAAATGCGAAGTGGCATATTATTGAAAGTAACGATAAATTGTATGCCCGTGTGAAAACGTTAAAAATCATTATTTCATTCATAGAGGATTATTTCTTAGAACATGGTATAGAATTGCCTTCTTATTATTATGAAATGAAAGAGGATATTGAAGTTTTGCAAGATGTAGGTGTGAAAGAGTAAATAAGAAAATGGCCCTGTGAATTGGTAAAACCAAATTATGGGGCTTTTTTATTTAGAAACATTTTACAAATAACAAAATAAGGTATATAATCGATAATCATATTAATATTGTTAATATGATTATCGATTATATACTATGTGGGGGTTTTACTTTGAAGGGAAGAGATGTTGTTTTAGGTTTATTAATGGAAAAGGAATTGTCTGGTTACGATATTAAAATTGTTTTTGAAGACGTATTTACTCATTTTTTTGATGGAAGTTTTGGAATGATTTATCCAACGTTACGACAATTGGAGAATGAGGGGAAAATAAAAAAAGAAGTTGTCATGCAAGAGGGAAAACCGAATAAGAAAATGTACTTTATTACAGATGAGGGGCGTGAAGAATTTTATCAATACATGCAGACGCCTGTAGAGAAGGATGTTTTACGTTCGGATTTTTTAATGAGAATGTATTTTGGTAACTATAGTGATGATGTAACAATAAAAAAATGGATTAAAGATGAAATTGAAAGAAAAGAAGCGTACATTGCAGATCTTCGATTGAAATATGAAAAGTGGAGAGTAGGTATTACTTTCGTCGAAGAAATTTCACTAGATGTAGGTATTGCATCGTATAGTGCACAAGTGGAGACTTTGAAGAAAAAATTAGAAGAGTTAGAGGCGAAAGAAAACAATAAAACAGAAGAATGAAAAACGCGTTCACAATAAATAAAGGGGTATATAAAGATGGAGCAAACAAAGGGTATTAAGATTGTCTTTTTAATGTGTCTAGGTATCTTTCTTTGTATGATTGATACGACAATTATGAATATAGCTTTACCGGCAATACAATCGAGTGTAAATACTTCATTAGAAAAGATGTCTTGGGTATTAAATGTTTATACAATGACGATTGCAGTACTCGCCATTCCGTTAGGGCGGATAGCTGATATCTTTGGAAAAGCAAAGATGTATATTCTTGGTTTGGTGATTTTTGGTGGTGGATCGGTACTTTGCGCTTTTGCTAATACAGGTGATTTTCTTATTTTTTCTCGTTTTATACAAAGTATTGGTGCGGCGATTTTATTTCCAACAAGTATGGTAATTGGTGTATCAGCTATGCCATTAGCTAAGAGGCATGTTGCGCTTGCGATTTTAGGAGTAACACAAGGATTGTCAGCTGCTATGGGACCAGTGATAGGTGGAATTATTACGCAAAATTTAGGATGGAGATGGGTGTTCTTCGTTAATGTTCCGGTTTGTATAATAGGAATCGTGTTATGTTGCATCATGCTACAAATAAAAAATGAAGAACGTATTATCTCAAAAATAGATTGGATAGGACTACTATTAAGTAGCACAGCAATTTTTTCATTTACTCTCATATTAGTAAAAGGTAATACATGGGGATGGCAAGGTAATATTGCTTTGTCTTGTTATGCAATTAGCACTATTTCTCTTATTCTATTTGTTTTAGTAGAACGAAAGATTCATAACCCAATGGTGAATTTAAAGTTATTTCAAGATCGAATGTTTGTCGGAGCGTCTATCGTTGTTATATTAAGTAATTTATTTTTAATTGGAGTTACTGTATTGCTTCCAACGTTCTTGACGAAACTACAAGGTCGGACGGAAATTGAAGCGGCTTTTTTAGTGACACCTATTTCAGCAATGATATTTTTAATCTCACCAGTTGCAGCAACTTTAATTAAAAAACTCGGAAAAGTAACTATTATTTTGTCAGGATTTCTTGTTATGGGGCTTTCCTACTATTGGTTGCAAATGATTGATGTTCATTCAACAAATATAGAAATTATTATTCCGTGTATGATATTAGGTGTTGGATATGGTTTAGTAGTGGGGCCAATTACAGTTTTAAGTGCTTCTTCATTTGAAGGAGAACTGTTAACTGCTTCTCAAAGTGTTGTATCAATGTTACGACAAGTTGGAATTGTATTGGCGGTTGCAATATTTGTCTCTAACTTAACTCACAATTTAACTGTAAATAAAGAAAAAGTATATCGTTATGCAGAAGAAAAGGTGCGTAATATTCATGTGAATAGTGCTGAGCAAACTGAAATTTTACAAATGACTAAAGAGAAAATAGAGAATCAAAGTTTAGAGTCGAATATAAATAAGAAACAAAATGCAATGACAATAGGATTAAGTAAAGAGAAAAAGGAAGAATTGATTCGCGACAAGACGGATGAAATATTAAGAGAAGTTCCAGTAGAATATAGAGATGTAAAAAGAGAAGAAGTTATGAGGCAAGTGACAAAAGAAGTTGAAAAACAAGAGGAAAGTATAAAGAAAGAGGTACTCACATTTTCAAATGATGTGAATCATTATGCCAAGAATCAGATGGCTATGAGTTTTACAGATTTATATAAAGCAAGTGTGCCAATTATTTTAATTTGTGCTTTCGTAAGTTTGTTGTTTTGGGAAGGGAAAGCTTTGAGTAAAAAGAGAATGGGAAGATTAGTAGAAGAAGCGTAAAGAAAAACAGGCTATAGCAGCCTGTTTTTTTCATTGTTTCCTCCTTGCATATTGTGAATAGTAGTATTTTTAATATAGCATGGGATAAGTCGAGTATGATTAGAAAGTTTTTTAGAATGAAAGGGATGAATGGAAAATGCCATTGAATATGTAACGTTATACATAGTACATTAACAAGAGGGCTTAATTTTAAAAGGAGGATGGGGAATTGCTAGATAAGGCAGGGGCTTTAATAGATAATCATGTGTACACAGAAGAAGAGCAACAAAAACTATACAAACGAACGTTAATAATCGTCAGCATTTCACAAATGTTTGGCGGTGCAGGACTAGCTGCTGGTATTACAGTGGGAGCACTTCTTGCGCAGCAAATGCTTGGAACAGATGCATTTGCAGGATTACCAACTGCTATGTTTACATTAGGATCGGCATTAGCAGCTTTCATAGTAGGGAAGCTTTCGCAACGATATGGACGCCGGATAGGTCTTGCAACAGGGTTCATAGTAGGTGGATTTGGAGCAATTGGTGTTGTAATGGCAGCTTTAACAAATAGTATTATTCTTTTACTTATTTCTTTACTCATATATGGTGCCGGTACAGCCACGAATCTACAAGCTCGTTATGCAGGTACAGATTTAGCAGATAAGAAGCAGAGAGCAACGGCTGTTAGTATTACGATGGTAATGACGACTTTCGGTGCAGTTGCAGGACCAAATTTAGTAGGGGTAATGGGAAGTTTTGCTCATTCAATTGGAGTTCCTAAACTTGCAGGTCCGTTCATACTATCGGCAGCAGCATTTATACTGGCGGGTCTAGTTCTTTTTGTTATGCTTCGTCCAGATCCGTTAATTATTGCTAACATAATAGAAAGATATAAACAGGAACATACATATAAAGGGCAACCAGTAACAGAAGAAGCGAAAGAAAATAAACGAGGTATTACAGTTGGAGCAATCGTAATGATACTTACGCAAATAGTGATGGTTGCGATTATGACGATGACACCAGTTCATATGGGACACCACGGTCACGGTTTAAGTGCAGTAGGACTTGTGATAGGTTTTCATGTAGGTGCAATGTATCTTCCATCTCTCGTTACAGGAATGTTAATTGATAAAATTGGCCGAACTACAATGAGTATAGCTGGTGGAGTGATTTTACTTGCAGCGGGTGTCATAGCTGCGATAGCGCCAAGTGATTCTTTATTATTATTAATCGTTGCTCTTTCTTTACTTGGGCTAGGATGGAACCTCGGATTGATAAGTGGTACAGCACAAATCGTTGATTCCACAACACCGTCTACACGTGCTAAAACACAAGGGAAAATAGATGTTTTTATTGCGCTAGCTGGAGCTTCTGGTGGAGCGATGTCAGGTATGGTAGTAGCGAATTCAAGTTATGCGGTATTGTCATTGGCTGGAGGCGTGTTAGCGTTATTACTTATTCCTGTTGTGATATGGTCTCGAAAAGGGGCAAGAAATTAAATGAAAAAGAGGTTCTAGTTACTGACTAGAGCCTCTTTTTATACACTTAAATTAAATTCCACTCTACAATAAGCCCTAAATGTGTAAGACCACCACCGAATCCGTATAGTAAAAGTGTGTCTCCATTATTTAACTTCCCTTCTTTTATAGCTAAATCTAGAGCGAGTGGAATGGTGACTGAAGAGGTATTCCCCATATATTCCACGCTCGTTAATGTTTTTTGTATTGAAATTTGAGATTTTTCGCAAATAGATTCGATCATTCGTAAGTTAGCGCTGTGGGGTATGAACCAGTCTATATCATCTACTGGCATATTTGCGGTATGTATTAAATCTTTTATGCCTTTTGGCACTGTACGTGTTGCCCATTTATATACTTCTCTTCCATTTTGAACGATTTTTTCATTTGTTTGCAGTGGTGTGCCATTCATAGTAGTAGATAAGTTTGTTCTATATAGATGAATGCCGCCATCACCGTTTGTTCCCATGTGAGCAGCGATAAAGCTTGGGGTGTCTTCATCTCTTTCTAATAAAATAGCTCCAGCACCATCACCGAATAAAATACAGGTCGTTCTATCGGTATAATCAGTAACTTTAGATAATGTCTCTGTCGCTACGACAAGTACTTTTTTATGTGATCCAGAAGTGATTAAGCTATTACCGACGTGTAGTCCATATGTAAAACCAGCACAAGTTGCATTTAAATCAAAAGCTAGTGTATGAGGTATGTTGAAGTATTGTTGTATTTGGCAAGCAACGCTAGGGAAAACGTAATCAGCAGTAGTAGTAGCGACAATGATACAGTCGACATCTTCTAAGTTTTTCTTATATGTTGTACATAAATTTTTAATTGCTTTAATGGCTAAGTTTGAGGAATATTCTTCTTCGCTAGCGATTCTTCTTTCCTTCATTCCTGTTCTTTGTACAATCCATTCATCATTCGTATGGACCATCTTTTCTAAATCGTTATTAGACAATATTTGATTTGGAACATAAGTACCAATTGCAGTAATACGAGATTTAGAATGCATAGGAACATCTCCTGATTTTTATTTTTATAACCTGATACTAATATTAGGTTATAAAAATGTCAATATAGATTTTTGATGTATTGAACGACTTAACTTACTATGAAGGAATTTAGCGAGTGTTGTAAAAATAATATACGAGAAGTTTCTAAAATTGATAATTGCTTTTGTTATTTTTATTGTGAGAAAAATTCGCAAAAAATGACGATTAAAGTAAAAATATAACGATTTTCTTTAGTGTGATATAGGTTGTTAAACCTTGTGAAAGCGAATTACTTATGCTACACTTTATGTAACTTAAAATGAACGGAGGGGCTTCCTTTGATCTTAATCAGATTACGTCTCAATACTTTGTGCCAATAATTGAATAGCGCTCAAAGGCTCTGTCTGTGTACAGAGTGAACGGGATTGGTCTGCCTATTTTAAAGGAACCCTTTATTAAGCTTATATGTGAAAAAGAGGGAGGGACGAATACGCCCTCTTTTTGTTTTGCCTTTATAAATAGAATGGGATTGTATAGGTGAACACTTATTGTGGATACGTATACGATTTTGGGACTTTTTTTACTATGAGATAGGATGAAAGCACAGCTTTCTTCTATTTCTTTGATGAACCCTTATCCGTTTACGAAAACACAGGCAGCGACCTGTGTTTTTTATTTTACGTAATCGAAATGGAGGAATAAATATATGGAAGAAGTATTACAAAGAGCAGTTTTAGTTGGAGTAAATGTAGGTAATGAAGATGATTTTGCATATTCGATGGAAGAGTTAACAAATCTTGCGGAAGCTTGTGATGTAGAGGTAATTGGGCAAGTAACGCAAAATTTACAACGAGTAAATCCATCGCATTATATCGGAAAAGGAAAGATTGAAGAAGTAGCAGCGTATGTACAAGAAATAGATGCGAATATGGTCATCTTTAATGATGAATTATCTCCTTCACAAATTCGAAATTTAGAAGAGGATTTAGATTGTAAGGTAATTGATCGTACCATTTTAATTTTAGATATTTTTGCGCAACGTGCGAAAACGAAAGAAGCACAGCTACAAGTAGAAGTAGCCCATCTTCAGTATATGATGCCTCGTTTAATCGGTCTTCGTGAATCGTTAGGAAGACAGAGCGGCGGCGTTGGTACGAAAAATAAAGGTGTCGGTGAGAAGAAGTTAGAGTTAGACCGTCGTAAAATTGAAGAACAAATTTCAGTTTTAAATAAAGATTTAGAAGCGCTCGTTGCCCAGCGTCAAACGCAGCGAAAGCAACGTAAGAAAAATGAAATACCTGTTGTAGCATTAGTAGGTTATACGAATGCAGGAAAGTCAACGACGATGAATGCAATGCTTGAAATTTATAATGGTACAGAAGAAAAACAAGTATTTGAAAAAGATATGTTATTCGCGACGTTAGAAACATCTGTACGAAATATTGATTTGCCAGATAATAAATCATTCTTATTAACAGATACAGTTGGATTTGTAAGTAAATTACCACATCATCTTGTGAAGGCGTTCCGTTCAACGTTAGAAGAAGTAGCGGAAGCAGACCTACTTATTCACGTCGTAGATTACGCAAATTCAAATTATGAACAATTAATTGATATTACAAATGAAACGTTAAAGAAAATTGGAGTAGAAAATATTCCAACGATCTATGCTTATAATAAATCAGATATGGTAGATGTTGAAATTCCGAAAGTGCAAGAAGATCGCGTTTATTTATCAGCGAAGAAACATGTTGGAATTGAAGAACTTGTAGAAATGATTCGCTCACACATCTATAAAGAGTATACGAAGTGTGAAATGTTAATTCCATATGATCAAGGACAGGTAGTTTCGTATTTCAATAATCATGCACACGTTTTATCTACGAGTTACGAAAACGAAGGTACCAAATTAGAAATAGAATGTAAGACGAGTGATTACGAGAAGTATAAGCATTTTGCAATTTAATGTAAGAGGCAACCCAGTATGTGATTGGGTTGTCTTTTTTTGTACTGTTTTACCGCTGAAAGTTACAAGGATGCAAGCCAATGACGGGAGTTAAGTTATATTTCTGGAAAAAGAAATGAAAGCAGTATAGAATAGAAATGTTTCAAAAGTCAGAATTTATTACACCTACTGTAATAAATATATATTTTGTACAGAAAGGGGAGATTCACATATGCAGGCAGTTTCACACAAAAAAACTGTAGAAACACCGACAATATATCGAATTTTATTTGCGATTAGCTTTGGGCATTTTTTAAATGATTCGATGCAAGCAGTTGTGCCGGCGTTGTTTCCTATTTTGGAAAAAACGATGAATTTATCCTATATGCAAGTAGGGTGGATTGCGTTTGCTTTAAATATGACGTCATCGATTATGCAACCGGTGTTTGGTATGTATTCAGATAAGAAGCCATCACCATTTTTATTACCACTCGGTATGTTTTCAAGCATGCTTGGAATGATTGGACTCGCGTTTGCACCAAACTTTATTATTGTTATTATTTCTGTTTTATTTATTGGTTTAGGTTCCGCAGTTTTTCATCCAGAAGGCGCTCGTGTTGCGTATATGGCGGCAGGTGCAAAACGAGGGTTAGCGCAAGCGATTTATCAAGTTGGGGGAAACACGGGGAATTCCTTAGCTCCTATTTTTACAGCGCTAATTTTCGTTCCACTCGGTCAAATTGGTTCATTAGGTTTTACAGCATTTGCAGCAGTAGGAATTGTATTATTAATTTTCGTATCGAATTGGTACAAAAATGAATTAGCAACCGGCGCTGTAAGAAGGAAGAAGAGGGCTGCGCTTGAGGCGGAAAATGCAATTGTAAGTACACACATTAAATTCGTTATTATACTTCTTGTTTTTCTTACTTTTGTACGTTCTTGGTACGGTGCTGGTATCGGGAATTTCTATCAATTTTACTTAATAGAGCATTATGGTTTATCTATAAAAAATGCCCAGTATTTCGTATTCGCATTTATGATTGCTGGTGTGTTAGGAACTTTCTTCGGAGGACCGTTAGCAGATCGATTTGGTAAGAAAAATATCATCGTATTTTCAATGTTAGGTTCAGCGCCACTTGCACTGTTATTACCACATGTCTCACTTGTGTGGGTCGTACCGTTATTTTTATGTATCGGTTTTATTAGTTCAAGTAGTTTTAGTGTAATTGTTGTATATGCACAAGAGCTTGTACCTGGAAAAGTGGGAATGGTGTCAGGATTAATCGTAGGTCTTGCGTTTGGACTTGGAGCATTAGGTGCAGTAGTTCTTGGGAAATTAGCAGATATATATAGCCTGCAATTTATTATGCTATTATGTAGTTGTCTACCATTAATTGGACTCACTTCATGGTTACTGCCAAGTGATAAGAAAACGATAGAATAGGGGATGCGCTATGAAATTATGTGAAAACGTAACAGAATTAATAGGCGATACACCTGTCGTCCGATTATCTAAATTTATTCCGGAAGACGCAGCAGATGTGTATGTGAAACTAGAAATGTTTAATCCATCGCGCAGTGTGAAAGACCGTGCTGCTTATAATTTACTTCACGTTGCAGAAGAAAATGGTCTCATCAAACCAGGAGATACAATCATTGAACCGACAAGCGGGAATACAGGGATTGGTTTAGCGATGAATGCAGCAGCTAAAGGGTATAAAGCGATTTTAATTATGCCAGACAATATGTCAAAAGAGCGTATTAATTTATTAAAAGCATACGGGGCAGAAGTAGTTTTAACACCAGCAGAACAAAGAATGCCAGGAGCAATTGCGAAGGCGTTAGAATTGCAAAAGCAAATACCGAATAGTTTTATTCCGCAACAATTTGAAAACCCAGCTAATCCGAATATTCACCGCTATACGACTGCGCTTGAAATTTATGAACAAATGGATGGAGAGCTTGACGCCTTTGTTGCAACGGCAGGAACAGGCGGAACGATTACAGGGACTGGTGAAACGTTAAAAGAGAAATTACCAAACTTATATATTGCAGTAGTGGAACCGAAAGGATCTCCCGTTTTATCAGGTGGTGTACCAGGTCCTCATAAACTAGTAGGAACAAGCCCAGGGTTCATCCCGAAAAACTTAAATATAGAAGTGTATAACGAAATTATTCAAATTGCAGACGAAGAGGCTTTAACGACAATGAGAAACTTAGCTAGACAAGAGGGATTATTAGTTGGGCCGTCTTCTGGAGCATCTGTTTACGCTGCAATCATGATAGCGAAACGTCTAGGCGCTGGTAAAAAAGTTTTATGTATTGCGCCTGATACAGGGGAACGTTATTTGAGTATGGGGTTATTTGAATAAAAAGGATAGAAACACCTTAATAGTGAATAGCTGCTATTAAGGTGTTTGTTTTATGGAATGAAGAAGGGGGAGAAGAACAATGAAACTATTAAAACCAATCCATGAATATAGTGAGCATATTACGGCGTATAGACAGGCATTTTTACAATCAGGGGAACAACCACATGGAAGTAGTTCTTTACAAAACTTTGATTCTCTTGATGAATGGTTTGAAAAAGTGAGTAAACAAGAACTAGGAGAAAATATACTAGCTAATCGAGTGCCATCTAGCCAGTTTTTAAGTTTTGAAAAAAGGGAACTTATAGGTTTTGTGAATATTAGACATAGATTAAATCCAGAATTATTACGGGAAAGCGGTCATATTGGATATAGTGTCCATCCAAATAAGCGTCGCCACGGTTACGCTACGAAACAACTACAACTTGCATTAGCTGAAGCACAAAAATTAGGATTACAGAAAGTGTTAATAACTTGCGATAAATCCAATATCGGTTCTGCTAAAACGATTCAAAAGGTTGGCGGTGTGTTAGAAAATGAAGTAGTTTCTTCTCGTACTGGTGAAGTTATTCAGCGCTATTGGATAGAAATATGATGTAGTAGGAATTTGAAAAGGTAATGCAAGCTGTAAAATCGAAATAGATAAATGAAAAGTAAGGGGATTACTGCAATTTTAGGAGGAAATGAATTGGGATTAAAAGAGAAAGCAATAGAGATGGCAGAGATTTATAGGAAAAATCCGAAAGTGGAAGCTATTATTTTAGCGGGTTCAGTAGCTAGAAAACTTGAAGATGAACATTCAGATATAGAATTACATATTTTATGGTCAACACCGCCGGAAGATGAGGATCGTAGGGCCCCTATTTATCATATTGATGGGAAAATATTATCGTATCATCCGTATGAGGAAGAAGAATGGTCGGAAACGTATTTAACGAAAGAGGGAATTAAATTAGAGATTAGTAACTTTTTAACAGAGACAGTAGAGAAAGTGATTTCGGATGTGGTGGATCAATATGATATAAGTTATGAAAAACAATGTATTGTATCATCTGTTCATGATGGTGTTAGTTTGTATGGAGAAGGGAAAGTGAATGAATTAAAAGATAGAGTAGCGGCATATCCAGATGAACTAGCAAAACGGATGATTTCAGAAAATCTATGGTTAAGTAATCGTTGGCACAATCGAAAGGCGCTTTTAAAACGGAAAGATTGGCTTATGCTTTATGACGTTATTTGTGAAGTACAAAGGAATGTATTTGGTGTTTTATTTGGTTTGAATAAAATGTACGTACATCATCCAGCGTTTAAATGGATGCCTAATAATGTGGAACGAATGACTATTAAACCTGAAAAATTATATAAACGTATGGCAGATACATTAATAGGGAGTCCAGAAAATAGTGTGCAGGAGTTAGAGTTGCTAATAGAAGAAGTATTGCAACAAGTTCATACATACGCGCCAGGAGTAAATGTGGATGAGCAAGAAAAATCTATTTTTTATTTTGTGAAATAGAAAATAGTAATAAGGGGGAAGTTATGGGTTTTTTTAATAGGTTTTTTAAAAAAGTTGAAAAAGTAAATGAGCAAGAGGCCACTCTTCATGAATTAAGTGAAGAATTGTATGTTGAATCACCGGTAGAGGAAGCGACTAGTTACTGGGTATCAATGGCACAAAATATAATTATTAATGCTGTAAAGGCAGCTGACAATGATGTGGAACGTGCCTTCGTATTATTGAATTTGAAGAAAGGTGAGGCTTCATTTGATATTTTTTATCAAATAAATGGGCAATTGTATTTCTGGGATCAGCTAGAAAATGAGAAGATAAAAAATAGAATTCAGAACGAGTTGTTACCGCAAGCTCCAGAAGTTTCAAATGCAGTAAATGAGCAATTTCGTGAAGCTGATCACCCTATAATTTCGTTCGCACAATTGCAGTTTGAATGGGAAACGAAAGCCTGGTTCTCACATATAATTTGGGAAGATAACCTTGCTGCTCAATTGCCAAAAACTCAAATTTTAAATGAATGGTTTCGTGTAATTAAAGAAGAAACGAAAAATAGACCACTGGATAGTGATGCGAAATTTTCTTGGTATCCATCAAACTCTTAAAAAATGAATACAGAGAGACAGGTTATGTTTCTAGATGATTTGTATTATTGAATAAGTATCAATAATACGTAATTCTTTTTCTATTGCCTGTTAGAATTCGTTATGTACTAATCCACTTGTTTTCTAAACTAAAACTTATATTTCGAATTTTTAAATAGATTGTAATACATAAAAATTCAAAATATAAGTTGACACTATTTTTAATGTGTGATAAAAATGATAGTAATCAATTCGGAAAATAATATTTGGGCAATGAAAGGGTATAGTAGTGAATATCTCCCTATTTCAGAGAGCTGATGGTTGGTGTGAATCAGTATATAGATTATTCATGAAGTTCGTCCTGGAGCATCTTTCATAAATCTCGCATTATGAGGAAATGAAAGACGGTAGTTTATACCGTTATCAAATAAAGTGGTGAAGATTGTTTCACAACTAGGGTGGTACCGCGATATTTATCGTCCCTACGTATTTACGTAGGGACGTTTTTTATTTAGGTCCTAACTTTGGTGTGGCTTCATAACTAGGGTGGTACCGCGATATTTTATCGTCCCTACGTTTTTGCGTAGGGGCGTTTTTATTTAGGTGGTTTCTTAGTGTTCTTCACAACTAGGGTGGTACCGCGATATTTTTGTCGTCCCTACGTATTTACGTAGGGACGTTTTTTTATTAGGGAGGAAGTGAACGTATTAGAAAAGAGTATTGATAGAACAATATAAATACCGAATTGTAACAAAGAAAAAGAGGTAGAGAGGAGATTAACAAATGAATTCACAGCAATGGACATCGAAATTAGGTTTCGTATTAGCTGCAGCAGGTTCGGCAATTGGTCTTGGGGCGATTTGGAAATTCCCATATATGGCCGGCATTGGAGGAGGCGGAGCATTCTTCCTAATTTTCATCGGTTTCACATTATTAATTGGTTTACCGCTATTATTAGCTGAATTTGTTATTGGAAGAAGTACACAAAAAGAGGCTGTCGATGCATATAGAGAGATTGCTCCTAAAACGTTATGGCCTTGGTTAGGTAAATTAGGAATTGTAACATGTTTCATATTACTTTCTTTCTACAGTGTTGTAGGAGGCTGGATTTTATTATATTTATGGAATGCAATTACAGGTAGACTATGGGAAGGAAATGGAGCATACGAAGCTACGTTTGGTGAAATCATTTCCAATCCATATTTAGCAGTTGGATCACAGCTATTATTCATCCTTATTACTATTTTCATCGTAAGTAAAGGTGTACAAAATGGTGTTGAAAAAGTAAATAAATATTTCATGCCAGCACTATTCGTTTTATTCTTTGTATTAATCGTTCGTGCACTTACATTAGATGGTGCTGGAGAAGGCGTTCGTTTCTTCTTACAACCTGATTTCTCACATGTAACATCAGAAGTTATATTATACGCAATGGGGCAATCGTTTTTCTCATTATCTGTCGGGGTAGCCGTTATGGTAACGTATAGCTCATACTTACCGAAAGAAGAAAGCTTACCACGTTCAGCATTTTCTATCGTAGCCTTAACTCTTGTTATTACATTACTTGCAGGACTTGCAATTTTCCCAGTTGTGTTCGCATTTGGAATGGAACCATCTCAAGGGCCGGGACTATTATTTATCGTGTTGCCAGCTATTTTCAGTAAAATGGCATTCGGAAAATTATTCTTCATCGTTTTCTTATTACTATTCTTCTTCGCTACGATTACATCAGCAATTTCGATGTTAGAAATTAGTGTTGCATCGTTAACATCAAAAGGTAAAGGGAAACGTGAAAAAATGGCCTTAATCGTAGGGTTATTAATCTTCGTTGTTGGGGTACCATCAGCATTATCATTCGGTATATTAAGTGATCTGAAGATTTTCGGAAAGACAGTCTTTGATTTAGCGGACTATGCAGTAAGTAACGTTTTAATGCCACTTGGTGTATTATTAGTTTCTATCTTTGTTCCTTTAAAAATGAAGAAAGATGTATTAATGAAAGAGCTAGGTGTAAGTAAAAATAAAGGTTATAAACTATTCGTATTATGGTTATTCTTACTTCGCTTTATGGCACCAATTGCGATTATTATCGTATTCTTAAATGTACTTGGCATTATATAAAAAGAAAGGTGGCGTATCATACAAAGATACGCTACCTTTCTTTTTATTTTGCTCTTTTTTGCAATTCATTTACTGTTACGAACTGATAGCCCTTCTTAGATAAAGAATCTAAAATACCTTCAATCGTTTTTAAATTGTCATCAGACTCATCATACATAGAATGCAGTAAAATGATAGAACCTGGTTTTACATTTTTATTAACATATTTAATTTTATCAGCCGCAGATTTATAAAAAGTATCGGGCTCAAGATCCCATATAATCGTTTCAATATTATTTTTATTTAAATAATAGGGTAGTCCAATTAATTTTTTTCCGTTAGGCGGTCTAAAATCAATTTCGTCTGTAAATCCTGTTTGGCGGATTAATGAATTCGTTTTTTCTATTTCATCTTTAATAAAAGAAGGTGTTTTGAAAATCATTCTTTTATGAGAATATGTATGGTTTCCAAGCTGGTGCCCAGATTGCGCGATAGCTTCTCCTAATGATAGACTTTTCTCTAATTCATTTCCAATTAAAAAGAAAGTAGCTTTAGCGTTGTATTTATCTAGTAACGGTAATATTTGTTTTACATTGTTAGTAGGGCCATCATCAAAAGTTAAAGCGATCACTTTTTCATTTGTTTCTACGCGTTGTGTTAAATCTCCAAATAATTGAAAGCTTCTTGCGTTCATCAATTTGTATGTTCCGAATAATGCCGTGATAATAAAGAATAGTGTAACGATTGTAATGATAATTTTTTTCCTCATAACGTAACCTCACAATGATTTTTGATTCAATAAAAAGTATTATATCAAAATTAATTATTTATTGCTGAAAAAGTATGAAGATGCAAGGAGAGGGATTTTATCATATAATAAAATGCAAAAGGTATATTAGGAGGTGTTTATATGGCGATTATAATTCAATTGCCAGACACTGCAACGTCTCATGCAAAGCCAAGTATGGAAATGGCGATACTTTGCGTGAGGTAGACAAGTAATATACAATCGCCTATATGAGCTCGTATCATTTTTTATATTTGGCTTTGCACCTTATTGAAATGAACCATAAAAAATAAGGGGCGAGCAGAAATGAAATACGTAAAAGCTAATGCTGTTTTACCAGAGAGTTTAATTACTGAAATTCAAAAGTATATACAAGGTGAAACAATTTACATTCCGAAACAAGAAACGAAACATTATAAATGGGGTACACGATCTGGCGGAAGAAAACAACTAGATGAAAGAAATAAAGCAATTAAAGAAGCGTTTAAAAGTGGGATTGCTATTCATCAACTTGCAGAAGAATATTTTCTTTCTGGGGAAACGATTAAAAAGATTGTGTATTCTAAATAAGAGGAAAAGAGTCTGATTCATATATTACTTTGAATCAGACTCTTTTTGTTTTGTATTTATTGGATGTGAATGGACATGATAATAGCGACAATGTGCCATTTTTTACTAAATTGGATACATAACATTTGAGTGAAAAGCAGAAAGGTGAACATATATGAATCATCTTGGACAAATAACGATAGAACTTTTTGTTGGTTTTTTTGTTTTATTAATTGCTACTAAAATATTAGGGAAAACACAAATATCGCAGCTAACACCTTTTGATTTTATTTCTGCCATTGTACTCGGAGAATTGGTTGGAAATACGATATATGACCCTGAAGTGAAAGTCTGGTCCATTTTATATGCGGTACTAGTATGGACAGTATTAATTTACGCAATAGAAGTGATAACGCAAAAATATAGGGGGACAAGAAGGTTTTTTGAAGGATATCCTTCTATTATTATTCGTAATGGATATATTGACAGAGATCAATTAAAATCGAATCATTTGGATATAAACCAATTACAACAAATGCTTAGGCAACAAAAAGATATATTTTCAATCCGAGAAGTTGAATATATGATATTGGAACCTAATGGAAACATAAGCGTTCTGAAAAAAAGTAAATACGAATCTCCTACTATAAATGATTTAAGTTTAAAACATAAGCCTGTCTACTTACCAATTTCATTAATTAGTGATGGGAAAGTAGTTAAGGATAATTTGAGGGAAGCAGGATTTGATGAAGGGTGGCTTTATAAACAAATAAAGCAAAAAGGAATTACTAAATTTGAAGACGTATTATATGCGGAATGGAAAACAGATGATGGCTTCTTTTGTCAGGAAATGCAGCGGTAGAGAATAAGTGATGTATGTAATGTTTGTTTCTAAGTTATCTTTTACATATCAAAAAACGTAATCATTGTATACAATAAAACTAGATCAACAATTTGTATGGAGTGATAAAGATGGAAGCGTTTATTAGAAGTGATCAATATAATTTTATAAAATCACAAGCTTATATTTTAGCAAACGGGCATGCAACGGCAAACGATAGAGGTGTAATTCAAGCGTTAAAATCACTTGCGATCGAAAAGATAATACATGTATTTGAGAATTTAACCGATGAACAGAAAGAGTTAATTGATACGGTATTAACAGTTCAAAATAGAGAAGATGCAGAATCATTTTTAATGAAAATAAATCCGTATGTAATTCCGTTTCAAGAAGTTACAGCACAAACATTAAAAAAATTATTTCCTAAAGCAAAAAAGCTAAAACTTCCCGATATGGAAGAACTGGATATGAAAGAATTATCTTATTTAAGCTGGATTGACAAAGGATCAAGCAGGAAATTTATTATAGCGAAAAATGATAAAAATAAGTTTGTTGGTCTGCAAGGAACGTTCCAAAGTTTAAATAAAAAAAGTATTTGTTCATTATGTCATGGGCATGAAGAAGTAGGGATGTTTTTAGTTGAAATTAAAGGTGATGTACCAGGAACTTTCGTTAAAAAGGGAAACTACATTTGCAAAGATGGTGTAGCTTGCAATCAGAATATGAAATCGCTAGATAAATTGAACGATTTTATTGAACGCTTGAAGAAATAACTAGAAAACCTCTAGTATTTAAACTGGAGGTTTTTATTTTTGGAAGAAGTAAAATAAGCTTTCTTTGTAAATGTAGATTTATAATGAAATTTGATAAAAATATCTATTATGATACAGTTGCTTATATGCAAGGAGGTAAAACATGGATTACCTTTTATCGAGAGAAAAAGTGAAGCGATGGCCCAAAGATATGATAGCGGCGGGGCGTTGTCATACAGTTGGCCTGAAATCGGATGGCACGGTAGTAGCGGTGGGCCGGAATAAAGAAGGGGAATGTAATGTAAGTGGCTGGCGAGATATTGAAGCAGTCGCAGTGGGCAATGTTCATATGGCAACGAACACGGGTAATGCTCATACAATCGGTCTTACATGTGACAGTACTGCGGTAGCAGTGGGTTGGAATAAGCATGAACAATGTGATGTAAACGATTGGCATAAAATTGTAGCGGTTGCGGCAGGGTGGCGTCGTACTATTGGCCTGAAATCGGATGGCACGGTAGTAGCGGTGGGCCGAAATAAAGAAGGAGAATGCAATGTAAGCAGTTGGCAAGGTATTGTGGCAGTCACAGCGGGTGACTGGCATACAGTCGGTCTTAAATTGGACGGCACATTGACGACTGTGGGGAATAATCGATATGGTCAATGCAATGTAAGTAGCTGGCGAGGTATTGTAGCGGTCAAGGCTGGGTATCTTCATACTGTTGGTCTTAAACGAGACGGTACGGTGACGGCAGTGGGGAATGATAAACATAACCAGTGTGATGTAAGTGGCTGGATAGATATTGTAGCAATAGCGGCTGGTACGAATCATACAATCGGACTAAAATCAGACGGTACCGTGGTGGCAGTGGGCTGGAATGAGTATGGTCAATGTAACGTAAGCGATTGGCGCGATATTGTAGCGATAGCGGCTGGTTGTGCACATACAGTCGGACTAAAATCAGACGGCACGGTGGTAGCGGTAGGTAATAATGAATTTGGCCAATGCGATGTAGGTAGCTGGCGCGACATTCGGTCGCCTGGCAAATAGTCAATTTACAATAAATGATTAGTAATATTATTCTATTTTAGGAGTAATTATGGAATAGGATATGTAGAAAATAATTAAACTTAAATCTACTGAATAAGAATCTCTTTTGAAAAGGGATTCTTATTATTTATCATAAAATGAGGGTCTAAATGGAATTTTTGAACAAACTATATTTCAAAATTACAGTAGAAGATATAAATAAAGTATAGAGGAGATAAAGGAATGCTTAAAAGGTTTTTACTTTCTTTACCGGATGTTTTACTTATATGTATCGTTCTCTACATAACGTACACAAATTCTTTTAGTTTTGGACAGATGTTAGTAATTTCAATTGCAATCGGAATTATTGGTGGTCTTGCTATTAGAATTTGTAAGGATGTATTCACGTATATAAGGTGGACAATTAAACAAAGAAAAACTTGAATATGTTTAATTGTTATTAGGAGGGAATGAAATGACTAAGAAAAAGAATAGCGTAAAAAACGAGATAGTACTTTGGTCACTAACAGCAATTGTTCTATTAATTGTATGGTACTTTTATCAAAAATAAAAATGCATCGTACTAAAAAAGCACGATGCGTTTTTATTATTTTTTTTGCCAATTTTCTTTAATAAAGTCTTCACGACCAGATTCCTTTTGCTCAGTAGCATATTTCTCTGGATTCTTTTTATAGAAATGTTGGTGGTATTCCTCTGCTGCGTAAAAAGGTGCAGCAGGACGAATTTCAGTCACGATTGGATCTTTAAACATACCGCTTTCTGTAAGAGCTTGTTTTGATTTTTCAGCAAGCCCTTTTTGTGTTTCGTTATGATAAAAAATAGCGGTACGATAAGATGGACCACGGTCAAAAAATTGTCCGCCATCATCAGTGGGATCGATTTGTGGCCAATATAAGTCTAGTAATTTCTGATAAGGAAAAATAGAAGGATCGAATGTAATTTGAACAACTTCTAAATGTCCAGATGTTCCAACTTTTACTTGTTCATATGTTGGGTTTTCTACATGACCTCCTGCATAGCCAGAAAGTACTTTATGAATACCAGGAAGTTCATCAAATGGTTTTACCATGCACCAAAAGCAACCGCCTGCGAAGGTTGCGAGTTCGTATGTTTTTTCGGACATTGCTGTAATCCTCCTAAATGTATATGTTTTATATAGTATTATATAAATTGTTTTATTGCGCAATAAAAAAGATTTGAAAATATATGTTTTTTATAAACAAGATCCTCCGCTCACATCAATTAATTGTCCAGTTACCCAGCGGCTGTCTGGAGAAGCAAGGAATGCAGCAGTATCGGCAATGTCTTCTACTTCACCTAAGCGATTGAAAGCGGAAATAGTAGTAGCGTACTGCTTCATCATCGGGTCGCTCAAGAGTTCTGCATTCATATCTGTTTTAATAAATCCTGGAAGTATTGCATTCACCGTTATTCCTCGTGCTCCAAGCTGTTTTGCTAGTGTAAAAGTCATTGTATTAATAGCGCCTTTCGTCATACTATATGCAACAAAATCAGGTAAAGAAATGCGGGTCGCAGCGGATGAAATATTAATAATTCGGCTATTGTCACGTAAACGTGGCAGTGCTTGTTGAATGATAAAGAATGGTGCTTTTGCATTTACTGAAAACATTCTATCAAAAAATTGTTCAGTCGTTTCTTCAATAAAAGCACCAGGACCAATGCCAGCATTGTTTATTAAAATATCAAATTGTGTTTCACCAGTGCGCTTTTGTAATTCAGTATCTAAAGCTTTATAAAGGTTTTCTACACCATGTAAGGATTCTAAATTTGCGCCGATAGAAAAAGCTTGGCCACCATTTGATTGAATTTCATGAACAGTTTCTTCAGCGTCATCTTTTCGATTACCGTAATGAACAGCAACCAATGCACCGTCATTTGCTAAACGTTTAGCGATCGCTCGTCCAATTCCTCGGCTTGCTCCTGTAACTAACGCTACTTTCCCTTTTAACATAGTTTTCTCATCTCCTCATAAATTTTTCTTTATGTAGTAGTGCAAACATACTTAAGCAATATATGAGTGTATGTAAGTAATTCATTCCAATTTTGATTTGAGAAAAAATAAATAGAATGAATTTAGATTTTTTTTGAAAAAACATGTTGACAAAGAAAAGAACAACGTCCTATAATACGTGTAACAAATAAAAGTTAATTAAAAATTTTCTAACTTTATATGTTGTATATGCAAAGAAGAGGAAAGTAGATGATTATGATCGTTTCAGAGAGCTACTCCAAGGCTGCGAGAGTAGTAACAATCAAATCATTGAAGATCACCTCGGAGCATCGCTTGCGAAAGGGAAACTGAGTAGAGGGCGGCGGCATCGTCTCCGGTAAAAGGACGGGGGTCTAATTGGACCTACGAAGCTTATATTTCGCGAGAAGTATAAGGAAGCTGAGTGGTAACGCGAAACTCTCGCCTCAGCAATCAAAGCTACTAAATTGTAGTAGTTGATTGCTGAGGCGAGAGTTTTTATTTTAGAAAATAGAATAAGAGAATGCGTGGAAGAGGAGAGTAAATGATAAAGATTGTTTCAGAGAGCTGCCCCGAGGCTGTGAGGGTGGTAACAATGCACTCATTGAAAATCACCTCGGAGCACTACTTTTGAAAATTAGTAAAAAGTAGCGGGTTTGTTCCCGATAGAAAAACAAAAGTCTAATTGGACTTGCAGAGCTTATATTTCGTGAGAAGTGTAAGGAAGCTGAGTGGTACCACGATTCCCTCGTCTCAGCAATGGATTGCTACAAGTATGTAAGTAATCGATTGTTGAGACGAGTATATTTTTAATATTTATATACTGAATATTCCGTTAAAAATACTCATCTCAGCAATCGATGTAGAAATAGATTGCAAAAAATAGAGAAAAAAAGAGGAGCGATGTGAGATGGGAAACCAGTACATTTACATGAATGGGGAATTTGTAGAAAAAGAAAAGGCAGTTGTTTCAGTATATGATCACGGCTTTTTATACGGAGACGGTGTATTTGAAGGGATTCGTAGTTACGGAGGAAATGTATTTTGTTTAAAAGAACATGTAAAACGATTATATGAATCGGCAAAATCTATTTTACTTACAGTCCCACTGACAGTTGACGAAATGGAAGAAGCAGTTTTACAAACGTTGCAAAAAAATGAGTATGCGGATGCTTACATTCGTTTAATTGTTTCACGAGGAAAAGGTGACTTAGGGCTCGACCCTAGAAGTTGTGTGAAACCGAGCGTTATTATCATTGCAGAACAATTAAAGTTATTCCCTCAGGAATTTTACGATAATGGATTAAGCGTTGTATCTGTTGCATCAAGACGTAATACGCCAGATGCATTAGATCCACGCATTAAGTCAATGAACTACTTAAATAACGTACTTGTAAAAATTGAAGCGGCACAAGCAGGAGTGTTAGAGGCTCTTATGTTAAATCAACAAGGATATGTTTGTGAAGGTTCTGGCGATAATGTTTTCGTTGTGAAAGATGGAAAAGTATTAACCCCACCATCCTATTTAGGAGCATTAGAAGGTATTACGAGAAATAGTGTTATCGAGCTATGTGAACGACTGAGTATTCCATGTGAGGAAAGACCATTCACTCGCCATGATGTATATGTAGCGGATGAAGTATTTTTAACAGGAACAGCAGCGGAGTTAATTCCAGTTGTAAAAGTTGATTCGAGAGAAATTGGAGATGGGAAACCAGGAAGTGTAACGAAACAATTGACCGAAGAATTTAAAAAATTAACGAGAGAAAGAGGAGTACGTGTTCCCGGGCTGACGGAAAGCTTAGCATAAATAAGGAGAGGAGTTAATTGAAATGAAGCAGCAGTATACAGCGTATGAGAAGTTACAGTGTGAAGAAATGACAGGCGCTGGGCACGTGATTCAATGTTTGAAGAAATTGGGTGTAACGACCGTTTTCGGCTATCCAGGCGGAGCGATCTTACCAGTATACGATGCGTTATACGAAAGTGGTTTGAAACATGTTTTAACTCGTCATGAACAAGCTGCCATTCATGCGGCTGAAGGATATGCGAGAGCTTCTGGAAAGGTCGGGGTAGTCTTTGCTACCTCTGGCCCAGGGGCGACAAATTTAGTTACCGGCTTAGCAGACGCTTATATGGATTCGATTCCTTTAGTTGTCATTACCGGCCAAGTTGCAACGCCTTTAATTGGTAAAGATGGATTTCAAGAAGCGGATGTTGTCGGAATTACAGTACCTGTTACGAAGCATAATTACCAAGTTCGTGATGTAAATCATGTATCACGAATTGTGCAAGAAGCTTTTTACATCGCCGAAAGCGGACGCCCGGGACCAGTATTAATCGATATTCCAAAAGATGTTCAAAATGCAAAAGTCACCAGTTTCTTTAATGAAGAAGTTGATATTCCGGGGTACAAACCAGAACTTGTACCAGACAGCATGAAACTTAGAGAGGTAGCTAAAGCAATTTCAAAATCAAAGCGTCCGCTTCTTTATATTGGGGGAGGTGTCATTCATTCAGGTGGATCCGATGAACTTTTTGAATTCGCAAGGGAGAACCGTATTCCAGTCGTTTCAACTTTAATGGGACTTGGTGCATATCCACCGGGAGATCCATTGTTTTTAGGGATGCTTGGTATGCATGGGACATACGCTGCTAATATGGCGGTAACAGAATGTGATTTACTACTTGCATTAGGTGTTCGCTTCGATGATCGTGTAACAGGAAAATTAGAACTTTTTTCTCCGCACTCGAAAAAAGTACATATTGATATTGATCCTTCTGAGTTTCATAAAAATGTAACTGTAGAGCATCCCATTGTTGGTGATGTGAAAAAAGCGTTACACATGTTGTTACATATGTCTATTTATACACAAACAGACGAATGGCTTCAGAAAGTAAAGGCATGGAAAGAAGAATATCCACTTTCTTATAAGCAAAAAGAATCTGAGTTAAAACCACAGCATGTGATCAACTTAGTAAGTGAATTAACGAATGGTGAAGCGATTGTCACAACAGAAGTAGGACAGCATCAAATGTGGGCTGCTCACTTCTATAAAGCAAGAAAACCTCGGACGTTCCTTACCTCTGGAGGATTAGGAACGATGGGGTTTGGTTTTCCAGCAGCAATTGGTGCTCAGCTAGCTAAAAAAGAAGAACTTGTCATTTGTATTGCAGGTGATGCTTCTTTTCAAATGAACATTCAAGAACTACAAACAATTGCTGAAAATAACATCCCTGTAAAAGTATTTATCATAAATAACAAATTTTTAGGGATGGTAAGGCAATGGCAAGAAATGTTTTATGAAAATCGTTTATCAGAATCAAAAATTGGATCGCCAGATTTTGTGAAAGTGGCAGAAGCTTATGGAGTGAAGGGATTAAGAGCGACAAATTCAACAGAGGCGAAACAAGTGATGTTAGAAGCATTTGCTCATGAAGGTCCTGCCGTAGTTGATTTTTGTGTAGAAGAAGGTGAAAACGTATTTCCGATGGTTCCGCCAAACAAAGGGAATAACGAAATGATTATGAAGAGGTGGGAAGAATGAATCATACTTTTTCACTCGTTATTCATAACGAGCCAAGCGTCTTATTACGTATAAGTGGGATTTTTGCTCGGCGTGGTTATTATATTTCTTCTTTACATTTAAATGAAAGAGATACAAGTGGTGTTTCTGAAATGAAACTCACAGCAGTTTGTACTGAAAATGAAGCGACATTACTTGTTAGTCAGTTGAAAAAATTAATTGATGTACTGCAAGTAAATAAATTATAAGGAGTGTATGGAATATGAAAACATATTATGAGAAAGATGCAAATGTAGAGTTATTACAAGGAAAAACTGTTGCAGTAGTTGGTTATGGATCACAAGGTCATGCGCAAGCACAAAATTTACGTGATTCTGGTGTAGAAGTTGTAGTTGGTGTTCGTCCTGGTAAGTCGTATGAAGTAGCGAAAGCAGATGGATTTGAAGTAATGTCTGTTTCAGAAGCGGTTCGAACCGCACAAGTTGTACAAATGTTATTGCCAGATGAACAGCAAGCTTATGTGTATAAAGCAGAGGTAGAAGAGAATCTTCGTGAAGGACAAATGTTACTTTTCTCACATGGATTTAATATTCACTTCGGACAAATTACCCCGCCAAGTTACGTAGATGTAGCGATGGTCGCGCCAAAAAGTCCAGGTCACCTCGTTCGTCGTGTATTTCAAGAAGGAAATGGTGTTCCGGCATTAGTGGCAGTACATCAAGATGCAACAGGAACAGCATTAAGTTTAGCTCTTGCGTATGCAAAAGGTGTAGGCTGTACACGTGCAGGCGTAATTGAAACGACATTCCAAGAAGAAACAGAGACGGATTTATTCGGAGAGCAAGCAGTGCTTTGCGGCGGGGTAACTGCGCTTGTGAAAGCTGGTTTTGAAACATTAACAGAAGGTGGATATCGACCTGAAATTGCATACTTTGAATGTTTGCATGAATTAAAGTTAATTGTTGATTTAATGTACGAAGGCGGTTTAACGAATATGCGCCATTCTATTTCAGATACGGCAGAGTTCGGAGATTATGTAACAGGATCGAGAATTGTTACAGATGAAACGAAGAAGGAAATGAAGCGTGTTTTGACAGAAATTCAGCAAGGTGAATTTGCGAAGAAATGGATTTTAGAAAATCAAGCAGGGCGTCCAACGTATAATGCGATGAAAAAAGCAGAGCGAAATCATCAGTTAGAAAAAGTAGGGGCAGAGCTTCGTGAAATGATGAGCTGGATTCATGCACCGAAAGAATTAGTGAAAAAATAGAGTAAGTGATTGTAAGTGAAAAATACGTAAGAGGGGATTTGACAAGATGAGAAGTGACATGATTAAAAAAGGTTTTGATAAAGCGCCGCACCGTAGTTTATTAAAAGCAACTGGTTTGAAAGATGAAGATTTTGATAAACCTTTCATAGCGATTTGTAATTCTTTTATTGAAATTATTCCAGGGCATAAGCACTTGAACGAGTTTGGGAAACTTGTAAAAGAGGCAGTTCGCGCGGCAGGTATGGTACCATTCGAATTCAATACGATTGGAGTTGACGATGGTATTGCGATGGGACATATCGGTATGCGTTATTCTCTTCCGAGTCGTGAAATTATTGCAGATTCAGTAGAAACGGTTGTAAATGCACACTGGTTTGACGGCATGATTTGTATCCCAAATTGTGACAAAATTACACCTGGTATGATGATGGCTGCACTACGTATTAACATTCCGACTGTGTTTGTTTCAGGCGGCCCGATGGCAGCAGGAAAAACATCTAAAGGAGAAGTTGTCGATTTAAGTTCTGTTTTTGAAGGAGTAGGAGCTTATCAATCTGGGAAAATTTCAGAAGAAGAATTAAAGGATATTGAAGATCATGGCTGTCCATCTTGTGGTTCTTGTTCCGGAATGTTTACGGCGAACTCTATGAACTGTTTATGTGAAGTGTTAGGTTTAGCTCTTCCTGGTAACGGGAGTATTTTAGCAATTGATCCAAGACGTGAAGAGTTAATTAAACAAGCAGCAGAGAAATTAAAAATTTTAATTGAAAGAGATATTAAACCAAGAGACATCGTAACGGAAGAAGCGATTGATGATGCGTTCGCGCTTGATATGGCAATGGGTGGATCAACGAATACAGTATTGCACACATTAGCTCTCGCACAAGAAGCGGGTTTAGATTACGATATGAATCGCATTGATGCCGTTTCAAGACGTGTACCACATTTATGTAAAGTAAGCCCTGCTTCCAATTGGCACATGGAAGATATTGATCGAGCGGGCGGGATTAGTGCAATTTTGAAAGAGATGAGCCGAAAAGAAGGGGTGCTTCATCTAGACCGAATAACGGCTACCGGGCAGACGTTAAGAGAAAACATTGCTCATGCAGAGATTAAAGATAAGGAAGTTATTCATTCTCTCGAAAACCCTCATAGTGAAGAAGGGGGATTACGTATATTAAAAGGAAACCTTGCGAAAGATGGAGCGGTTATTAAAAGCGGTGCAACAGAGGTAAAGCGTTTTGAAGGACCTTGCGTTATTTTTAATTCACAAGATGAGGCGCTTGCGGGCATTATGCTTGGAAAAGTGAAGAAAGGCGATGTAGTTGTTATTCGCTATGAAGGACCAAGAGGTGGCCCTGGTATGCCAGAGATGTTAGCGCCAACTTCAGCGATTGCTGGAATGGGATTAGGTGCAGATGTTGCGCTATTAACGGATGGTCGTTTCTCGGGTGCTTCACGTGGTATTTCAGTAGGACATATTTCACCAGAAGCAGCTGCGGGTGGAACGATTGCACTTCTTGAACAAGGGGATATTGTATGTATTGATGTTGAAGAACGCTTGCTAGAAGTAAGAGTTAGTGATGAAGAATTAGATAAGCGTAAAAAAGAATGGAAACGACCAGAAGCGAAAGTGAAAACTGGCTGGCTTGGACGTTATGCACAGATGGTAACATCGGCGAATACAGGTGCAGTTCTAAAAATCCCGGATTTTGATTGAGCCAATTTAAAAGAGATAAGGATGATATATAATGGTGCAGAAGGTAAAGGAGAGAGTGAAAATTGAAGATATCTTAATGGCTCATAATTGCATGAAAGATATCGTTATTAAAACACCGTTACAACGTGATACAGTTTTATCTGAGAAATATGATTGTGACGTTTATGTAAAACGAGAAGACTTACAATTGATTCGCTCTTTCAAAATTCGTGGTGCGTACAATTTAATTCAAAGTTTATCAAAAGAACAATTACAAAACGGTGTTGTATGCGCGAGCGCTGGTAATCATGCGCAAGGAGTTGCTTATACGTGTAATTTATTGAAGATTGCGTCAAAAATCTTCATGCCGACGACAACACCTAAACAAAAAGTATCACAAGTACAATTTTTCGGTGGTGATTTTGCGGAAATCGTATTAGTTGGTGATACATTTGATAGCTCTTTCCAAGAAGCGCAGCGCTATTGTGAAGAAAATAGAATGACGTTCGTTCATCCGTTTGATGATCCGTATGTAGTTGCTGGTCAAGGGACAGTTGCAGTTGAAATTATGCATGATATGGAGAAATCGGTTGACTATATCTTTACGGCAATCGGCGGTGGTGGGTTAGCATCAGGTGTTGGTACATATGTGAAAGGTGTTAGTCCTGCTACAAAGGTTATTGGTGTAGAGCCGATGGGAGCTGCATCTATGAAAGAGGCTTTTCTTCAAAATGAAAATGTCGCATTAGAGAAAATAGATAGTTTTGTTGATGGGGCAGCTGTTAAAAAAGTAGGAAAGTTAACATTTGAAACTTGTAAAGATGTAATTGATGACATTGTTTTAGTACCAGAGGGAAAAGTTTGTACGACGATTTTAGAACTGTATAAGAAAAATGCAATTGTAGCTGAACCGGCTGGTGCACTATCTATTGCAGCGCTTGATTTATATAGAGATGAAATAAAGGGTAAAACAGTTGTATGCACGCTAAGTGGTGGAAATAACGATATTGATAGAATGCAAGAAATGAAAGAACGTTCGCTCATTTACGAAGGATTAAAACATTACTTCATTATTGAATTCCCGCAACGTTCAGGTGCGCTAAGAGAATTTCTTGATAAAGGATTAGGACCAGAAGATGATATTACGCGCTTTGAATACATTAAGAAACATAATAAAGAAAATGGTCCAGCGTTAGTCGGCGTAGAGTTGAAACATAAAGAAGATTATGAGCAATTAATTACTCGCTTTAAAGAAAATAATATTCAATTTATGGAGCTTAATAAAAATCCCATCTTGTTTGATTTACTTACTTAATAGAAGGAAAGGGATAACATACGGTTTTACTAGAAATAAAAAAGATAGATATAAGCAGTAGAAACGCTACTTGTATCTATCTTTTTATAGTTAAACTAAATATTTTCCATATTCAAGAAGGATAAAGCTAGTTAACCAAAAGAGTATCGCAATACGAATGATTACATACATAGTAAATTCAAAGGTAGTAAGTTTTCGTTCGCGTTTTATTTTTTTTAGAAGTCTAACAGAGAAAATTGAACATAAAAGTAGAACGGCTATAGATATTTTATAAATATTCTCTAACAAACTTACATTTTCTATTAAGTCTTTCAGCATGTTCATTACCTATTCTGTAATGTATGTTACAGAGAAATAGATCTTGAGCTGTCTAGTTTCGTTTGTTTTTTATTTTCCCTGTAGCATCAATTTCTACATCAGTTGAAATTGTTTGTAAATATTGAAGAGCTTTTTTCTTTTCTTCCTCATTTACAGGGGAAACTTGGTTGTTACGAATGATGTAAGGATTGAATGACATTTGTACATCCTTTCCTTTAAAAGTTAAAGTTAATACGCCAGTTTCGGCGCTTTTCCCACTCACATAACTTGGGAATAAAAAGTTACCTAATGAATAAGCGATAGGAACTTTATTATAATACTCAAATCCTTGTAACCAATGCGGGTGACTCCCGACAATCGCGTCAGCTCCTGCTTCAACCATTTTAGGTACATATTGTTTTTGGTATTCTACCGGACGATTTGATTTTTCAACGCCCCAATGCATATAGACGATTAAATAGTCTGCATCTTGTTTTTGCTCTTTAATTGTTTTTGTTACGAGATTTAAATCATATCCGTTTGCAACACCAGGTTTATTGTTACCAGCTACCCAGTTCGTATCAGGCATAAATCGAACGAAGGAAAGAAATTTGAACTTTTTCCCTTTTACAGTCATTTCTCGTGCTGTATATGCATCTTTTGCATTTTTTCCGGCTCCGATATAAGGGAATTTTAATTTTTCTACGTGAGAAATCGTGTCTAATAATCCATCTTGCCCATAATCAAGTGTATGGTTATTTCCGATATTTACGATGTCATATCCAGTGTTTTTTATAGCTTGTAGCGTGGATGGATCACTTTTAATCCAAAACAGTTGTCCAGGAGCTTTCTTTTCTCTCGTTGTAAATGCTGACTCTAAATTAACGAAAGAAATATCAGCTTTTGTTATTTCTTCTTTTACATGTTGGAATGGATAATCAGCCCCATTTTTTTCGATTACAGGACGTAATTGCCAATCGAACATTGTATCACCAGAGAAAGTGAGTGTAATTTCCGGGTCTTCTATTTTCTTTTCACTTGTTGAAGCGGTTTTACTAGATTTGTTTTGCAAATCGGGTTTGTCTTTCGCTTTTGAAGTAAAAGAGTAGTTAATTAATAAAACAATTGGTGTAATGCAAAAGGCTATTAACAGAAATCGTTTTAGTAAAGTTTTCATAAATACCGTCCCTTTTGAATTTATACCGCAATTTGTGGGCAATAAAACTCACGTTAATTAAAGTTTCACATTATGTATTACTACAAAAAAAATTGCGGTTTATGTAGTGGAAAACATTTGTTAATATTCTTAATATTAAGTTAACATATAGATAACCTGTAAATCAATGTATAAACCAAAATATAGAAATAAAGAATTCGAAGGGTGAAGAATAAGAAATGGTTATATTAGGAGCAGTTGTAAATGGGATTTGTATTATATTTGGTACTTTACTAGGTAAATTATTTAGTAGGATTCCAGAAAGTATGAAGGGAACAATTATGCATGCAATCGGTTTAGCGGTTACTGTGCTTGGGCTTCAAATGGCATTGAAAAGTGAAAATTTTCTTGTTGTCATACTAAGTTTAGTGATTGGTACCGTCATCGGGGAATGGCTACAATTAGAGAGAAAGTTAAAACATTTAGGGGATTGGCTAGAAAATAAAGTTGGATCAAAAGGGAAAGGGAGCATATCAGAAGGCTTTGTAACTGCTACTTTAATTTTTGCAATAGGTGCGATGGGCATACTTGGTGCACTCGACAGCGGGATTCGTGGCAATCATGATATTTTATTTACAAAGGCGATTATCGATGGATTTATTTCTATTATATTAACGACAACTTTAGGAATTGGTGTAGTATTTTCGGCGATTCCAGTTATTTTATACGAAGGAGGGATTGCGGTTTTTGCAACACAAATTAATAGTTTGGTCCCGAAAGAATTAATGAATCAATTTATAGTGGAAATGACAGCTACAGGTGGTATTATGATAGCCGCTATTGGATTGAACTTACTTGGTGTTATTAAAATTAAGGTGGCAAATTTATTGCCAGGTATATTGGTAGTTGGAATAATCGTTTCACTTATTTATGGTTACGGTTTACTAGTAAAGTAATAGGGGATGGAGATACATATGGAGGAGTATAAATTTACAAAACGTGTTCATAACATATTGAAGATTGCAGCAGAAGAGGCAGAAAGTAATATCATTCAACCAGCTCATCTGTTTATCGGTATGTGTAAAGAAGGTACTGGAGTTTGTAGCGAGTTGTATATGTATTTGTTCCGTAAAGTGGGGATAGAGTTTTCAGAAAAACTTTCAATACGAAAACAATACGACTCACCGTATCAAGAGTATGAAAAAATAGGACAATATAAGGTATCTTATAAGGTGCTAGAAATTTTACAAATAGCGAAGAAACGTATGGAACGTTTCCAGCAAGTAATAATGAATGAAGGACATGTTATATATGCACTATTTCATGTAGATACGTTTATTGGAAATGTACAAATAAAAAAAGATATATTACGTATTATAGCTGAGCCAAGAGATTTAGCGGTCGATCTAAAATGTTTTGTTCCTACTTATAATCATTTAATTTGTACTGTTAGAAAGGCTAGCCCTTCTGATTTTGAAAAATTAGCAAGTTTTGTTAAAGAGGAATTTGGTGAACGTTGGTTACATTCAATAGAGTATGGATTTCGTACATATAAAGATAATTTATCTATTTATATAGCAGAACAAGAAGAAGTGATAGTAGGTTTCGCTTGTTATGATGTAGTGAGAGGAAAGAAGGGATTGTTTGGTCCAATGGGCACAGCGAAAAAAAATCGTGTGAATGGTGTAGGGAAGCAATTGTTATATCGTTGTTTACATAGTATGAAGAAAGAAGGATATGAATACGCAATTATTGGACAAGCAGGTCCGGTTGAGTTTTATGAGCGATGTTGTAATGCACGTTTAATACCGGTAGAGAGTAATTAACCAACTCCATATATGGGAGTTGGTTTTTTTATGAAAATAATGTAGAGATGTAGTGATTTTCACTAGAAAATAGCGGGTTTTGTAGTGGATTTTACAAATAAAGCAAATTACTAAACTTTTTACAAGAAAGGGTGTAGAATGGGTATCTAAAGAAAGAAGGTGTGAAAATGGCCAGCTGGAAACGAAATTTGATGATTTGTTGGCTAGGTTGTTTTACCACTGCAGCCGGTATGAGTTTAGTAATTCCTTTTTTATCTTTTTATATTGAGGAATTAGGAGTAACTGGCACTTCTAGTATTGCACAGTGGTCAGGACTTGCATTTGGTATAACATTTTTAATGGGTGCGATCGTATCACCAATATGGGGAAAGCTTGGTGATATACATGGACGGAAATTGATGCTTATTCGTGCGAGCCTTGGTATGGCGATTATTATGACGCTTATGGGGTTTGTAACGGATGTGTATCAACTAGTCGCACTAAGATTTTTGATGGGAGCGGTATCTGGTTTCCTTTCAACGGCGATGACATTTATTGCAGCAGAAACTCCGAAAGAGCATTCAGGTTGGGCAATTTCTACAATTTCAACTGGGGGCGTGAGCGGTTCTTTACTTGGCCCATTACTTGGTGGTTATTTGTCGGAGTTAATTGGAATGCGCCATGTTTTTCTTGTTACAGGAGCTTTTTTATTCCTTTCTTTTCTCATCGTTTTTTTCTTCCTACATGAAGAGAATCACTCCGCTCAAGCAAAAAAAGTACAACAGAAAAAAGTATGGACGATGGTTCCAGCAAAGCATTTAATTATTAGTTTATTTGTAACAACATTTATTATTCAACTTGCGAACATGTCAATTCAACCTATTATTACATTGTATGTAAAGAATTTAGAAGGCCCAGGAACAGCTCATATTGAAATGATTGCAGGTGCAGTCATGTCTGCGACAGGTTTAGCTATTATTATGGCAGCTCCTAAGCTAGGTAGATTATCAGATCAAATTGGTCCTCAAAAAACGTTAGTTGTAGCGTTGTTTGCTGCAGGAATTATTTTTATCCCGCAAGCATTTGTAACCTCAGCTTGGCAACTATTAATTCTTCGATTTTTATTAGGTATCGCACAAGCAGGATTATTACCTTCCGTACAAACTCTACTAAAACAACATACACCAACCCATGTAACGGGACGAATATTTGGATATAATCAATCGTTTCAATTTTTAGGAAATATGATTGGACCAGTACTTGGTGGACAAATTGCAGCACATGCGGGCTTCCAATATGTTTTCTTCTCTACATCATCACTATTATTTATTGCGTGCATTTGGGTTTATTTTCATAATAAGAACGAAGAGGTATCAGAGAAACGACATTTGGAAGTTAGTTAACTAAGTGAATGAAAAAGAAGAGGATGAAGCAACGATTGCTTCATCCTTTTCTTTAAAATTGAAGACAAAGATAACTTAATGTACCCATCTCATAACTGCGGTGAATGACTTCACCGTTATTTTCACCGCTTCCCATAGCGATAAATAAAGGAACAAAATGCTCTGCTCTTGGTACTGCTAATTGTGCATGAGGGGCATTGTTCTCCCAATTAAATAATGCATCTTTATCAGTAGTCTGCATATGTTTAATAATCCAATCATCAAATTCAATTGCCCATTGTTCGGGTGTCGTTTGATTCCATTTCAAAGCTCGTAAGTTATGAACAGTAACACCGCTACCGATTATTAAAATATCTTCTTGTCCAAGCCCTTTAAGTGCTTCTCCAATCTTAAATTGCTCTTTTGCAGGAAGGAATGGATTGACTGAAATTTGGACGACAGGAATATTTGCTTCTGGATACATGCGGTGCAGAAGAGTCCATGAGCCATGATCTAAACCTCTCGTCATATTATGATGGACTGGAATACCTTTGTTTTTAAATTTTGTTTCTAACATAGATGCAATGTTAGAAGAACCTTTCGCACGATATTTGATTTCGTATAACTCAGGAGGAAAACCTCCAAAATCATAAATTGTTTCATATTCGTTATCTGATGAAGAAATCGTTAATGCTTCACTTTCCCAATGAGCAGTGAAAATAATAATCGCTTTCGGTTTATATGTTGCTCCAAGTGTTTTTAAAAACCTTGTATAGTCTGTATCTTGAATAGCAAGCATCGGTGATCCGTGTGCTAAAAATAATGATGGCATCATAATAGAAACCTCCCAAAAAATATAATAATTACTTTATGTAAGTAACTATATAATTTTATTTCAAATTCGTCAACATAATAGTTATTGAGCTAATTGGAAAAGTGCGGCATTTGTCATAATGAAAGCAATTGCATATAATACATAATAAGAATAATGAATGGATATTCATTTTTTGATATACATAATAGAGTTGGGGGCTGACGAAATGAACGTACAGGAAAGTTTCGTTACGGCATTGGATGGATCGGAAATTTATTTACGTAAGTGGCTACCAGAAAGAGATCCGCGAGGGATTATTCAAATTGCACATGGTATGACAGAACATGCAGGTGTTTATACAGACTTTATTGCTGCGTTATTAAAAGCAGGGTATGGTGTTTATGCACATGATCATAAAGGTCATGGGAAAACAGTGAAAAGAGAAGAAGATTATGGTCATTTTAAACCAAATGTAGGTTGGAATGAGGCTGTTTCTGATGTTATTTTTGTATCAGAAACGATAAGAAAAGAGCAGACATGCCCGTTATTTTTACTTGGACATAGTATGGGTTCTTTTTTATCAAGACGTGCTGTACAACTGAAAGGTGAATTATATGATGGATTCCTTATTTCAGGAACTGGTGGAAATCCAGGGATTTTAGGAAGTATCGGTCATAAAGTAGCGACAATTGAGATGAAATTACGCGGGGAAAAAACGAAAAGTCCAATGTTAAATTTTTTATCTTTCGGAAACTTCAATTCACACTTTAAACCAAATCGTACAAAATTTGATTGGTTATCTTCAGATAACAGTCAAGTAGATAAATATATTGCGGACCCATTATGTGGATTCATTTGTACAACGAGTTTTTATCGAGAATTATTTTCTGGTGTATTAGAAGTAAATAAACTAGAAGAGTTCAAAAAAACACCGAAAAACCTTCCGATACATATTTTTTCAGGAGATCGTGATCCTGTTGGGGATATGGGGAAAGGTGTAAAAGAAGTATATGAAAATTATAAAAAATGCGGCGTGACAGATGTAACGCTGCATTTATATGAAAATGGCAGACATGAAATGTTCCATGAAGTAAATAAAGATGAAGTATTTCAAGATTTGATTTCTTGGTTAGATAAGCATATTGTATGAGAAGAAACCTCACTTTTTGAAGTGAGGTTTCTTTAAGGAGCTGGAGGAATAGTTATGAGTGAATTTGTTAATAAAGAATATGTAGAAATAGATTTTCAAGATGTTTTGATTAAGGAAGAGGAATTGAAGAATAGTACATTCATAAAATGCCGTTTTAGAGGGATAGATGCATCGGAAGTTTCTACTGAAAATTGTAACTTCATAGAATGTGATTTTACCGGTGCTCTTTTTAACGCTTCTATTCATCAAGGAACTACATTTGCGAATTGTAAGTTTGTTGGTGCGAATTTATTCGTATCGAAGTTTGAAGAATGTAAAATGACTGGCTCTGATTTTGAAGAAGCGAATTTAGACGGAATAACTATCATATCGGGTGATTGGTCATATACGAATTTAAGGTTTGCGAACTTAAGTAAACAAATGTTAAAGGGTATACGTTTCATGGAAGCGGACCTATATGAATGTAATTTAGAAAAAGCAGATTTACGTGAAGCGGATTTAACCGGTGCACAATTAGGTAAGGCGAAACTTAGCGGTGCAAATTTAAAGGGAGCGATAGTTGATAGAATTGACTTTACAAGCTTTAATTTGAAAAATGTAAAATTAGATATAGCACAGGCAGTTGCGGTAGCTAGATGTTATGGGGCTAAGGTAAACTAAATTGTTTAAAAAACCGTTCAAATTGCTGAACGGTTTTTTAAATCATAATAGTAGTATAATAGTGAATGAGGTGCTCATACTATGGAAGATAAAACATTAGGTATACTACTAGATGTAGTTGGGGAATTATTTTCAGATGAAATATCAATTGCCGTTTCGAATACGAAAGAATATATTTACTATCGGCCAAGTAAACGAATTGATTTAAAGATTAGCGCTGGGGACCCTATTAAGGAAGGGACGATTGCTCATAAAGCAATGGTAACGAAGCAAAAAGCCTCTGAGTTTATTAACCGAGATATTTTCGGTATTCCTTATCATGGAATGGCGGTACCATTTTCAAATAATGGCAAGATTGAAGGTTGCGTGACGGCAATTTATCCAGCTTTAACGGATGGTAAGTCAGTCGTTACTTTAAAAACAACAGACGGATGGGTTCCGGTTCCTTTTTCAAAGGTCATGTATTTAGAAGCTAAAGATAAAAAGACGTATGTGAATTCAGAAGAGTTAACAGGAACACATAAGTACTCGCTACAAGAATTCGAATACTTGTTGCCGAAAGATTCCTTTATTAGATGCCACCGTTCCTTTATTGTAAATGTTAATCATATTAAAGCGATTTATCCTGATACGCATTCTACTTTTGTACTTTCTATGGATAACGGAGAGAGGGTACCAGTGAGTCAGTCATACGCTAGCTATTTTCGTAAGCTTCTAGGATTCTAAAATTTTCTGCTTTAGAACCTAGATCCGCTGTTTTATCTGAATTTTCGGCATTGTGTAAGAAAACCCCTATTTTGATGGTGTTAATGTGTAAAATAATTATGAATATTCATTAAGAGAGGGATTACATATGGAAAATAATTTAGATAGAATTAGGGATCAACGATTAAAAGATCGCGTAGTTACACCCGAAGAAGCAGCTTCATGGATTGAAAGTGGAATGACTTTAGGTTTAAGTGGATTTACACGTGCTGGTGATGTAAAAGCAGTTCCATTTGCACTTGTAAATCGAGTTAAGAATGATAAATCTTTTAAAGTAAATGTTTATACAGGGGCTTCCTTAGGTTCGGATGTAGATAAATTATTTGCTGAGGCAGGGATTTTAGGGAAAAGATTGCCTTTCCAAGCCGATGCAACTATGCGAAAAGGAATTAATAACGGAGACTTTTTATTTGTGGATCAGCACTTATCTCATACAGCAGAGTTACTCCGTGCTGACGTTATGGATATAGATGTTGCTATTTTGGAAGCGGTTGCGATTACTGAAGATGGTATGATTATTCCAACCACTTCAATTGGAAATTCCTTAGCATTTTCCTTACATGCTAAGTCTATTATCATTGAAATGAATATGGCTCAATCTACGCAATTAGAGGGACTGCATGATTTATATGAACCAGGTAAACAAGGGGTAAGACTTCCAATTCCGCTCGTAAAAACGGATGATCGAATTGGAACAATTGGTATCCCGATAAATCCTGAAAAAGTGAAGGGGATTGTGTTTACGAATCAACTGGATTCACCATCGACAATTGTTCCTCCAGATGAAGAAACTGTCATTATGGCACAACATTTAATAGAGTTCCTTCGAGAAGAAGTTAAAGTAGGCCGATTAACAAAGAGTTTAGCACCGTTACAATCGGGAATTGGTTCAGTTGCCAATGCAGTATTGCACGGCATGCTAGATTCGGAGTTTGAAGATTTAGAAGTGTATTCTGAAGTTTTACAAGATGCGGTCTTTGATCTAATGGACGCTGGGAAAGTTAATTTCGCTTCCTGCTGCTCGATCACGCTTTCTGAAGAGAAAATGCAACAAGTATTTTCTAACTTTGAAAAATACCGAGACAAATTAATGATGCGCCCACAAGAGATTTCTAATCACCCTGAAATCATTCGCCGCCTAGGATTAATCTCGATTAATACTGCTTTAGAATTAGATATATACGGAAATGTTAACTCTACTCACGTTTTAGGTACAAAGATGATGAATGGTATTGGTGGTTCTGGTGATTTTGCGAGAAATGCACGTCTAGCTATATTTGTTACGAAATCAATTGCAAAAGGTGGTAACATTTCAAGTATCGTTCCTTTCGTTTCTCATGTAGATCATACGGAACATGATGTAGATGTTATCGTCACTGAACAAGGGTATGCTGACCTAAGAGGATTAGCGCCAAGAGAAAGAGTGGAACTAATTATTGAGAATTGTGTACATCCAATGTATCGTGACCAGCTAAGAGCTTATTACGAAGAAGCACAAACAAGAGGTGGACAAACTCCTCATGTTTTAGAAAAAGCTTTTTCTTGGCATACGAACTATGCTAAAAATGGAACAATGCTTGAAGCGGTAGTAGAAACTGTATAGGTGTGTATCGTACGAAATAGTAAAACGAATGAGTGAGCTTGAAGATTAAATTTTAGAAAAAGAGAACGCCGACTTTTAGGGATGGCGTTCTTTTTCTTTAAATAAATTGTTAAAAATCGTACTGATTATAATAAAGATTTATAAAAGTAATTTCTAATTTATGGAAATAAAAGGTTTTTTGAAGTGCTTTCCGAATCAATTTAGTAGTTTACATATTGAAAGTGAGGAAAAAGAATCATGAAGATAAGAGAAGCGTTATTAAGTGAAGCAAATGAATTAAGTGAATTCGCACTACATTCAAAAGCAACGTGGAATTATAGTGAAGAATTCATACTTGCCTGTAAGGAAGATTTAACAATTACGGAAGAGTACATAAAAAATAATTTTGTATATGTTTTAGAAAACGATAATACGAAGATTGGGTTTTTCTCATTTTTACATAACGATAAAGCTCTCGATTTCTTATACATTCATCCTCGTTACATAGGAAAGGGGTATGGAAAAATAATGTGGAAGTTTGTAATAGAGTAAGCAAAGGAACTAGGAATAAAAAGCTTTACAATTGATAGTGATCCGAATGCAAAAGGATATTACTTAAAAATGGGAGCACAGTTAATAGGAGAGACACCATCAACTGTCTTTAAGGGTCGTTTACTGCCTCTTTTGAAATATGATGTGTAAAACTATTAATAGTAGGGGAAGATTAGAATGGATGATGTAAAGGAAAAAAGAATATATGAAGCACTAATAAAATCGTGGTCGATTGAAACAAGTTCAAAGTGGACAATTGAAAATCCAGCAAAGGGACAATGTGGTGTTACAGCTCTTGTCGTTCAAGACATATACGGAGGAGAAATTAAAAAGACAAAAGTAAGAGAGGTATGGCACTTTTATAACTTTATAGATGGGCAGAGATTTGATTTTACAGAGACTCAATTCAATGGGAAATTGAATTATATGGATGAAAAGTCAAATCGGGAAGAAGCATTTGCAGATACAAATGAAAAGCAATATAGCATTTTGAAGGAAAAAATAACAAAAGAATTAAAATTATCTTTTGACTCTTAATCTTTAATAAGTTACTATAATGGTGGTAACTTATTAAAGGGAACTTCATAGAGTTGAAAGGGGAAATACTTTTGAAAACAACTTATGTAAACGCTACAATTGTAACGATGAATGAACAAAACGAAGTGATAGAAAATGGATATATCATTGTAGAAAATGATCAAATTATAGATGTAAAGAGCGGAGAATTCGCTAATGATTTTGCAGTAGATGAAGTAATTGACATGAAAGGAAAGTGGGTTTTACCAGGGCTTGTAAATACACATACACACGTTGTAATGAGTCTCTTAAGAGGTATTGGCGATGATATGTTATTACAACCATGGCTGGAGACGAGAATTTGGCCACTTGAAAGTCAGTTTACTCCAGAGCTTGCGGTTGCTAGTACGGAATTAGGATTACTTGAAATGGTGAAAAGTGGTACAACATCATTCTCTGACATGTTTAATCCAATTGGAGTAGATCAAGATGCAATTATGGAAACGGTATCAAAGAGTGGGATGCGAGCTGCTGTTTCAAGAACTTTATTTAGCTTCGGAACGAAAGACGATGAAAAGAAAGCAATCGAAGAAGCTGAGAAATATGTGAAGCGTTACTATAACGAAAGTGGCATGTTAACTACGATGGTTGCACCGCATAGTCCATATACATGTAGTGCAGAACTGTTAGAAGAGTGCGCTCGTATTGCAGTAGAAAATCAAACGATGGTTCATATTCATCTTTCGGAAACAGAGCGTGAAGTACGTGATATTGAAGCGCAGTACGGGAAACGTCCAGTAGAATATGCAGCAAGTTGCGGGTTGTTTAAACGCCCAACAGTTATTGCACACGGTGTAGTATTAAATGAAAATGAGCGTGCATTTTTAGGAGAACATGATGTTCGAGTAGCACATAACCCAAATAGTAATTTAAAACTAGGTTCTGGTATAGCAAATGTAAAAGCGATGCTAGAGGCAGGAATGAAAGTAGGAATTGCAACAGATAGTGTGGCATCTAACAACAATTTAGATATGTTTGAAGAAATGCGCATAGCGACTTTACTACAAAAAGGTATTCACCAAGATGCAACAGCGTTACCAGTTGAAACAGCTCTTACACTTGCGACTAAAGGAGCTGCTGAAGTAATCGGGATGAAACAAACAGGATCACTTGAGGTTGGAAAGTGTGCTGATTTTATTACGATTGACCCATCTAATAAGCCGCATTTACAACCAGCAGATGAAGTGTTATCGCACCTGGTATATGCAGCTAGTGGAAAAGATATAAGCGATGTAATTATTAACGGAAAGCGTGTCGTTTGGAATGGCGAATGTAAAACGTTAGATGAAGAGCGTATTATATTTGAAGCGAGTCGTTATAAACGAGGTTTACAAAGATAGATAATTATGTGGCAGTTGAAAAAGCTATCCTTTTTTAAAAGGATAGCTTTTTTCTCGAACGAATAAATATTCAAAAGAATGTCGCATCTTTCTGTTCATATTTCTGCTATAATATATTACGCTTTATAATATTTTATATTTAAGGAGAACAACTCATGAAGCGAAAAAAGAGCCATTTAATGGTAATGGCACTTGTTACATCTTTATTATTAACAGCTTGTAATAATAAAGCGGATAAAAGTGACATAGAGGTTAAAAAACAAGTGTTAAATGTAACAGTATCAGAAGAAATTCCTTCTCTGGACACTGTGAAAACAACAGATGGTACATCAGCGCACGTTATGCAGAATATATTTGAAGGGTTATATGTATTAAATGATCAAGATCAGCCTACTCCAGCCATAGCAAAATCGTTTAAAAGAAGTGAAGATGGTAAGAAATATACATTTGACTTGCGTAAAGATGCAAAATGGTCAAATGGGGATAATGTAACAGCAAATGATTTTATGTTTGCGTGGAAACGTGCAATTAACCCTGAAACAGCATCTCAATATGCGTCCATGCTCTTTTATGTAAAAAATGCCAAAGAGATTAATAAGGGAGCAATGTCTCTAGATGAACTTGGAGTTACGGTTATAAATGATTATAAGTTAGAAGTTGAACTAGAACAGCCAATTCCGTATTTTTTACAGTTGTTAGCATTACCTATATATTTACCACAGCATGAATCATTTTTGAAAGAACAAGGAAACAATTATGCATTGGAACCTAGTAATCTCATATATAACGGTCCATTTGTATTAGAAAAATGGAAGCATGAACAAGAGTTTCAATTAAAGAAAAATGCTACATATTGGGATCAAAAGAAAGTGAAACTAGACGAAATAAACTTTCATATCGTGAAGGATACAATGACAGCTGTAAATTTATATGAAGCCGGAGATTTGGACCGGGTACCTATTAATTCGCAAGTTGTAGACAAGTATAAGGGGAATAAGGAATTACATATGTCGAGTGATCCTGGAATTGCTATGCTTCGTTTTAATGAAAAAAATACCGCGTTAGCAAATAAAAAGGTGCGTCAATCTATTTCATTAGCGTTAAATAAAGATGATTTCGTTGCTCACTTTATTAATAACGGAGCAAAACCTGCAAGTGGACTTGTACCAGTTGGTCATGTAAATGAAGAGACTGGCAAAGATTTTAGAAAAGAAAACGGAGATCTTTCTCTATATGACTTACAAAAGGCGAAAAAGATTTGGGAAGAAGCGAAAAAAGAACTTGGAGTAGGCGAAGTAAACCTTGAGTTTCTAACATTTGAACAAGATAACGCAAAACGTATGGCAGAATATATAAAAGGTGACTTAGAAAAGTATTTGCATGGATTAACGATACAAATTAAACAACAGCCATTTAAGCAAAAATTACAGTTAGAACAAACAGGTGATTACGATATAACTATGGCAAATTGGGGACCTGACTATAAAGACCCAATTAGTTATTTAGAGTTATTTACGACAGGGAATCCGAATAATAAAATGAATTATTCTAATGTTCGTTACGATGAATTAATAAAGAAAGCGAAAACGGATTTTGTACTAGATAGGGAAAAACGATGGGAAGCGTTGCGAGAAGCCGAGCAGGTATTATTAGAAGATGCTGCGGTGGCGCCGCTTTATCATATTGGCTCAGCGTATGTACAAAAGGAGTATGTAAAAGGGATTGAAAAACATCAATTTGGTGGTGTTTATACTTATAAGAATGCTTATATTGCTAATGAATAAATACAAAAAACCTTACTTTTTAAAAGTAAGGTTTTTTACACATGAATTCTATTAAACCGATTTTAATAAAGCGTAAAAATTCGTATCATATGGGATATCATCTTGATACATATAATTTTTTAGAACGCCTTCTTTTTCAAAGCCTAATTTTAATAGTACTTTATTGGAAGCTTCATTTTCAAGAAATACAATTGCCCCGATCCGCTTTAAATGAATCGTATGGAAACCGTATGATATAACCTCAGAAACAGCTTCAGTCGCATATCCTTTTCCCCAGTGTTCAGGTAAAAAGGCATAACTTATATTGGCTCGTTTATGCTCAGAAGACCAATCGTGAAAACCAATGGTACCGATGAGTTCTTTCTTGTCTTTTAATTCGATTCCCCATTTTATACCGTTTCTTGCATTGTAACTGAGCTTAAAGTTATGAATGATTTGTTTCACTTGATCAACATCTTGTAACGGTTTTTGGCCATAATAGCGCAGTACATTAGTATTAGAAAAGCATTGTAGTATACGCGGTGCATCTTCTTCGGTAAGTTCTCTTAAAATGAGTCGGTCTGTTTTCAATATAGGAAACATGCTTTCACTCCATTTCTTTTGAAACTAGAATGTGTTGTTATTATATAATCTAGTCTGAAAATAAAGATTATTCAAGAGGGGAGTAAGGTTTTAATTTATGATAAAATTGATTGTGGAATATATTTCAAAAAGAGGTTTGTATATGGAGAAAAATTCAATTTTAATTGTAGATGATGATCAAGATATTGTTCAATTTATAAAAGTGAATCTAATGCAAGAAGGTTTTAAAGTTTTTAGTGCTCATAACGGAGAAGAGGCTTTAGAAATAATAAATAATAACAGTATTCAACTTGCTATTTTGGATATTATGATGCCTCAAATGGATGGTATAGAACTTTGTAGAAGGGTTAGAGAGAAACATAGTTTACCAATTATGTTTTTAAGCGCGAAATCATCGGATGTAGATAAGGTAATTGGATTTAGTACTGGGGCAGATGATTATATTGTGAAGCCGTTCAGTACAATTGAATTTATCGCAAGAGTGAAAGCTCAATTAAGAAGGTATACATATTTCAACCAAAATGCTGTTCAAGTAATGGAAAAGAAAATAAATATTAGAGGTTTAGAAATAGATGAAGTGTCGAGAACAGTAATGTTATATGGAGAAACAATGAATCTTACGAAAACTGAATATGATATTTTGTACTTAATGGCCGCTGCAAAGAATCGTGTGTTCACTATTGAAGAAATATATGAGAGCGTTTGGAAAGAAAGAGCCTATGAAAGTAATAATACAGTAATGGTTCATATTGCAAGATTAAGAAATAAAATTGAAGAGAATCCAAAAGAGCCGAAGTTTATTCAAAATGTTTGGGGAGTCGGATATAAAATTGAAGATTAAATCATTACAAGGCATTAGAGCTAAGTTTTTTATTGCATTCATATGTAGCATTTTGTTAGCAACTGTAAGTATAATAGCGTTTCAAATTGTAATTGGAAATATATATAGTCATGTTACTGCGTTAGAGGAAAAATATTCATTTTTATATTTTATAGTTTTTTTGATTTTTACTACAACATACTTTGCATTCATGACAAAAACGATGATGAAAAGATTATCTCAAATTAATAAGAACGTGAAGAAAATAAGTGATGGTAATTTTGAAATACATATACCTATTTCGAAAAGCGATGAGATTGGTGAACTAGCGGCAAATGTTAATAGAATGGCGAAAAGTTTAAAAGAGTCTATTGAGAATGAAAAAAAATCACAGGAAATGAAAAATGAAATGATTAGTAATATTTCTCATGACTTACGAACGCCAGTAACATCTTTAATAGGTTATGCGGACCTGTTAGGAAATAAACTTCATTCAAATGGAGAAGAATGTGAAGAGTATGTAAGTATATTAAAGCGAAAAAGTTATGAATTAAAAAATCAAGTAGATGATTTATTAGAATACTGTCAAATAAATTATAGAGAGATTGAATTACATAAAGATGAAATAGATATGAAAGCATTAATTGAACAAATCATGATTGACTTTGTACCACAATTAGATGATGCCAATATGAGCTTTTATATTAAAAGTGATGAAGTGCTACATGTAGAAGTTGATGTGGCACTTATAGTGAGACTATTTGAAAATGTAATAGGTAATAGTATTATGTATGGAAAAGATGGAAAGGAAATTGCAATTGGAATTTCCAATAAAACAATGAATGTTGAAGTAGAAATTAAAAATTTTGGACAATGCATTCCGAAAGAGGACCTTCCTTACGTTTTTGAGAAATTTTATCGTAGTGAAAAATCACGTAGCTCTCATACGGGTGGGAAAGGAATAGGACTTGCAATTTCGAAAAGTATAGCACAGCTCCATCAAGGGGATATAACTGTACGTAGTAACGATAAAGAAACAGTTTTTACTGTAAAATTACCGCAGTATAAAAAAGTAAGAAAGTCGTAAGTATTTCTTTCATATGTCGTAATTTTTACTTTGTATCATTGAGAAAAAGGATATGAGAGTAGGGATACGACATGTGGAAGAAATTTTTATTAGTAATTATAGTTCCTTTTTTAATTATAAGTTGGAGTTTAATTTATGTAGCTAATGGTGTTACATCAGTCTTTGTTTGGTGGTGTATACAGGCTTTTAGTGTAATTTCAGTTTTTCTCTTAATAGGATCAGTAATAATGTTTTTTTTGAACGGCATTTTTAGAAAGCGGATAGATAGAACGCTACTTTTAATTATTCTGTTTTCTATCATTGGAGCTTGGCCTGTCGGTTGGTTTGCTAATATAGGTAGAATTGCTTATCCAGCAGATATACAATCGATGAGTCCTAAAGCAGTAGTTCGTGTTCCTTTGAATGAACGAGCATTGATAGGTTGGGGCGGTGATCGGTTAGAAACGAACTATCACGTTATAAAACCAAATGAAAGGTGGGCATATGATATCCTTATGCCGCCTGCTGAAGTGAAAAGTAGTATGTTAGAGGATTATGGAATATATGGAGCAGAAGTAATGGCACCAGCTTCTGGAACAGTTGTATCTATTAATAATGATGAAAAAGATGTAGTTCCAGGAGAGGATGATTTTCAGTCGATGGCGGGGAATCATATTTATTTACGACTAGATGAATCAGGGACATTTTTGATTCTTGCCCATTTAAAGAAAGGCTCAATTAAAGTGAGGGAAGACCAACATGTAAATGAAGGAGAGGTTCTTGCTCAAGTCGGTAACTCCGGAAGTTCAAGTGAGCCGCATTTACATATTCATCATCAAAGGCAGGATCCGTCCAAAGTAAATATGTTTTTTGCGGAAGGATTGCCACTTTACTTTCGAACTGAAAATGGTGTCATGATGCCGGAAAGAGGGACATACATAAGTGGTAAGTAGAAGAAAATCATTTCATCCAAAAAGGGTATTCCAAATTAAAATTGGAATACCCTTTTTTCATTACCCTACAAACGTTTGATACAGTAAGAAAATATTTAAAATGATAACGAGTGCTGCAATTATCCATGCGATAAATGTTGTTATACGGTGGTTAACGAGTGCACCCATAATCTTTTTATTACTTGTAAACATAATAAGTGGCACTAGTGCAAATGCAATACCAAATGATAAGACAACTTGACTCATAACGAGAGCGTAAGTTGGATTTACACCTAAAGCGATAATAACTAGTGGTGGAATCATTGTAATAAATCGACGTAAATATAACGGAATATGCATGCGAATGAATCCTTGCATAATAATATCACCTGACATTGTACCGACAGAAGAGCTTGATAAACCTGCTGATAAAAGTCCAATCCCAAATAATGCAGCCGATACAGGACCTACTAAGTTGGTAAATTGAGTGTAAGCAACATCTAAATCTTCAACGTGCATACCGTTTTTAAAGAATAGTGCAGCTGCTACAATTAACATACTTGCATTAATTGCTCCAGCGATAACCATTGCAATAATAATATCGATAAATTCGAAACGAAAAATCTTTTTCTTTTGTTCGTCAGTTGTTCCAACCACGCGGCGTTGTGTTAATGCAGAATGCAAGTATATTGCATGCGGCATAACTGTCGCACCTAAAATCCCTGCTGCAAGTAATATACTGTCTACACCTTGGAATTTCGGAATAAATAGTCCTGAAAGAAGGGGACTTAATTCTGGTTTTGCATAAAAAACTTGGATCCCAAATGCTATTACTACAATAAAGATCATCCCTGTAATAATAGCTTCTAGTGAGCGAAATCCTCTGCGTTGAAACTCAAGAATAATAAATGATCCGACTGCTGTAATTAAAGCAGCTGGTAACATAGGTATTCCAAATAATAAATACAATCCGAGTGCTGCCCCGATAAATTCAGCTAAATCTGTAGCCATAATAACGAGTTCACCTTGTATCCATAAGCCGATAGACACAGGCTTTGGAAAGTTTTCACGAGCTATTTCGGGTAAATTGTTTCCTGTAGCAATTCCTAATTTAGCCGATAAAGTTTGGATTAATACAGCCATTAAGTTAGAAGCGAATATAACCCATAATAGTAAATATCCATATTGTGAACCAGCTGCGATATTTGTAGCAAAGTTGCCAGGATCAATATAAGCAACGGAAGCGATAAAAGCGGGCCCTAAAAATGGTAACAGTCTTTTCCAGCCTTTTGTTTCTCCACTTAAAGCTAAGTGAGCTGATTGTACAGTTGTACTTTCAGAAGGGAGATGTTCATCTTTTGTTATATCTTTATTCATAGTAGTTTTCCCCTTTAAAATGTTAACTTGATGAAATTATTGTATTTATTCTTACTCATTATTTCAATACATTTAAATATGTTATGTGATAATTTCATTTGAACACGAAAGTTTCCTTAATGCAAATTATATGCCTTTATGCAATGGATGGTGTGATAATGTAAAATGAATTGGGAGTTTATGGTGTGATGACATGGGGAAACATAGTGAATTAAAGGGCTGTTTTTGAAATTTATGTGAACATAAAGCCGATAATACAGCATATTAATTGATGGAATTGCATTTGTATGATATATAATATATTGGGATTACAACATAACCATAGTGTTTTGATGTGTAATCTTGTTTTTTTATTTTTGTTAACTGATAGAAAATAGTATAAAGAAAAGAAAATGGGATTCATTTTCTTATTATATATGTTTTGATATGAACGTTAACTTATACATGATTTTAAAAATTAGATAGGTGGTAGAAATACATTGGCAACTACAAAACCATACAGAGTATTACTATATTACATGTACACAACAATTGAAAATCCAGAAGAATTCGCGGCAGAGCATTTAGAATTTTGTAATTCACTTGAATTAAAAGGAAGAATTCTTGTAGCAAAAGAAGGTATTAACGGAACTTGTTCTGGAACTGTAGAGCAAACAGAAAAATACATGGAAGCAATGAACAATGATCCACGTTTTGATGGTATCGTATTTAAAATAGATGAAGAAGAAGGGCATGCATTCAAGAAAATGCACGTACGTCCTCGTCCAGAATTAGTTACACTTCGTCTAGAAGATGACATTAACCCACACGAAATAACTGGGAAGTATTTAGAGCCAAAAGATTTTTATGAGGCAATGAAACAAGAAGATACAGTTATCATTGATGCACGAAATGATTATGAATTTGATTTAGGACACTTCAAAGGTGCGATTAAACCTGATATTGAATCATTCCGTGAATTACCAGATTGGATTAGAGAAAACAAAGAAACACTTGAAGGTAAAAAGATTTTAACTTATTGTACAGGCGGAATTCGTTGTGAGAAATTCTCAGGTTGGTTAGTTCGTGAAGGTTATGAAGATGTAAGTCAGCTTCACGGCGGAATTGTAACGTACGGAAAAGACCCAGAAGTACAAGGTGAGCTTTGGGATGGACAATGTTACGTGTTTGATGAGCGTATCGCTGTACCAGTAAATCAAAAAGAACATGTTATCGTTGGTAAAGACCACTTTACAGGTGAACCATGTGAGCGCTATGTAAACTGTTCAAATCCAGAATGTAATAAGAAAATTTTATGTTCTGAAGAAAACGAAGCGAAATATTTACGTGCATGTTCTCATAAATGTCGTGTAAGTCCACGTAACCGCTACGTAATACAACATGAATTAACGGAAGAGCAAGTAGCTGCTGCATTAGAGAAAATCGAAGCAGGGAAGTAAGCTGAATTCGTATAGTAAAAAGGTACTCCAAGCTTTATTTTGGAGTACCTTTTTTGTTATACGGTTCTGTCATTTGTCGGTAATTCGATATATTTGAAAAATCGCTGATAAAAATTTCATTTACTGCAGCATACCACATATTTGGAAATAACCTTCTTTAATTTTTATCCTCTTTTTCTTTTACAGCAGACAGTACAGTTTGTTTTACCCATGCTTTTCTTCTTTTGTGCTGCACAGCCCATTGGTATAACCCTTGAGCCCCTAAAATAAGTGAAATGACAATGCCGCTAATCGCAATTAATAGAGCGAAAAATTCAAGAGGTGACGATATTTTGTTTGAATCGGTGTTTCTTAGAAGATCGATCATAGTAAACCCTAACATTTGGCCTACTACAGAGTAGAGCGTTAAAATTAATAATAAGAGACTATCTTTTTTTGAGGCGACATTTTCTTGATATTTAAACAAACTATCAAGATTTTGTTTCGCGTTCGAGTATAAAACCTCAATATTAAAAAGTTTTCTTAAGCGGAAGAAAATATCTTCACTTTGTGATTGAGATACTAATTCTAAAGAAAAATAATTAGCAGTGAACGAATTAATCGAATAAATTAATTTCTCTATTTCATTAGTATCTTGTTCAATATTTAGCTCAGCATAGGCGTTTGCCATTTTTAATAAAACAATTTTATGGAATAGGTTTAATAATAAAGCGTAATAAAATTCTCCGTACATTTGACTAGCAAGTTTATCGATTTCGCGTTCTCCTTCATTTGTTACACATGTAAAAATATGTTCTTCCATAATGAAGTAACGATTTGGAGCCCATCTCTGGTAAGCGTGTTTTTTTAAATAGTTATGAATGTAAGGAAGGTTACTTGCACTCACATATGGCTTACCATCACTTGTTAATCCGGAAAGACTGGAAGTACGATAAACATCCACTTCATTAAGTTCCATACCTTCTTTTAGTGACAATAAAGTTTGGACGTACATTCTCTGGTCTTCAAAGAAAGGGAAGGTTTGAAAGTATGAACTTCTTAATCTCTTCTTTTCAAAGAAATCAGTTACGCCATGAAATAAATAACCAAAAATGAATTTTTCAACTTGGGAATACTTTTTTCCGTTACATTCAATACAAATAGACTCATTTGTATCAGTTTTAGTTTCAAGTACACGGAAGCGATCTGCGAATTCGATTGCTTCAGATAAAGTCATGTTTGGAGCAGTGTTTACTTCTGTTCGAATTGTTAAGAAGCCAAGTTCATAAGGACAAAGTGTTACATCAATAGAGTGTATCTTGAATGGAATTGAAATAAGGTTTGTTGTTAAATGTCCAGTTAAGTTAAGATCTTTTGAATAACGTTGCAAGCCCTTTTGATGCTCTGAGTGAGGAAAGAGAATTTTATTTGTAAATGAAAGATAGTATGCTTCCATATTTTGATGTGAAACTTTAAACTCCCCATAATATGTATTTTCATCATCGAGATGATCGAGCCGAAAAGGACGAAAATCGTTTTTTTGTAAGAAAGGGAACATATTTTGTTCATATCCAGTTTTAAACGAAAACGGGAATATAAATTGGAATATAGCTGTTGCTACACCTTTTTCCTCAATTGTTTGTATTGCCTCCATCTACATTGTTTCCTTTCCATATATGCTATAGAAACAACATGCCCAAATTTATTTGAAAATAACCACTGTTTTATACTCAATTGAGAGTGAAAATTCAGCTTATTTAGCAGAGGACATGTATAATGTTATGTATACTAAAAGTTGTAAAATTGTATTTTGAAAAGGGGGATGCTGTATGCGGATTTTAGTATTAGGCGCTGGTGGAGTCGGAGGGTTTTTTGGTGGCAGATTAGTCGAAAAGGGAGAAGATGTTACATTTCTTGTTCGTAGTAAACGGAAAAAACAATTAGAGGAAAGAGGACTTGTAATCCGAAGTGTTAACGGGGATTTTTCCTTCCAACCGAAATTAATAACGAAAGAAGAGAGAACTTCTCCATTTGATGTCATTTTATTTTCAACAAAAGCGTATCACTTAAACGAGGCTATTCAAGATTTGAAGCCGTTTGTTGGCGAAAATACTGTAATCATTCCATTGTTAAATGGTATCGCTCATTTATCACTACTACAAAAAGAATTCGGCGAAGAAAAAGTAATTGGCGGTTTATGCTTTATCGAGACGACGTTAAACGATCAAGGAGAAATTGTACAAACTAGTGCTGCCAACAGACTTGTGTTTGGAGAAATTAAGTCTCAAAATTCAGAGAGAGTAAAGCATATTTCTAAAGCATTTGCAGGTACGAAGTCTAGTTTTGTTTTAAGTGAAAATATTACGCAAGATATGTGGCATAAATATTTATTTATTACTGTAATGTCAGGTATGACAACGTTAATGCGTGCACCAATTGGACCAATTCGTGAAAGTGAAGGCGGCCGTGATTTTATCCGTAATGTGTTTGAGGAATCTGTACAAATCATGAGAGTATTAGGAGCTCCAGTAAAGGAAAATATTGCCCAGGAACATATGAAAACGATTGATAAAATTTCGTATGATATGAAGTCATCGATGCAGCGTGATATGGAAAAGGGTTCATTTATTGAAGGGAAGCACTTGCAAGGATATTTACTGGATGTAGCAGAGAAATTTTCTATAGCGGCACCATTATTAGGAACTATATATCAAAATTTAAAGGTGTATGAAGAGATGACCTTTAACAAATCTGTAATAGAATTAGATGTATGAAAAAATAAAAAAGATAGCAATATATAAGTGTATTGCTATCTTTTTTATTTTTTTGTATGACAAATCATTTATTTCTTTTCGTTCTATCTGTCAAATTTATTTCCTGTTCACGTTTACCATATAACTGATTAATTTCATTTGCTACTGCATCTAAATATGAATCGGAAAAAATAGGCTTCTTTTCTTTAGACATATGGGTCTCCTTTGTGGATTTTTTAGTATTCATTATGTATATTTCTCAGCGGATTATGCGCAATCATTTTAATTTTTTTCTTATTAAAAATTTTTGTTTACTTTTTGAAAATAAAGGAGTATTATAATCCACAGTTTCAATTTTCTAAATCGCTGAAACCGCATGGTACGGGGGACCCGTTTTTACGGATTAGTACATAATCCGATGGGGTGAATCCTTGAAAAAGGTAGGGCTACTCATAGGCCCGAATCCGACAGCTAACCTCGTAAGCGTTATATTGAGAAGGAAGGTGGAGCTTGTGCGACAAAAAAAATAATGTCTACAAGTCTATTTCGCTATGGCTTGTAGACATTTTTTGTTTTCTGAAGAAATAGTTTACTGGCTGTAACAAGCAGAAAAGTTCGTACAAAATTATTGGAGAGTGGACAGCATTGGTTTCATCTATTAAAAGATTTTTAATTGGAAGACCGTTAAAATCAACGGAGCTTGGAGAACAAAAGCTTAATAAAACGAAAGCTTTAGCTATTTTATCTTCTGACGCATTGTCATCAGTTGCTTACGGTCCAGAGCAAATTTTAATTGCTTTAGCAGGTGTTGGAGCGATCGCCTATTGGTATTCCATTCCGATCGCTGTTGGGGTATTAGTATTATTGACAGCCCTTATTTTATCTTATCGTCAAATTATTTTTGCTTATCCGCATGGCGGGGGAGCGTATGTTGTATCAAAAGAAAATTTAGGGATGAATCCAGGCTTAATTGCTGGAGGATCTTTATTAGTTGACTATATTTTAACTGTTGCGGTAAGTGTGTCCGCGGGTACAGATGCAATTACTTCTGCGTTTCCTAGCTTACATGCACATAACGTAATTATTGCGGTTATATTTGTTATATTAATTACGATATTAAATTTAAGAGGAGTAACGGAATCAGCTTCCGTGCTAGCATATCCTGTTTATTTATTCGTTTTAGCACTATTTATATTAATTGGTGTGGGCATATATAATATTTTAACTGGTCATGTTTCACCTACTTTACATGCGCCGATTGGAACACCAGTTGCAGGAATTAGTTTATTTTTATTACTAAGAGCATTTGCATCAGGTAGTTCTGCTTTAACAGGTGTTGAAGCAATTTCAAATGCAATTCCGAACTTTAAAGATCCTGCGCCAAACAATGCTGCAAAAACATTGCTTGCAATGGGTGCATTACTTGCTGTGTTATTTTCAGGAATTGTATTTTTAGCTTATTATTACGGAGTGACTCCGAGTAAAGAAGTAACAGTTGTTTCTCAAATTGCTGAACAAACATTTGGACGTAATTTCATGTACTATTTCATACAAGGTACAACAGCTTTAATATTAATTCTCGCTGCTAATACAGGCTATTCTGCATTTCCTTTATTAGCGGTTAACCTTGCAAAAGATAAATTCATACCGAGAATGTTTACGATTAGAGGAGACCGTTTAGGTTACTCAAACGGTATTATTATACTTGGAGTTGCTTCGATTATTTTAATTGTAGCTTTCCAAGGACAAACAGAACATTTAATTCCACTATATGCAGTAGGTGTATTTATTCCATTTACACTTTCTCAAACAGGGATGGTATTAAAATGGCTTCGGGAAAAACCTGAAGGATGGGCTTTAAGATTAACGGTTAATTTAATTGGTGCAGTTATTAGTTTTATCGTAATGAGCATGTTCTTTTTAACTAAATTTGCACAAGTTTGGTCGATACTTATTTTCTTACCTGCAATCATATTCTTATTCCACAGAATTAAGAAGCACTATGATGCGGTAGGTGATCAGTTAAGTTTAAAAACTTGTGAACCACTTGTTCCGATTAAGGGAAATGTAATCGTCGTTCCGGTAGCTGGTATGACTCACGTAGTAGAAAATTCATTGAACTATGCTAAGGCTCTTTCGGCAGATCAAGTTATTGCTGTATATGTTGCTTTTGACAGGGAAGAGGAAAAGAAATTTGAAGAGAAATGGAAAAAGTGGCAACCTGAAGTTAGGCTTGTTACATTACATTCTCATTATAGAAGTATTATCCAGCCGCTAACGAAGTTCATCGATACAGTGCAATATAAGGCAAGTGAATCGAATTACCGCGTTACGGTCGTTATACCACAGTTCATTCCGAAAAAAGGTTGGCATAACATTCTTCATAATCAATCCAGTTTACTCATACGTGCGTATTTACTGTATAAAAGAAATGTTGTTATTACGACAGTTCCATATCATTTGAAAAAATAAGAAGATTTTTTAAGGATAGCTTCGTGAAAATGAAGCTATCCTTTTTGTGTATATGCTATGCATAATTGCATATGGGCTCGAAAATTATATTTATATAATTTTATCAGTTATTTTCAAGTAGTGTTTTCTGTTGTGATATGTAGATATTTCAATCTATAAAGTGAATCGGATTATATTTTGAAATAAGGACACGAAAGCTTGAAAATAAAGGGAATGAAAATACTTCTTTACGTTATATAAACAGCTGTGTTTAAATGACCTTACAGTACAAAACATATATGAAAACAAAACGAAATTTCATATTTACGTATGTTGTTTAGTTTAAAATGAATAATATTTTTATGTAATATATTCACTGTGTGAATGTGGGGATTTCGATGAAATAGAAAATTTATACAATATTATTCATACTAAACACATATGAAAAATAATAAAATGTTTTGTGACGATAAGTAAGTACTGTAGCAATACGAGAGAGGTGGTTCGTACATGGATCGCGGTGAGAACGTTCTCTATTTTAACCATCTCAAATTATAGGTAAGAAAATAGAATAATAAAATGCGATAGTAATAGTTGCTAATACATAGGAGGAGTTAAAGTGAAAAAGACTTTAATTACAGGGTTATTGGTTACAGCAGTATCTACGAGTTGCTTCATTCCTGTAAGCGCTTACGCTAAGGAGGGGCAAACGGAAGTGAAAACAGTATATGCACAAAATGTAATTGCTCCAAATACATTATCCAATTCAATTAGAATGTTAGGATCACAATCACCGCTTATTCAAGCATATGGATTAATTATTTTACAACAGCCAGATATTAAGGTAAATGCGATGAGTAGCTTAACGAATCATCAAAAGTTTGCAAAGGCGAATGTACGAGAATGGATTGATGAATATAATCCGAAGCTAATTGACTTAAATCAAGAGATGATGAGATACAGCACTAGATTTAATAGCTATTATAGTAAGCTCTATGAATTAGCAGGAAACGTAAATGAAGATCAGCAAGCAAAAGCAGATTTTATGAGTGCATATGGAAAATTACAATTGCAAGTACAAAGCATCCAAGAGAGTATGGAGCAAGATTTATTAGAGTTAAATCGATTTAAAACAGTATTAGACAAAGATAGTAACAACTTATCAATTAAAGCCGATGAAGCAATAAAAACACTGCAAGGATCAAGTGGAGATATTGTGAAATTAAGAGAAGATATTAAAAGAATTCAAGGTGAAATTCAAGCTGAATTAACTACTATTTTGAATAGACCTCAAGAAATCATTAAAGGTTCTATTAATATTGGTAAACAAGTATTTACAATCACAAATCAAACTGCACAAACGAAAACAATCGATTTTGTTTCTATCGGTACTTTAAGTAATGAAATTGTAAATGCTGCAGATAGTCAAACGAGGGAAGCAGCTCTTCGCATTCAACAAAAGCAAAAGGAGTTATTGCCACTTATTCAAAAGTTATCACAAACTGAAGCAGAGGCGACTCAAATTACATTCGTTGAAGATCAAGTAAATAGCTTTACAGAATTAATTGATCGTCAAATTACAACTTTAGAAACGTTATTAACGGATTGGAAAGTTTTAAATAATAATATGATTCAAATTCAAACAAATGTCGAAGAAGGCACGTATACAGACAGTAGTTTACTTCAAAAACATTTCAATCAAATTAAAAAAGTAAGTGATGAAATGAATAAGCAAACAAATCAATTTGAAGATTACGTTACAAACGTTGAAGTACATTAAACAGAAAAATAATTAGCGATATAGGGAGAGAAGAAAAATGACAAAAAAACCTTATAAAGTAATGGCTCTATCAGCACTTATGGCAGTATTTGCAGCAGGAAATATTATGCCGGCTCATACGTATGCAGCTGAAAGTACAGTGAAACAAGCTCCAGTTCATGCGGTAGCAAAAGCTTATAATGACTATGAAGAATATTCATTAGGACCAGAAGGCCTAAAAGATGCAATGGAAAGAACAGGTTCAAATGCTTTAGTAATGGATCTGTACGCTTTAACAATTATTAAACAAGGTAATGTTAACTTTGGAAATGTATCGTCTGTTGATGCGGCTTTAAAAGGGAAAGTAATTCAGCACCAAGATACAGCTAGAGGAAATGCGAAGCAATGGTTAGATGTATTAAAACCACAGCTTATTTCAACGAATCAAAATATCATTAACTACAATACGAAATTCCAAAACTATTATGATACTTTAGTTGCTGCAGTTGATGCAAAGGATAAAGCGACTCTTACGAAAGGCTTAACTAGATTATCAAGTAGTATTAATGAAAATAAAGCACAAGTGGATCAGTTAGTAGAAGACTTGAAGAAATTCCGAAATAAAATGACTTCGGATACGCAAAACTTCAAGGGTGATGCAAATCAAATTACATCTATATTAGCTAGTCAAGATGCAGGAATTCCGCTATTACAAAATCAAATTACAACGTACAATGAAGCAATTAGTAAATATAATGCAATTATTATCGGTTCATCTGTTGCGACAGCTCTAGGACCAATTGCAATTATCGGTGGTGCAGTAGTTATTGCTACGGGCGCAGGAACACCGCTAGGAGTAGCATTAATTGCAGGTGGTGCAGCAGCTGTAGGCGGTGGTACAGCTGGAATCGTATTAGCGAAGAAAGAGCTTGATAATGCACAAGCAGAAATTCAAAAGATAACAGGACAAGTTACAACTGCGCAATTAGAAGTAGCTGGATTAACGAACATTAAAACACAAACAGAGTATTTAACAAATACAATTGATACTGCAATTACAGCGTTACAAAATATTTCAAACCAATGGTACACAATGGGATCAAAATATAATTCTTTACTTCAAAATGTGGATTCAATTAGTCCAAACGACCTTGTTTTCATTAAAGAAGATTTAAACATTGCGAAAGATAGCTGGAAAAATATTAAAGACTATGCAGAAAAGATTTATGCTGAAGATATTAAAGTAGTAGATACGAAAAAAGCATAATTGAATACGAATCGTTAGAGCGTTAAGTGTTGATGAATGATTTGAAGCTCCTGTTCAGTTGTGAGCAGGAGCTTTTTATACTCTTATAAAGAAAATAGGTGAAAAGTATGCAGAAAAGATTTTATAAAAAATGTCTTTTAGCGGTAATGATTGCTGGGGTGGCAACGAGTAACGTATCTCCTTTACATCCTTTTGCAGCAGAACAAAATGTAAAGGTACTACAAGAAAATGTGAAAAACTATTCTCTTGGACCAGCTGGATTCCAAGATGTAATGGCACAAACGACATCGAGTATATTTGCAATGGATTCATATGCAAAATTAATTCAAAATCAACAAGAGACGGATTTAAGTAAAATAAGTTCGATTAATAGTGAATTTAAAGGGAATATGATTCAGCATCAAAGAGATGCAAAAATTAATGCAGCATATTGGTTAAATAATATGAAGCCTCAAATTATGAAAACGGATCAAAATATTATAAATTACAATAATACTTTTCAATCGTATTATAACGACATGTTAATAGCGATTGATCAAAAGGATAGCGGAAAATTAAAAGCGGATTTAGAAAAGTTGTATGCGGATATTGTAAAGAATCAAAATGAGGTAGATGGATTATTAGGAAATTTGAAAAGTTTTCGCGATAGAATGGCGAAAGATACAAATAGTTTCAAAGAGGATACAAATCAGTTAACAGCGATATTGGCAAGTACGAATGCTGGTATTCCAGCTCTAGAGCAACAAATAAATACATATAACGATTCGATTAAAAAGAGTAATGATATGGTCATTGCTGGTGGCGTACTTTGCGTAGCGCTAATAACATGTCTTGCTGGCGGGCCGATGATTGCGGTTGCAAAAAAAGATATCGCAAATGCAGAAAGAGAGATAGCTAATTTAAAAGATAGAATTTCAGGAGCACAAGCAGAAATCGTAATTTTGACTGATGTAAAAAATAAAACAACAAACATGACGGAAACAATTGATGCAGCAATTACAGCACTACAAAACATATCAAACCAATGGTATACAGTAGGTGCAAAATATAATAATTTACTACAAAACGTAAAAGGAATTAGTCCGGAAGAGTTTACGTTTATAAAAGAAGATTTACATACAGCGAAAGATAGCTGGAAAGATGTAAAGGATTATACAGAAAAATTACATGAAGGTGTGGCAAAGTAAACAGTGGGCTAGTTCCGCTGTTTATTTTTATTCCGTTTTTTGTGAGAGGTGAACTTGTAATTTTATATATAAGTTTTCATGTGTTTTATCCATGTGTGTATAAAAAATCTTTTTGTTATCGCTCCCTTTGATAGAATCCATTTTCACATAGGTTTTTTACCGAATTTTTTAAAAATTAAATTTTACGGCTTGATAATTCGTTTAAAATGATTTAATCTTATGTCAAATGATATATTTATCTATCAAAAATGCTTTTTGTAAAGATAAAGGAGTGAATGAGAATGTTAAACGCCCCATTGATGGTAAGCTTTTAGGTGCAACCACATTGAAAAGATTGGGAAGAAATGAGTGAGCTTTCACAATAAAGAACTCTATAACTTTATGTAGTGTTTGATGCCCTTTGATTAGATTTTTTTTAAAAACAAACCAATATTAATTGAATCAAAGTTTAGAAATTAAATATATGAGTAGTAGAAAAAAGCCATTAGTTGTTATCATGTCTTGATGAAAAACATAAAAAATAGGCAAGAAAAATTCTGAGAAAACCTGTTCAGAAAGTATGTTATGAAAGCAAGTTAGTGATGGGAATTCAAAACCAATTTGATAAAAGTGAGGTAAATAATATGACTTTTGAAGAAAAATTACAAGCATATGCAGAACTTACGGTGAAAATCGGTGTGAATATTCAACCAGGGCAATACTTATTAGTCAATACATCAGTGGATGCATTGGATTTCGCCCGTATAGTTGTGAAAGAGGCTTATAAGGCTGGGGCAGGGCGTGTTCATGTTAATTTCTCGGATGAAGAAATGGAACGTGCTTACTTTGATTATGCCTCAGATGAAGAATTTAATCGCTTCCCAGAGTGGATAGTCAAAATGAATGATGAGCTGATCGAATGTAAAGGAGCATTATTAATGATAGATGCTACAGATCCTGATAAATTTACAGGTATTTCATCTAATCGTCTAGCTACCTATCAAAAGGTAGCAGGAGCTGCTCTGAGCAACAATCGCAACGCCGTAATGAAGGATTCAGTAGCTTGGTCTATGGTAGCAGTTCCTTCACCAAAGTGGGCATCGAAGGTGTTCCCGGATTTAGCAGCTGAGGATCAAGTACCAGCATTATGGGAGGCTATTTTTAAAGCTGTTCGTATTGGTGAAGGCAGTGCTATTGAAAAATGGCGTGAACATGTAAAAAATTTAGAATCTCGTGCGGTCCTACTGAACAATAAAAAATATATAAAGCTTCACTATACAGCGCCAGGTACTGATTTAACAATTGCATTAGCACCACAGCATAAATGGATTACTGGAGGTGGCAAAACTCCTGATGATACTATCTTTATGGCTAATATGCCGACCGAAGAGGTTTATACGTTACCGATGAAACAAGGTGTAAATGGCTATGTAAGCAATACAAAACCATTAGTTTATCAAGGGAATATTATCGACGGCTTTAAACTGACATTTGAAGAAGGAAAAATTGTTAAAGCTGAAGCACAGGTAGGACATGATTTATTACAGGAGCTTATTAATGTGGATGAAGGCTCGTGCTATTTAGGTGAGATAGCACTTGTACCAAATGAATCACCAATTTCAGCATCGGGAATTTTATATTTTAATACATTGTTTGATGAAAATGCATCGAACCATTTAGCGATTGGTAAAGCTTATCCAACTTGCTTAGAGGATGGAAGAGATTTAGAAAACGATCAGCTTGAAACGTTAGGTGCAAATATTTCAGTAACACATGAGGATTTTATGATTGGCAGCAGTGAGATGGACATCGACGGTATTCTACCAGATGGAACTGTAGAACCAATTTTCCGTAAAGGTAGCTGGGCATTTTAAGTTTTTAATTTGAAGAAAGGAGTAGAGTGGATGAAACGGTTACTAAGCATAATTGGTGCAACTATATAGGGGGTTCATCTGCTTTTGCTTAGGCTGAAAACTACCTCTTTAATTAGAAGTAAAATACATTCAAAGGAGATAGGCCAATGAATTTCTGGGAAGTTGTTTTGATAGTAGTGAATTTTAGTCTATTGAGTTGGATACTGTTAATAGGCAGAGAAACGAAAAAGTGGTCTAAATTAGCTACTTTGATTGCCGTTGTAATGGTTACAGTTCAGTTATTGGCAGAAGGTTTTAGGTGGCAGATGATTCCGGCATATGTATCCCCAGTTATCTTAATTTTATGCTATTTATTAACTGGGCGGAAAAAGGGCTGTAGAAGTTGGGGTATATTCATAGTTAAGACCTCGTTGCTATGTATCTATTTGTCTGTAGCAGTGGCGCTACCTTTACTTATGCCAGTATTTTCATTTGAAGAACCAACCGGCCCACATAGGATCGGTACGAAGGTATATCATTGGATTGATCATCAGAGAAATGAAGCATATTCGAAAAATCCAACCGATCGGCGCGAACTGATGGTGCAAATTTGGTATCCTACAGCTGAAAAAAGTAAGGGGGATCCAGAACCTTATATTCGTAACAGAAATGAGCTTTCCAAGGGATTGGAAAAAACATTGTCCATTCCTGCATTTGCATTCAGCCACATGGAATTGGTAAAATCTCATTCGTTTATGGATTTACAACTCTCAGATTCAGAGAATCATTATCCCATATTACTTTTCTCTCATGGTTTTAATGGTTTTCGTAATCAAAACACGTTTCAAGTTGAGGAGTTGGCTAGTCAAGGATATATTGTTCTAAGTATCGATCATACCTTTGATGCTGCAGCTACCGTCTTTCCAGATGGTCGAACTGCTTACGTACAGCCCATCAATTTAACTGATGAAGGGGATAGCCACATAAAATTATGGGAGGAAGATGTCAGCTTTGTCCTTAATCAGATAGAGAAACTTAATCAAAACGATGAGACCGGCTTCTTTACAGGAAGAATGGATACTTCGCGAATTGGAATGTTTGGTCACTCTTACGGTGGAGCTACCGCAGCACAAATACTTGCAAAAGATTCTCGTGTCAAAGCAGCTATCAATATGGATGGTACATTGTATGGAGAAATCTTTCCTGAAAGTGGAATTGGAAAACCATTTCTACTCATGAGTGCAGAAGAGCCTGATGAAGCAGATCCCTATGAAGTGAGGGAGCGATATGGACGTGGGTTAGCTGGTGGTGGTATGTCAATGGTCATACCTCATACGGATCATACAAGCCTCACTGATTTACATTTGTTCTCCCCTCTGTTGCAGAGTCCAGGTGAAAATCCAAAGGAAGTTCATCGTATTATCAACGAATTCAGCCTGGCATTTTTTGACCAGTATGTAAAACAGAAGGATGACGGCTCAACCCTTAAAAGGCTGATGACCAAATACCCGGAAGTGAATTTTAAAGTAAACCGATAACTTTATGCAGAAAGAAGCTTCATTATAAAACATTCAGTAATTAAATGAAGTGCAACCGGATTTAATAAAAGTAGAAAAATTACTATAAGTATTAATGCGTCATGAAAAATAGTTTAAAAAACCTAGATAAGGTAATCAATTTCTCTACTAAGAAAGCGATTCGAACCATTTCCTTTGGTTCTTGTATTTATTACATTAAATAATTTAATTTCTTCATCGTTATCTAAATAATGAAATGCTAAAAATGAAACATTCAAAGTACTATCAGTTTCAGTAATATAATTCTTTTTGAAAAGCTACATTCAGCATCTGGACACTTTATTTGAGATTGTTTATTATAATATCAAATGATATATTTTTCTATCAAAAATGACGAATTTATACAGAAAAAGGGAGAGATTGACGATGAAGAAAGACTTGTCAGCGTTGAAGGAAGCGAGATTTAATGCAATTCTTGATTCGGCTACTATATTGCTTGTTGAAAATCCTACTGCTTCGATGAATGAAATTGCGGAATATGCGGGAATTGGAATTGCTACACTCCATCGCTACGTCGAAAGCAGGGAGAAATTGATGCTGTTCTTAGGCCATCGGGCTATACAACTGGTAAGTGATACTGTAAACCAGATTCCACTGGATGAGGAAAGAAGCGAAAACTATATCCCGGAACTCATTGAAGCGTTAATCCCTTTAGGTGACAAAATCTATTTTCTAGGTCATGATGCATCTGTATTTAACAACAAAGAATTAGGTAAAGCAGAAGAGAAGCTGAGGGAACCCTTACGACGCGTTATTGAGCTGTTACAACAAAGAGGTTATTTTCAGCAAACGGTTAGCAGCGAATGGATTTTGAATACGCTTTATGCTCTGCTTTTCCATACTTGGGAACAGGTACATGAAGGAAATGTGGCTAAAAAATCTGCTGCAGAGCTTGTTTTAAATACATTTTATTATGGTTTTAAAGCTAAGGATGATTTGAGAGGTAAGTGAACTGATTCAAATCCATGATAATTAATATCAATAATACAGAAAGCGAAAAGGAGGACTGGGAAATGAATCAAATCTCTATTGTAAAGGCTGTTCATCAATCCATGGTCGGCGCCCAGTTAAATGTAATGGCATTGGAATACATGGCGTTTCCACTTGCAGGATCTGAGGAGAAGAACACAGTCGAAGGGACATTTTGTAAGCTCTGGCGGCAGGAGAACAACCGTTTTAGTCATCAATACGCTTATGAAGCTCAAATGGACGGGAAAACTTTAGGGATGATTACTTGCTATCCCATACCCGTTTTAAACCGTCTTGCCTGGTCCACTTTTAAACAGCTGCTTTCATTCCGAAAGCTGGGTTTTGTTATTTATAACATTTTGAATATCAAAATGCTTTATTCCATGTTTACCTTGAAGGAGGGAGAAGATGACGAGTTTCACATCGGAACAATTGCCTTATTGCCCGAAAGTCGAGGACTAGGGATAGGTACCAGACTACTTAAGTTTGCCGAGGAACAAGCTTCCCTGCAAGGCTTTGCCAAATGCTCTCTGACGGTAAAGAAAGAGAATCAACTTGCCATTAAATTGTATCAGAGGATAGGCTACCAGATTACAGGCGAAATTAATAAACCAAAGTTATCGTTGTACAGAATGGTCAAAAACGTAGAATCTTACAACCGTTTATAAAAAATTTGTACCGTATCAGGATACTGCCACATACCTATCAACCGGAATATTCTGAATTATCAACAAAATAAAAATGGACTTTTTGTTACAAGTTAATACAAAATTTCGTTCTGGAGGCACTAAAAAATTTTAGCTTGATAGTGATGGGATGGGGCCTCTATATAAAAAAACACAGTTTACACTCAAACTGTGTTTTTCGACGTACAATGATTTATCAACATCTCTTATTATTCTTTAAAATCTGCAACAGAACCAGGATTTCCCCTCAAAGTATAAATTCCAAGGGGAACCGTTTTTTTTATTTACTTATATACGTACAGCTGTACCACTGACAGCAACCATTAACATTCCATCACGAACAACTTCGTAATCTACGTCAATACCAACGATAGCGTTCGCACCTTTTTCTTTTGCAAGTTCTTTCATTTCGCCCATTGCAATATCACGAGCGTCTTTTAGCTTACTTTCATAAGCACCAACACGGCCACCGACAACATAATAGCTTCACCATTTACAATATCAATATACTCAATAATCTCTTTACCTTGAATTCCAGAAGTTGTTGTTACAATCATGACTGACACTCTCCTAATATCTTATAATTTTTGATTAGCTTTCTTATGCCATAGAAAAAGTATTTTTGGCACCAGAAACAAGTCTAGTTTCTTACAGAATGAAACCAAGGCAATTGTTTAACATGTGTATCGCTATAACATATGCAATGGATCTTTTAGAAATAAGATAAGCCGCAGTAAGTATCAACGATCCAGGTAAATAAATAGCAATATCCGAAAGTTGGTTCGTATGAAGAAGTGTAAAAATCATAATCGAAATGATAGATGCAATAGCAGTACCAATATGGTAAGAAAAACGATTTATTAATATGTGACGAAACACAATTTCTTCAAGTATTGGACCCAGAATACCAAATACAAGCAATGTAAATACAAGAGGTACCTCCGCACCCGTTTCAAGGAGCTGCTCTTGGTTCTCTGGTTGACCAGTTGCTAGAAAACGCATAACACACTGTTCCACAATTACCGTAAATAAAACTACCATAGGAATACTTACTATTTTCAAAATTGTCTTCTCTTTAAAATAAGTAAAACTTTCAATAATTTCTTTCCTAAAGAAAATGATTCCTACAATAGCAGGTACAGTAAAACCGATGGCACTAAGAACAAATTCTGATTCAACTAAATTGACATTAGCTAAAAGTGATATGCCAAATAATATGTACAAGCCAATTTGAAATGGTACAAACATTGTAAAGATTATGAGCATAATGATTTCTTTTTTATTCATTTTTATAAAGTTCACTGTATTGCCCCCATAATTAAATTACCTATAATTTTTGATTTTTCTCTCTGCATAACGTTCTCCTTCTAAATATATTTATATAAGATTATAAACCGGACGGTTCGGTCCGGAACCTAATGATACTATAAGTTTCTAGTTTTTTAAACCCTTTTTATAAAGTATTAACAAAATCCAAATGGAAAAAAAGCAAATATATTTATATCTCAGTTTCTTTGGTACAATTTAATTCCAGTAATCATTAATGATTACCCTTTTATAGAATGAAGTGAAAGTGGGGATAGTTCAAACACTTTAGCTAAACATATTAATCAAAATTATATATAATAATCATATGTCTATACGTTAAATTTAACTATATATTTTTACACCTACTACGAAGTTAGGTGAAATTAGTTGTATAACATGACTGAATTAAATAATTGGTCATGTTAATTTTGACAGAAAATTCATTTGAATGATATAGATAATACAATTTGATTAATCTCTTTTCAAACTGTATTGTTTGAGGTTCACATAATATAGGGGTTGATAAGATATTTTCGCTCCAAACTTCTTTATACTTACAAAAAAATTCAAGAAAATAGATGGTAAATATCACCTGGAATATTAAGCTCGTTTTTATTAGGAGGATTACAAAGCATGACTAAAGTTGATAAGGTTAAAGAAAAAATTATTGAAACATCTTTATATTTATTTAATACTAATGGGATAACTCGCACATCCATCCAGGATATAATGACAGCTACTGAACTACCTAAAGGATCTATTTATCGTAGATTCAAAAGTAAAGAAGAAATTGTCCTTGCTGCCTACGACAAAAGTGGTGAGATTATGTGGAGTCATTTTCATAAAGCAATGGAAAATAAAAAGACAGCAATCGATAAAATCCTTGCAATTTTCCTTGTATATCAAGATGCAGCTAATAATCCTCCTATTGCTGGAGGCTGTCCATTACTTAATAGCGCAATTGAAAGTACTGGAGTATTTCCAGAATTACAAAAAGCAGCAGCAAAAGGTTATGATGATACAGTAATGTTAATGGCTTCTCTCATAAAAGAAGGAATAGAGAAACAAGAACTTAAAGAAGATATAGAGGTTATATCACTTGCTTCCTTTCTTGCATCTTCAATGGAGGGGGCTATTATGGCAAGTCGAGTATCTAACGATAATATACACCATCATTATTTTATTGAACAAATAAAACATCATCTTTTCACTTATTCTAAATAAGTGGGAACTTGCATTGTTTTCATCCAATTTTTATAAAATTAAATTGAATACATACCCCTTATAACCAGTATCTTCTGTTTATAAGGGGTATTTGAATAGTTTTTAGACGATGGTTTATGTTTCTTATTGAACGGTTTCATTGTATATAATAAGTGGAATATAAGTTCAGTTAGATAAAATTCGGTAGTCGAATTTTTTTGCATAAAGCTGTATAATGCTTGTAACGAAAGGGAAATACAGGAAGGGATTTGTAATGAGTTACTATGGAAAAAGATAAACAACAATTAAGTGTTGAAGTTGCAAGATTATATTATCAATCAGATTATAGCCAGCAAGAAATTGCTAACAAATTAAATATTTCAAGACCGACGATTTCTAGATTGTTAAAGTACGCCAAAGAGAAAGGGTTTGTTCAAATTAGCATCGCTGATCCATTTGCGGATTTAGATAACGTTGGGAATTTACTAAAAGAAAAGTACAACTTGTTAGAAGCGCATGTTGTATTTTCTCCAGTGCCAGAATATGCAACGATTACAGAGTATATTAGTAAATATGCAGCTGAGTATATGGGAAAGACGGTTAAAAATGGTGATATCGTTGGTGTAAGCTGGGGAATGACGATGTATGAAATCGCTAGAAAAATTGTACCACAACATGTAAAAGGTGTAGAAGTTGTTCAGTTAAAAGGTGGTATTAGTCATTCAAGTGTAAATACATATGCGAATGAGACCATTGCTTTATTTGCAGATGCTTTTCAAACGACGCCAAGAAATCTACCTCTTCCAGTTATATTTGATAATGCAGTGACAAAAGAATTAGTAGAGCAGGATCGACATATTCATCACATTATCGAAATGGGGAAACAAGCGAATATTGCAATTTTTACTGTAGGAACAGTGCGAGATGAAGCGCTATTATTCCGATTAGGTTATTTCGATAAGGAGGAAACAAGTTTACTCAAAAAACAATCGGTCGGTGACATTTGTTCACGTTTCTTTGATGGAGACGGAAATATTAGTAGTGAAGAAATTAATAAGCGGACCATTGGAATTGAGTTAGAGGAACTGAAATTAAAAAAACGCTCTATTTTAGTTGCAGGTGGTAATAGAAAAATAAAAGCAATTGATGGTGCGTTACGTGGCGGGTATGCAAATGTATTAATTATCGATCAGCATACAGCAAAAGAATTGTTACATTATCAAAAAGATTAGAAATAAAAGGCGTTCTCAAAATGTTAATTTTGAGAACGCCTTTTATTTTGTTATGTATGAATGATAGGTGTTTTTTTGAATACAAATTGCCTTTTTAAAAATAATTATGGATATTGAGATACATACTACCATTGTTAATATAAAAGTTCTCATTTTATATATGAAGTGTTTCTTAGTTAGAATGCGCTTTATTTACTACAAGAGATTCCTTCTAAAAAAGAATGAACAAAATTTCAAAAGTATATTTACATTTGTTCAACTAAGAGTTAGAATGAAGTTGTTAAAAGATATGAGGAGTGAAGATAATGAATATTGCAAAGTTAATTGACCATACAATTTTAAAAGCTAATACTACAAAAGAAGATGTTATGAAAGTAATCGAAGAAGCAAAGGAATATAAATTCGCTTCTGTTTGTATTAATCCTACATGGGTAAAGCTAGCTGCTGAAGAATTAGCTGGACATGGTGTAGATGTTTGTACTGTAATCGGTTTCCCATTAGGAGCAAGCACTACTGAAACAAAAGCTTTCGAAACAAAAGATGCTATCGAAAAAGGTGCAACTGAAGTTGATATGGTAATCAACGTAGGCGCTTTAAAAGATGGCGATAACGAGTTCGTTGAAAAAGATATTTATGAAGTAGTACAAGCAGCAAAAGGAAAAGCTCTTGTAAAAGTAATCATTGAAACTTGCCTATTAACAGATGAAGAGAAAGTACGAGCTTGTGAATTATCAGTAAAAGCTGGTGCTGATTTCGTAAAAACTTCAACTGGATTCTCAACTGGCGGAGCAACTGCTGAAGATATCGCATTAATGCGTAAAACAGTAGGACCAAACGTTGGTGTAAAAGCATCTGGTGGCGTTCGTACACGTGAAGATGCAGACAAAATGGTAGCTGCTGGAGCTTCTCGCGTTGGAGCAAGTGCTAGTGTTGCAATCGTATTAAATGATGCAAAAGGTGCTACAGATAACTACTAATCATTAATGAAGTCAAAAGCAATAGATACACAAAGTAAAGTGTATCTATTGCTCTAATAATTGAAAAGAATGTAAGCGGATACGAATGGGAGGAGACGGCTTATGAAATACTTAATTGGTATTTTTGGCCTCGTATTGATTTTAGGTATCGCTTGGCTTGCTAGTAATAATAGAAAGAAAGTCAAATATCGCCCAATCATAACGATGGTTATATTACAATTCATTTTGGGGTTTTTATTATTAAATACAAGTGTAGGGAATATATTAATTAGCGGAATAGCAGATGGTTTTGGAGAGCTATTAAAATATGCCGCTGACGGTGTGAATTTCGTATTTGGTGGATTAGTAAATCAAAAAGAGTTTTCGTTCTTTTTAAGTGTATTAATGCCAATCGTATTTATATCAGCTTTAATAGGTATTTTGCAACACATTAAAGTATTACCTATTATTGTGAAATCTATCGGTCTAGCATTAAGTAAAGTAAATGGAATGGGGAAACTAGAATCATATAATGCTGTTGCTTCTGCGATTTTAGGACAATCTGAAGTGTTTATTTCAGTTAAGAAACAACTAGGGTTATTGCCAGAGAAAAGAATGTATACATTATGTGCATCTGCAATGTCTACCGTTTCAATGTCTATCGTTGGATCGTATATGGTGTTATTAAAACCACAATATGTTGTAACCGCTTTAGTGCTTAACTTATTCGGTGGTTTTATTATCGCTTCTATCATTAACCCGTATGAAGTTACTGAAGAAGAAGATATGTTAGAAGTGCAAGAAGAAGAGAAAAAGACTTTCTTTGAAGTATTAGGGGAATACATTATAGATGGATTTAAAGTTGCGATTACAGTAGCAGCTATGTTAGTCGGTTTCGTTGCTCTTATCGCATTCATTAATGCAGTATTTAAAGGTGTAATCGGTATCTCATTCCAAGAAATTCTTGGTTATGTATTTGCGCCATTTGCATTTATTATGGGTATACCTTGGCATGAAGCAGTTAATGCCGGAAATATTATGGCAACAAAATTAGTATCAAATGAATTTGTCGCTATGACAGATTTAGCGCAAGGAAACTTTAATTTCTCAGATAGAACGACAGCGATTATATCTGTATTCTTAGTTTCATTTGCAAACTTCTCTTCAATTGGAATTATTGCAGGGGCAGTTAAGAGCTTAAATGAAAAGCAAGGGAATGTAGTCGCAAGATTCGGTTTGAAATTACTTTTCGGTGCAACATTAGTAAGTTTCTTATCCGCAACAATCGTTGGCTTATTATTTTAATAGATTCATATCATATCAAAAGGAATGGTGATTGTAATGAGAATGGTAGATATTATTGCAAAAAAACGTGATGGCAAAGAATTAACGACTGAAGAAATCAAATTCTTTATTAATGGATATACAGACGGAAGTATTCCTGATTATCAAGTGAGTGCACTTGCAATGGCAATCTTCTTTAAAGATATGACAGATCGTGAACGTGCAGATTTAACGATGGCGATGGTGGAGTCTGGAGAAACAATCGACTTATCAGCAATTGAAGGAATTAAAGTAGACAAACATTCAACTGGCGGTGTTGGTGATACAACAACATTAGTATTAGGACCATTAGTAGCTGCTTTAGATGTACCAGTAGCAAAAATGTCTGGTCGTGGTTTAGGACATACTGGCGGAACAATTGATAAATTAGAAGCAGTAGAAGGATTCCACGTTGAAATTACGAAAGAGCAGTTCATTGATATTGTAAACCGTGACAAAGTAGCTGTTATTGGACAAACAGGAAACTTAACACCTGCAGATAAAAAAATTTATGCATTACGTGATGTAACAGGAACTGTTAACTCAATTCCTCTAATTGCAAGTTCAATTATGAGTAAAAAAATTGCAGCTGGTGCTGACGCAATCGTACTTGATGTAAAAACAGGTGCTGGCGCATTTATGAAAACAGAGGAAGATGCAAAAGAATTAGCACATGCAATGGTACGTATCGGAAATAATGTAGGACGTCAAACGATGGCTGTTATTTCAGATATGTCACAACCTCTTGGCTATGCGATTGGTAACGCTCTAGAAGTGAAAGAAGCAATTGATACTTTAAAAGGTGAAGGGCCAGAAGATTTAACAGAATTAGTACTCGTATTAGGTAGCCAAATGGTCGTACTTGCGAAAAAAGCAAGTACATTAGAAGAAGCTCGTGAAATGTTAATTGAAGTTATGAAAAATGGAAAAGCAACTGAGAAATTTAAAGAGTTCTTAAGCAACCAAGGCGGAGACAGCTCGATTGTAGACAATCCAGAAAAAATGCCACAAGCTAAGTATGTAATTGATGTACCTGCAAAAACTTCAGGTGTTATTTCTAACATTGTTGCAGATGAAATCGGTATCGCAGCTATGTTACTAGGTGCTGGCCGCGCGACAAAAGAAGATGAAATCGATTTAGCGGTAGGATTAATGTTACGTAAAAAAGTTGGCGATGCAGTAAAAGAAGGCGAGCCATTCGTAACAATCTATGCAAACCGTGAAAATGTAGAAGATGTAAAAGCAAAAATCTATGAGAACATTTCTATCGCTGAAACAGCAGTGGCTCCTAAATTAGTTCATACAGTTATTACTGACTAATCATCATTACATTATTTTAAGGGGGAAATAATATGGATAAGAAAAAATATATTGAAGAAGCAAATAAGATGTTAGCAAAAGCATATATTCCGTATTCAAAATTTCCTGTTGGTGCAGCATTAGTTACGAAAGAAGGTAAAATCTATACTGGTTGTAATATAGAAAATGCTTCTTACGGTCTATGTAACTGCGCAGAAAGAACAGCGATCTTTAAAGCAGTATCAGAAGGGGAGCGTGACTTTAGTTACTTAGTTATTACAGGCGAAACAGACGCACCGATTTCACCATGTGGTGCTTGTAGACAAGTAATTGCTGAATTCTGTGAACCGAAAATGCAAGTTTTACTAACGAATGTAAAAGGTGATGAAAAGGAAGTGACTGTTGAGCAATTACTTCCAGGTGCTTTCTCAATAGAAGATTTAAAATAAGTTGAAAAGTGAACTGCACCTCCAGTTGTTAGACACGAATAACAATTGGAGGTGCAGTTTTTTACTTTATATTGCGGTGAATTATTTACTGATATTTCGTCCCCTTTTTCATCAATTTATTATTTTACCACATGTGAAATTTTAAAAAATAAATATTAAATATTAATGTAGTGTAAGTACAATATAAATTCCCAATTAATATTAAAAGATGATAGGCTATTTTTATAATTGAATTACCTTTCGTACTCTAAAAAACGCCCTACCAACAAAGGTTCTCTATCAATATAAAAATCTATACTAATATGGTATAATTTTCATGCTCTATTAAGTATAGAAGGGGTTTATACGATGGGACAATTTCAAAGTAATTTTCAAAGCGCTACACAAATCGCAACGCAAATGAGGGCAGCTTCAGATACAATCCAAAGCGCAACAAATCGTTCTATAAAAAAGGCGACACGTACTACGCTTTCAGTTAATTCAAAAGCACAAGAAGCGAACCAACAAGTTTTAGATTTGACGAAACAATTTTCCACCGCCTTTCAACAAGCGGTCGATAATATTCATTCGGTAGCCAAAGAGTTTGAGAGAATGGATCACGAGCTTCACAATACTTTCCGCTAATATGACCACCTTCGTAAAGATAAAACTTTAGGAGGAAAAAAATGGATCGAGATATCAAAAAACAAATTAAACAGTTAAATCAAAAATTACGAAGTGTATTTGAAGAACAGGACCGAAATCAATCCGCGCTTCGAACTCAGGAACAAGCGGAAGCTGATTTTCACGAATTGAAAAATCGAAGCAACCGCTTATTTAACCGTATTTTAGAAACTTGGCACAACGATAAAGAGTTATCTCATTTCTTTATAAATATCCGTCAAGAAGCACAACACATTGAGCGAAAACTTACATTTGAATTAGAAAATCAAAAAGAAACATTACTTAAAGAAAGACGAGACCTTAGTGATTCAGAAAACGACCTATCCTACCAGCAACAACAATTAGCAAGGGAGGTCAATGCATGAGTTTAAATATGTATTTGGGAGAAGTACAAAGCCAAACTCAAAGCATGAATGCTGTATGTACAGCTACCATTCAAGGTATGGAACAAGCCATTCAATCGATTGATGCTTTTACAAGTGATACCGTTCTATAAGGGCAAACTTACGATAGTGCAAAAGCATTTTTCGCAGAAACCTTTCGCCCTTTAGCACAAGGAATCATATACTTATGTGAAGAATTAATCCGTCAGAACGATGCATTTCCAAGTCAATTTCAATCACAAGTAGCTCAGGCAGATGTAATTGAACAAGAAATATTAGAACAAATTCGAGAGATTGACCGAATGAAAGCAAGTATGGAAGCCATCACTCAAACTATGCCAATACCAGGTATAGACGCTATGGCAAATCTTTTTACTGTCATGAGGAAAAAACTTCAAGAAAAGTTAGACCATCTACATGAATTTAATCAAACGTCTAGCAATAACTATGCTACAGCAATTCAATTAGCTAATAGTATTGCTACAGGTCTTGCAGAAGTACAAAGTGGAAAAGGTTTTAGTCCTGCAAGTGGTACATTTAGTAAACAAGTATTGAATATGGAGTGGACGACTTCTATCCAGGCGATTACAGAAGATAGGAATCGTCAGGCTGATAATTCAATTGAAGAAGGTGCAATGTGCGGTAAAATTTCGCCTAAATCTGACTTCGAGAAGGCTTGGGAAAGAGAGAAAAAGGATCTAAGTGATGCATGGACTGGTATTTCTACAGGTTTTGTAGATGGTGCTGTAGATGCATGGGAAGGATTCGTAGCTTTAGGCGATAAAGAAACGTGGTTAAACATGCGAGATGCAATTATTAATTATAAAGAAACACTTCCTGCTGCATGGAATACTTTATCAGATTCATTCATTAATGATTTCTGGAACGGAGATATGGAAAGTAGAGAGCACTATGCTGCCTATGGTGTAGCATCATTATTAACAGGTTTTATTGGTGATAAAGGTCTTAGTAAAGCAGGACAAGCAGGGAAGTTAGCAATCGCTGGCAACCTAGCAAAAGGAAAGTCGTTTATGACTAATTCTGCTGCATATAGAAATGTATTAACTGATTTTAAGTTGAACACTGGAAACCGTTTGGCTTATGCTGATGTTGGAGGAAGTTCTATAAAATATGAACTTGGTGGGGCATACCAAGAAGCGAAAGACTTATTAAATCAATTTGCGGTTTCAAAAGAGGAATATAAAGATTTAAGGAAGAGAACACCCAATAATAGGATAAGAAAAAGCGTAAATACAGACGTACCCAAAATTGATCCTGTATATGGTTATGAAGTGGAAAAACTTGAAGCTGACCACATTGTTTCAATGAAAGAAATAACGGACATGGAAGGTTTTGACCTATTACCGAGAGAACAACAAATAGAAGTGCTTAATATGGATGTAAACTTTGTTGGACTTGGAAAACCAACAAATGCTTCTAAGAATGCAAAAGATTGGAGTACATGGCCGGGGCACCCTAAATACGGCGGAAATTATAAGACTAGAAATGTTAGAACGTGAAGCAGTGGCTAGAGAAGCTTTGAAAAAATCAATAAAAGAGAGGTTACAATCCATTGAAAACAATAGTTAAAAATATAGGTGGTAAAAAGATAATAGCTACAGCAGAAGAACATTTAGGCCCCCAGATAGAAAAGTTATTGTATTTGCTAACTAAAGTAGAAGATAACAAATTAGTTGATAGATTTTCTATGCAAGTTGGTTGGTCTATTTTTGTTCTATCCAAACGTGAAGATGGGTATCATATTATTGCCCCAGATTATACAAAAAATCCATTTAAGGATACTACAGATGATCTAACAATTGCTTTATGGGTGCAATTAGAACAAGTGCATTGTTTACGTCAGTTAAATATTGACGGTGAAACAATAAAGTTTAGCGATAAAATAGTGACTTCAAAAAATGTGTTACAACTAGATGAGGTTTATTTACAAAGAGCTAGGGATTGTGACAAAGGTGATTCTGGTTGGTATATCGGTCCTGTCGATGAAACAGAAGAAACTGACGGTGAATTAGAAGCATATTACGCATATCAGCTACTAAAAATTAGACCTTCAATTATTCAAGTTTTAGCCTTACCTTATGAATATCTGGTAGTTTTTGAGAAAGATAAAATCAAAGCCATTTTAGATGATAATGATGTCGATGTTTGGAATGGAGTTACAAACTAAGATTAGTTAAGTTCTAAAATAATTGAGAGGGCTTAACCGCATGAACTCAAAAATCCCGGAAATTCTAGGAATATTAGACGGTTATGAGAAAAGGGTAATTTTAGTAATTATAGAAACTGAAGCAATGGTTTAAATTAAGCTAGAAACTTACAGGATGGAAAATAATCAATAATGAATAAATTATAAAAGAGCATCCCACCATTAAAAACTGAACTGCACCCCAATTGTTAGACACAGTCTAACAATTGGGGTGCAGTTTTTCTATGGTTAAATTCACAACTGATGAAAAAATATACATCGTTCAACGTTATTTGAACGGAAATGAAAGTTACCGAGAAATTAGTAAAGCTATTGGTATAAGAGACACCGCAATTTTGAAATGGGTAAACCAATATAAACAAAATGGCTTTTTATTTGAAAATAGGATGTAATATTTTATTCATATTCCGTTCATAAACTTTCCGTAAAATGATTGTAGCGAATATAGAAAGTTTGCAACAGGAGGAATAGAATGAAGAAATTATATAATGCGGCATTTATTTACTTAATTATTGGTTTATTATCAGGTGTATTTGCAAGAGAGTATACGAAAGCACAAGGAATTAAAGGATCCACAATGTTGCAATTAGTGCATACACATGTATTAGTGCTCGGTTTTGTATTCTTTTTAATTGCTTTAGCTTTATGTAAAGTGTTTCATGTACAAGAAACAAAGAGCTTTTGTGCATGGTTTGTTGTTTATAATGTAGGAGTAATCTTTACTATTGCTACAATGCTATGGAGAGGTCTTTTACAAGTAAATGGAACTGACTTTTACGGTTTAAGCCATATGGCTGGATTAGGTCATGTTATTATAAGTATCGGGCTCGTTTGGTTTATGATTTTGCTCAAAAAGTCTTTTAAATAGATAGGAGTGAGAAGAGTATGATAGCACTTTTATCAAGTGTCATAGCGTTTTGTATGGCTGTTGGAGTAATGTTTCTACGTTTTAAAGCAGCGAAAAAGCCGGTAACGAAAAAGAAAATTATATTACCACCAATTTTTATGAGTACAGGCGCGATGATGTACTTTTTACCAGAGTTTCGATTAACATCGTTAGAAATAGTCGAGGCAATTAGTATAGGGCTTATTTTCTCTATTTTTCTTATTAAAACAACTAAGTTCGAAATAAAAGGCGAACATATATTTATGAAACCGTCAAAAGCATTCATATTTATTTTAGTAGGCTTATTAGCTGTACGCGTGGCATTAAAGTCATATTTAAGCCAATCAATTGATTTGGCAGAGTTAAGCGGAATGTTTTTCTTACTTGCATTTGCGATGATTGTGTCGTGGAGAATTGCGATGTATCGCTCGTTTACTAAATTAGAAAAGACAATAAACAGAGCTGGAATTTCTATATAGGAAATCCAGCTCTGTTTATGTTTTATTGAAATTCTTTAGCGCGGAACTCATTTGCTTAATTTTAAACGTATTTGAGCATCTTGTAATGCAACTGGTGTAACGTTAAGACCATTAGGATCAACAATTTTTGTATTTAATAAAATGGAATCTAGGCTTCCACGAAATGTTTCTGTATAGTTTTGACGCAACATTTGTTGTTCTTGTTTTTCATCAACTGTTAATCCAGATGTTCTTTCTTTTTTTGATAATTCATTAATACGGAATAAAATGTTTTGCATTTTGTTCACCTCTTATTTAAATTTAAATTAGTAACTTACTAATTTATAGTTATTGTAACTTGTTTAGTTGTCTGTGTCAATACTATCTAAAATTTAGTTAAAAATTGACGAAAAATTATAACAATAATAGAATGAAGTGTATTGAATAATTAGTTTCACAATTATACATAAAACGCTAGGGGGATTATTATGAAATCAACATTTTTTGCTCAAAATAGAGAACGATTAGCAAACACATTACCAGAGGAATCCATTACGATTTTATTTGCTGGACAAGCACCTCATATGTCAGCCGATGCACATTATAAATTTGTACCGAATCGTAATTTTTACTACTTAACGGGAATCGGTGAACCAAATGTTATTTTTATGCTGAAAAAGTTTGGGAATAGTGTAGAAGAGACACTTTTCATTGAAAAATCAGATCCAGTAATGGAAAAATGGGTTGGGAAAACAGTTTCTAGCGAAGAAGCAGAGGGAATTTCAGGTATAAAGAAAGTTGTATATTTAGATAGCTTTGAAAAGACAATGTCAAATATACTTTTTACAGAAAATGCGAAGCATCTATATTTAGATATAGAAAGTCGTGAGTGGAATGGTATGGAGACAAAAACATTAGCATTTGCTAAACATGTAAGAGAAAAATACCCACACGTAACAATTGGTAATGTATATCCGAACATTTGTGAATTACGAGTATTTAAAACAGAAGAAGAAATTGAAATTATTAAAGAAGCGATTGCTATAACGAAAGACGGTATTTACAACGTACTTAAGCATGCAAAAGCAGGCATGATGGAGTATGAATTAGAAGCACAATTTGATTTTACACTGAAATCATCTGGCATTAAGCACCATGCATTCAATACAATTTTGGCGAGTGGGAAAAATGCTACAGTTCTTCATTATGAAGATAATGATGCACAAATTCAAAATGGTGATTTAGTATTGCTAGATTTAGGCGCTCAAAAAGACTACTATAACGCTGATATTAGTTATACATTCCCGGCAAATGGAACATTCTCTAGTCGCCAAAAACAAATTTATAATATTGTATTAAAAGCATTAAAAGAAACAACAGAGATTATTAAGCCAGGATTAAAGTTCGCTGCATTAAATGAGCATACAAAAAAGGTACTGGCAGAAGAGTGTAAAGCAATTGGTTTAATTCAAGAAGATGAAGAGTTATCAAAATACTATTATCATGGTGTCAGCCATTTCCTTGGTTTAGATACACATGATGTAGGAACATATAAAGATAGAGTGTTAGAAGAAGGTATGGTTATTACGATAGAACCAGGTCTTTATATTGAGGAAGAGTCAATTGGTATTCGAATAGAAGATGATATTCTTGTAACGAAAGACGGGTATGAAAACTTGTCAAAAGATATCATTAGAGAAGTTGAAGAAATTGAAGAATTTATGAGTATAAATAATGAACATGTAAAAGGAAACCAAGCTGTAGTTAAATAATAAAAAGTCATCACTAATTTATTTGAACTTTATCTCGAATCGCGGACAATTAAAAAATCCATGATTCGGGATAGGGTTCTTTTATCTTCGAAATACTAATCTTTAATTATTAATCCTAATAAAGTTGCAAACTGAACAGCTTGATATGTTGATACTTTACATCCTCTTAAATCGTTCACTGAAACTGTAAGCGTATCAAAGCTAGAAGAACTAATATCTATCCCCTTCAGTGATGTCTGATCAAAATTAGCTTCATCAAGACTACATAATTGGAATTCAACTTTTTTAAGTTTACAGTCAAAAAAATCTGCAATATTTAATGAAGTTTCATTGAAGATGATTTTTTCTAGTTTGGAATTTCCAAATGCCGCTAAATTCAAAATTGAATTCTCAAATTTAACATTTCCTAAGCTAGATTCTGTGAAATTTACTCCGATTAATTTACTGTTTTTAAATTCGACTCTGTGAACAGAAGAATTGCTTAAATTAACATTTGATAAATCACAGTTTTCAAAACAAACATCTGTAATATCAATATTGCTAAAGTCTGTATTAGTAAACTTACAGTTTTTTATCACCGCATCATATAATCGTACTCTATCTACAGATTCATTTTCGAAAGTGGAGTCTATAATTTCACACACTTCCAATGTTGGATCTTCTTCATAAAAAATATCTTGAAAATTCTTTGAAGATAACTCTGGTGAAATTTTTGGTCTATCAATTTTCATCGTATATCAATCCTCTTCTATTTGATATATTTGTGTAATTTGAGTCTATTGTCTGTGAAGAACATTAGTTCTTATTATACAAAAATCTAAGTTCTTTTGTGAAGAGCATTTTAGCTACATTTTTCTTATTTAATAATAGAAGTGTTATTGTTTCTTAAGAAATAACGTCAAAACAAATACGAGAACGGCTAATATAGTCGCTACAAGGAAAGCATTTTGTATTTCTAAAATATTCGCCTCTTGTAATGTCTCCACTTTTAGTAATCTTCCAATTAGCTTACGTAAAATCTAATTACATCTCCTTATTTTCTTGAAAATCAACTTCTATAATGATTTTGAAAAAGGAGGGATTTTCCATGAAGCGATTTGTATTAAAAGCTGTTACGGTCTCTGTAATATTTTTAATTGCTGCATGTTCTTTGGCCACAAATACAACAAATGATCATAAAAATATGAAAGATAAAAAAACAATACAGACTGAAACAGCTACAAAACCATTGAAGGTTCAAAAAGGACCAGAAGTTACTTTAATAGCGAAAGAAGAAAAGCAAAAGTTAAGTAACGGTGTTATTGTTCCAGTCTGGACATTTAATGGATCATCTCCTGGTCCAGAAATTCGGGTGAAAAAAGGTGAAAAGGTGAAAGTGACATTAAAAAATGAATTATCTGCACCAGTATCTATTCATTGGCATGGATATCCTGTCCCAAATAACATGGATGGAATTCCAGGCGTGACACAAGATGCAGTTGAACCAGGAAAAAGTTTCACTTACGAATTTGAAGCGAACGTACCAGGAACGTACTGGTATCACTCGCATCAAGATTCTGTAAATCAATTAGATAGAGGTTTGTATGGAGCGCTCATTGTAGAAGATACAAAGGAAAAATATGATAAAGATTACACATTAATGTTGGATGAATGGGTTACAGATAAAGAAGAAATGAATAAGCAGTTAAAAGAAATGACAAAAGGGCAAATAGGTAATAAATCTAAAGGTAATGAAAATGAGGAAAAGAATGATGATAAGAACGGCATGGATCATTCTGGTATGGACGTGGGCAGTGATCAAAAAGACTCTAGTAATATGGAAGGAATGGACCATGGAAATATGAAGATGGAAGGTCATGATATGAGTATGTATGATTTATTCACAATCAATGGAAAAAGCGGTGATTTAGTAGTGCCATTGAAAGTGAATAAGGGAGATAAAGTTCGTTTTCGACTCGTTAATGCTGGTTATCTATCACATGATATACATGTTCACGGTCATGATATAAAAGTAATTGCGACAGATGGTCAACCAATAAACGATCCAAAAGTTATAAAGGATAAAGTAATTTCAATCGCACCGGGCGAACGTTATGATATTGAATTTACTGCTAATAAAACTGGGAAATGGTATGTTGAAGACCATTCGAAAAATAAAGGTGCAAAAGGAATGAAAGCTGTTATTGAATATGATGGCAGCAAAGAGATGAAAGATAAAGCAGACGAAAAAGAAAAATTACCGAAAGTAGATATAATGAAATATGGTACTAAAAAATTAGGTAGTTTCACGTTAAATCAAGAGTATACTGCCACATATAATATGGACTTAAATACGCAAATGAATGGAAATGAAATGGTATATACAATTAACGGAAAGGTATTTCCGGATATTGACCCAATTCAAGTAAAAAAGGGTGATTTAGTAAAAGTGAAGTTGGTAAATCGTTCTAAAATGGATGATCACCCAATGCATTTACACGGGCACTTCTTTCAGGTGTTGAGTAAAGATGGAAAACCGATAAAAGGTTCTCCAATTGTAAAAGATACATTGAACTTAAAACCAGGAGAAGAATATGAAGTAGCCTTTGTAGCAGACAATCCCGGTGAGTGGATGTTCCACTGTCACGACCTACATCATGCTTCAGCAGGAATGGTAACGGAAGTGAACTATACAGATTATAAATCTGACTATGTTCCAAACCAAAACATTCCTAATAAGCCAGAATAATAGGAAGCAGTTATCCTATGGATAGCTGCTTATTCATTTTTGTTGCAAGTACTAATGTATATGTTGATTATGCCCAGGTGCAGGAGTATGATCTGGGAATGTCGCGAATACGGCAACGATAATTACTACACTAATTGAAAGTAATAACAAAAAACGCTGTTGGATAAAAGTAGAAAAGTTCTCCGATAACAATTGAATCACACAGGACATAGTAATCGTTATAGTAAGTAAAAGGCTAATGAACAATATACTATGAGCTTGTTGAGCGTTTAACATTTCTGTAATCATTGCTCCCATCATACTTGCCATTAATCCAGAGAACATTCCTTCTAAAGCAGTATATAGATGAAAACGTAGACCCACTAATTAAAATAGCAAGTAAAGTAGAATATAGTAATTCCCCCTTAAAGAGAATGCCTAAATAAAAACCAATACTTAAACCGATACTCATACTAAAAGACATAATAAATACCATATACTCCATTAGGGTACCCTTACGTTTGGAAATATTGGATGCAATAAGAATTGAGGTACAGCAAAGTGTTAAGGTAGTTAACGTATAAGCAAACATTATGATACCTCCTTGTCCTATCGTTCATTTCATCATATGTGTACTTATGATAATTTATATCTGCATATTATCTGCACAATTTCATAGATGTAAGCAAAGGAACGCTTGATTTTTTAGGGCGTCTTTTTTAATTGTAAGCATGTGAAAGAAATTGTTATATTATGAGTTTCTATTGTGAAGCCATAAAGAATAAGCGTATAATATTATAGGTCTCACATTTGCGAGACAAACCGCGAATGATAAATAAGATTGTTGTTTTATCATCGCTTCTAAACATATAGACAATGAAAGTAACACTGGAATACAGATAGGGAGTTATAAAATGAAATTAATTATTGCCGAGAAACCAGATCAAGGGTTGGCTCTTGTTTCACAGTTTAAATATCGCCGGAAAGATGGATATTTAGAAGTAGAAGCAAATGAGTTATTTCCAAATGGAGCGTACTGTACATGGGCAATTGGTCATTTGACGCAGTTATGTAATCCAGAGCATTATCACGCAGAGTGGAAAAAATGGTCACTTAATACATTACCGATGATTCCAGAGCGTTTTCAATTTGAAGTAACAAAGTCAAAGTATAAGCAATTTAACGTTGTGAAACAGCTGTTACATAATCCACAGGTAACAGAAATTATTCACGCAGGCGATGCTGGGCGTGAAGGGGAACTAATCGTACGAAATATTATTAATCTTTGTAACGTGCAAAAGCCTATGAAGCGTCTATGGATTTCGTCTTTAACGAAGCAAGCTATTTATCAAGGGTTTAAAAATTTACTTGATGAATCAGATACAATTAATACGTATTACGAAGCATACACAAGATCTTGTGCTGACTGGGTTGTTGGCATGAATGCATCACGTGTGTTTAGTATTTTGTTAAAGAAAAAAGGAATGAATGATGTATTTTCTGCTGGTCGTGTCCAAACACCAACGTTAGCATTGATTGTAAAGCGTGAGAAAGAAATTGAAAACTTTAAGTCAGAGCCTTTCTGGGAAGTGTTTGCAACCTTTAATATAGAAGGAAAGAAATATGACGGGAAATGGGAGAAGGATAATGAATCCCGCTTAAAAGACCCTGATATGGCGAATAAAATTGCGGCATTTTGCCAAGGGAAACCGGCTGTTGTGAAGGAAATGAAAACGGAGCGTAAAGAGTTTCAGCCGCCGCTTTTATTCAACTTATCATCACTGCAAGCAACGGCAAATAAAGCCTTTAAGTTTTCACCGAAAAAGACGCTTGATATAACGCAAGCACTCTATCAAAAAGGGATTGTTTCTTATCCACGTTCAGATTCTAACTATGTTACTCAAGGAGAAGCAGCGACTTTCCCTGATATTTTACAGAAGTTAAGTCAGTTTGATGAATATAAAGGTTTATTACCGGCTCCGGTTGAATCCATTATGAACAATAAGCGTTATGTAAATGAAAAGAAAGTAACAGATCACTACGCGATTATTCCGACAGAGCAAGTTACAAATCCAAGCAAACTATCAGGTGATGAAAAGAAAATTTACGATATGATCGTAAGAAGACTAATTGCGGCGCATTATGAAGTAGCGATTTTTGACTATACAACGATTACAACTCTTATAGACGAACGTGCTGCGTTCATTTCGAAAGGAAAACAGCAAATTCAAGAAGGTTGGCGTAAAGTTATTTTCCAAGATGATAAAGATGACGAAACAATTCTTCCAATTGTTGCTGAAGGCGAAGAAGGAAAAGTTGTAAAGGTGAAAGTGAAAGAAGGAAAAACACAGCCGCCGAAGCGTTATACAGAAGGACAACTTATTACGTTAATGAAAACGGCAGGTAAGTATTTAGAGAATGAAGAGCTTGAGAAAGTATTAAAGAAAACAGAAGGTTTAGGTACTGAGGCAACTCGTGCAGGTATTATTACGATGCTGAAAGACCGTAAATATATAGATGTGCAGAAAAACCAAGTGTATGCGACCGATAAAGGAAAAGTATTAATTACAGCAATCGGTGATAAAATACTCGCTTCACCAGAAATGACTGCAAAATGGGAGCAACGCCTTGCGGAAATCGGGGAAGGTACAGCTTCACCAGCTACATTTATGGAACAGACGAAAAAGCTATCAGCTAAAATTATTGAAGACGCAGTGGAAATGTCTGAGAAGTGGGATTTCACGGGACTACATGTTGAATCGATTGAACGAAAAGGATCGAAATTTACAACGGGTAAAAAGGTTGGTAGCTGTAAAAAATGTGATGGCGATGTAATTGATAAGTCAACGTTTTACGGTTGTTCTAACTATAATACAACGCAATGTGATTTCACCATTTCAAAGAAGATATTAAGTAAAACAATTTCGCAAAAGAATATGACAAAGCTCTTAAAAGGTGAAAAGACTGATTTAATTAAAGGCTTTAAAAAGGGCGAGAAAACGTTTGATGCGAAATTAGAGTGGAAAGATAATAAGATTAATTTTGTATTTGAGAATTAATTTGTTAAAAGAGCATGACATAAAACTGTCATGCTCTTTTGTTTTTTCTTTTATATAAAATTTAACGATAAAAAAAATCCTTTAAATAATAATTTTTTATTGTAAAACGATAAATTTTGTATTAAAATCAAAATCATAATAAATGAGTGAGGTGCTTTTGTTAAAAGGTAACAACCTTATTTTTAAAATTAGAGGAGGTATAACTATGAACAGTAACAATTTGATTGTTAAACATATGGATAACCCCCATGAGTTGGAGAAGATGTATAGAAAAGATCCGAAAGCTTTTAAAAAAGCATTCTCACAAGCATGGGGCCAAAACCCTGATTCTCAAATTCTAGGTGCTTGGTATGAAAGGTTGCATTTTAAGGAGAAAGTAAATAAAGAAAAAACATCTTTGTTTCAAAAAGGTTTCTTATTCATGGGCCTTTTAGCTATTCTGGCCGGCATAAGCACTAGAATCATTTTCCACTTTGTTGAGCAGGAAGCAATTGCTCCAATTAATTTGGCTTTTGGTGTAATTCCCTTTATTGCTGCTTATTTTGTTTACAATAATAAGCCGAAAAAAAGTATTATTTATTCCCTTATAGCGTTATTCCTAGTTTCCGGGGTGTATCTTAATACGTTGCCAATAAATTATAAAGACAGTACCATACTTGCGTATTTACATCTTCCTATATTTTTATGGGTCTTAGTAGGGCTTGCATTTACAGGAAATGAATATTCAAAAGGCAGTACAAGATTAGCCTATATTAAATTTAATTTAGAATATTGTCTTCTCTACGGGAGCATGGCAGTGAGCGGAATGATACTAGCAATATTCACCATGCGTTTATTTAGCTTTGTTGATTTAGATATAGGAGAATTCTATTTTAGTAATGTTGTTTTATTTGGAGCAGCGGCTCTCGCTATTGTGACTGCATACTTAGTATCAATGAATCTTAAGCTTGCTAAAAATATTACACCATACATATCTAAAATTTTTAGTCCTCTCGTCCTGATTACCTTGCTTATCTATCTTATAACGGTAATTTTGGTCGGGAAAAATCCATTCTTGGATCGCAATTTCCTAATGGCCTTCAACGGAATACTGCTTGGTGTATTGGCTGTTACTATATTTTCTATCGTTGAGAGTGACTCAGACGAGAAAAAGAGTATTTCAGATTATATAAATTTTGCCTTAATTGTTCTGGCACTTATTATTGATACTGTTGCATTGTCAGCCATCGTATTTAGACTTTCTTCTTACGGGATTACACCTAATAGACTAGCTGTTTTAGGTGTAAACATACTGATCTGGGCAAATCTAATTTGGATTATGTTTTCCTATATGCGTTTCTTGCAAAATAAATCAGGACCAAAAGCTATCCAAGATGCCGTTACGAAGTATTTGCCAATATACGGACTTTGGGCAGCTTTCGTCATATTTACGTTTCCTATCATTTTTAATTAGAAAGGATCTGTTAATGCGGGAGTGGTGAGGGCTAATAATCATTGGGGGATGAACAAAACCCCCAATGATTAAAGTTTCACTTTATTATAATTGGTATTATTACGTTTGTAGTTTCGGTAATTTCATTTGTAATGATAAATAAGAAATAAGTGTTGTATGTAATCTTTCCATAATAAAAAACGTCCCAAAATGGGACGTTTTTTATTATGCGTATTGCCGTTTTTTCTTAATAAGCAACAAAACTTGTGACACACAAGCTAGTACTGGTAACTCAATCAATGGTCCAATAACGAGTGCAAGTGCGATAAGAGGCTCATCTGGAAAAGCGGTCACAGCGATAGCGAGTGCAACAGGTGAGTTTCTTGCTAACGTTGTTAAGCTTAGACTTACTGTATCTTTGTAAGATAAATGCATCATGCGCCCGATAAATTGTCCTAGTAAAAAATTAATGATGAAGAACAATAGAACAGGAACGAGTAATAATAAAACGACATTCATATTTTGCAGTAAATATTTACCTTGTGATGCAAACATCGCTACTATTGCTAAACTTAAAAATACAATTTGAGCAGAGCTGAAAAACGGAATGAGTTTATTCTCGAGAGTTTCAGCTTTTTTCATTTTATTCATAATGAATTTTGTAGCATGTGCAAGTATAAATGGTAAGACGATTACGATAACAATACTTTCTACTAAAACAAAAACCGCTACAGTTTTCATGACACCAGCAAATAAAAATAAATAAATTGGAAGGAGTAGAACTTGCAAAATTAAATTTACAGGTAAAATTGCAGTAGAAAGTGCTACATTTCCTTTCGCTATTTCAGTAAAGATTAAGTACCAATCTGTGCATGGAGTAACCATTAACATTATAAATCCAACCCAAAGTGCTGGATGATCTGAAAGAAATAGTGCCCCTAACCCCCCAAGCGAGTAAAGGTGTCCATAAGAAGTTAATAGTAAGACTTGTTCCAGCAAATTTTAAATTGCGAAATCCGTTTTTTATTTCTTTTAATGGGATGCTGAGGAATAATCCATATAGCATAAAAAATAAGAAGGGAACAATAAACTTGTCTGAATACGTATGTATCATATTAAATTGTCCGAGTACGATGCCGCATGTAACAGCAAAAAGAATAATAAAAGTTTGAATCTTTTCTATAGTGCTCATGAGTAAATCCTTTCTATATTATGAATTTTCCTCTCTAATTTTATTATACAAGTAATACAGATGTATTTGGTGTTCAATTATATTTTAGTTAATATTTTTAAATTGAGATTTTATTTTTTATCAAAAGTTACTTGACTAAAATAAGTTACTATATTACAATCACTTACATAAGGTAATTAAATAACAAAAAGTTTTAATTGGCTTTACTTAAGGTATCAATTGGAACTTTTTATTGGAATAAGAATTTTTATGATGATGAATAATGAATATGATAAGAAAGTTTAGGTGAAGAAAATGGGATTATTTAGCTCGTTATTTGGTAAAAAAGAAGAAAATAAGAATGTAGAGGGGAATAAAAAAATGTCAAAAGTATTATTTGTAAAAGCAAACGATCGTCCAGCGGAGCAAGCAGTTAGTTCAAAAATGTATGAAACATTTGTAAGTACTTATAAAGAAGCAAATCCAAATACAGAAATTACGGAATTAGATTTATTTGCATTAGATCTTCCTTATTACGGAAATATCGCGATTTCAGGTGGATATAAACGTAGCCAAGGCATGGAGTTAACAGCTGAAGAAGAGAAGGCAGTTGCTACAGTAGATCAATATTTAAATCAGTTTTTAGAAGCTGATAAGGTTGTATTTGCATTCCCATTATGGAACTTTACAGTACCAGCACCATTAATCACATATATTTCATACTTATCTCAAGCTGGAAAAACGTTTAAATATACAGCAAATGGCCCAGAAGGTTTAGTTGGTGGTAAAAAAGTAGTTGTGTTAGGTGCTCGTGGTTCAGATTACTCTTCAGAACAAATGGCTCCTATGGAAATGGCAGTTAATTACGTAACAACTGTACTTGGATTCTGGGGAATTACAAATCCAGAGACAGTTGTAATTGAAGGGCACAATCAATATCCAGATCGTTCACAACAAATTGTTGAAGAAGGTCTAGAAAACGTTAAAAAAGTAGCAGCGAAATTTTAATTCATGATAGTAAATGGAAAAACCAACATGGATGACCATGTTGGTTTTTTAGTCTATTTTTCATGTTAAAAAATGTATATTTATAAAATAAAAGAAAAGTTCGAAAATAGTATTGCAAAATATTATATAGCAAACTATAATGAGTTCAAGAATAGTTGATACTTAAATTAAATATTCAGAAAATTCAATTAGTTAAAATTGGAAAATGAGATAAGGAAATTTGAATGGGGGTTATATTATGGCGAATAAAGTACCGTTTTCGTTCATAGTAGTTATTGGATTAATGTTATTTGCACTATTTTTTGGAGCGGGAAATTTAATTTTCCCAGCGATGCTTGGTCAATCAGCAGGAGAGAATGTATGGATTGCTAACGCTGGATTTTTAGTAACTGGTGTTGGACTACCATTACTAGGTGTACTAGCATTTGGTTTTTCAGGTAAAGATGATTTGCAGTCATTAGCAAGTCGCGCTCACCCAGTGTTCGGGATTGTGTTTACAACAGTTTTATACTTAGCGATCGGTCCGTTATTTGCAATACCGAGAACAGGAAATGTATCTTATGAAATTGGTCTTAAGCCGTTTATGCCAGAGGGAGTAGGTTCTACACCTTTAATTCTTTTCACAATTATATTCTTTAGCATCACTTGTTTTTTTTCGCTAAATCCCGCGAAAATTGTCGATATTGTTGGAAAAATTTTAACGCCAATTAAGTTGACTTTCATCGGTATTTTAGTAATCGTTGCTTTTATACATCCGATTGGAGATATGCAAGCACCAGTGGAAGCTTATACATCACATGCATTCTTTAAAGGATTCCAAGAAGGATACTTAACGATGGATACGCTCGCATCATTCGTATTCGGGATTATCATCATCAATGCTATTAAAGAAAAAGGTGCAAAAACGAAAACACAAATTATGGTCGTTTGTGCAAAAGCGACAATAATTGCAGCATCTATTTTAGCAATTATCTATACAGCTCTTTCTTATATGGGTGCTTCAAGTGTTGCAAAGCTTGGACATTTAGAGAACGGTGGAGAAGTATTAGCGAAAGTTTCTAACTACTATTTTGGATCATACGGCGGAGTATTATTAGGATTAATGATTACAGTAGCGTGTTTAACAACTAGTGTGGGACTTGTATCAGCATGTTCTTCATTCTTCCATAAGTTATTCCCAAATGTTCCTTACAAAGCAATTGCAATCACGCTCTGTGTATTTAGTGCCATTGTTGCAAACGTAGGATTAACACAATTAATCGCAGTTTCTGTTCCAGTATTAACAGCAATTTATCCACTAGCAATCGTATTGATTTTCTTAACATTCTTCCATTCATTATTTAAAGGAAGAGCGGAAGTTTATCAAGTAAGCTTGATCGTAACATTTATCATCAGCTTATTCGATGGATTAAGTGCAGCTGGAGTTAACATTGAAGTAGTAAGCCAAGTGTTCACTAAATTCCTTCCGATGCAGGAAGTAGGACTAGGCTGGATCTTCCCAGCGATTATCGGTGGATTTATCGGATATGGCATTAGCATTTTAAAAGTGAAAAACCAAGTTCAACCAGCAACTAGAGCAGATAAGAAAATAGGTTAAATAAAAAAAGTTATAGACTTGTTTCTATAGCTTTTTTTGTTACTATTAATAATGAGAAAAAATAAAGTAGTAGGGGAAATAAAATGAAAAAAACAATTGATCATATCGGAATCGCAGTTCGTGATATAGATAGTACGATACGTTTTTATGAAAATGTGTTACTAGGAACTTTAATAGATCGTTACGTAAGTGAAGCTCCTGGTGTGGAAAGCGAAGTAGCCATTCTTGAAGTGGATGGAGATAGAATTGAATTACTTGCACCGACGAATAATACGACATCTCCAATTGCCCGTTTTATTAAACAAAAAGGTAAAGGTGTTCATCACGTTGCGTATCGAGTAGATGATTTAGATGTGGCTTTAGAGGAATTGAAAGAACAAGGTATTCGAACGTTAAAGCATACACTTCGAATTAATAAACACGGCAGAAGATTAATCTATCTTAACCCAGCGGATACAGAGGGAACAATCATAGAGTATTGTGATTATCCGGAAGAGAAATAGAAGAAAGATATTTTTAAAAAGGTGTTACGTAATAACGTAATACCTTTTTATTTATGTATTTCACACTTTCTTCACAAATGATTCACGATAACTTTTCTTCTTCAGGAACTTACGTAAATATATTTTATGATATAATAACAATCGACTTTAAAAATGTAAGTAGTATCTATGAAGGTAGTTACTATTATATTGGAAGTTTAGAGGTGAGAGAGAAATAAATAGTTATACTGTATAGAAGATTATATTTAATAAGGTTAATATTTCGCCCGATAATCTAACTTGGGAAGTTAAAGTAATGAAAATATAGCGATGAGGAAGAAAGAAGTGAAATGATTGTGAAAGTAATGAGAAGGTTAGGGGCATGGCTATTACTTGCGTGTGTGCTTATCATATTGATACCGAAAAGTACATCTGCTCATGCGTACGTTGTGAAATCAAACCCTGTTGAAAATGAAACTTTGAAGAAGGCACCATCTGTTGTGAAAATCGAATTCGATGAGGACATACAAGTTTCAAGTTTTAATACATTGTACGTGAGGGATACATCAGGTAAAAGGGTCGATTTGAAAGATGCTCATATTGATAAAAAAAACAAAAAACTATTAGAAGCAGGATTAAAAGAAAATCTGAAAAACGGACTCTACTCTATTCAGTGGAAAGTGATTTCAGCTGATGGACATCCAATTCAAGGGGTTATTCCATTCCGTATTGGATTAGCAGAAGCGGGAACAGACGATGTACAAGTGGAAGAGATGGGGTATGTCCCGCAAATCGATATGATTATGGAACGTGGAATTTTATATGCGAGTTTCTTGCTATTTTTAGGAGTTCTCTTCTTTAATCTTATTATGTATAAAGGGAATGCAACCTCGGTTCGATCAAGGAGTAAGAACATAATATGGATCTCCTTATTTGGGATATTTATTAGCTTGTTATTCAACCTACCATTGCAAGCGAAAATAAATGCAGATGTTTCATGGCTAGAAGCATTCAATCCTTTACTCTTAAAAGAAACGTTACAGCTTTCTGTTTTTGGATATGTATGGATTACTCAAATGGTTCTTATTAGTTCACTTATAATTGTGACGTATTTTGCGATGAAGTGTGGGAAGCTATCGTCGTTTAAAGTATGGAGTATTCCAATAGTATTGTTTATCGGGATACTTGTTATGAAAGCCTTTAATAGTCATGCATATGGTTTGAAGTTTAAAGAGATTGCTGTCGTTATGGATTTTCTGCATTTATTTGCAGCTTCATTATGGATTGGCGGTCTATCATCCATTATTCTTCTTTTACGTAAAGAGGATGACAAGTGGAGTATGTATTGGGATATGATTAAGCGTTTTTCACCGTGGGCAACAGGTGCTGTCATCGTGATTTTAATAACAGGTCTTTTTAACAGTACATTTTTTATTCCAACAATCCACTCTTTATTTGATACGAAGTATGGATTAGCTTTATTAGCAAAAATACTTTTATTCATTTTCATGGGGATATTGGGAATTGTACATTATGTGAAAGGGAAAATGAGAGCGCAGAAGGGATTAGGCGCTACGGTGAAAGTAGAGTTTATCATCGGAATTATCATTTTTGTCATCGTAGCTTTTATGACAAACGTACAAACACCACCGATGCCTCCTACTGGACCTTTTACAGAAAGTAAGCAACTGGATAATGGGTATGAACTTACTTTACATGTAAGTCCTAATAAAGTAGGACAAAATACATTTCATATTACTTTAAAGGATGAAAACGGACAACCTGTTACTGATATGGAGCAAATTATTTTAACTACTCAATCATTAGATATGAATATGGGAAAAGGTTCATTTAAAGTTTCAGCAGTTTCACCGGGAGAATATGAAGCAGAAGGTATGTATATTAACATGACAGGAAACTGGAATATACATGTTCATGGATTAACAAAATCTCTGGATAGCTTCGATACAGATTATAAATTTATTGTAGGTGGCAGATAAAGAGGCGTTATAGATGAAAGGGAGTTAATAGAAAATGAAACGTATAAAAAAATTAGGAACAACAATGATCGCAACAATAATTGCAATGGGAATCTTTTCGTTACCTGTTAGTGCTCATGTGACGGTAAAGCCAGAAACTTCTGATGTTAATTCATGGGAGACTTACACAATAAAGGTACCAGTTGAAAAAAATATAGCAACAACAAAAGTCACACTAAAAATACCGTCTGGCGTTGAGTTTCAACAGTATGAGCCAGTGCCAGGGTGGAAAGTGGAAGCGCAAAAAGATAGTGCTGGAAAAGTGAAAACTGTAGTATGGGAAGCGACAGGAGAAGGGATTTTAACCGGTCAATTCCAACGATTTACTTTCGTCGCTAAAAATCCGGATAAAGAGCAAAAAATAGCTTGGGACGCATATCAACAATATAAAGATGGAGAAATTGTTGAATGGACAGGCGATGAAAAAGCTGAAAAACCACATTCACTTACTACAATTGCAAAAGGTACGTCATTAACAGGAGAACATGGTGAAGTGTCTAGTGTAGAAAAGAATGAAGGCACTAGTAATATGCAAGTAATAGCGATTGTCTTATCTATTTTGGCGATTGTATCGTCGGTTGGTGCGTGTGTTTTTGTAGTACGTCGTAAAAAGTAAGACGTAAGAAAGAGCCTACAAACAGTAGGCTCTTTCTTACGTTTATTTCAATTCAACTTGCTGCCTTATAGCAAGTGCTTTTGGTTTTATATTTACAAAACAAATGCTCACAACAATAAATAATAACCCAATAAATAAGCTCATTGTAATGGCCTCATGTAAGAAAATTGAACTTACAATAATAGCGATTAGTGGAATGAGGAATGTATAAGCCCCAACTTTACTTGCTTCACCAGCTCCAACAAGTGTGAAGTATGCAAGCCACCCCATTGCAATAACGAAGAACGAAATAAAGAGAAGTACGCTAACAAATGGTATACTCCAAGCGATACTAGACCAGCTTTCAAACTCTGAACCAAATCCAATTAAGCAAAGCCCGCCAATAATGAGCTGAAGTGTTACCATCCAAATGGAATTAACGCGGTGCCCAGTCTTCTTAATAAATACTGTTCCAAGTGCCCAGCCAATAGCGCATCCTATCGCGAGAAGGATTCCGATAATAGAGATATGTCCAGTTAAACTACTAGAGCTAATGACACCCACGCCAATAAATCCAAGAACAAGCCCAAAAATTTTTAAGCCGTACATAGATTCTTCAAGCCAAATCCATGAGAAAATGCCGAGTAAAACAGGTTGTAGAAATACAATGGCGGAAAATAACCCAGCTGGCATATATTGAAGGCCTACAGTTTGTAATCCGTAAAATATAATGATGTTAAGTAAAGAAGAAATAACGTATAAATGCCAAGTTTCTTTTAAGTGTAACTCTTTGTATTTCGGTAATGCGAAAAGGAGTAAAATGAATCCTCCAATTAAAGTTCGAACGCCTGCAAATAAAACGGGTGGTGTATAATGCAGGGCAAACTTAGATAAAGGCCAATTGATTCCCCACATGAAAACGAGAAAGGTAAGGATTATGGCCGTCTTAGTTCGAGAAAGCTGTGTCACGGTAAGACCTCCTTGTTGTTATTCATTTCACTATGATATGATATCGACTGTAATAAATAAAATGAATCTTTTTTATGGGGAGTATAAGTGATTAGTTATGACCATTACACAACTGCAAGTATTAATAAAAACCGTTGAGTTAGGTAGTTTTACGAAGGCAGCTCGGGTGTTAAATATGACGCAGCCAGCTGTTAGTCATGCGATTTCAAGTATTGAGTCAGAGATAGGAGTTACGATTCTTATACGTGATAAACGAAAAGGATTAATTGTTACGGATGTAGGAAACAGAATTCTTGTACATATTAGAGAGATTTTGAACGGTGTAGAGAAGATTGAACAAGAAGTTGCGATGGAGAAAGGGCACGAAGTTGGGACGATTCGAATTGGGAGTTTTCCGAGCGCTTCTGCACATTTCTTACCCAAAATGATAAACCTTTTTAAGGAGAAGTATCCGAACTTAGAAGTCGTTCTTTGTGAAGGAACGATTAAAGAAGTTGAAGATTGGTTAGTATCGAGGGTTATTGATATAGGAATTGTTATTTTGCCTAATAAAGATATGGAGATTGTTCCATTAACGAAGGGGAAAATGGTTGCTATCTTAAGAGAGGATCATCCTCTCTGTAAGAAGGACGCTCTTACAATTTGTGATTTAGAGAATGAACCGATCATATTATGTAAGGGTGGATACGAACCACCCATTATTGATATGTTTAAACAAGCAAACGTACCACTTCGGGCTGAATATGTAATTTCGACAGTTACTACAGCTTTAAATATGATTCAAGAAGGATTGGGCATTGCAATATTAGCTGAATTATCTTTAACGAATTTACCAAAAAATGTGCAAACGAGAGAATTGGAACCACAAGTATGGAGAGAAATTGCTTTAGCTGTTCCTTCATTAAAGGATTCTTCAATCGCTGTGCAGCTATTTATTGAAGAATTTCAATCGCTATTTGCAGAATAAAAAGAGGTGTCTCATATATCATAATGGGACACTTTTTAATTTACTTATAAAAAATCTATGAAAAGGATTGACTTATTTTTTAGTTGTAACTATAATGATTACATCGAGGTGGTGATTACGATGAAAATTAGTAGCCGCTTTTCCATAGCTGTTCATATTTTATCTATTTTGAAAAACAATCCATCTTCACTTTGTACTTCAGACTATATGGCTGAGAGTGTCAATACAAATCCAGTAGTCATTCGTAAAATCATGTCGTACTTGAAACAAGCTGGCTTTGTTTACGTAAATCGTGGACCGGGTGGCGCGGGATTACTAAAGGATTTATATGAAATCACATTGTTAGATGTGTATCATGCAGTGAACGTAGTCGAAGAAGACAAGCTATTTCATATTCACGAGCAACCGAATCCAGATTGTCCAATTGGGGCGAATATTCAAGCGGTGTTAGAAATTATTTTAATTCAAGCACAATCCGCGATGGAAGAAGTTTTGAGAAATATTACAATGGGGCAGTTGTTTGAAACTTTGCAAGAAAAAATGAATGCTTAAATCCTATTTATATTTTTTTGTCATTAATGTAACTGATTTGATTACAACAATAAAGGTAAGGTGTAAAAGTTATGACTGTAAAAATGAAAGTATACTCAGATTTTATATGTCCGTTTTGTTTTTTAGCAAAAGGTCCATTAGATGAGGTAGCGAAAGAGAAAGATGTAGAGATTGAATGGATGCCATTTGAATTACGTCCAAGTCCATATTCAAAAATAGATCCATGGAATGAACCAGAAAAATTAGGTTCATGGGATGCTTTCATTCTTCCGACAGCGAAGAAGTTAGGAATTGATATGCGCTTGCCACGTGTTTCACCACATCCATATACACATTTAGCTTTCGAAGGATGTCAATTTGCGAAAGAACGTGGACTAGGTAATGAGTATCATCACCGCGTATTCACAGCATTTTTCCAAGAAGAGCAAAACATTGAAGATATTGATGTGTTAACAAAATTAGCGGTAGAAGTAGGACTTCCTGAGGCGGAATTTAAAGATGCTTTAGTAACTCGTAAATATAAAGAAAAGCATCAAGAAGCAATTCAACACGCATATGATGAAGCGAATATTATGGCTGTTCCAACTGTCATGATTGGAGATGAAGTCATTCAAGGGCTTGCTAGTAAAGAAACACTAGAAAGGGTCATTGATAAAGAAATTGAAAAGGATAAAACAAATTCATTTGAAGGTATGCAATGTAATACCGATGGATATTGCTAATTCGCTTGTTATGAAATAACAAAATAAATTATTAAACAAACATTTGGAGGAATTAAAATGTCAGCAACTACAACAAACTTAAAAGAAGCAATCGTGAACCGCCGTTCAATTCGTAAAGTAGCAAAAAACGATGCAATTACGAAAGAAAGAATTGAAGAAGTGTTAAAAACAGCTTTACACGCACCAACATCTTTCAATATGCAAAGTGGTCGTATGGTTGTATTAATGGATGGAGAGCATGAAAAGTTTTGGGATATTGTTAAAGAAACACTAAGAGCTCGCGTACCAGCAGAAAACTTTGAAGCGACTGTAGAAAGATTAAAAGGTTTCCATACAGGTGTTGGGACTGTGTTATTCTTTGAAAATCAAGCAACAGTAGAAAAAATGCAAGAAAATGCACCATTATATAAAGATCAGTTCCCATTCTGGTCTCATCAAGGAAATGCAATGTTACAACATACTGTATGGATGTTATTATCGGCTGAAGGAATTGGTGCATCATTACAACATTACAACCCAATCGTAGATGCTGAAGTGAAAGAAACTTGGAACATTCCAGCAGAGTGGAGCTTAGTAGGTCAAATGCCATTTGGTGAACCAAACGAACAACCAGCAGAAAGAACGTTCTTGCCTACTGAAGATGTAGTGAAATTTTATTAAGAAATACAATATGTAACGAGAAGGAAGCTGTGCTTAAAAACAGCTTCCTTTTTGTAGTGGTGTTAATTTATGCGCATTTAGGGAAGAAATATAAGAAATAATACGGTGAGAAGGGAATTAGAAAAATGAATGATGAGAAAAAATATACAGTGGTAGGTACTGATGTTGAGGAAGTAAAGCGTTTAAATAAAAATTCAGGATTAACGTATAATCAAGTGAAAGAAATGTTAGCAAAGCAAATGCAAAAAAAGAAGTAATTAGATTGAAATCTTTCATTTTTTCATTTAGCATTTTGATTGGAGAGAGTTAAGTAAAAGGTAACTCTCTTTTTCGTGTAACGAAGCACCTTATAGAGTGGAGGAAGCAACATGAAGAAATGGGTAAAGGTAACGCTGTCTATCACTGGAGGCATTGTCTTATTAGCGTGTGCCGGCGGATATTACGTGTATAAAAATTATTTTCCAAAGGAACCTGAGCGTATTGTATATGATAAAGAAAGAGTGCTACAACCGATACATAATCAGCTTAAAGGAATCAATATAGAAAATGTAAAGATAAAAGAAAAAGAAGTCGTAAATGCGACTGTAGATGAGCTTCAAAAAATGATTGATGATGGAAAGTTGTCATATGAAGAATTAACGAGTATTTATCTCTTTAGAATACAAGAACATGATCAAAATGGAATAACATTAAATTCTGTTACAGAGATAAATCCTAATGCGATGGAAGAAGCAAGAAAGTTAGATCAAGAGCGGGGTAGAAACAAAAATTCGAATTTATATGGTATTCCTGTCGTTGTAAAAGATAATGTACAGACGGAAAAAGTGATGCCGACTAGTGCAGGAACTTATGTATTAAAAGATTGGATTGCAGATCAAGACGCAACAATTGTGAAGCAGTTGAAAGAAGAAGGAGCATTTGTTTTAGGAAAAGCGAATATGTCTGAGTGGGCGAACTATTTATCTTTTACAATGCCAAGCGGGTATAGCGGGAAAAAAGGACAAAATTTAAACCCGTACGGTCCGATTACATTCGATACTTCAGGATCAAGTTCAGGATCTGCTACAGTAGTTGCGGCAGATTTTGCGCCGCTTGCAATTGGAACAGAAACGACGGGATCGATTGTTGCACCAGCGGCGCAGCAATCAGTAGTTGGGTTACGTCCATCTTTAGGTATGGTAAGTAGAACAGGAATTATTCCATTAGCTGAAACTCTTGATACAGCAGGACCTATGGCAAGAACAGTAAAAGATGCAGCAACGTTATTTAATGCAATGATAGGTTATGACGAAAAAGATGTTATGACAGAAAAAATGAAAGATAAAGAAAGAATTAATTATACAAAGGATTTATCAATAGATGGATTAAAAGGGAAAAAGATAGGGCTTCTTTTTTCTGTAGACCAACAAGATGAAAATAGAAAAACAGTAGCAGAAAAAATAAAAAAAGACCTTCAAGATGCAGGTGCAATATTGACTGATTATATTCAGTTAAACAATGGGGGTGTAGATAATTTGCAAACTTTAGAATATGAGTTCAAGCATAATGTAAACGACTATCTTTCACAGCAAAAGAATGTACCGGTAAAATCGTTAGAAGAGATTTTAGCGTTTAATAAAAAGGATAGTAAAAGACGAATAAAGTACGGACAAACATTAATTGAGGGGTCTGAAAAATCTGCTATAACGAAAGAAGAGTTCGAAAACGTAGTACAAACGAGTCAAGCAAATGCAAAAAAAGAGCTAGATAGGTATTTAGTAGAACAAGGTTTGGATGCTCTAGTTATGATTAATAACGATGAAGTTCTTCTATCAGCTGTAGCTGGTTATCCGGAATTAGCGGTTCCTGCTGGATATGATAAAAATGGAGAACCAATCGGTGTAGTGTTTGTAGGGAAACAGTTTGGTGAAAGAGAGCTTTTCAATATGGGATATGCGTATGAACAGCAGTCTAAAAATAGAAAATCACCTAGTTTATAAAAAGATTATATGAAAAATAACTGGAGTCCACCGAAATATGTTGGTGGATTCCAGTTAAACGAATCTAACAATATGAAAAGAAAAAAAGGATTCTTCTTAATTAGTAAGAAAGATTGTCTATAGGAGTTCATAAAATGTAATATATTCAATTTCCATCCATTGAAGGGGGAGGTTAATTTTTAATGAATGAAGTAAAGAGTTTTTTTCGAAGTAGAGGGTTTCAACGGTTTCTCGTTTTAATAATAGTAGCGCTTGTATTATATGCATTAAAAAGTATGATCAATTTAATATTAATTACGTTTATACTGACGTTTTTAATGGATCGATTTCAACGTTTTATTTCAAGAAAATTGAAAGTAAACCGGAAAATTGTTATTGCATGTTTGTATATAATACTAGTTTCCTTTATAGGCACAACGTTATATAAATATTTACCTGTGCTGACGATACAAATTTCACAATTAATTTATCAATTTAAACTGTTTTTTCAAAATCCACCTGATAATGAAATCGTTAAATATGTACTTTCGACAATTAATGGGATGGAAGTATCAAAATATATAGAACAAGGTGTAGATGTCATATATCAATCAATAGCAAATATAGGGAAGGTAAGTTTACAAATATTATTATCTCTAATTTTAAGCTTATTTTTCTTATTAGAAAAAGAGCGTATTATTACATTTACATCTAAGTTTAAAGATAGTAAGTTAAAAATCTTTTATGAGGAAATTGCATATTTTGGTGAAAGATTTGCAAGATCGTTCGGAAAAGTAATTGAAGCTCAGTTTTTAATTGCCGTTGTAAATTGTATTCTTACTGTCATTGCATTAATTGTTTTAGGATTTCCACAGCTACTTGTATTAGCTGTTATGGTTTTCTTACTAGGGTTGATTCCTGTTGCAGGTGTGATTATTTCTTTGTTTCCACTTTGTATCATTGCTTACAACGTAGGCGGAGTTATGTACGTAGTATACATACTCGTGTTCATAACAGTAATCCACGCTCTTGAAAGTTATTTTTTAAATCCGAAGTTTATGTCTGCAAAAACAAATTTACCAATCTTTTATACATTTATGATTCTCATCTTCTCAGAGCATTTCCTCGGAATATGGGGGCTTATTATCGGGATACCAATCTTTATCTTTTTATTGGATGTACTTGATATAAATAATGAGGATGCGACTAAAAAATAAGAAATGATAGAAAATCATTAAAAAGTCATAGGGGATAATGAAAATAAAAAAGCAATCCAAAATAAATTGGATTGCTTTTTATCTTAATTAAAGAACCGGAGCCATTGTTTCTTTTAATACTTGAACAGAGTGATCGAATTTTAATTCTTCTTCTTCACTTAATTCAACCTCTAAAATTTCACGAACACCGCCGCGATTTAAAACAGCAGGCACCCCGATATAAACATCTTTTTGACCATATTGACCTTCTAAGTAAGCTGATACAGTTAATACACTATTTTCGTCGTTTAAAATTGCTTTTGTAACACGTAGAAGTGACATACCGATACCATAATAAGTTGCGCCTTTACGCTCAATAATATGGTAAGCTGCATCACGGACGTTTATGAAAATTTTGTCTAAATCTTCTTGATTATACGTGTTGTCTTTTTCAAGCAGTGTTTGTAGTTTTTGGATACCAACGGAAACATGACTCCAAACAGGAAGTTCAGTATCGCCGTGTTCTCCGATAATATAAGCGTGAATGTTGTGTGGACCAATATCGAAGTACTCACCTAACATATAGCGGAAACGAGCAGAATCAAGCGTTGTACCAGAACCGATTACACGTTCTTTCGGTAAACCAGATTCTTTCCAAGTTACGTAAGTTAAAATATCTACAGGGTTTGTTGCGATTAAGAAGATGCCATCAAATCCGCTATCCATAATACTGCGAACGATTTGTTTAAAGATTTTAGCGTTTTTCTCAACTAAATCTAAACGTGTTTCGCCTGGTTTTTGTGGTAATCCAGCTGTAATAACTACAAGGTCAGCATCTTTACAATCTTCGTAGCTGCCTTTCCATACTCTAGTTGGAGCTGGTGCGAATGGAACAGCATGACTTAAATCCATTGCCTCCCCTTCAGCTTTTGCCTCATTTACATCGACTAAAACAAATTCTTCAGCTACGGCTTGGTTAATCATGCAGTAAGCATAACTACATCCAACTGCTCCTGTTCCTACTAATACAACACGGTTAATACCTTTTTTCATTTCAAAATTCCTCGCAATTTCATTGATTTTATTATGTAAGATAATACGTCTTACTTCTATAGAGTCATATCTAGTTTATTACATTTTATAAAAGATATTCAAGTATTTGAAAATGTATCCGTGCAAATCCGCGAACAAAACATAGGAATTCAGTGAACCGAATATAATTCAGTAAAATCCTTTGTAAAAGGGGAAATGGCATGGGGAACCCATTAGCAATGGAAGAAATGCTTCATATTATTCATGCAGGGCTTGTCAAAAAGAATAACCCAAAACGGATTACGATTGCAGGTGCAGGGATTTCTGGATTAGTTGCAGGTTCTTTATTAAAAGAGGCTGGGCACGAAGTAACGATTATAGAAGCAAATAACAGAATAGGTGGCAGGGTGTATACGATTCGGGAACCATTTAGTGTGGGTTTATATTTTAATGCGGGACCGATGAGAATCCCTGACACCCATAAGTTAACCTTAGCGTATATTCATAAATTTAAACTACCTTTAAACCTTTTTATAAATAAAACTTTTGCAGATATCATTTATACGAATAACATTCAAACGAGATTGAATGTGTTTGAAAATGATCCAAGTGTACTTGAATATCCGGTTTTGGATAAAGAAAGAGGAAAAACGGCAGAAGAGCTAATGATTGAGGTATTAGAACCAATACTAAATTATATTAAGAAGGATCCTGATAAAAACTGGCTTATCGTTGAAAAAAAGTATAAAACGTATTCGCTTGGTTTATTTTTAATGGAGTATTATTCAGATGGTGCAATAGATATGATTGGGGTACTTCTTGATATGGAAGCTTATATGGGAATGTCCTTAATTGAAGTATTACGTGAAATGATTTTCTTTACTTCAACGACGAAATATTATGAAATAACTGGTGGAATGGATAAGTTATCGAATGCATTCTTACCACAATTAAGAGAACATATTTTAATGCCATATAAGGTTGATAAAATTATACAAGAAGATAATAAAGTAATGTTACAAGGAAATCATGAACAAACGTTAGAGCAATTTACAATAACAAGTGATTTTGCTATTATTACAATTCCATTTTCAGCGTTAAGATTTGTAGAAGTTCAGCCATACTATTTATTCTCTTATTTTAAAAAAAGAGCAATTCGTGAATTAAATTATATTGCTGCAACTAAAATTGCAATAGAGTTTAAAAGTAGATTTTGGGAGAAAGCGGGACAGTGTGGCGGTAAATCTATTACTGATTTACCGATACGGTTTACATACTATCCGAGTTATGGCATTCATACTCCAGGACCAGCTATCGTAATAGCAAGTTATACGTGGGCAGATGAGGCGTTAACATGGGATAGTCTCCCGCAAAGAGATCGTATTCGTTACGCATTAAAAAATTTAGCGGAAATATACGGTGACATCGTCTATAGTGAGTTTGTCACTGGAACATCTTTTAGCTGGAGTAAAAATCCGTATTCTTGCGGTGCATTTACAGCTTTCGAACCAGGCCAAGAGCTCGAGTTATTTCCGTATATTACACCACCATCTGGAAAAGTACATTTTGCAGGAGAGCATACGACATTAACACATGGATGGATGCAAGGGGCAATTGAGTCTGGAGTAAGAGTTGCATATGAAGTAAATGAACAGTGAATCTCTTATATTTACAAATGGTCATTCTTTTAATAAAATGATAAATATAAATCGTAATTATTACGCTTTGAATACATTTGAAGTAAAGAAATGGATGGTCGGTTGAATGAATAAAGTGGAGATTCATATATTAGGTGGTTTTTTAGGTAGTGGAAAATCAACATTATTACAAAATTTATTGTTAGCAGAGAAAAAGAAGAATAGAAAAGTTGCAGTATTAATGAATGAAATTGGTGAATACTCGGTAGATACAGATATTATTGGAAAAGAGAATGTTTTAAGAGAACTTCTTAAAGGCTGTATTTGTTGTACGTTAAAAGAAGAGCTTGAAATACAATTACATTCGTTATACCAACAAGAAAGACCAGATGTCATTTATATAGAAACGACAGGTGTTGCGCATCCAATTGAAGTGTTAGACGCGTGTGTCTCGCCAATTTTAGCTCCTTTCCTGGAAGTGAAATCAATTGTAGTCGTTTTAGATGCAGTAAGGTGGTTAAACAAAAGTATATTAAGTGCAAATGTACAACAGCTATTGCATGAGCAACTGAAATTTGGTAGTCACATTCTTGTTAATAAAGCAGATTTACTAACAGATGAAGATAAGAACATAGTACTTGAAGAAGTAAAGACAATAAATGATCATGCGAAAATGTATGAGACAAAGTATTGTAATATATCTTTAAAAGATATAGAAGAAGCAGAATTTCCAAATGATGAGGAACATGAGACACTACACGTTAAACAGCATTTACATATACAAACGATGACGTATCAATTTACGAAACCGATTGATCAAGACAAATTATATGAATGGCTTTCGAATTTACCAGATAGTATTTATCGAGTGAAAGGCTTTGTGAAATTCCATGGAGATAAATACCCTCACCTATTCCAATATTCGTTCGGAGTACCGACTTTACTGGAACAAGATTTCGGTTTCCCAACAAACTTAGTAGTAATTGGAGAAGGAATAGATAAGAAACGATTGGCTGAAGGGTTAGAGAAAGTAGAACTTAACTCTAATTAAGGTGAAAAGACTAACTTAAAAAATAAGTTAGTCTTTTTGTATGGCCATTACTAAAATGAAACAGTATTTTCAATTGGATTGCAGAATATATATTGATTGTATGTCCGTTTCTATTACATAGGAAGGTGATTATATATTTGTGCCGAATGTAGAGGGTACTACAAGAGTTTTCCATTATCTATCGTATTAGTTAGTCATGATTACGGACAGGGGATTTTGGCGTGTTTGATTCTATCAGAAAGTAAAGTATGGGGAGGATCACAATGTCGATGAAAAAACGTAAGTGGCTAAAGACAATGTTTACTGGTTGTGTTTTAGGTTCATTATTAATAACGGCAGCTTGTTCAGGAAAGAAAACAAGTACAGAGGATGAAAAAACGATTAAGGTAGGAGTCCTTGCTTCTTTAACAGGACCGCTAGAATCGTATGGAAAACAAACAGTGAACGGATTTGAATTAGGGTTAGACTATGCAACTGGTGGGACTGGGAAAGTAGATGGGAAAAAGATTAAGTTTGTTGTAGAAGATACAGAAACGAAAGCGGATGTAGCAGTGAAGAAAGCTACGAAGTTATTAGAAGAAGAGAAAGTTGATTTTTTAGTTGGATCGTCTAGTTCAAGTGATACGTTAGCGGTTTTACCACTGGCAGAAGAATATGAAAAGATTATGGTTGTAGAACCGGCAGTTGCGGATAGTATTACCGGGAAGAACTGGAATAAATATATTTTTAGAACTGGAAGAAGTTCCTCACAAGATGCGATTGCAGGAGCAGCAGCAATTGCGAAAAAAGATGTAAAGATTGCGACATTTGCCCCAGATAACGCTTTTGGTCGTGAAGGGATTGCTGCATTTAAAGCGGGTGCGAAAAAATTAGGTGCGAACATTGTGAATGAGCAATACGCGGATACAAATTCAACAGATTTTACAGCGAATATTCAAAATATCATTAGTTCAAAACCAGATTATTTATTTATCGTTTGGGCAGGGGCAAATTCACCTTGGAAACAGTTGAAAGATATGAATGTGGAAGCGCAAGGTATTAAAATTTCTACAGGTGCGCCAGATATACCAGCATTAAAAACAATGGATGCATTAGTAGGTATGCAAGGTTTTTCTGTATATTATCACACACTTCCAAAAAATAAAGTGAATGATTGGCTAGTTGAAGAGCATAAAAAACGTTTTAATGGTGCAGTGCCAGATTTGTTTACAGCGGGAGGAATGTCAGCAGCAATTTCTATTGTAGAAGCCTTAAAGAAAACAAAAGGTGATACAGATGTAGATACCTTGATTAAGAAAATGGAAGGAATGGAATTTGATACACCAAAAGGAAAGATGAAGTTTAGAGAGAAGGATCACCAAGCGATGCAGACACTGTATTCTATCACATTGAAAAAGCAAGACGGTATTGATTATCCGGTGCCAGTGTTAGAGCGAGAATTAACGATGAAAGAAACAGAACCACCAGTTCAAAATAAATAGACTGAATTTTCTGTTGTTTTTGTATAAAGAGGGGGGCCCCTCTTTATACATATTTCTTTCATACTCACGGCTTTAAAGGGAGGGGATTTCGTGACACATTTGTTAGAGACGAAAAATCTTAGCGTATCTTTTGGTGAAGATCATGTTATTAAAGATGTAAATTTAACTGTCCAAAAAGGAAAACTCATTTCTATTATCGGGCCAAATGGTGCGGGGAAGACAACATTATTTAATTTACTAAGTGGACAGATTTCACCAACAACAGGTCAAGTGTATTTTAAAGGGCAAGATATTACAAAACTATCGATTTCAGATCGAACACGCTTAGGAATCGGTCGCTCTTTTCAACTTACAAACATATTCCCAGAATTAACAGTACTTGAAAATGTTCGTTTAAGTGTTCAATCATTCGTACAAGATTACTATAGCTTTTTCCCGAATCCAGCAAAATTTAAGCAACAAGTTGGAGAGGCGAGACGTTTCTTAAAAACAGTATTACTCCACGAGAAAGAGAACGTATTAGCGAAAGATTTGGCACATGGGGAGAAAAGAAAGCTAGAACTTGCGATGTTATTAGCTTTAAAAACGGATGTGTTATTACTTGATGAGCCGACGGCAGGTATTTCGGTTGAGGAAGTCCCTGCTATATTACAAGTGATTGAAAATATTAAGAAACATCCAGAGAGCACAATTGTACTTATCGAACACAAAATGGATATGATACTAGGTTTGTCAGATCATCTTATCGTTTTATTTCATGGAGAGTTATTGGCTGAAGGATTGCCAGAAGAAATTATAAAAGATGAGCGTGTACAAAGTGCTTATTTAGGGGGATTATATAGTGGCACTATTACAAGTGAATAATATAGAAACGTATTTAGATCAGTTTCATATTTTGCAAGGAGTATCTCTTACTGTTGAGAAAGGGACGATTACTGTACTGTTTGGTAGAAACGGGGCAGGGAAAACAACGACATTACGCTCAGTTATGGGGTTTCACCGGATTGCAGATGGTGAAATTTATTATGATAGTGCAAAAGTAAGTGGATTACCTACACATTTAATTTCAAGGAAAGGAATAGGGTATGTACCAGAAAATCAAGGTATTTTTCATGATTTGACAGTAGAAGAAACATTCGCTCTTGCTAGGGGGAAAGGTGAAGAAGTAGAAGGGAAAATAGAGTGGATGCTGGAACTATTTCCGGATTTAAAGCAGTTTTGGAATAAGAAAAGTGGGCTCTTGAGCGGAGGGCAAAAGCAAATGTTGGCTATTTCAAGAGCGTTTATTAATAGTGATGGATTATTACTTATTGATGAACCGAGCAAAGGGCTATCCCCGATAATGGTGGAGAAATTAATGGTAGCTATTTTGAAGATGAAAGAGAAAACAACAGTTTTACTTGTTGAGCAAAATTTTATGATGGCTAGTCAAATTGGCGATTATTTTTACATTATGGATAACGGACGAATTGTTCATAACGGTTTTATGAATGAATTAAAAAAGGATAAGGAAATGTGTCATAAATATTTAGGAATCTCTTAACATGAACCCGAGGTGAAAAGGATGGATGTGTTAATAAATTTATTTGTAAATGGGATTTCAACAGGGATGCTCATTTTTTTGTTAGCATCAGGTCTTTCACTTATTTTCGGTCTAATGAGCGTTTTAAACTTTGCACACGGTGGTTTATTTGCGTGGGGAGCATTTACAGGTGTTTGGTTATTTAATATGACAGGAAGTTATATATTAGCTTTAGTTGGAGCAGTAGCTATGGGAATGTTCCTAGGATTTATTTTAGAAAGGTTTCTTATTAGACCAGTATATGGAAATCATGTTCGACAGCTGCTCGTTACGCTTGGAGGAATGCTCGTTCTTAGTGAGTGTATTAAAATATTTTGGGGGCCAAACCCTATTAGTGCAAAATTACCGTTATGGTTACAAGGAAGTTTTACATCCGGAGGTATTATATTAATTAAATATCGTCTATTTGTTATTTTGATTGGGATAATTATTTACATTGCACTACTATTATTACTCAAAAAGACGAAGATAGGTCTTATGATCCGTGCTGGTGTAATGGATAAAGAAATGGTTCAAGCGCTTGGTATTAATGTAAAAGCGATATTTTCTTTCGTCTTTTTATTAGGAGCAGGGATGGCAGCTTTGGGAGGATTCTTATTAGCACCGTATTCGGGCGTTATTTTCGCCGAGATGGGCATGCAGTATGCAATTTTAGCATTTATAGTAGTAATTATCGGTGGATTAGGAAGCGTACAAGGTTCAGCTATTGCTTCTTTAATTGTCGGATTAGCTGGTGCTTTTACAGCGTATTTTATACCAGATTTATCACTTGCAATTAATATGTTAATGTTACTATTTTTCTTAATAGTGAAGCCAACTGGACTTGTTGGTGAAAAGGGGTGAAATGGTGAACAACACATCGGACCGAATTAAAGTATACTCCGGAGTATGTATGCTCATTTGTTTAAGTGTATTTCCGTTCGTAAATGATTCACGGAGCCTGTTAATTTTGTTCACTCAAATCTTCATCTTTGCTATTTTTGCAATGAGTTTTGATGTATTGCTTGGGTATACAGGAATTGTATCGTTCGGTCATTGTATGTTCTTTGGGATAGGAGCATATGGGGTAGCGCTTTTATTTGATCGACAAGGCGTATCAATAACGAACTTTTTAATTGGAATAGTAGCTGCAATTATCGTTTCAGCAATCGTTAGTTATATAATTGGTTTGCTTTCTTTACGATTGAAAAGTCATTTTTATGCAATGTTAACACTTGCTATTTCACAGTTGTTTTTCGTACTTGCTGAAAAATGGCGTGGGCTTACTCACGGAGGAGATGGTTTTACATTTGGGGTACCAGAAATATTCCGTGATCGTTTTACTTTTTATTATGTATCACTTGTATGTTTATGCTTCATTTTTATTCTATTACGTCTTTTTACAAAGTCTTCTATTGGGAAAGTATTAAAGGCAATTTCACAAAATGAACAACGTGTTGAAGCACTTGGATATAAAGTCCTCCATTATAAAATAATCGCAAGTGTAGTCGCAGGAATAGTAGCTGCAATTAGCGGTGGTTTATTTGTTATTACATTACGCTTTGTCAATACGACTGTATTTTCAATTGAAATGACACTAAATGCACTCTTAATGACAATGATTGGAGGAGTCGGAACATTAATTGGAGCTATTGCTGGATCTGGGATTATTGAATCACTAAAATATTATTTATCAGAACTAGCGACGGAATATCCGATTTTTGAAAGATGGACGATTATTCTAGGTTTATTGTATATTATCGTGCTACTTGTTTTTCCGAAAGGATTGGTTGGGACGGTTAAGAAATTGAAGGGTTTTAAAAGGAATAAGAAGGAGAAAAGTACAGAAGTGGAGCAAAACGTGTGAAAAATCAATTGTATACAAAATAAAAATCCCTCTTTTATATTCGTTAAAGAGGGATTTTTATTTTGAAAAAAGTTTGTAATCAAAGTCATTTTATTAATCAAATAGTTCATCAGGGATATGCTTTATAAAGGTTTGATTCGTAAAAAAATGAACAGCTAAATTCTCAAGGGGAACATCTTCAATTATTACTAATGTATCATTTTTAATCGGTAAAAATGCTATTCCTTTTCCATCAGCAATAAACTCTTCCATAAGCGAATAAGAATCCAACTGTTGAAGTTGTCGCTGAGATAGATTGTTTTCTTTTAGAAATTGTATTGTCTTATTCCTAAAAGGGCACTTTTTGTCATTGCTAACGAAGAAAATTTCTTTTGAATAATCAATGGTACATTTTTCTTTCGCTTTTAATAAGCCTACAGAAATTGAGGTTGTGAACACTTTTTTAAACGATGCGTCAGGATAATCCTCATAAGTTATGACCATATCAACTTTTTGTTGCTGCAGTAATTTTTGCAAATGACTACTACTTTCTACATATATTTGATAATTTCTGAAATTTACTTTAATACGCTTACTTAAATAATTTGTCAAAATAGATTGTGACGTCGCTATTATATAAGAAGAACCACTCGTTTTAATTTCATCTTTTACTTCTTCTAATAGAGTTAATATTTTATTCGTGTAATCTAATAAAATGTCACCAGCAGGTAACAAGGAAACACCTTTGTTATCTCTATGTAGTAAAGGCGTTTCTAATTCTTGTTCTAATTTTTTGATTCGCTCAGTTACGTTCGGTTGAACATATCCTAACTCTTTAGCAGCTTTACTAATAGAACCCTCACTGGCCACAGTTTTGAATATAATAAGATCATTTATTTCCATGTATCTCAGCCCCTTATGCACTATCATTATAAATGATACCAAACATAATTTATACCTATTTTACGTTAGCCGCTTATCGATTTATCATAATGTATATAAGATTGAAAGCGAGTGATAAACATGATTGGAATGCAATATAAGGTCATTCTTCCAAAGGATTATGACATGGAAATTATTAAGAAAAGGGTAAAGGATAATGGCTATAAAACTGATGGTTTCCAAGAACTAAATTTTAAAGCTTATTTAATTACGGAAACGGAGAAAGACGGGAATTTTTATAACTGCTATGCACCTTTATATATTTGGAATGGTCATGAAGGGATGAATAAATTTATCTTTGAAGGGTATTACGATAACATTTTACAATCTTTTGGATGGCAACAAATACATATAGGTGTTCCATTAGTGGTTAATCTAAGTGATGGATTTAAGAAAAGTAGATATGTTGTTGAATATGCAGGAAGTATTTCTCAAAGTAAAACGTTGATTGGGACTCAATTAAGCACGATAAATGAAGATGTACAAAACAACGAAAAGTGTTTAGGGAATGTAATCGTTTATAATCCGGATAAATGGGGATATAGTAGGTTTGAGTTTTATGAAGAGAAGCCTGAAATGGTAACAAATAAAGGTGTTACAGTATATGAGATTTTGCACATTTCACGATGAAAACTTGTTGAAATTAAATTAAGAAAAAGGAATGAAAATGTATGCCTTTTGTGAACGTTTATTATCATGAAAATATATTAAATAAAGAAGAGTTGAAAAAGATAGGTGAATGTATTCATCTGTCATTAATTGAACATTTTAACATCCCTGAAAATGATTTTTTTCAAATGTTTTTACCTTATTAACAAAATCACTTTTTATATAATCCATATTATTTATTAGAAAGAGGAGAAAAGAGAACGGAGAATATGATTTATGTTTCTATTACATGTGGACCGGAAAGAACGATAAAACAAAAAAGGAATTTATATCAGTCGATATCCTTGAAGGTTTCTAAATGCTCGGGGATAAAAAGTGCAGATATTTTTATTACGCTAAATGAGACATCTGCTGAAAATTGGTCATTTGGTCAAGGATTGGCACAATTGGTAAAAGTGAAGGGTGAGTGAAATGATGAATGAATCAATTGAATATTGTATTCAAGAGAAAATGAGAGAAAAGGCACCTGCATTTGCTCATTATAGTGAAGAGATATTGTTTGAGGAAGTGTGGCGGGATGATACTTTAACATTAAGAGAAAGAAGTTTATGTACAGTGTCGGCATTAATCAGTCTTGGTCATACAGAACAATTACTATTTCATTTGCAGTTGGCCAAACAAAATGGAATTGCAGAAAATGAAATGATTGCATTAATAACGCATATGGCTTTTTATGTTGGCTGGCCCAAAGCAGTAACAGCTTTAAATATAGCAATGAATGAAATGGAAAGTTAAGAATAACGATAAGAAAGAATTCATTAAATATGAATTCTTTCTTATCGTTATTTATGCAATACTCTAATGAAATATTTTTCACTTTTTCTCTTGCTTTTTTATCAATTGCGTAGTAAAGTGATGGTAAAATTAACGCTAGGAAGTGACAAAACATGCGTGATAATACGATAGGATCATTAATATGGTTACGTTTAATACGATTTACGAACCAAAGTAATCAAATGTCAAATGAGTTTTTAAAACGTTTTGATTTAACGACAGCTCAATTTGATGTGCTTTTGCAAATACGTACGTATCAACCACTAACACAAATGGAGTTAGCTGAAAAGGTAACTGTTACACAAGGTGGCATTTCTCGAATGTTAACTCGTCTTGAAAAAGAAGGATATATTGTACGAAAACAAGATTGGAAAACAAAAACAATTAGTCTTACAGAGCAAGGAGAAGCAGCTTTAGAGAGAGCATTGCCAGAGCAACTTGCATTTCAATCTTCGTTTTTTGATGATGTATTAAATGAAGAAGAGCAGAAAATATTATACGAGCTGATGACGAAAGTGCATAAGCATAGTGAAAAAAAAGAATTACCGCAAAAGTAATTTTTTTACAATATCAATTGACTGATCAAGTGATGTTGTAAGTAATGGAGAGATACATTTGAATTACCAACGTTTTTAGAAGAGAAACTAATATTACTTCATTAAAGGAGAGAGTAACTATGGAAAAATACCGTATAGATACAAGAAAAGGAATTGAGTTTGGATTATATTCAATTGGTGATCATGTTTTAAATCCACATAATGGGGAGAAAATTACGCCAGAGAAAAGAATTCACGAACTAATTGAAACAGCTAAGTTAGCAGATGAGGCAGGGCTTGATGTGTTTGCTGTCGGCGAAAGTCATCAAACACATTTTACAACGCAAGCTCATACAGTTATTTTAGGTGCGGTCGCGCAAGCTACGAAAAATATAAAAATTGCAAGTTCAGCAACGATATTAAGTACATCTGACCCAGTTCGAGTATATGAGGATTTCGCTACCATTGACTTGATTTCTAATGGTCGTGCTGAAATCGTAGCTGGTCGTGGATCTCGTATTGGAGGATATAGTTTACTTGGTTATGACGTGAATGATTATGAAGAATTATTTGAAGAGAAGATGGATCTTTTATTAAAAATTAATAACGAGGAACATGTAACATGGAATGGACAGTTCAGAGCACCGCTCGCACATGCATCGGTTATTCCAAGAGCGAAAAATAATAACTTACCAATTTGGCGTGCAGTTGGAGGTCCACCAGCTAGTGCAATTAAAGCAGGACGTGCAGGTGTGCCAATGATGATAACAACACTTGGTGGTCCAGCAATTAACTTTAAAGTGTCAGTAGATGCTTACCGCGAGGCTGCTCAGCAAAGTGGATTTGATCCAGCTAGTTTACCAGTTGCGACAACGAGTTTATTTTATACGGCAAAAAATTCACAAGATGCACTTAGTGAATATTATCCTCACATTAATGCTGGTATGCTTACACTGCGCGGTGGTGGGTATCCGAAACAGCAATTTACAAATGCAATAGATTACCGTGATGCTTTAATGGTTGGTAGCCCACAACAAATCATTGAGAAAATGCTTTACCAATATGAATTGTTTGGCCAACAACGCTTTATGGCACAAATTGATTTTGGCGGTGTACCATTTGATAAAATTGAGAAAAATATTGAATTAATTGCTACTGAAATATTACCAGCCGTTAGAAAACATACAGCAAAATAAATAAAAAAACTGGGAGTCTAATTGACTCTCAGTTTTTTATTTGTTATGGAAAAATGACAAAAAAATGAACTTTTAGTCGAGGGAGAGGGAAGTTGTTTTCTATTTTTGAATAACATTATTTCGAGTTTGAATTTTGAAAATACATTTTTCTCTTGACAAAAAATAAGCATTTATCGAGGGTAGTTTCGAGGACATTTTTTCGGTTGAAAGTCAAGTGTATGAAGAAAAAACGATTGTTTTATAGATATAAAAGTAAGAAGTATATTGAAAAAACACATTTTGCTAATGAAAAAAATCTGATTCAAAAAAATGACAAAAGACATATTTCAGACAAAATGATGTCAATAATACGTCAAAAATAACCTGAATTTACTATGCAGGTATATTATACAATTCGATTAACGAATAAAACACTACAGAAATAGTGAAAAGGTAAAAATTAGCATTGCAATAGTTTGAAAAACTGAAACTTCATATTTTTCGACAATACATACAAAATGTTTTTGTCTTTTCGTATTTCTTAATAATTGAGTTTGATAAGATTGCTCAATTAACTTTTATTATAAAAACTATGAAGGAAGTGATTTTAGTATGGAAACGCTCGAATTGGCACGAATACAGTTCGCATCAACAACGATTTTCCATTACTTTTTTGTTCCGCTGTCAATTGGTTTAGCTTTTATTATTGCGATCATGCAAACGTTGTATGTGGTAAAAGGGCAAGAAGTATATAAGAAGATGGCAAAGTTTTGGACGCAATTATTCCTTATTAACTTTGCAGTAGGTGTAGTAACAGGTATTTTACAAGAATTTCAGTTTGGTATGAACTGGTCAACGTATTCACGTTTTGTAGGTGATGTATTTGGTCCCTCGCTTGCAATTGAAGGATTACTGGCATTTTTCATTGAGTCTACATTCCTAGGTTTATGGGTATTCGGTGAGGATAAATTACCGAAGCGAATTCACTTAATGTGTATTTGGCTCCTTTCAATTGGAACGATGTTATCAGCATTCTGGATTTTAACTGCAAGTGCATTTATGCAGTCACCTGTCGGGTATGAAATGGCAGCTGATGGTCGTGCACAAATGAATGATTTCTTAGCCATTATTCAAAACCCACAACTATGGGTACAATTCCCGCATACAATTACAGCAGCAATTGCAACAGGTGCATTCTTTATTGCGGGTGTAAGTGCATGGAAAATTACAAAAGGACAAGAAACTGTAGTATTTAAAAAATCTTTCCGCATTTCTATCATTGTTGGAACAATTACAACGGCGCTTGTATTATTCTTCGGTCATGCACAAGCGCAACAATTAATTAAGACACATCCAATGAAGATGGCGGCAGCTGAAGCACTATGGAATACAAGTGAGGATCCAGCGCCATTTACAGTATTTTCGAAAATTGATACAGAGAAGAAAGAAAATTCGTTTGAAATTCAAATCCCTTATATGCTAAGTCTATTATCGTATGATAAGTTTAGCGGTCAAGTTGAAGGGATGAATCAAATTCAAAAACAATATGAAGAAAAATATGGACCTGGGGATTATATTCCTCCAGTGCATACAATGTTTTGGAGTTTTAGAGCGATGGTAATGAGTGGAACATTCATGCTTCTTCTAGGAGCTTACGGATGGTTCTTATCAAGAAAAGATCGTTTAGCTGAAAAAACGTGGTATTTAAAATTAATGGTGTATGCAATTTCTCTTCCATTCATCGGTAATACAGTAGGGTGGATTATGACTGAAATGGGTCGTCAACCTTGGGTTGTATTTGGTGTAATGAAAACAGAAGATGCTGTATCACCAAATGTAACATTCGGTGAAGTATTATTCTCACTTATTTCATTCACATCAATGTATTTAATTATGGGTGGAATTTGTGTGTACTTATTTGTTCGTACCATTAAGGGCCACACGAATAAGAAAACGAAAAAGGATTATCAAAGCCATGATCCATTTGATAAGGAGGAAGAGTATGTTATCTCTTAATGAGTTATGGTTTTTAGTTATTGCAATCTTATTTGTTGGATTCTTCGTACTGGAAGGTTTCGACTTTGGGGTAGGAATGGTTTCGAGGTTTTTAGGAAAGAATGATTTTGAAAAACGAGTTTACTTAAATACAATAGGACCGTTCTGGCACGCGAATGAAGTATGGCTTGTTTGTGCTGGTGGAGCCATGTTTGCGGCATTTCCGCACTGGTATGCAACTTTATTTAGTGGTTTTTATATTCCGTTTGTATTTATGCTTCTTGCTTTAATTTTAAGAGGTGTTTCCTTTAAATTTCGTGCGAAAATAGATAATCATAAATGGAAGAGTGCGTGGGATTGGGGGATGTTTATTGGAAGTATGTTACCTCCTATCCTTTGGGGAGTTGCGATTGCAAACTTTATGGTAGGTGTACCTATTGATGAGAGTAAAAATGTTGTAGGTGGATTCCTGCAATTACTTCATCCATTTGCGTTACTTGGGGGAGTAATGTTTCTCCTACTATGTATTGTTCACGGATTACAATTTCTTACGATACGTACAACTGGTAAATTGAGAGAACGTGCACGAATTGCTGCAATAAAAATTGCACCATTTTCATTAATTACACTTCTTGTTTTTGCTGGTGTGGGGTTATGGAAAACCGACATTTTCACTGCTCATGGAACAGAATGGATTATGGTACCAATCGGAGCTTTTGTAGCACTATTAGTGTCCACTTTATTAAATAAAAGAAGAAGAGATGGTTGGGCTTTCTTTATGACGAGTTTAACAATCATTTTACTAAGTGCGAGTGTATTTATCGGTATGTTCCCACGTGTTATGATTAGCTCTTTAGGAGCAATGAATGATTTGACAATTTACAACGCAGCATCAGGAGCTTATGCATTAAAACTTATGACTTACTTTGCGATTGCTATTTTGCCTTTCGTTATCGGAAGTCAAATATGGAGTTATTATGTATTTAGACAACCTGTTAAGTCAGACAACGATTTGGAGTACTAATGAAAAGAAAAAGAGGACTTCCGTCTTATCCCGGTAGCCGTATTTTATATGTAGCGTTAACGATTATTAGTATTTTAGAAGCTTTTAGTATTATTGCGCAAACAATCTTTTTAGCACGAGCTATTACGTTTTTATTTCATGGAGAGACAGTACAAACAATATTAAGTGAAATTGTTTATTTTGGTATCGCGTTTGCAGCGCGTCACATAGTAGTTCGAACATCACAAATATTAGTGGAACGTTTTGCCGAAAAAACAGGGTCGTTACTAAGAAAACAATTGATACAGGCATATTTCACATTAGGTCCAAGGTATGTTCAAACGGTTGGAACTGGTCATCTGGTTACCTTATCAATTGAGGGGATTGAGAAATTTAAAACATATATTGAATTAACGATTCCTAAAATGATTAGAAGCAGTATCGTTCCAGGTCTAATTGTACTATATGTTTTTACGCTAGATATTGAGTCTGGAATCATTTTAGTTGTAACGATTCCTATCGTGATCATATTTATGATTCTTCTCGGATTAGCAGCGCAAAAAATGGCAGATAGTCAGTATGAGATATATCGTGTACTTTCGAACCATTTTGTAGATACGTTAAAAGGTTTAGAAACATTAAAGTATTTAGGGAAAAGTGAACAGCACGAAGGAAAGATTGAAAAAGTAAGTAAAAGATATAGAAAAGCAACGATGCGTACTTTGCGAGTTGCTTTTCTTTCTTCTTTTGCATTAGATTTCTTTACGAGTTTATCAATCGCGTTTGTGGCAGTTGGATTAGGGATACGCTTAATAGATGGAACGATTATACTATTACCAGCCCTTACAATTTTGATTTTAGCTCCGGAATATTTTCTGCCGATTAAACAAGTGGGAGCAAATTATCATGCGACATTAGATGGACAAATTGCGATGGAGCAAATAGAAGAGATTTTGCAACAACAAAAAGGAATAGAAAAGAAAGATTTAAATGAAGATATAGTATGGAATGCCTCTAGTAGCTTGAAATTACAAGATATCAAAGTTAATAATACTGAATCTGAGAAGGCTATATTAGAAAGGATTAATTTTACTTGGGAAGGTAACGGTGCTATTGGTGTTATTGGTGAAAGTGGTGCGGGGAAATCGACGTTAATCGACGTATTAGCCGGGTTTTTATCTCCTTCGAGTGGAAAGATGTTAGTAAATGGTCTAGAAGTTGATGGATCTACTCGTGAAGATTGGCAAAAAAATATTGCTTACATTCCGCAGCAACCTTATATTTTTCCGCTTTCATTAAAGGATAACATTCGTTTTTATGAAACAAAAGCAACAGATGAAGAAGTTGAAAGAGTTATTAATGAAGTCGGCCTTCGTTCACTCGTTACATCACTTCCAAATGGGATGCACGAAAGAATTGGGGAAGGTGGACGTATGCTAAGTGGCGGACAAGAACAGCGTGTTGCTATGGCGCGTGCACTTTTAAGTAAAAAACCAATCATTTTATTAGATGAGCCTACGGCACATCTTGATATTGAAACCGAATTTGAAATAAAGCAAGCGATGTTACGTCTATTTAATGGAAAGTTAGTATTTTTAGCAACTCACCGTCTACATTGGATGAAACAAATGGACCATATCCTTATTTTAAATAAAGGGGAAATGAAAGAAAGTGGGACGTATGAAGAACTTTTAGAGAGTGAGACATTACATTTTCATAGGGAAGAGAGGGGAGAGAAATGAGTAACTGGGTTAAACCTTATATAAAACAAAATAAAGGTAGAATGACTTTAACTATTTTCCTTGGTCTTCTTGGAGTTAGTTCAGGAGCGATGTTACTTTTTATTTCAGGTTATTTAATCTCAAAATCTGCCCTTAGACCAGAAAATGTAATGGCTGTATATGTTCCTATTGTTGCAACAAGAGCGTTTAGTATAGGGCAAGCTGTGTTTCATTATATAGAGCGCTTAGTCGGACATGATGTCGTACTACGTATATTAGAAAAAATGAGAACGAAGCTATATAGAATAGTAGAACCACAGGCGTTATTTTTCCGTTCTCGATTTCAAACGGGTGATATGTTAGGAGTGTTATCCGAAGATATAGAGCATTTGCAAAACCTATATTTACGTACAATATTTCCTAGTATATTAGCGCTAGTTGTTTATAGTATCTTCGTACTTGTTATCGGTGCATTTGACCTTGTGTTTGCACTTATTGTAGGTTGTATGTTAGCTATTATCGTGTTTCTTCTTCCATTTGTATCATTACTTTTGATGAAGAAACACCATGTTACTTTAAAGCAAGGCAGAAGCCGTTTGTATCAACAACTGACGGATGCTGTTTTTGGATTATCTGATTGGCAGGCAAGTGGTCGTAAAGGTGAATTTATTAATGAGTATGTAAAACAAAATGATCAGTTGTTAAAAATCGAAAAGAGAGTGAAACGCTGGTATCATATTCGGGACAGTATCATTCAATCAGTAGTAGGTATTGTAGTTATTTCGATGATTATATGGACTGGAAATGAAGCGGCAAGTGAGCAAATTGCTCCTACAGTTATCGCAGCTTTCGTATTAATGACTTTATCTGTAACGAATGCGCTTATTCCTATTGCAGATGCCATCGATCGAATCCCGTCGTATGTAGAATCTACCCATCGTCTTAATGGCGTAGAAAGTGATATTGTTTTACATGATAAAATGGATTTGTATGGAGATAATGATTACGTTGAACCAAGACATGTAGATATTGAACTGAATCACGTATCGTATAGTTATCCAGATAGTAATGAGATTGTATTAAAAGACGTATCATTACAAATAAAAGCAGGGAAGAAAATTGCTATTTTAGGCAGAAGTGGGACAGGGAAATCTACTTTACTAAAATTGTTAACAGGGGCGTTAAGCCCAGTAAACGGCCAAGTTGTATTGAATGGTGAACGAGCTCATACGAATCTTTTATCTAAATATATTTCTGTATTAAATCAAAAGCCCCATTTGTTTGATACGACAATTGGAAATAATGTACGAATTGGCAAACCAGAGGCGACGGATGAAGAGATATGGAAAGCTTTAGAGAAAGCACAATTAGCTTCACATATTACTTCTCTTCCGGACGGATTACAAACAAAAATGCATGAAATGGGAAAGCGGTTTTCTGGTGGTGAAAGACAAAGGGTTGCTTTTGCTAGAACTCTTATGCAAGAAACACCCATCATTGTACTTGATGAACCGACTATCGGTTTAGATCCGAAAACAGAATTGTCTTTAATTGAAACAATGTTTTCTGCAACGGAAGAAAAGACGGTTATTTGGATTACGCACCATCTTGTAGGAATAGAACATGTAGACGAAGTTATATTCCTTGATCGTGGCCAAATTGTCATGCAAGGTAGTCATAAACAACTTCTGAAAGAAAATGAAAAGTATCGTAAACTTTATGAGTTAGATAAAGGAATATGATTTGAATAAGCAATAATTGTAAAAATAGCTACGCCTAATGGTGGAGCTATTTTTTTGTTAGATTGCAGGTGTATATGATTGTTACGAATTAAAAATGAATTTCATATTATACATATAATGGAGGGGATGTACATGAAGGAGCAGTATAAAATCATTGTTTTAAGTGATGAATTATCCGGGGAGAGGATTCGAAATACATTAGACAAAAATAAATGTAAAACAATAGTTCATGTTGTAGACGTTTCAGATGTTGTTCGAATAGAAAATTCTTTTCAATATATAGTCATTTGGAGAGTGGAAGCAGAAAAACTTACAAATGACTTGATAAATAGGGGTGTGCAAAGTTCAAAAATTATTAATTTAACAAAATACATGTATGAATGGAAGGATAAATTAATTTCTATCTATCAAATAAATCCAGAGCTTATGTCTTTATACATTTCTATGAAAAAAGCAAAGAGTGATCCGACGTATGAATTGTTTGCTACCGGTTTGTCTTATCCACATTGTGGCATAAGTACGGAGCTCCTCTCAAAAAAGTCAATAAAATTAACACTTCCATCGCAAGATCTATACTATGATTATTTAATAGCGTCACAACTTCTATCAAACACTCATTCATTTCAATATTGTTTAATAGGAATAGCCTATTTTTCATTTTTCTTTGATATGTCGTTATCATCTGAATCATATAGAATTCACAAAGTATATTATCCATTGTTTCAAGATGGTCATCATACTGTAGTTCATTCTCCTCTACCCACTGATGGATTCTCACATCTAAATACTCCGAAACCACTTCTTTCTATTTTTAATTTGCATTTTGAATATATTTTATTAGATGAACTAAAAGATGAATCATTGGTACTGCCTTGGATAAATGCTGAATGGAATACTACTCCTCTTTACATTCCTTTTGAAGAACACGGGAAAATAAGAGCAGCTTCACACGCTAAATTGGCGTATCCTCATACTTTAGTTGAAAATAAAATGATTTTTAAGAAATATTTAGAATTACTATTAAAAAACGATATAAAGCCATTAATTGTTGTATTCCCTGTTACTTCACATTATTTCAATTGTAGTAGTAAGAAATTAAAAGAAGATTTTTATAAAGTTATAAATGAGTTTCAAACTCAATATTCTTTTCAAATCATAGATCTATTTGATTCGCCATTATTTTGTGAGGATGATTTTTATGATAGTGATCATATGAATAAAAAAGGTGCAAATAAAATGTCCGCGTTATTAAATATGTTTATTCAGGAACGAAAAGTATGATATTTTGTTTCATGTTTGCATAAAAGTATATAGGCTCCATACAGTTAAAGTAATGTGATTTTTGTGTCGCGTATATAAATAATATGCGAAGAGGTGAGAGAGTTAAAATGAGAAATCGTATTGAAAGAATTGAAGAGGTCGTAGAGCAACTTCCGTTGGTAAGTGTGTTAATTCCTACGTATAATCGTCCTCGCTACTTTGAAAAGGCGTTATGTAGTGTGTTAGAACAAACGTACCCTAATATAGAAATTATAGTTGGAGATGACAGCACGAATGACGAAACAGAAAAGGTGTTACAAAAATATTTATGTGATCATTTAAATATTATTTATATAAAAAACAGATCAACTCTCGGACAATTTGAAAATGCGCTAATGTTATTTCATGAAGCGAACGGTGAGTATATAAATTTTTTAATGGATGATGATATATTTCATGTGAATAAAATTGAAAAGATGATGAAGTATTTTTTCAATGATCTAGATAATGAAATTAAGCTAGTAACATCTCATCGTCAAGTAATTGATGATAAAGGGAAAGAACTACGACATATTTATTCAACTGTCCGTTTATTTGAAGAGGATACGATTATAGAGGGAATAGAATTAGGAAATAAGGTAATTGTGGATCAAAAAAATTATATTGGAGAACCAACAACAGTTTTATTTCGTAAAAATGAGTTACAAGAACCGTATGGGATTTTTGATAAGAGGCGGTATTTATGTAATGTAGATATAGCTTCATGGTTATCTTTATTAAGTGAAGGAAAAGCAGTATATATAGCAGAGACACTTAGTTACTTTCGATTACATCCAGATCAACAGTTAAATGAATCTAATAAAATGATGGATGGGTTAGAAGATTTTTCACACAGTATTATAGCGGGAGAAAAATATGGTTTCTTATCCAACGAAAAAGATTTAGACAAAGCGATAACTAATTTTCTAGATTATGCAAGAAGGATAGTTCCATCATCGATATTATATACATTAGACTATTACCAAAAAATTAGAGGAAAGAAAATAAATATAGAAAAGAAAAAACAGCATATAAATAATAATTCTTCTTTACCGAAAGTAAGTATACTTATTCCTGCATACAATAGACCTTATTACTTGGAATTAGCGCTCAACAGTGCTCTGAATCAAACATATGAAAATATAGAAATTATTATTTCTGACGACAGTACAAATAATGAAGTCAATGTTATGATTCAACCGTACTTACGTGAATATGAGTGTATTACATATGTTGAAAATGAAACGCCATTAGTTGCTGAAAACTTTAATAAGTGTATAGAACTTGCGAATGGGGATTATATAAACTTTTTATTAGATGATGACTTATTTCATCATGAAAAGATCGAGAGAATGATGAAATACTTTTTGGCATTAGAAAACATTTCATTTGTGACGTCATATCGTGAACTGATTGATGAGAATGGAGAGATATTACCACCTTCAACATTGAATATGAAAATCGCGAAAGAAACAACACTTTTTGAAGGAAAAGAATTAGGGAATTATATGTTAAAAAACTTAAAAAATATAGTTGGTGAGCCGACAACTGTTTTGTTTAATCGGGATTTGTTTGAAGGTAAGTTTGGGTATTTTAAAGGAAAGGCTTATTCTGCTATTAATGATATTGCAACTTGGATAGATATGATGAGAAAAGGAAAAGTAGTTTATATACAAGAACCTCTTAGTTATTTTAGACAACATAGTGGACAAAATCAAAAACAAATGCATTTTATGTTAATGACAATTGAAGAGTGGATTGAATTAATTATAGATGCATATAATAGTGGATTTTTAAGTTCTGAAAGTGAGTATAAAGAGAGTTTATCTTATTGTTTAGAAAATGCGGGATTTATAGTTAAGGATGCAGTAAGAAACGGCGAAATAGATCAAATTTATAATGAAAAGATAAAAAAAGGGTTACACAAATTAGTTGCTCACATGTTTGAGAAAGAATTCTGTTATTGTCAATATTGCAATCAACAATTTGAAAAATTTTCACCTTGGCCAGCACATTATGATTTTCCGAAATATAAATTTGAGATGTGGAATAAAGATACAGGGATATGTCCAGTTTGTAATTCGATGGATCGTGAAAGATTGTATCGTACATACATTGAAACGGAAACAGACTTGTTAAATAGAAACTATACTATGCTTCATATTGCACCTGAAGCGAAGTTAAGAGATTGGTTTAACGAGTATAAAAATATTACGTACGTATGTGGTGACTTAGAACCAAAGGATCCATTAATGAAGGAAATTGATGTTACAAGGATTACATATGATAGTAATACCTTTGATGTAATATTATGTAGCCATGTGTTAGAACACGTTCCTGATGATGACAAAGCAATGCGAGAGTTATATAGAGTGTTAAAGCCAAATGGATGGGGAATTATTCAAGTACCAATCGTAATGAATGTAGATTTTATTGTAGAGAATGAATTAATTGTAACACCACAATTGAGGAAATTAGCTTTTGGTCAAGAAGATCATGTGAGAATTTATAATCAATCGGGATTTATTCAACGATTAATGAATGCAGGATTTAAGGTGGAATTATATAACATAGCGGAAAAACAAGGAATGAAAAGTGCTAGGAAATTTGGATTATCTGAAACAGATATGCTCTATATTGTCCGAAAATGATAGGAAGGAATAGATAGATATGGAGAATATTCCTTTTTTACGTGCTTCAACTGTACCTGTAATTGAGTATTTGGACGAATTGAAGGAAATTGATACATCTCACATATATACGAATTATGGACCTATAAATCAACGTTTTGAGGAAACAATTATGTCGGTATTTTTTCAAAACAGGGGAGCTGTTACAACAGTAGCAAACGCAACGTTAGGGTTAATGGCGGCTATTCAACTAAAGAAAAGAAGAAAGGGAAAGTATGCTCTCATGCCTAGCTTTACATTCCCTGCGACTGCCTTAGCCGCTATTTGGTGTGGATTGGAACCTTACTTTATTGATATTTCAATAGATGATTGGTATATGGATAAAACGGTACTTTTGGATAAGATAGAAGAATTAAAAGAAGAGGTTGCGATTGTTGTCCCGTACGCCACTTTTGGATCATGGATGAACTTAGAAGAATATGAAGAATTAGAGAAGAAGGGGATTCCGGTTGTCGTAGATGCGGCACCGGGATTTGGATTAATGAATAGAGGGATGCATTACGGTCAAGATTTTAGTGGAATGATCGTATATAGCTTTCATGCAACAAAGCCGTTCGGAATTGGTGAAGGAGGGCTCATATATAGTAAAAACGAAGAAGATATACAACGTATTAAAAGAATGGGGAATTTCGGATTTGATAAAAATCGTGAATGCACGATGATGGGGTTTAATTGTAAAATGTCTGAATACGCAGCAGCTATTGGGATTGCGACTATAAAAAAGTGGGATCAAAAATTAAAAGAACGCACCCGTATTTCTGAATGGTATAAACAGTTGTTACAAAATACTGGGTTAATGAAAAAAGGGTGGAAAGTCCAAAAGACAGAAGCAGTTATTCACCAATTTATGCCTATCATTTGTCCAGAAGAAGTTCGCAACATACAAGTAATAGAAGAACTGAAAAAACAGAAAATAGAAGCTAGATTATACTTTTCACCATCTTGCCACCAACAAGTTCTTTTTAAAAACTATAAGTCTACAGATTTAACAAAAACGAATAAAATAGCTAAACGAATCGTAAGTTTACCTTTATGGGAAGGAATGACGAAAGAACTAGTAGAGCAAATTGTAATCTGTTTAGAGCAGAAGGTGGTGTTGGTAGATGAATAGTTTTTATAGTCAAGAAGAACTAAAGAAAATTGGGTTTTTATCTGTTGGGAAAAATGTATTGATTAGTAAAAAAGCAAGTATATATAATCCGGGTGCTATATCAATTGGTAATCATGTAAGAATTGATGATTTTTGCATTTTAAGTGGCAAAATCACAATTGGAAGTTATTCGCACATATCAGCGTATACAGCGTTATATGGAGGGGAAGTTGGGATTGAAATGCATGATTTTGCAAACATCTCAGCTAAAACAATTGTATATGCAGTACTTGATGATTTCAGTGGAAATACATTAATGGGGCCAACCGTCCCGAATCAATATAGGGATGTGAAAGCAGAAAAAGTTATTTTAAAAAAACATGTGATTATTGGTGCTAATTCTATTGTTTTTCCAAATGTAACTGTAGGAGAAGGTACGGCAGTCGGCGCGATGAGTATGGTAAAAGAGAGTTTAGATGATTGGTATATTTACGCTGGAGTTCCCGTAAGGAAAGTAAAACCTCGTCAAAAAAAGATGCTAGAGTTAGAAATTGATTTTTTAAAAAGCATTCATTCTTAACAAAAAAGAATGAATGCTTTTTATTTTTATCCCGCTATTTGCCGGTAAAGATTCGACTGGTGAGGGCTAATTAAAGTTTCACTTTATGATAGAGCAGAGTGTATCTTAACTTATTATGTTTTAAATTTTGCTGACCAAGGCAATACTGAGCCATAGTGAATGTAAAGTTGGAGGGCGAGCGTATATGTTTGATGAGGATGGGATTGTATTAATTATGGAACCAGCTGATGAAAGAAACTTGAGGAGATTTATTTTTTCAGTGCCAAAGTCAGTGTATGAAAAGAAGGGGCTTACATTACACTATGGAACAGCTATAGGACAAGGATATATGGATATAATTGAAGATATTATAAGCGTACATATAGAAATAGATGTTGTAACGATAATAGGGCATGTAAGAGGATAAATAGCTATTTGAAAAAGGTTATAAACAATTTAGCTAGAAGTTATGTATAGAGAAAACTACAGACAATTATAAAGACGAAGGGAGTCTAAAATGAAAATAAAATCAATTTTATTAGTATTTATAGTTTCAATTGGTTTAATGGGATGTTCAATAGTGGAGGAAGGAAAGAACTCGATAGATTATGCTCAAAAGGCGACAGACTATGTAAATGAAATAAGTGCATTTGCAAATGATGCACCAGCATTAGCAGAAAAGGCCGTTAATGATAGTGAGGCTCGAAAAGAATTAGAAACGAAGCTTAGTGAAATTAAACAAGATATACCCGCATTCAATGAATTAACGCCACCTGATGTAGCAAAGGATCTTCATCAACAAATCGTCGGATATAACGAAAAGTTAAATACGTTAATTGATACGGCGATGACAAAGATAGAAGAAGGGAAAGTGGATGTAGAGCAATTTAAAAACTCAGAGCTTATGCAGACGGTAGATCAAGTTCGAGATTTGAAAGATAAGGTGCAAAATTTAGGTCAATAGTAAAAAGCTCCGTTTGTGATAAACGGAGCTTTTTACTATTGGATACAATAAACGATTACACCAAAGATAATAATCATGTTACCGATGAGTTTACGTTTCGTTATTTTTTCCCCTAGGAAATACCAACCGAAAATTAATATGATGATATAACTTAAGGATTCTAATGCTGATGCTTGTTTTAATTCCATGCCCTTCATGGCGATTACATTTAATCCAGCGTTAAGTACAAATAAAGAGTAGCCGATAATAACATAAGGATTCACATATTCTTTTATTCTAGAATCGTATTGTTGTAAAGTAGCTTTTTTTAATAATATTTGTGAGTAATTAGCTAAAATTATCCCGAAAATAAATAATAACATATAACTATTCATCTTTTGTCACCACCACAATTCCGACGATAATAATAGCTGCACCAAGTAAATGATTCCACTGAATCGTATCTCCAAATAGAAATACTGACCAAAGCATTGACCATAGTATAATAATCCCGCGATGTGAATATGCTTTTGAAATTTCGAAATGTTTAATTACTTGTTGCCATAAAATTGCATATCCGAATAAAAGTACAACTAGTCCGAAATAAGCAATAAAAAATGAGATTGAAGCAATTGGAAATTGAGCTGCCCATTTCATGTAAACCATAATGATAGAATATATCAAAAAAGCTACATGTAAAAATACATAATTTTTAATAGTTGGTTTCATTTATTCACTCTCTTTTGCATATAAATATATATTTATACCTAATTTTTCTAATGATAGATATTGGAACGTATTTTGTTTAATCTTTCACATTCCAAAGTATATAGTATCATGGCTTTTATTGTAAAACAATAGGAGCCATGCATTCATTTTTTCCAAGGTTCTACAATATGTATCGTTTTATTTGTTGCATCTAACTCTACTTGAACACCGATAGGCATGGTAATCATTGGATGTGTATGACAACAATCGAAGTCGGCTAGAAAAGGAATTCTTTGATTTTGAAGTACTTCTAATAGTATTTCAAAAGGTTTTCGATTTGTACCACAATCATCAAATTGCTCATGTTTTCCAAGAATGATACCTGAAATTTTATCGAATACACCGTTAATTTTAAGGAATGAAAAGCTTCTTTCGATAGTAGCTGCATCTTTTGAACTGTCCTCAATAAAGAGAATATCGCCCTCTTGAATATGTGGCATATAGGGGCTACCAAAAATTCCTTGTATCGTGTTTAAATTCCCGCCAATAATACGCCCAGTAGCTTTTCCATCAATTACTGAAATCCAATTGTTTGGTCGAAGTTCTTTCTCCTTCGTCTTTTTTTCCCAATTAATAAATTCATCTGACCAAAATAATGGTTGTTTTATATGATAAGGAAGAGATTGATCATGTAGTAAAGTTTCTGCAAAATATTTGTATGTGCAATTAACAAAAGGTTCAAATTCGCCAAAGGAAGGGACGAGAGCTGGCCCATAAAATGTAGGAATTCCTGTTTTAACATAAATTCCTAGTAATAAAGCAGTTGCATCTGAATATCCAATCATTATTTTAGGGTTATTTAGAAAAGCATCATAATCAATATAAGGTAATAGTGAATTTGAATTCATCCCACCAATTGTTGACATAATACAAGAAATATTAGGATTTCTTATCAAGGCATTTAGTTCCTCAGCGCGCTCTTGTATACTACCAGAACGATAAAAATCATATCGACCTGTTAATGAACCTTCTAATATATGAAACCCTTTCTGTTGTAAGTAAGATTTTGCTCGTTCAAATCTTTTTAGAGAAGTGTAAGTTACTGGTGAAGAAGGGGAATAGATCCCAATTGTGTCTCCGTATTGCAATGATTTTGGAAGTAGCATTTGAATGAATCCCTTCTATTAAATAGTTTATCCCGCTATTTGCTGTGCAGTAAGATCCCCACCTCAAAATTCAGTGAAAGCGAAGAAGTTAGGTGGGGGGCGGGCTGCCCGTAAAAGCCCGATTGGTGGGGCTGATTAAAGTTTCCTTTATTTACGAGAATTTATTATTGAATATTCTTACGTTTCAATATTGTAAGTTTACCATAAATAAATTAAAATAATCATTGCTGTATATGAATAAACATACCTTTTTGCCTTGACTGTATAAAGGAATTGTTGTTAAGGTTAAATGTGAGTGTATAAAAGGTTTGCTAAAGGAGTTTTGAAATGAATCGGTTAAAATGGGGAAGGATGACAGTCCTATTAGTCATTATTTTAGGGGTATGTTGGTTCTTATTCCAAGGAAATCAAAAGAGCGTAGCAAATGTAGAGGGACAACCTTTGCAAGTGGCAGAACTACCTAAAGCAGGATTTTCTGAAAAAGTAGTCCCGCCAAAGTACATCCCACCAGAAATTAATGCAAAAGCAGCTATGATTATCGATGCGAGTGATGGAGATATTATTTATCAATATAATGAAAATGAAGCTTTTGCACCGGCTAGTATGTCTAAGATGATGACAGCGTATCTCCTACTAGAGAGTATACATAACGGGAAAGTTCGCTGGGAAGATCCAGTTAAAATGAGTGCGAAGGCGGCACAAACAGAGGGAGCGAGAATCCCAGTACAAGTTAATGACACATTAACTGTTAAAGATTTATATCATGCATTAATGATTGAGTCAGCTAATAATTCAGCTGTGGCTTTAGCAGAACATATGGCAAAATCGGAGAAAGATTTCGTTCAGCTTATGGATGCAAAAGCGAAACAGTTAAAAATGTCGGAACATGCTAAATTTGCAAATGCTTCTGGATTACAAGAGCCAGATGGAAGTGAAACAAAAATGACGGCTGCTGATGTAGCACAATTGGCGTATCATCTTATAAAAGATTATCCGGAAATATTAGAAGTGACTCACTTACGCCAAAGTCAGCTAGCATTTAATAATATTAATGTTATAAGCACAAACGACATGTTAAACAAAAATAATAAAAGTTTATATATAGAAGGAATGGACGGACTAAAGACTGGATTTACAGATAGTGCAGGATACTGTTTTACTGGGACTGCCAAGCAAGGTGATAATCGAATTATTACAGTGGTCATGGGGACATCAAGTAAAACAAAACGTTTTACAGAGACGAATAAGTTAATGTCGTATGCATTTGGATTAGTTAATTAAGTAAGTAAAATACCAATCTAGATCGCTACATAAGTAAGACTGTTTGTTGTTACTAATTTTAGATAACAACAAACAGTCTTTTTATTTTAACTTTAAAAAGGGAAAAGATTCTAAATACAAGTGTTATCATTTGAGTTTATTTATTGCTGTGATATTATAAAGTTATAAGCTTATTAATAATAAGCTTGAGGGGCGTAATATGATGTATACATATGAAATAGCCTCAATTGAAAATTGGAGGGAATTATGATGGCAAAAGATTTTTACTCAGCAATTGAAGACAGAAGATCTATTTATGCAATTAGTAAAGAGCAAGTAGTTTCTGATGAGAAAATTCAAGAAGTGATTTATCATGCTGTAAAACATACACCTTCAGCTTTTAATTCTCAAAGTGCTCGTGTTGTTGTTTTATTAGGAGAACAACATGATAAATTATGGGATATTACGAAAGAAACGTTAAGAAAAATTGTACCTGAAAATAACTTTGCACCTACTGAAGAAAAAATGAATGCATTTAAAAGTGGTTATGGAACGGTTTTATATTTTGAAGACAGTGAAGTAGTGGAAGGCCTTCAAGCAAACTTTGCATTATATAAAGATAATTTCCCAACTTGGTCTCAGCAATCATCAGGAATGTTACAATTTGCAATTTGGACAGCTTTAGAAATTGAAGGGTTTGGTGCTACGTTACAGCATTACAATCCGCTAATTGATGAAGAAGTGAGAAAAGAGTGGGATGTTCCAGGAAATTGGAAACTCACTGCGCAAATGCCATTTGGTAAACCGGTAGTACAGGCTGGTGAAAAAGAATTCCAATCGTTAGAAAACCGTGTAAAAATTTATAAATAATTTGATAAAAGGTGAACAGGAATATAACCTGTTCGCCTTTTTTTATAAGTAATAAGGTTTTTTTTGTCCTTCATTTTTTATCTGATTTTTCAATTCATCTTTACGTGTTTCAACAACTGATATTTTTTGTAATGTTATCATTGAAACGAATTGAATAAAAGCATAGTACAGCTCTATATTTTTTTGTATAGGATCATCTATTATATGTCTCACAAATATGCCTCCTCTTTTTATTAGGATATGTATATAATACTATGGTTATCCTATAAATTCTATAATCAGAAAAAGAGAACAATTGGTATAGTGTGTGCTTTCTTTAAAGGAGAAATGGTTTTTATAAAATAAATCTTACAATTCGTCAAATTATTTCAAAATTGTAGATAGTATAGAAAATTAGTTTTCTAAAAATATTATACTATTGATTAATAGAGTGATTTTTGTCATGATGAAAGTATACTTTATGTAAGGAGCTTTATAAGGAAATACATAATGTAGTTTGTATTAGGTTAATAGAATTTTTTATAGAAGATAGAAAAGGGATATTTTATATTGAGATATTAAATGAAATGTCGAATTTTTATGCGATATACAAGAAATTTGAAAAAATCATTGCAAAAACACTATGTTTAATGATAAAGTTCACATGAAGTTCACACGGATTTCACTTTGTTCATTTAAAATGAACTCTGTGTGAAAAATAAAACTCTTGCTAAAAAATGGAACTGGATGAATATTTTACTTTGATAATATTGTAAAGTATTAAAGTTTTAAGTTTTTTTTAAGAGGATAGTAGGGAAAGGAAGTAAAGACAACTTATGAAAAAAGTAATTGCAGGTTTAGCAGCAGCTTCTGTAGCTGGCGTTGCAGTTCCAGGAATGGATTCTGCTCATGCACAAGTTTCAAATGAAGCGCTAAAAGAAATTAATGGACAAACTCAAACTCAAACGACTGTAACTGAAACAAAAACTGTAGAAACAACTTCTGAATTAAAATACACAGTAACTGCTGATGTATTAAATGTTCGTTCAGGTGCTGGTACAGGACATAACGTTATTTCTAAAGTAAAATCAGGCCAAGTGCTACAAGTAGTTGGACAAGAAAATGGTTGGTTCAAAGTAAACGTAAATGGTCAAACAGGTTATGTAAGTGGTGACTTCGTAACGACTGGTGGCAAAACAGGAACGACTGTTCAACAAGGAACAGGTACTTACACAGTAAACGTTTCTTCACTTAACGTACGTACAGGCCCAAGTACATCTCATACAGTATTAGGTTCTGTAAACAAAGGTAAAACAGTACAAGTTGTAGGTGAAGTACAAGATTGGTTTAAAATCAACTTCAATGGTGGAACTGGATACGTAAGCAAAGACTTCGTAACAAAAGGTGGTTCTGCTGTATCTAACGAAACACAACAACCAACTACAAACAACAATACTACAACAGTTCAAACTGGTGGTTCTTATGTTGTTAACACTGGTGCTTTAAAAGTACGTACAGGCCCAGCTACATACAACGCTGTAATCGGTGGAGTAACAAATGGTAAAGTATTAAACGTTACTGGCGCTGAAAATGGTTGGTACAAAATTAACCATAACGGCCGCACAGGTTACGTAAGTGCAGACTTCGTTAAGTTTGTAAAAGGCGGAGTAAATAACGTTACAAATAACAATAACAATAACAATAACGTTACAAATAACGTTCAACAACCAGGTAAAGACGTACAAAAACCAACAACAGGTGGAGATACATCTTCAATCGCTGGATTCGCTAGATCTTTAAATGGTTCACCATACAGAACTGCTGGTACAACACCTGCTGGTTTTGACTGCAGTGGATTCATTCACTACGTATTAAATCAAACTGGTCATAAAGGCGCTCGTCAAACAGTTGCTGGATACTGGAGCTCTAAAACAAAAACTAGCAATCCACAACCAGGTGATTTAGTATACTTCCAAAATACTTATAAATCAGGTCCTTCTCACATGGGTGTTTACTTAGGAAACGGTCAGTTCATTAGTGCAGAAACAGATGCAACTGGTGTACGTATTAGTTCTGTAAGTAACTCTTACTGGAGCAAGCACATTTTAGGTTACACAAAAGCATACTAAGAAAAAGTAGTTTTATATACTTTTCGTATAGAGAAAAGGCTTTCCAAGGAAACTTGGGAAGCCTTTTTATAGTTGAATAAATTGGAAGTTTAATAGTTTTTATTTTAACTTTCCATTTAAAAATCGATCATATAAGTCGTGGAAATAGTTAGGACGAAATAAGTTCGCTGCATGTCCTGCTAAAGGTATTTCCTTGTATAGAACGTTAGGTAAAATAGATTTCAAATCAAATAGACAAGATTTATAGAGATGATCATGCTCTCCCATTACCCATAGTATAGGGTGAGGGAGTGATTTTAATTTAGATTTTAAATCGAATTCTAACCGATGTCGTAATGACTGGGCAATTATGGATGAATGTAATTGTAATCCGAAACGGTAGTAAATATTTCTTGAAATGACTGCGAATGGATTTGCTTTTAGTATACCACTTGGAAAAATAGTATTTGCGTATTGAGAGAGCCATTTAGAGTATTCATCTCCTCGCTTCTCCCAAAAATTTTGAAATACATTATATAAACGAGAAGGGTTATTGTAATGTCCTCCAATATGACAAATACTTAATACTTTTTCTGGATGCATTTGTGCAAAAATTGTAGAGATGTAACAGCCGTAACTTAGTGCACAAATATGAGCTTTTTTAATATTTTCTTGTTCATATAAGTTTAATAATTGATCTACGAGGCGCTGTAATGAAAAGTCGATTGCTTCTCCTTTATCATCACCGTGACCTAATAAGTCATAAGTTATAATGTTGTAGGAGGCAGAAAATCGTTTTTGCTCCTTTTTGAAGGCGCGACGATTACCAACTAACCCATGAATAAAAATAATTGTTTCCTTTTCAGAATGTATATTTGTTTGCAAAAAGGATACTCCTTTCACTAACTGGAGATTTATATCGTGTTGTAAATTATTTATAATTTACATAGAATAATATTAAGTACCAGGTAATAATATCAGATGTTTATATCTGTTGTAAAGATGAGTTTTTATGTATATTTTGTAAAAATAGAAAAAGTGTGTTTACATTCAGTTTACATTTGTATCGTATTCTAATTTTAGAAAGAACAGATTTGTTTAACACGAGGAGATGAACAGGAATGGAAGTTAGAAATGAAATGAAGAAAAAAGGGAGTTGGAGGCAGTTTTTACGCCTTATTCAAGATACAAATCCTCCGAAAGGAATTTTAGTTTTTGCATTATTAATGAGTTTGCTTTCTACGGGAGCGAGTTTATTTATTCCCATGCTAACAAAAGGATTAGTAGATAATTTTTCGCTTTCTTCAATTAGTGCAGGACAAATTGTTGGGTTAGTTGCTTTCTTTGTAATGCAAACTATTGCGGCAGGGTTATCTATATATTTACTAAATTATATTGGGCAGAAGATTGTAGCGGGACTAAGAGAACGTTTGTGGAAAAAGGTACTTATCTTGCCGGTATCTTATTACGATCAAAATAGAACAGGTGATACGATTAGCCGTATGACGAATGATACAGGTGTTGTGAAAACGTTAATTTCTGAGCATTTGTCAAACTTATTAACAGGTGGTATTTCAATTGTTGGATCGTTAATTGTATTATTTGTTTTAGATTGGAAAATGACTGCGTTACTTTTAACGGTTATTCCGTTGTCTGTATTAATTTTAGTTCCACTTGGACGAAAAATGTATAAGATTTCAAAAGCGCTTCAAGATGAAACGGCATCTTTTACAAGTGTGTTAACGCAAGTGTTATCGGAAATTCGTTTAGTGAAATCTTCAAATACAGAAAAAAGAGAATATGAAACGGGTAATACAGGTATACAAAAGTTATTACAATTTGGTTTGAAAGAAGGAAAAGTGCAAGCATTAATTTCGCCAGTTATGTCGTTTGTTTTAATGGCACTACTTGTTATTATCGTAGGATATGGCGGGATGCGAGTTTCTAGCGGTGCATTAACAACTGGTGAACTTGTAGCGTTTATTTTGTATTTAGTTCAAATTATAATGCCGATGAGTCAATTATCTATGTTCTTTACACAATTTCAAAAGGCAATCGGTGCAACGGAAAGAATTAGTACGATTTTAGAATATGAAGTAGAAGATCATGAAACTGGTGTGAAAGTGGCAAATGCTAAGCAGCCGATCGTTCTTGAAAATGTACATTTTGAGTATAACGAAGAAGAGCAAGTTTTGAAAAATATTGATTTCATAATTGAATCTGGAAAAGTGACAGCGATTGTAGGACCAAGTGGTAGTGGGAAAACAACGTTATTCTCATTACTGGAACGTTTTTATGAGCCAACTAGTGGTGCCATTAAATTAGGAAAAGAATCAATTACGAGTTATTCATTACAGTCATGGCGACGTCAAATCGGTTACGTATCACAAGATAGTCCGTTAATCGATGGAACGATTCGTGATAATATTTGTTACGGTGTTGAAGGCGAAGTAACGGATGAAGAAATTGAAAAAGTAGCAGCAATGGCATATGTTGATGCATTTATTCATGACTTACCAAACGGTTATGCAACAGAAGTTGGAGAACGCGGTGTGAAGCTTTCTGGTGGACAAAGACAGCGAATTGCCATTGCCCGAGCGTTACTTCGAAATCCGCAAATTCTTATGCTAGATGAGGCAACTTCAAGCTTAGATAGTAAATCTGAGTCTGTCGTTCAAAAAGCGTTAAATAACTTAATGAAAGGCAGAACAACGTTAGTGATTGCGCATAGACTTTCTACTGTTGTAGATGCAGATAAAATTATCTTTATTGAGAAAGGGAATCTTACAGGTAGTGGTACGCATGATGAATTATTACAGACGCATGATATGTATCGTGAGTTTGCAACGCAACAATTGAAAATTAAAGAGGGTGCATTTTAAAAAAATATATTAGATGCTAAGTAGAAAGGAAATGGTTCCTTTGATACCTAAAATTTTAATAGTAGACGACGATCCACACATTAGGGAACTCGTTTCTGTATTTTTAGAACGAGAAGGTTTTCAAACATATGAGGCAATTGATGGAGTAGATGCACTTCGGAAAATGGATGACGTAAAAGTCGATATGGTTATTCTTGATATCATGATGCCAAATATGGATGGATTTGATGTATGTTTTGAATTAAGAAAATACTATGATATCCCGGTTCTGATGCTAACTGCCAAAGGGGAAACATCACAAAAAGTAAAAGGATTTCACCTTGGGACAGATGATTATCTTGTAAAGCCATTTGACCCTATAGAACTAGTAGTGAGAGTAAAGGCATTATTGAAACGTTACCAAATTACAGTTTCACAATCGATTCAAGTTGGAAATGTATTATTAAATCGTAAAACATTCGAAGTTACATCTGGAGAACAAACGGTTACGTTACCGTTAAAAGAATTTGAGCTGCTCTTTACTTTAGGGTCTAAATCGGGAAGAACTTGTTCGAGAGAGCAATTAATTGAAGAAATATGGGGATATGATTTTGAAGGGAATGAACGTACACTAGACGTTCATATTAATCGGTTACGTGAGAAGTTTCAAGAAGAGCAGTCGAAATTTAGTATTAAAACGATAAGAGGATTAGGGTATCGCTTAGAGGTAAGTAAATGAGAAAAAGAAAACGAATGAGTAAGTTGAAGATGCTGAAAGTATTTGGAGCGGTATTAGCGCTCTTTTCTTTTCTTACTATCATTTGGTCTATCGCATTTTATATAGCAACTAGTATATTGAATGCTTTTGACGTAAACGTATCGCCATTTGTTGCCTTTCTAATTAGTGATATGGTCGGTTTTGTATTTATTATTCTTATTTGGACATTAATTGGAATATTAATGAGGCCAAAACGAGAGGCAATGATTTGGACTATTATTGAACCGATACAAAAAATTGCAAAAGGAGACTTCTCCGTAAAAATACGAAATGAAGAAAAGTATGATGGAGAAATTGGCGTGCTCGTAAAAAGTATAAATGATATGACAGATGAACTGAATACGATGGAGAAAATGAGACAAGAATTTGTATCAAATGTTTCTCATGAAATACAGTCACCATTAACTTCTATAAAAGGATTTGCTAGAGCACTACAAGACGATAATCTTTCTGAGGAAAAAAGAAAGCATTATCTTACAATTATTGAAACTGAAACAACGAGATTATCTAAACTAAGTCAAAATTTACTAAAGCTAACTCTTTTAGAATCCGAAGAGTATACACCAGAGAGAGTGAGCTATCGATTAGATCAACAGTTAAAGCAAATTGTGTTAAATAGTGAACCACTCTGGGCTGAAAAAGAAATTGAATTAGATCTTGATTTAGAGAAAGTCCATGTAACTGCAGACCAAGAAAGTATGAGTCAAGTGTGGATTAATTTAATTCATAATAGCATTAAATTCACTCCAAGCGGTGGTACAATTACTATTCAATTAAAGGAACATGAGACAGTAGTGGAAGTGCGTATCTGTGATTCAGGAATTGGTATATCAGAAGAACAGAAACAACATATTTTTGAGCGTTTTTATAAAGCGGATTCTTCACGAAATCGTGCCTCTGGAGGAAGTGGCTTAGGTTTAGCTATTGTAAAGAAAGTACTCGATCTTCATCAAGGAGAGATAAAAGTGGAGAGTGAGGAAGGAAAAGGTACTGAATTTATTGTGCGTATTCCTAATTATGAAGAAAAATAGTGTAGTGATAAAGAACCATTTTTTATTTCATACGCAGACACTCTTTTATGAGGAGGGTGTCTTTATTTTGCATGAATAATGATAAATACGTGCAATGAATGCATAGTAATTTTCTATAGTTACCTACAAGTAACCTACGCACATGAAAGTGCATCATTGCCTTTTTACATAAACATAGATACAATTTTAATATAATACATAACTGAGATGATTAAGGAGTGTTATACTTGGCAGAATTATTACAAGGCAAAAATGCTTTAATTACAGGAGCAGGTAGAGGGATTGGTCGCGCTGTCGCAATTGCATTAGCGAAAGAAGGCGTAAATGTAGGCCTATTAGCTCGTTCAGAAGAAAACTTAAAAGCTGTAGCGAAAGAAGTAGAAGCAGAAGGCGTAAAAGCTGTTATTGCAACTGCTGATGTTTCTTCATACGAAGAAGTGACTACTGCGATTGAAACGTTAAAAAATGGTTTAGGATCTATCGATATTTTAATTAATAACGCTGGTATTTCTAAGTTTGGTAAGTTTTTAGAACTAGACGTTGCTGATTGGGAAAAAATCATTCAAGTAAACTTAATGGGTGTATACTATGCAACTCGTGCTGCTTTACCGAGCATGATTGAACAACAATCTGGTGATATCATTAACATTTCATCTACAGCAGGACAAAAAGGTGCACCTGTAACAAGTGCATATAGTGCTTCTAAATTTGGTGTTCTTGGTTTAACTGAATCGTTAGCGATGGAAGTTCGTAAGCATAACATTCGTGTAACAGCTTTAACACCAAGTACAGTAGCAACTGATATGGCTGTAGATTTAGGATTAACTGATGGAAACCCTGATAAAGTAATGCAAGCAGAAGATATTGCAGAATTTATCGTAGCGCAGCTAAAATTAAATAAACGTACATTTATTAAATCTGCTGGGCTTTGGTCTACTAATCCATAGGAATTAAATTTAACTTTAAAAGAAGGGATATCTATTCTGTAAGGGGGAGATGTCCCTTCTTTATTTTTTGTATTTGAGACAGAATTTTCGGTATAATTAAAAGTGAATGGTAGAAAGCGTTGGGAAATTGAAAGGGATGGTATTTACATGAGTACAATTGAGAAATGGACGGCTGTTGATCAATATATGAGTGATGTATTAATACCGAAAGATTCTACATTAGAAAGGGTCCTTCAAGCGAATGCTGCAGCTAATTTACCGGCACATGATGTATCGCCAACGCAAGGGAAGTTTTTACAACTATTAGTACAAATTCAAGGAGCTCGAAACATTTTGGAAATTGGTACTCCAGGCGGATATAGCACGATATGGATTGCAAGGGGCTTACCATCTGGAGGCCAAGTTGTTACATTGGAAGCAAATGAAAAACATGCAGAAATTGCACGTAGCAATATTGAACGTGCTAATTTGAATGATAAAATTGAAATACGAACAGGATTAGCGTTAGATTCTTTACAACAAATAGAAAATGAGAAGCATGAACCTTTTGATTTTATCCCGCATTAACGGGCAGTAAGACTCCCACCCCAAAGGTCGGCTGGAGCAAAGAAGTTAGGTGGGAGATCAACTGCCCGTTAATGCCCGATTGGTTCAACTAATAATCAGTGGGGATGAACCCCCCACTGATTAAAGTTTCACTTTATTTTCATAGATGCTGATAAACAAAATAATCCGACTTATTTTTGAATGGGCACTGAAACTATCACGCCCTGGTACCGTAATTATTGGAGATAATGTAGTACGTGAAGGAGAAGTTATTAATGATACTAGTAACGATCCTCGTGTACAAGGGATACGTCGTTTCTATGAATTAATAGCTGCAGAGCCACGTGTTAGTGCTACAGCGCTTCAAACTGTCGGAAGTAAGGGATACGATGGATTTGTAATGGCAATCGTAAAAGAATGATGTAAGGAGACAGGTGGAATGAAAAAGATGTTTGAAAAATTATAACATGTATCGTGTATAACGAGATTAGCTCGTGGCCCTCCAGTATAGCACTATATTATATATTAAAAAATTGGAGGTTGTGAGTAGATGAGAACTGAAAAAGAAATGTTAGACGTAATTATAAATACAGCAATAGAGGATGAAAGAATTCGAGCAGTTATCATGAATGGATCGCGTGTAAATCCAAATGTGAAAAGAGATTGTTTTCAAGACTATGATATTATGTATGTTGTAAATGATATACAATCTTTTACGTCTAATCATAATTGGGTTCATAGATTTGGAGAAATAATGATAGTACAAATGCCAGAAGAAATGTCGTTAGTTCAACCAGATGAAGATGGAAAGTTTCCGTATTTAATGCAGTTCATGGATGGGAATCGGATTGATTTAACGCTAGTTCCAGTTGAGTTAATAAAAAAGTTCGTTGGACAAGATAGTTTAAGTAAACTGCTTCTTGATAAAGATAATTGTCTGGAAGAATTCCCACCAGCAAGTGATAAAGATTACTTAGTAAAAAAGCCTACAGAAAAAGAGTTTTTAGATTGTTGTAATGAATTTTGGTGGTGTAGTACGAATATCGCAAAAGGGTTATGGCGAGAGGAACTTTCTTATGCAAAAGGAATGCTTGAAGGACCAGTGCGAGATATGTTCATCGTAATGCTAGAATGGTATATTGGTATGAAAACAGACTTTACAGTTAATACAGGGAAGTTTGGAAAGCATTTCGAGCAATATATTGAAGAAGATATGTGGGAGCAATTTAAAAGGACATTTTCTAATGCAGAATATGAAAATATATGGGAGTCATTCTTTGTTATGGGTGATTTATTTAGAGAAGTGGCGAACGAAATTGCTAACACATATGAATATCAATATCCGCAAGATGATGATAAAGTGACGAACTATTTAAAACATGTGAAAGCTTTGCCAAAAGATAGTACATCAATTTATTAATAATATAAAGCAGTAAGACTGTCCTAATTAAGGACAGTCTTATTTTTGTTTATGAATAACAATTTCTCTAACAAAGTGCAGATGAATCACATATGAAAATTTAGGGAGGTTTTTTATCATGTATTATTTTTATTCGCCAGAAATGTTTGCTCCATATCAATGGGGACTAGAACGAGATGTTTCGTATGCTTATATGCCATATAACTCACTTTATTATGGAGAATATATAAGCGCATTGCCATACGCATATATCCCTCAAAGCTATGAAGTACAAATGAAAGTAGATGATCGTGGATCGTGGACACCATTTTCATGGGTTGAAAAATATGCGTACGCATTTTCAGGACCGTATAATAAAGCGGAAGTAGCTCTTACATTTGATGATGGACCAGATTCAGAATTCACGCCAAAAATATTAGATAAGTTAAAACAACATAATGTAAAAGCTACTTTTTTCTTACTTGGTGAAAACGCAGAAAAATTTCCGAACGTAGTAAAGCGTATTGCAAATGAAGGGCATGTAATTGGTAATCATACGTATAGTCATCCAAATTTAGCGAAAGTAAATGAGGATGAGTACCGTAATCAAATTATAAAAACAGAAGAAATATTAAATCGTTTAGCTGGTTATGCACCAAAGTTTATACGTCCGCCATACGGTGAAATACTTGAAAATCAATTGAAGTGGGCGACAGAGCAAAATTTTATGATTGTACAGTGGAGTGTTGATACAGTTGATTGGAAAGGTGTAAGCGCTGATACGATTACAAATAATGTATTAGGGAATTCATTTCCAGGAAGTGTCATCCTTCAGCATTCAACACCGGGTGGGCATCTACAAGGATCTGTAGATGCACTAGACAAAATCATTCCGCAGTTAAAAACGAAAGGGGCACGTTTTGTAACACTTCCGAGTATGTTCCAGACATCAAAAGAAAGAAATTGAATGCGTTATAAATTGGAAAAAAAGGGGTCGTGTCGTATAATGAGGGTGTAAGTTAGGGGGGGTATAATTGATCTATGCATTAGTAAACGTAGGAATAAGCATATTGATCGGTGTTATATTTATACTTGCTGCAATTATCCTTCAAAAAAATCCACCAACGGATATTAACGCAGCATATGGTTATCGTACGAAACGATCCATGAAAAATAAGGAATTATGGGATGCGGGTAATAGGTATAGTGCAGAAGTGATGAAGCAAAACGGATTCATCATGATGTTAATTGGAAGTATTATTAGTATACTGTTTAGATATCCACATACAACAGCAGTGATTATGGCGGTCATGGTATTGTTAATCATTCACTTATTTAGGCGAGTAGAGAAGAGATTAAAGACAATTGAACAATGATGATAAGGAAAATAGGACTCTCAGTCAACGATAGATAGGAGTCCTATTATATTTACAAACTATTATTTTTTAGTAGTTCTTTTCCTTGTTCAACAACAAATTCATAGTATGCAAGATCATACGGATAAATATCTTCAAATGTTATCGTAATCGGTTTATTGTTTAGGACTGAAATCGTCGTTAAAGATGAAATCTCTCCTTTTAATAGTTGTAGAAAAGGAGTTGTATGTACTTTCATCACATCGTCTACTTCTTCACCTGGTGCGAATGGAAGTGGATTGTTGACATTGTGAAAATACATATGACAAAATTCACGATCAGTAAGATTTGAAATTTCATAATCTATTTTAAAGATGCCTTTGTATATTAAATCAGTAGTTTGAAAGGAAAGCCCCAATTCTTCTTCGATTTCACGAAGGCCACCAATTTGTACATCTTCATCATGCATAATATGTCCAGCTGAAGTAATATCCCATATACATGGAGCTTCTTTTTTATTTTTAGAGCGTAATTGGAAATATAAGAACATATCTTCATTATCTTTTTCTACAAACCAACAATGAAATGTTTCGTGCCAATCACCGTCACGATGCACTTCGTCACGTAATTTCTTCCCAAGTGTATTTCTTTCAGGATCAAATATTGTTAACCACTCTGTCATTTTAATTCCCCTTTCCTCAAATTTTATTATACAATATTTGTATTTAATTTTGGGAAAATAAAGAAAAAGGAGTGGTTATAAGTGGAGATAGAGCGTATGGAAATAAAATCGATTATTTCAACAGAGGAAGAGTTACGGAAAATATTGGGGCAACCAAGTGAGCGAGCATTGAAAAAAGTTATTTCATCATTAGACCACCATTGCATAGATTTTCTTTCTAAATCTCCTTTTCTAGTATTATCTACTGCAAATAAGTTGGGGGAGTGTGACGCCTCGCCGAGAGGAGACGCACCTGGATTTGTTTACATATTAAATAATAGTAAAATTATTATTCCGGAAAGACCAGGAAACCGCCGTATAGACTCCATTTTGAATATTATTTCCAATCCAAGTATAGGATTAATCTTTTTTATTCCAGGTCTTGGGGAGACACTCAGAATAAATGGCCGAGCGTATATTACAAACGACGAAGAAGTTTTGAAAGAAATGCAGGCGAATGGACGTAATCCATTGCTTGGAATTGTTGTTGAAATAGAAGAGTGTTATATTCATTGTGCAAAAGCTTTTATTCGTTCTAAGATGTGGGATCCAGAATCTTGGTTAAATAAAAAAGAGTTACCTTCAGCAGCAAAAATGTTACTGGAGCATGCGAAAGTGAATACTTCAGAAGAAGATGTTGCACGTTCTTTAGAAGAAAGTTATACAAAAAGATTGTATTAAAAATTTTATTGATATAGTTTTGTGGAGCGGATATGTACGGGTTTTAGAATGGGGAATTTATATACGAACCGTTGATTTACAAACTGGAGAAATAACAAAATAGATAAATTGAGTGGCAGTTGCATAATGCTATTGTAAAATATAATAAAAAAAGTTCTTGAAAATAGTTAGTAAAAATAGGCTTGCTTTTTAAAAAGTTGATAACTATAATAAGTTAACAAATAGACATGAACGAAAAAGTAACGATAAGGACATGGAATCATTTTTACGGTTTACAGAGAGGGAAGCCAAGGGTGTGAGCTTCCTAACACGAGAAATGATTTTACCACCTTTGAACTTCAATAGTGAACGAGTCTGAACTTGAGCAATCTAGGGAGAAATACGCCTAGGTTGGAACAAGGGTGGAACCACGAAAACACATTCGTCCCTTTCCTAGGGATGAGTGTGTTTTTTTATAGTTTTTGAGACCGAAAATTTAAAATAATTGAAAAATATTGTTGATTTTGCTTTTTATGCGAGTATAATGAGTTAACAAATAAACATGAACGAAAAAGTAACGATAAGGACACGGAATCATTTTTACGGTTTACAGAGAGGGAAGCCAAGGGTGTGAGCTTCCTAACACGAGAAATGATTTTACCACCTTTGAACTTCAATAGTGAACGAGTNNNNGGAATCATTTTTACGGTTTACAGAGAGGGAAGCCAAGGGTGTGAGCTTCCTAACACGAGAAATGATTTTACCACCTTTGAACTTCAATAGTGAACGAGTAATCTAGTAATTATTGACGGAATCAGCCGTTATCTGAACTTGAGCAATCTAGGGAGAAATACGCCTAGGTTGGAACAAGGGTGGAACCACGAAAACACATTCGTCCCTTTCCTAGGGATGAGTGTGTTTTTTNCTGAACTTGAGCAATCTAGGGAGAAATACGCCTAGGTTGGAACAAGGGTGGAACCACGAAAACACATTCGTCCCTTTCCTAGGGATGAGTGTGTTTTTTATTACTTTGAAGGGAGGTGCGGTAACATGAAACTATTTATACGTATGGAAATAACCACCACCTGCATAATTAAAAAGCAGAGCAAGGTGATTGATAGAGATAAATAATAAAATTGTAGGAGGAGATTAGAAGATGAATAACGTTATAAATGTTGGGGTATTAGGTTTAGGTACGGTCGGAAGTGGTGTTGTTCATATTTTGAAAGAACATTATAAAAAAATCGCTCTTGATACAGGATACGAAGTGAAAGCGAAAACAGTCGTTGTACGTGATTTAGAAAAAGAACGCGATGTTTGTATTGATGAAATTGCAGTAACAAGCCATGTAGATGAAGTTCTAAATGATTCGAATATTGATATTGTAGTAGAGGTAATGGGTGGAATTGAAGAAGCAAAACAGCATATTGTTAAGGCTTTACGAAATAAGAAACATGTCGTAACAGCAAATAAAGATTTAATGGCTGTATACGGTGCAGAGCTTCTCAAATTAGCGAACGAAAATGATTGTGATCTATGTTATGAAGCAAGTGTAGCGGGTGGTATTCCAGTGTTAAGAGGATTAACTGACGGGCTAGCATCAGATCAAATTGAAAAAATAATGGGAATTGTAAATGGTACAACAAATTATATGTTAACAAAAATGAGTCAAAATGGGTGGTCTTATGAAGAGGCTTTACAGGAAGCGCAAAAATTAGGTTTTGCAGAATCGGATCCGACAGCAGATGTAGATGGACTAGATGCGGCGAGAAAGGTAGCAATTCTTGCAAACTTAGGTTTTTCGATGAATGTTTCATTAGATGATGTGCAAGTAAGAGGGATTCGAAAGGTCGAAAAAGAAGATTTACAAATGGCTGAAAAGTTAGGATTTACTATGAAGTTAATTGGTAAGGCAGAAAAACAAGGGCCAGCCATTCATTTAAGTGTAGAACCGACGCTTTTACCGAGACGGCATCCATTATCGAATGTAAATAATGAATTTAATGCAGTATATGTTCATGGTCAAGCGGTAGGAGAAGTAATGTTTTACGGACCTGGAGCTGGAAAGTTGCCAACTGGTTCTGCCGTAGTAAGTGATATTATTTCCATCGTTAAAAATATGAATCAAGTTCCGAAAAATAAAAGTGCATTAAAAGAACCAGTTCCTTATGAATTACAAGGTGATGAAGAAGTAGTTTCGAAATATTTCTTGCGTATTTCATTACGAGATGAGCCTGGGATGTTGCAAAAAATAACAGAATGTTTCGTTAATTACTCTGTAAGTTTAAAAGAAGTTATTCAATTACCTTTAAACCGTGAACTGGCAGAAGTTGTTGTTGTGACACATCGAACTTCCAAGTATCAATTCGAACGAGTTTTAGGAGCGATAGAAGCTGTCGCAAGTGAAATAAACAGTTACTACATTATTGAGGAGGAAAAACAATATGTATAAAGGACTATTAAAACAGTATGCTTCTTATTTACCGGTGAATGAAAAAACACCTGATGTGAGCTTAATGGAAGGAAACACACCTCTTATTCCGTTATTAAATATATCAAAGCAATTAGGGGTTCAGCTATATGGTAAGTACGAAGGAGCGAATCCGACAGGTTCTTTTAAAGATCGTGGTATGGTGATGGCAGTTGCTAAGGCGAAAGAAGAAGGTTCAGAAGCAATCATTTGTGCATCAACAGGTAATACATCAGCATCAGCTGCAGCATATGCGGCACGTCTTGGGATGAAATGTATAATCGTCATACCTGAAGGAAAGATTGCACATGGGAAATTAGCGCAAGCGGTCGCTTATGGAGCTGAAATTATTTCAATAGAAGGGAATTTCGATGATGCACTTAAGGCTGTAAGAAATATTGCTGCAGAAGAGCCGATTACGTTAGTAAACTCAGTAAATCCTTATCGAATTGAGGGGCAAAAAACGGCAGCATTTGAAATTTGTGACCAATTGCAAAATGCACCAGATGTTCTAGCTATCCCTGTTGGGAACGCAGGAAATATTACAGCATATTGGAAAGGTTTCTGTGAATATGAGAAAGAAAAAGGTTATAAGAAGCCAAGAATTCATGGCTTTGAAGCGGAAGGAGCAGCTGCAATTGTAAAAGGGCATGTAATTGAAGAGCCTGAAACAATTGCAACAGCGATTCGAATCGGTAACCCGGCAAGTTGGTCATACGCAGTAGAGGCTGCTGAGCAGTCTCACGGTGAAATAGATATGGTATCAGATGAAGAAATTTTACATGCGTATAGGTTATTGGCAAAAACTGAAGGAGTTTTCGCTGAACCGGGATCAAATGCTTCATTAGCCGGCGTAATTAAACATGTTGAATCTGGAAAAATCAAAAAGGGAGAAACAGTTGTTGCAGTATTAACTGGAAATGGTTTGAAGGATCCTGATATCGCTATTTCTTCAAATCAACTAGACATCGCAAGTGTGTCAAATGATATAGAACAAATTAAAGATCATATTAAAGGGGTGATTATGTCGTGATACCATTTAGCGTTCGTGTCCCTGCTAGTACGGCGAATGTTGGTCCTGGATTTGATTCAGTTGGAATAGCTTTGTCATTGTATTTAGATGTGGTGGTTAAAGAAAAAGCTGATAAATGGCAAGTAATCCATTCCTTTGAAGAATCAATTCCGACAGACGATAAAAATTTAATCGTTAGCACGGCATGTAAAGTATGTCCTTCTATATCACCCCATATAATAGAAGTTACTAGCAATATCCCATTAACGAGAGGGCTAGGAAGTAGTGCATCAGCGATTGTAGCTGGGATAGAGCTTGCGAATCAACTAGGTGATTTGAACTTAACTGCTGATCAAAAAGTTCAAATTGCTACAAATTTTGAAGGACATCCTGATAATGTTGCTGCTTCTATATTAGGTGGAACTGTAATCGGAGCACTTGATGGAAAGGATATTTCCGTCGTAAGAATTGAGAGCAAGGAATTAGGGGTAATTTCTCTTATTCCGAATGAAGAATTAAATACAGATGAAAGTCGATCTGTATTACCAAAGATGTTTCCGTTTCATGAGGCAGTTAAAGCTAGTGCGATAAGTAACGTATTAGTAGCTGCATTATGTCAAAAGCGGTGGGAAGTTGTAGGTGAAATGATGGAGAGAGACCATTTTCACGAGCCATATCGTTTAGAACTCGTACCGTTATTACCATCTATTCGTAAATGCGCAAAAGAATTTGGTGCGTACGGCACAGCACTTAGCGGTGCGGGACCATCTATTTTTATATTAACGCCATATGAGAAACGTCAAGAAATCGCTGAGCAATTAGCGAGAGTATTTACAGATATGAAAGTATGTGAGCTTGAAATCGACCATAAAGGTATTATTGTAAATAAGGAAGAGCATATTGGATTATAAAGAAAGCTGGCATGGCTAGCTTTCTTTACGTTGCAAACCTATTTTAAATTGGGTTTTTTCGGAAAAAAATATAAAACAAATGTTGATTTTGAATAATGTAAGTAAAGAGTGCATTCATTTTGGAGGTGATTAAATGAATAAAGAGTCACCAGAAGAAAAAAGAGAGCGTATGAGACAAAGTGAATTAAAAAGTAATCCTACGGGTTCTTTACATGACGGACTCAATAGAGCGGAAACAGGTAGTTCAGTTGATATAGCAGGTGGTATGAATTGGAAAGGTACAGGGATAATCATTTTAGTACTACTTTTAGGATACATTGTATACACTTATTTTTTCAGTTAAAGAATGCTTGTTAAAATTTTGATTTGTTTAGTTTCATAATTGTTGAGAAAAAATGCAGTTACTGTATTACATATCTTCTAAGCGAATTATAGTTGTTCATATCAACTTTTAATACTCCAAATAGAGCTAGCAAAATGCTAGCTCTATTATTTTTTGCCACATTTCTGTAACAAACCACCTGTATATTCATTGGTGGAGGTGCAGAGGATGAAAAAAATGATAGCGATATGTCTTCTAACAACTATGCCATTTTCGACTTTAGTCGGTTGTGACGTAAAAGGTAGTAATGCTGTACAAGAGTCTAAAATAAAGAAAGCGACGTATAAAGATTTTACTTATGATGTAAATCCAGAAACATTCACAGTAACTGTAGAACATGAGGGTGTAAAGGAACAGGCATCACAACCCCTACCGAAAATGAAGGTATCGAATGTAAAAAAAGAAAAGGATCGTACATCGTGGGAATATCCAGATCAAAAAGTAAAAATAAAATTAGAAAAGAAAAAAGACCACTTAAACATTGAAGTGGAATCGACTGGTGCAGAAAGTTTTACATGGCCGAAAGTAGAAGCTGAAAATTATACACTTCCGTTATGGGAGGGTAAGCAAATTCCGAGCAATGATGAGAATTGGAAGAAGTTTTTAAAGGATGATGCATATTCATTTGCTGAATCATTTTCTATGAAGTTTTTCGCATTAAATGGTTCGAAATATTCAATTGTATATATTGCAAACAATATGTTTAATAATGAATTGAAATTTCATTCGGATCCGAAAATAGGATTTGATTTTACACATGAATTTCCGAGCATAAATAAAAATAAAACATATGGATTTCAATTATATGTGACAAATAATGATGCGGTAAGCATTGCTAAACTGTATAAGGATGATATTGTTCGAAAAGGTGAATTTAAAACATTACAAGAAAAGGCTAGAAAAAATAAAGAAATCGAAAAGTTATATGGAGCGGCGCATTTTTATTTTTGGAATCAAAATGGTTTATCAGAAAGTAATATAAATTGGCCAAAACTAAGAGAGCAAATAAATAGCCCGCTGTTTAGCCATATAAAAGAACTTATTCAAAAGAACAGTTCAGAGCCTGGGGAACTGAATGTATTAGATCAAGTAAGTAAACAAGATTTCATTGATAAGTATCAAAAAAATGTTATTTTACGTTATATAAACGAAGTATTATCTATGAAGGAATTTTATAAAGAGGATATTTTTCAAAACGTTGATCAGGAAGCTAGTGTGCTATTAAAGAAAGGTGTAGGTCACTTAACGAATACAGAATTGTATAGCTTAAATAAGCATTCATTAAAGTCGCTACTTGGTGATGCGGTTGAAGAGGTAAGTAAATGGGGTAATGCAGATGGAACGGATATACTAAAGGAAATGAAAGAGGCAGGAATAGAAAAAGCGTGGATTGGTCTGCCGAACTGGGAACAAGGATTTATGCAACCTAATTTCGTGACAAAAGCTAAGGAAATGGGGTATTTAGTTGGTCCGTATGATTCTTATCATTCCATTCACGAAAAAAGTGATAAAAATTGGAACACAGCATCCTTTAATGACCCGTCATTATATGAAGAGGCTACTGTAACGAAGAAAAACGGAGAAAAGGTGCAAGGCTTTTTAGGAAGAGGTCGCAAGTTAAATCCGACTTTATCGCTGCCTAGTGTAAAGGAACGCATGAATGATATATTACAAAATGGTCCTAAATATAATTCATGGTTTATTGATTGTGATGCGACAGGTGAAATTTACGATGACTATTCAGCGAAACATATAACGACGCAAGAGCAAGATTTAAAAGCACGTTTAAAACGAATGGACTACATTGCGCAAGAAAAGGGTATGGTCGTTGGTTCTGAAGGCGGAAATGATTTTGCTAGTGGTACGATTGCATTTGCACATGGAATTGAAACACCTGTTATTAAATGGGACGATGAAGATATGCGGAAAAATAAAACAAGTCCGTATTATGTCGGTGGATATTGGTCACCAAATCAAAATGTGCCTGAAAAATATGCAAAACAAGTACCATTGAAAGAAGAATATAAACAAGTATATTTAAACCCAGTATATTCGGTACCATTATATAAATTAGTATACAATGATTCCGTTATTACAACGCATCATTGGGAATGGGGAAGTTTAAAGGTAAAAGATGAAGTTGGAAATCGAATGCTGTCTGAATTATTGTATAATGTTCCTCCGTTGTACCATTTAGATGAAGTAGAGTGGAATAAGCATAAAAAAGAAATTACAGAGCATCTAAAAGTTTGGAATGAAGTTCATGAAAAAGCAGTAAAAGAAGAGATGACGAATTTTGCGTATTTGTCAGAAGATAAGCTAGTACAATCTGTTTCTTATGGAAAAGATATTAAAATCATTGTGAACTTCTCAAATGAAGACATGGAAGTAGAAAAAACGAAAATAAAAGCAAAGTCGGCTTACATTGATAATCAGGGGAAGAAAAGCGTGTATACGCCGTTTGAGAAATAATAACGTCAAATATACTGTATTCATAGAGATTTTATAATTAGCTGGATTCTTTATTCATATCGTTTGTTAAGAAAAAGACATCCTAATTTAAAATGAAAGAGTTAATAAATTTGTAAATTCATATGTTGCGAAGTGCTAAATTTTTGAAATTGGTAAATAGTGACTTGCCAAAAATAAGTACGAGAGTATAATGTGAAATGGAATACGTATTGGGTTTAAGTAGTAACCTTACAAAATTGTAAGGTTAGTGAAAGGAAATTCAATATGAAGATAAATAGACTTACATTATACTTGGTAAAGAGAAAGAGAGGCGAATGGGTATGAGCTCTGAATTAGAACAAAATACGAGAAGTAATAAAAAGCGTTCTAAAAGAAAGTCAATAAAATGGTTCATATTAATTCCATTTTTCCTACTTATTTTTGGAGGAGTAGGATATGGTTCGTTTATATATAATAAAGCAAAAGCAGTTGTAAATGATGCATATGCAAAAATTGAAAAGTCATCAAAGCGTGATAAAGAAGTTGAACCTTTAAAGGATAATATTTCAATATTAATCATGGGTGTAGATGGAAGTGAAATGAGAAAAAGCCAATATGGCGAAGCAGTTCGAACAGATGCACTTTTATTAGCAACAATTAATAAAGATGATAAGTCTGTTAAGCTAGTAAGTATTCCACGTGATTCACGTGTTTATATTCCAACTAGAAAAAAATTAGATAAAATTACTCATGCTCACGTATTTGGTGGCGTAGAAAGCACACGCGATACAGTGGAAAGATTTTTAAATGTCCCTGTTGATTATTATGTGAAGTTTAACTTTGAATCATTCGTACAAATTGTCGATTCAATTGGTGGTATTGATATTGATGTACCAGTTACTTTCACTGAACAAGATAGTAAAGACCAAGCTGGTATGATCCATTTAGAAAAAGGTTACCAACATTTAAATGGAGAACAAGCACTTGCACTTGCAAGAACGCGTAAAATTGATAGTGACGCAATGCGTGGACAGAGACAGCAACTTGTAATAGAAGCAATTGCCAAAAAAGCGATGTCTGTTCAATCAATTAGCAAAATGGGCTCTTTACTAGATGCGGTTGATAAAAACATGAAAACGAACTTAACATTTGACGATATGCTTGCCATTACAAAAAATATGGCAGGAACTAATTTGGAAATGGAAAAAATGCAAATAGAAGGTACAGATAAACGTATCGGTGGTATTTATTATTACATTCCAAATGAAAAAAATATAAAAGATATTTCAAAAAAATTAAATGATCATTTAGGTGTAACGCCAAAATCAGTTCGAAACGAATAATAAAAAAAGATTGGCTTTTGCCAATCTTTTTTTTGAAGTGGATTAGCAACTTTTTAATAACGTTTTTTTGTTCTAGAAAAATTATACTAAAATCATTTTAATTTATATAAACAAAAGGTGTAATTATACGATATACTAGAGGGGACTATTTGGAAATTAGCTCCTAAAGTTGAAGGAAAGGAAATTCAATTTATCACTATTTATAGAACAATTGAATTGGTGGAAATTGAAACAGGTTAAAGAAAGACTGTTCAAAATGCAATTACATATTCATACACATTGAAGCGATTAAGGTGAAAGATGAAGAGATAGTAATTGCGAAAGATCATTTATCATATATTGACCAGCTATTTTGCCAGATTAATAATTATGTAATAGGTGAAAATATGGTTTAGCTATCGTCAAAAAATGGTGGATCTTCATGGAGATACGTTGAGTCTTATAAGCACATGGAACAATACTTTTGATAAAACTCCCAGTATAATACAAAAAAATCTGTTTACATGGTGAAATAAAAATAAATAGATGTATAATTATATTGGGCGATTTATATATAAGATTAATAGGGAGAGGAATTCGATAGAATGGAAAAAGCTTTAAAAATTAAACAAATAGTAGTCGTTTTAATAGCGATTGCCGCAGTAGCTATTGGGTATTACATGTTCCAATCAATTACTTCACCAGCAAAAGCTGTTGCAAAACAAGAAAATGTAGTGCAGCTTGCAAGTGAACAGCCGAAAGTTGAAATGAATAAAACGGCACCAAGTCGTTTTAATGGAAAAGAAAGAAAAGTTGCTTATCTTACATTTGACGATGGGCCAGGGAAATATACGGCTGAATTATTAAATACGCTAAAACAACATGATGCGAAGGCGACGTTCTTTTTAATTGGAGCGAATGTAAAAGAATTTCCTGATTTAGTGAAACGTGAAAATGCTGAGGGTCATTATGTAGGCATGCATAGTATGACACATAATTTCGCAAAGTTATATAAAAATGGCGAGTATGTAAATGAAATGAAAGAAGATCAAGGTTTAATCGCTAATATTATTGGGAAATCACCTAAATTAACACGTCCTCCATATGGTTCGATGCCTGGATTGAATGAAGGTCTTCGAAATAAAGTGGTAGAAGGCGGATTTAAAGTATGGGATTGGACAATTGATTCATTAGATTGGAAATACAATAAAATGCCAGTTGATGCAGCTGCAGCACAAATTGCTCAAAATGTCTTAACAAACGCAACAAAACCACAAGAAGTAATTTTAATGCATGATATTCACCCGCAATCAGTTGCTGCTGTGCCAGCAATTTTAAAGGGGCTAAAAGAAAAGGGTTATGAGTTTGAAGCTTATCATGAAGAGAGTCACTTTCCAGTGAACTTCTGGCATGATAACCGTATGTAATGGAGGAATGAACGTTGAAGTATGGAAAAGTAGCAGTAGTTGGAGCATTATCAGTAGGGCTTTTAACAGGTTGTTTCGGTGAAAAGCCAGAAGAAAATCTATATACAGCTTTTGAAACAGCAGCAACACAAGAAAAATCTTTAGTGGATGAAGCAAAAAAATTAGAGCAGTTAGAGAAACAAGGGCAAGAATTATATGCTCAAATTTTGCAAGAAGGTAAAGATCATAATGAAGCAGTTGTGAAGAAAATAGAGCAAGCTACTGCAAATGTAGATGACCGTGAAAAAGTATTGAAAAGTGAAAAAGAAATGCTAGAAAAAGCACAGAAGGAAACGAAATCTGTTCAAAGTAATATAGAGAAAATTGAAGATAAGAAGTTACAAAAACAAGCAAAAGCAGTAGAAGAGTCGTATAAAAATCGTTATGATGCATTCAAAAAGATGAATGAAAATTACACGAAAGTATTAGCGACTGAAAAAGAACTGTATGAAAAATTAAAAGTAAAAGAAACGAAATTAAAAGAAATCGGTGAAAAAGTTAAAACTGTTAATGAATTAAATGTGGAAGCACAAAAATCGAAAGAGCAGTTTAACAAATTTACAAAAGAGTATAATGACAGTAAATTAGCATTCTACAAAGATGCAGAGATTAAGATTAAAGATCAGAAATAAAGAAGAATCTTAAGCATAATAAAAAGCCGGAGAAACATCGTTACAAATGTTTTTTCGGTTTTTTATGTTGAATGAATAGAAAAGACTGGAATTGATATCATAAAAGAGTTATAGTGAATTATTCCAAGGGAAATATTGTAAAGTAAGGAGAATGGAAATATGTCATATGAATTTTTACTCAAATTAGGTTTAGCACTCTTTTTAGGATTATTCATCGGGATAGATAGGCAGCTAAAGAATAAACCGCTTGGTGTGAAAACAAGTATGGTTATTTCTGTAGCAAGTTGTTTAATTACGATGGTTTCAATTGAAGCCGTACATGTATATTCTGTTCCAGGGCATACAAATATGGATCCAATGCGTCTAGCTGCTCAAATTGTGAGTGGGATTGGTTTTCTTGGGGCAGGTGTTATTTTACGAAGAAGTAATGATGTTATTTCTGGATTAACGACAGCTTCTATGGTGTGGGCTGCTTCAGCTTTAGGTATAGCAATTGGGGCAGGCTTTTATTTACAAGCGACGGTTGCTATGATTTTAATTATTTTAGCAATTAACGTACTTCCACAACTTGTGAAAATTGCAGGTCCGTATTCATTACGACAAAAGGATTTATCTATAAAAATTACTGTAAAAGAGCATCATGAGTTAGATGGTATATTTAAGCAAATTAAAAATTTAGGTATGCATGTGAAACGAGTGAAAATTAAAGATATAGATAGTGGAGCATTTCAGCAATTGGAAATGGTTATTTTAGCTCCAGAAGATTTATATACAACAGAGTTATATAGCTCCCTGAAAGAGATTGATCGTGTTGTTTCAGTGGAAGTGGAAAGTAGATAATTATGATAAAAAAGAGTGAAGTGCATTCGCTCTTTTTTTATTTGGATTTTTAAGGAAATAAATTGATATAATGATGAATAACAAGGGGGAGAAATGATGGAAATACATATTAGAAGAGCTATAAAAGATGATATACGAGGTATAGCAAAGGTGCATGTTGATAGCTGGAAAACAACGTATAAAGGTATATTTGCTGACGAATTTTTAGAAAATATAACATATGAGCAACGAGAAAAACAATGGGAAAACATTTTTCAACAAGAAGATACATGCCAATATAGATTTGTAGCAGAGACGTTAAATGGAACGATAGTCGGATTTATTGATGGGGGAGTTGAAAGAAGCGGTGCATATAATTGTGATGGGGAATTATATGCAATCTATCTTTTACAACAGTATCAAGGATTGAAAATAGGCCAAAAGTTATTTCAAGCGTTACTATCAGAATGTGTAAAGAATGATATGCAATCTCTTTTAGTTTGGGTCGTTACGAATAATCCTTCTAAAAAGTTTTATGAAAAATTCAACCCTGAAAAAATTGATACGAAATTTTTAGAGAGAGTAAAGGTAGAAGAAACAGCGTATTGTTGGAGAGATTTGAATTTGTTACAAAAACAAACAGCTATATAGATTGATGCATATAATAGTATTATGTAAACATATCATAGGGAAAGGTATACCTCATTTGGTGTACCTTTTTATTAATCCATCAAAAAATGGATTAATAAAAGTAGGTAATTAGTTTGAAAACAAGAATTTTTCTAGTGTACTTTTAACTAGATTAAAGAAAAGAAAGAAAAAAAGAAAAATTTTATTTGATAAAAAAATTCTGAAATATACTCTTGAATTGAATATCATTATCAATTAGAATCATAATTGATAACGACATTCAATTATCGTTTATTATATAAAATTTCGATAGCTTTAATATAAAGAGGAGGACCAACATGCAGCATGCGAAACAAATCGCAGAACATGCAACATTACAAAGCTTTTTAAACTGTTATTTAAGAGAAACAGGGAGTGGAGAATGGATTACAGAGGATGAAAGAATGAAGAGTATCTTCAGTAATACGTTGAATAGAGATACAGTCCCCACATATTTATGTTGTCGGCTATCGGCACAGAACGTTACTTTGTATGGAGAAGTTATATATAAATCATCAACAGATCGCCATTTGTTTGGAGAAAAATTTTATTATCAAATTGGAGATAGTAATTCTGTTATTAAAGCAGATTACGTTACAGTTATTACATTTTTAATAAAAGAGATGTCTATCAACTACGGAGAAGGAACGAATCCTGCGGAACTTATGCTTCGAGTCATTCGTAGTTGTCAAAATATTGAGGAATTTATAAAAGAGAGAATAGAAGATACATCCGCATTATACGGTTTCCATACAACTTTTATAGAAGCGGAGCAGTCTTTATTATTTGGGCATTTAACTCATCCTACACCAAAGAGTAGACAGGGGATATTGGATTGGAAAAGTGAAATGTATTCTCCAGAATTAAAAGGAGAATGCCAGCTTCATTATTTTCGGGCACATAAAAGTATAGTAAATGAAAAATCATTATTATCAGCTTCTACAACAACGATTATAAAAGAAGAATTAAGTAATGATGAGATGGTTAGTAAGGAATTTATAGCGAAGTACTGTAAGGAAGATCAATATGCATTAATTCCAATTCATCCGCTTCAGGCAGAATGGCTCTTGCATCAAGCTTACGTACAGGATTGGATAGTTCAAGAATTGCTTGAGTATATTGGACCTGTAGGTAAGTATTTTATGGCAACATCATCACTAAGGACGCTGTATCATCCCGATTCGAAGTATATGCTTAAGTTTTCATTTCCGGTGAAAGTAACGAATTCAATGCGTATTAATAAACTGAAAGAACTTGAGAGTGGTCTTGAAGGGAAGGAAATGTTAAATACGGCTATTGGTGAAGTACGAGAAAGATTTCCAGGCTTTGATTTTATTTGTGATCCAGCCTATATTACATTAAATTATGGAACACAAGAATCTGGATTTGAAGTGATTATTCGCGAGAACCCTTTTTATAGTGAACATGCAAACGACGCAACATTAATTGCTGGGCTAGTTCAAGATGCTATACCTGGGGAGCGTACGCGGTTATCGAATATTATTCATCGCCTAGCAGATTTAGAAAGTAAAAGCTGTGAAGAAGTAAGCTTAGAGTGGTTTAGAAGATATATGAATATTTCTTTAAAGCCAATGGTATGGATGTATTTACAGTATGGTGTTGCATTAGAAGCTCATCAGCAAAATAGCGTTGTTCAGCTAAAAGATGGTTATCCGGTCAAATATTATTTCCGTGATAATCAAGGATTTTATTTCTGTAATTCAATGAAAGAGATGCTTAATAATGAATTAGCTGGTATTGGAGAACGTACTGGAAATTTATATGACGACTATATTGTGGATGAGAGATTTCGTTACTACTTAATTTTCAATCATATGTTTGGCCTCATTAATGGTTTTGGCACAGCAGGATTAATTAAGGAGGAAATTCTTCTCTCGGAATTAAGGTCTGTACTTGAATCATTCCTTCCGTATAACCGGGAACCTTCAACATTTTTAAGAGAATTATTGGACGAAGATAAGTTAGCGTGTAAAGCAAATTTACTAACGAGATTTTTCGATGTCGATGAGTTAAGTAATCCATTAGAGCAAGCAATTTATGTGCAAGTACATAATCCGCTCGTTAGAGAAGTGGCTGTTCGTTCATAAATAGCGTTAAAATTTCACGTAATACAAATAATGGTATTTTGTCATAAGGTGGAGGGTTTTATGAGAGTGGACATGTATCATACGAAAGTATTGAAGGCGCTCGAATCAGAAGATTACATTTCAGTACGAAGAAGAGTGCTACGTCAATTAGTAGAATCGTTAATTTATGAGGGGATTATTACACCGGTTCGCATAGAAAAAGAAGAACAAATTCTTTTTATAATACAAGGACTTGATGAAGAAGACAAAAGTGTCACGTACAAATGCTATGGCAGGGAACGGATGACATTTGGACGTATTTCTTTAGACTCATTAATAGTAAGAGTCCAAGATGAACAGCAAGAAATACAATCTGTCTCGCAATTTCTAGAAGAAGTTTTTCGAGTTGCTAGTGTAGAACAAGCCAAATTAGATTCTTTTATGCACGAATTAGAACAAACAATATTTAAAGACACGATTGCACAATATGAAAGAAATAATAAGAAAGAATACAATCAAAAATCTTACGATGAGTTTGAAAGCCATTTAATAGACGGCCATCCATATCACCCTAGTTATAAAGCTCGTATTGGATTTCAGTATCGTGACAATTTTCAATATGGATATGAATTTATGCAGCCAATAAAACTCATATGGATTGCAGCGCATAAAAAATACTCCAGTGTAGGGTATGAGAATGAAGTAATTTATGACGAAATTTTAATAGAGGAGATTGGTGAGCGTAAGTTAGAAGAGTTTATGGAGCGAATTTGTAATCGGGGATGTAATCCAAAACAGTACGTGTTTATACCTGTTCATCCTTGGCAGTGGGAGAATTTCATCATTTCAAATTATGCGGATCATATACAGGGTAAATTTATTATTTATTTAGGAACATCAGAGGATGAGTATTGCGCACAACAGTCAATGAGAACGGTAAGAAATATTACGAATCCAAAGAAACCGTACGTTAAATTATCGATGAATTTACTCAACACTTCAACACTCCGTACGTTGAAACCGTATTCTGTTGTGAGTGCACCAGCAATATCAAATTGGTTAAGTGATGTTGTAAGTAATGACGCCTATTTAAGCGATGAAGCACGTTTAATCTTGTTAAAGGAGTTTTCCAGTGTAACGTATGACACAAATAAGAAAGCTATATATGGTTCATTAGGATGTATTTGGCGCGAAAGCGTTCACAAGTATTTAGATGCACAAGAGGACGCAATTCCTTTTAATGGTTTATACGCTAAAGAGAAAGATGGTACACCAATTATTGATGCATGGTTGAACAAATATGGAATGAAGGATTGGCTACAATTACTTATTCAAAAAGCGATAATACCAGTTATACATCTTGTTGTAGAGCATGGCATCGCACTGGAATCACATGGACAAAATATGATTCTAGTCCATAAAGAAGGGGTGCCTGTTCGTATTGCGTTAAAGGATTTTCATGAAGGGCTTGAGTTTTATCGTCCATATTTGAAAGAAGTTGATAAATGTCCCGACTTTACTAAAATGCATAGAACATATGCGAATGGAAAAATGAATGATTTCTTTGAAATGGATCGCATCGAATGTTTGCAAGAGATGGTATTAGATGCACTTTTCCTGTTTAATTTAGGAGAATTAGCGTTCGTACTTGCGGATGAATATGGATTGAAAGAAGAACGTTTTTGGATAATGGTTGTTGAAGAAATTGAAAATCATTTAAGAATATATCCACATTTGAAAGGTAGATTTGAAAATATTCAATTATATGCACCTACATTCTATGCTGAACAATTAACGAAACGTCGATTATATATGGATGTGGAATCGCTTGTTCATGAAGTTCCAAATCCATTGTATAGAGTAAGACAACTTATGAAACAAAAATCAGTTGTTACAGGGGGAAATTATGCTAATCGTTAATAAACAAGAGTATAGCAAAAGTGATTTTGAATTGAGATTACAAGTTTATGCGGAAATGGAACAATTTCAAAAAGCAGAAGGAAATAGATTTGCACTTTGTCTGAAAGATCCATTCGATATTATTACGCTTGTGTTTTTCTTAAAAGAAAAGAAATCATCAGTATTACTTATACATGAAGATACGCCAAAAGAAACAGCTATTGAAATGGCAAAGCGTGCAAATTGTGTAGGAATTTTATATGGAGAATATGGGGATTTTACAAAATTAGAAGTAGGGAACTTTTTACTAGAAGAGCCTTCTTTATTGCAATATAGTTCTGGAACTACAGGGGAACCGAAATTGATTCGTAGAGCATGGACAGAAGTTGATACGGAAATTACCGCTTATAATGAAGCTTTAAACTGTGGAGTAGATGAAGTGCCAATCGTTATGGCTCCTGTTTCACATTCATACGGACTAATATGTGGTACGTTATCAGCAATTAAGAGGGGGAGCAAGCCTGTAATCATTACGAACAAAAATCCTAAATTCGCATTAAATATAGTTCGTAATACAGAAAAACATATCATATATGCAGTGCCACTTATGTTACACATTATGGGGAGTTTTCCATTAGGAACGTTTCGGTTTCATAAAATTATGACATCCGGATCGCCTTTGCCAGAAGCACTATTTTATAAACTAAAAGAAATGACAACATTTATGATGCAGCAATATGGTTGTTCTGAAGCAGGTTGTATTAGTATATGTCATGATATGACAAGCCATTTAGATTTAGGGAACCCTCTACCTCATGCGAGTATAAGCATAGGTTCAGATGAAAATGCACCGGAAGAAATCGTCGTGAAAATGAACGATAAGGAAATTTTCACGAAAGATTTAGGGTATAAATCTGAGCGCGGCCTTCATTTTATGGGGCGTATGGATGATGTAATTAACGTTTCAGGATTAAAAGTCTTTCCTATAGAGGTAGAAGAAACAATGCTTCGATTGGAAGGTGTTCAAGAGGCAATTGTATATCGAGGGAAACATCCTGTGATGGGCGAAATAGTTAAAGCGAAAGTGATCTCTCATGTTGATCCAGTGCAAATAAGAGGATGGTGTATTCAGCACTTACCTTCTTATAAAGTTCCGCATGAAATTGAAAGTGTAAATGAAATTCCTAAAAATAAAACGGGAAAAGTAAGTAGAAAGTTACTAGAGATGGGAGAGGTTACAACATGAGACGGGAAGCGTTAAAGAATGCCGTGTTAAAAATTATGATAGAAAAAATGGAACTGAAAAATGTAACGCATTTAGAAGAAACGATGCGCTTAAATCAAGATTTATATATAGATTCGGTAATGATGTTACAGCTTATTGTATACATAGAAATGGATTTAAAGCTATGCGTTCCAGAGGATGAGGTAGATCCAAAAGCATTTCTTACTGTAGGATCTTTGCTTGATTTTATGGAGGAGTTACAGCCGTTACAGGAAGTAAATGTGAATAACTAACCTTTAGGAAAGTGGATGAGAGTATGACTTCAATTAAAGTGCACTGTTTAGTGAGTTGTTTTTGTGAAATTATAAAAAGGCGTAGCGACATTGATTTTCGTCCATTTTATTTTGGACTATGGGATGGAGATTTTGATATAATAGAAGGCGGAATTATTTCATATCACTCTGAAAACATTAACCATGATCATTATTTACTTTGGTTTGAAAAATTGTACGGTATTAAAGTAAACGAATGGTATGATCATGCAAAAGATAAAGATAGCAATGTAGAAATGTTTTTAGAATTAGTAGAAAACAAGCCGGAAAATCGTTATATCATTGTAATGGTTGATATGTCTTTATTGCCAGAGAGGGAAAATAAATTTCATCAAAAACCGTTTCCGCATTATTTAATGATATCAAAAACAGAGAAAGAAGAAGAGTGGTTCATGCTAGATCCTGATTTTCGTTGGGAAGGGAGTATGGAAAGAGAAAAAGTACTTCACTCTGTTCAAGATAACCCATTTGGTGGAGGGTATTTCATTGATATAGAAAGAATTGGGGAGCCAACGCAAGAAACAGTAGCTAGTTATTTCACAGAAACATTCAAAAAGAACGACAATGAACTGACTATGGAACTAAAAAATGTAATTGTAAAAATGGCAAATGAGGAAGAAGGGTATACGCTTTCTGGACTTGTAGCAGCAGTAAAACAAATACCAGTACTTGCAATTCGTAAATATAGTTATGAGCATGCCTTTGCATACTTCCGTGAAACGTTGCAATATTCGGAGCAAGAATTTGATTATTGGTGTGATCGGGTAGAGGATATTGTACAAGGATTTACAAATGTACAGTATCGTGCAATTAAAATGGCAATGACGAATAATAAAGGTATGCTAGTATCGATTATTGAAAAACTGGATGAAATGAATGCAATTGAACTGCAAATTAAGAAGGAATTAGAGAGACAGTTTCTATCATGGAAAGGTATGAAAACAAATCAGTCTGTCGTAACTCTTTAATAAGCTAACTGAATTTAAGATAGGGGAGTTTAATGCTATGAAATATTCGCTATGTACCATTTCATTTCGTCATCAATTAATTTCATTTACTGATATTGTTCAATTTGCATATGAAAACGGTTTTGAAGGAATTGAATTATGGGGGACGCATGCACAAAATTTGTACATGCAAGAACGTGAAACGACAGAACGAGAATTGAATTTTCTAAAGGATAAAAACTTAGAAATTACGATGATAAGTGATTACTTAGATATATCATTATCAGCAGATTTTGAAAAAACGATAGAGAAAAGTGAACAACTTGTAGTACTAGCTAATTGGTTTAATACGAATAAAATTCGCACGTTTGCTGGGCAAAAAGGGAGCGAGGACTTCTCGGAACAAGAGAGAAAAGAGTATGTGAAGCGAATACATAAGATTTGTGATGTGTTTGCTCAGCACAATATGTATGTGCTGTTAGAAACACATCCCAATACACTAACGGACACATTGCCTGCTACTATAGAACTATTAGAAGAAGTAAATCATCCGAATTTAAAAATAAATCTTGATTTTCTTCATATATGGGAGTCTGGCGCAGATCCAATAGACAGTTTCCATCAATTAAAGCCGTGGACATTACATTACCATTTTAAGAATATATCTTCAGCGAATTATTTGCATGTGTTTGAACCTAATAATGTATATGCTGCAGCAGGAAGTCGTATTGGTATGGTTCCGTTATTTGAAGGTATTGTAAATTATGATGAGATTATTCAGGAAGTGAGGGATACGAATCTTTTTGCTTCTTTAGAATGGTTTGGACATAACTCAAAGGAGATATTAAAAGAAGAAATGAAAGTATTAATAAATAGAAATTTAGAAGTAGTAACTTCATAATGTGAAATGATGTGAGAGTCTCGTTTAGAGGCTCTTTTTTTATCGTGAAATAATAACCAAAAATTTCCATGTATTTTAATTTGAATTTTACACAATTTATATATAAATAAGGAGGTGATTGGTAATGGCTAGAAATCGTAATTCTAATCAATTAGCATCACATGGAGCACAAGCGGCTTTAGATCAAATGAAGTATGAAATTGCACAAGAGTTCGGTGTACAACTGGGAGCTGATACTTCTTCACGTGCAAACGGTTCTGTAGGCGGTGAAATCACAAAACGCCTAGTAGCGATGGCAGAACAACAGCTTGGTGGCGGATATACTCGCTAAATGTAGAAGGTTATAGGAGAAAGGAAGGATTCTTCCTTTCTTTTTTTTTCAATTAATTGGTATGGATATATAGCGAACAGAATTCAAAGAATAGAAGTAATACTATATTTTACCCAATTTCTTTTGTTGTGAATGGGAAGTATTAAAGATGTAATAGCCCTGGTGGAATGAAAATTATGTTCCAGCAGGGCTATTATATGGTAAGAAATATATGATGAAAGGTTCCGAAATCAACATGTTAAAAAAAGAAAACTGTTGTTTAATTGCGCTTGCATCAGTTCCACTTGTCATGACATTAGGGAATTCAATGCTTATTCCAATCTTGCCGACAATTGAAAAGAAATTACATATTTCATCGTTTCAAGTATCCATGATTATTACAATTTACTCTATCGTAGCCATTTTACTTATACCGATTGCTGGTTATTTATCAGATAGATGGGGACGAAAGATGGTAATGGTTCCGAGTTTGCTGATTGCGGCTATAGGAGGAGCGATAACTGGCTGGGTATCTTGGAAAGTTGATAATCCCTACATTTGGATACTAATGGGTAGAGCGATTCAAGGTATTGGTGCTGCTGGTGCAATGCCGGTTGTTATACCGTGTGTTGGTGATTTATACAAAGATGAAAAACAAGTTAGTACAGGTTTGGGAATCATTGAGACATCCAATACATTTGGAAAAGTGCTGAGCCCTATTTTAGGATCTGCTCTTGCTGCCATTGTATGGTTCTTACCATTTTGGGCGATTCCAGTTTTATGTGTCGTATCAATTGTTTTATTGCTGGTATTAGTAAAGGCAAAAAAACAAGAAGGGGAAGTACCACCACTAAAAGAGTTTATTCAATCTATTATCTCTACGTTTCGAGAAAAGGGAAGATGGTTAATTGCCATTTTTGCATTAGGTGCAATTATTATGCTTATTTTATTCGGAATTCTCTTTTATTTGTCGACTATACTGGAATCAAAGTATGACATTCATGGTATATGGAAAGGGTGTGTGCTTGCTATCCCGTTACTTGTACTGTCACTTAGTTCATATATGGCCGGTAAAAAAATTGGAGATAATCAAAATGTTATGAAGAAGTGTATTTATATTGGTTTTTTAATGGCAGCTGCATCAGTCATCATTCCTTTATTTATAAAAGGGATTTATTTACTACTTCTTTGTCTTGTTATTATGGGGATAGGAATTGGTATGGCACTCCCATGTTTAGATGCCCTCATTACACAAGGAATTGAAAAGGAGCAAAGGGGAACGGTTACGTCATTTTATAGTTCAATGCGATTTATCGGTGTAGCAGCTGGACCACCTTTATATTCTTTTTTTATGAAAGGGGCGGACCATGAAGTGTTTTATTTGACAAGTATTTTTGCTGCCATTGGTGCTGTTATAGCAATCATTTGGATTAAACCAGCAAAAGATGAAAAGACGGTAAAACAGAAACCGGAACCTACTTCATAATTTATAAGAGAATTGCATGATGTTTTCAGTAACATGCAATTCTCTTACGTTCATTAAGAATAAATAACTTGTTTTAACATATAAAGCGCGACACCCCATATGATGAGACCAGAAAATTTATTTAATAATAAGATTGCCTTTTCGGTTGAGTCTAGTCTTTTTAGAAATTTCCCCGCTAAAGCTAAGCTTATAAACCAAATCCAAGAAACGATAATAGTTGCAAGTGTGAAAGCCCATTTTTCACTTCCTATGTATTGAATAGAATTTGTTCCAATTACACCGATTGTGTCTAAAATTGCATGTGGATTTAATAATGAGACTGATGCTGCGAAAAGGATTTGCTTTTTTAAGGGCATACTTTTTTCTTGTTTTACATCGTTGGAAGGGTTACTTCTCCAAATAACAAAGCCCATATATAGGAGAAAGAAAAATCCAATTATATATAACGAGTTAGTTAGCCAAGAAAAAGTAAGGAGTACAAGGGAGACACCTTGCACCGCAATCAATATGAGTAACGTATCACATATAGAGGCAGTTAATACTACAGGGGCTGCCCTCCAAATGTTTGGTTGGCTCGCACCTTGGTTAAAGACAAAAACATTTTGTACACCTAATGGAATGATAAGTCCAAATGCAAGAATGATACCATGAATAATTGCTTCACTCATCATATTACCTCCTATTTTAATTCATTATGATAGTGTATATTGTATAGAAGAAATGAAAATTTGTATCCATCCATATGGTTGGGGAGGTTACCAACCAAAAAGAATATAAGGTGATATGATGGAAAGATTCGTTTGGAAACCGAATATGTCTCTAGCGACGCCGCTGTATAAACAAATAGAAACGTATATAAAAGAAAGGATCGTTAATGGAGAATGGATCGTTGGAACAAAATTACCTTCACAAAGAGATTTGGCCCATACATTTGGTGTGAATCGAAGCACAATTGTAATGGCTTTCGATGAACTAGTTGCGAAGGGATATATTGAAGGGAATGGCAGGAAAGGAACAATTGTTGTAAATAATAATGAGAATGCTTCAACTTACGCACCCCCGCCTAATTGGCAGTCTTATGTAGAAACAGGAGTTCATTATCCGAATCTCCCAGCTATTCAAGAGATTAATCAAGCTGAATTTTATCCACATGTAATTCGGTTAGGAACAGGTGAGCTCGCGCCGAGTCTCTTACCTGAGACAAAGATGAAAGAAATTATGAATAAGCTTTTAAAGTCAAATGTGACGCTTGGGTATGAAGAGCCGAAAGGAAATCTTTATTTAAGGGAAAAGATTTCCGAATACTTAAAGGGGCATAGTGTATATGTATCTCCTGACTCTATATTAATTGTTTCGGGAGCAATTCAAGCGCTGCAACTTATTTCTATGGGGCTTCTTTCGAAAGGGGCATCAATCTTATTAGAGAAACCATCCTATTTATATTCACTTAATGTTTTTCAATCAGCAGGAATACGTTTAATTGGAATCCCAATGGATGAGAGTGGCTTACATCCATCATTTATTGAGAAATATAAGAAGCAATTTAATGCCTCTATTTTATATACAATTCCGTCTTTTCATAATCCGACGAATTTTAGTATGGATACTAAGAGGCGAAAAGAAATAATGGAAGTATGTAATGAAATTGGATTACCTATTATAGAGGACGCAGTGTATCAAGACTTATGGTTTGATGCACCTTGTTCAAAACCTTTAAAAGCCTATGATAAAAATGGAATCGTATTACATATTGGAAGCATGTCCAAAGTAATTAGTCCAGGTTTAAGAATTGGATGGATTGTTGGACCCGAGCCAGTAATTCAAAGATTGTCAGACATAAAAATGCAAACAGATTATGGTTCAAGCTCTATATCCCAGCAAATTGCAGCAGAGTGGTTTACAAATGGTCTATATGATGAGCATTTACGATTTGTAAGAAGTGAATTGAAAAAACGAAGAGATTTTATGTTACTAATGTTAGATAAATATCTTCGTGAAATAGCAACTTGGCATGAACCAACAGGTGGGTTTTATATATGGGTACATATAAAAGTACCCATTTCATATCGTAGTTTATTTGATAAAGCTCTGCGAGAAAAGGTTTTATTAAACCCAGGTACTTTGTATGATAGAAGTGCAAATCAATTTTTGCGCCTATCATATTCATATGCAACGTTAGAAGAAATTGAAATAGGTATAAAAAAACTTGCACAACTAATGAAAAAGTAAGAGGAGAAAGTCATGAAACAATATGTAATTTGCCAAATGATTGGTGGACATAAATACTTAGCTGCTTATGCGGAGACGAAGCAAGAGGCGATTGAAAAAGCAGAACTGTTAGGATTAAGAACGGGAAATCGTTACATAGTTATTACTGCAGAAGAAGCCGAAGGGTTAACGTATCCTTAAACAATGTACGAGATTATATAGGAAGTAAATAAGCCTAGTAATATAAGAAATTACTAGGCTTATTTACTATTAGGTTGTTAAACGTTCTCGTATTTATATGCAAAGTAATAATATTATGAGTCAAGTTGACGGAAAAATCGATTTGTCTTTCGGTCTTGATTCCCTTTTCTATATTCATCAATATATTGCCTAAAGTTCCAAGCTTGTAAAAATTTATTAGCAGAGTTATAACCAGAATTGTAAAGCCATTCTTTTTCTTCCTTTGTCAGTTCAAAATTAGTACTTGTAATCGTTCCTGTTGGAATTGTAATGGTTCTTGCTTTTGATTCCTTATCTAAATGACGTAAATCATGGGCTTGCATCATTGTTTTAAATAGTCCTTTGAACATGGAAATAGGCTCGTTATAGCGAGCAGGGTCAGCTTGAATTTCATCCTTTACAAAATGAAATCCGAAAGTCGGCCAGCGAGGAGCGGTAGGTGAATCGAAGATCCAAATTGGATAATTACTTAGAATTCCTCCATCAACCATATAACAAGGCTGCTTCCATTTTGGAGTTCTCCATTTTACGGGTTCAAAGAAGAAGGGGATTGTACTACTCATTCTTACCGCTTTAGCAATAGAGAAGCGATAATTTAAAAATCCGTAGTTTGGTAAGTCGTCAGGAAAGACAACCATTTTACCATTACTAATATCAGAGGCGATGATTTTGAGTTTGTTTAGATCTGGTAAATCAGTAAATAAATGAACACCTTTTTTTCGAAGTAATTCTTCAATCCATTCTTCTATAAATACATTAGAGTATATACCTAGAGTAGTCCATGCACTTAGTCCCTTACCGATAAAAGGAATTCTATCAATAAAAGTTCTTTTCATAAATTTATTATAATCAATATCAGTTATAATCGTTTTTAACTCTGAACAAGAATATCCTGCCGCTAGGAGCGCTGCAATAATCGAACCAGCCGATGTACCAGCTACACGTTCCCATTCATAACCTTTTTCGGCTAACGCGCAAATTGCCCCAATATGCGCAATACCGCGCACACCGCCTCCTTCAAAAACACCATCAATCTTCATTAAACATACTTCCTTTCGAATAAAAGATTTGGAAATGGCAAAAAAGCACGTATTGTACGTGCTTTTTTGCAATAGTTTTTAAGTTTACTAGCAGCCTACAAAGCCGCCCCAACAACTAGCTCCGATGATGATTAGAAGGATAAATAAAACGATTAATAAAGCGAAACCTCCGTAACCACAACCGCCGCCACCACCGTATCCGTAACCACAGCAACTATATCCGTAACCCATGTGGAATTCCTCCTTATATTTAAAAATGAACGAGGGGAAAATGTACTGGAAGAACTAAAGAATTATCGTGTTTGTAGGAACAATGTATAGTATGCTTATTTAAACTTGTTCGCGTACGAAGGATAAGCCCGTTTTTTGGAGGCTTGTTGATTTTGTAAAGAATGAAGTATAATCTTTGTACTAAGATACAAATAAGTATGTAAATGTAAGGAGAATTTATGAATAAAAAAATTGAAGTATTAATTGATAAATATGAACTAACACACTTGAAAGAGGAACTTATTAATACTATATTTCCTTGTATAAAAGTTGTGCCAAAGCAGCAGGAAACTGTTGCGATAGGTAGTTCGAAAATGGGGGGATTTCCAGATTTACCAGCTTTATTTGAATATCCAAAGCATAAAGGAAATCCACTACAATTTATCGCGCAATTTAACTTAAGTGATTTACAAAATGTTGGTATGGATCACAATCTTCCTAAAACGGGGATGCTGTATTTCTTTTGCATTGAAAATTATTTTGAAGAAAATGTGAACCTAACAGAAGCTGGGCATGTACTTTATTATGATATTCCTGTAGAGCAATTACGAAGAGAAAATCAAATACAAGCGAAATATAACCAGTGTGCAATTACTTTTGAACTGACATACAAATTACCAGAACTTTTCATTGAAGATGAGGCTGATTCAGATCATTTCTTGCAATTACTTGAAGAGCTAATTCCGGATAACTACGATAACCATCAAATGTTTGGTGAGCCATTCTCTGTACAAGAAGAAGTGTTATATGAGACAGGAGAATATATGGGAGTAGACCCGCAGCAAATGACTCTTTTATTCCAAATTGATTCAGATCATAAAAATTGTAATATGGTTTGGGGAGAACTAGGAATGCTATATTTCTGCATTAGTAATGAAGATTTGAAAAATCGACGTTTTGAAAATACATGCTGCGTATTACAAACTTGCTAATGAAAAAAGGTTGTTCTTTTTAAAAGAACAACCTTTTTATGTGAATTAGTTAATATGCATAATCTCATATGACCTATACGAAAAAGTATTGTATACTCTGAAACTATACGATACTTTTTCGTATAGTTATAGAATATAAGGAGTGACAAGATGGGAAAGACAAGTAAGTATGTGACAGCTGCCGCACTTTGTTCAACTATAGTAATGGGAGGCTTACAAGCGTCATCTGTATCTTATGCAGCTACAAATCCGACTACAGTGACAGCACAATCAGATGTAAAGTTATTAGATGATTTCAGAAAAGAATTAAAAAAACAGATTGATAATCGAGAAGAAAATATTACAATCACATATAAAACAAAAGATAGAAATGCTAGAAATATTATGGATCAATTGTATGGTGAGTTTAATAAAATTGTAGATGCTGATGAGTATGTAAAATATAATGTAGGGTCTACTAGATATTCTATTAAAGGAATGCCAGGGGACTATACGTTTACACTGCAAGTAAAATACCGTGAATCAAAAGAACAAACTCAATATGTAAAAGCTCAGGCGAAAGCAATTGTTGGATCAATTGTAAAACCAGGGATGGATGAGCATGAGAAAGTAAAAGCTATTCACGATTACGTTGTTAAGCATGTGTCTTATGATACGTCTTATCAAGCGTATACGGCATATGAAGCATTAGCGAATCGTTCTGCCGTTTGCCAAGGATATACACTATTAACGTATGAGTTGTTAAAAGAGGCAGGTATTCAAAATCATATTGTAACAGGCACAGGAAACGGACAAGCTCACGCGTGGAATTTAGTAAACATTGAAAACAAATGGTATCACCTAGATACTACATTTGATGATCCAGTACCAGATAAAGCAGGGCGTGTAACTTACTCATATTTTAATATGTCTGACGAACAGTTAAGTAAAGATCACGACTGGGATCGTAGTAAATATCCAGCAGCAACTACAAGTTATTTTGGTGAATTAACAAATAAAATAAAAGCTGGTAGCTCAAAAACTGTCGTATATGAGCAAATGTTAAAAGAAACAAATTTACAATACTTATCTGCGGAATACGGAGCAGATAATTATAATGAATTTAAGAAAAAGTTACAGCAACAGTTTGCAGCCAAACCAGAAAAAGTAGAAGTACGATATAAGCAGTCCATGGATGGAGCGATGCAAGATATAAAGAAAGTATTAAATGAAATAAATTGGCCAAAAGGTGCAAAGCGTGTGTCTTATCAAGTAGCACCATATAGTGCAATGGCCGGTTATTCATTAGCGACAATTACATTTACGTATTAAGTAATGAGAAAGAGCATCTGTAAAAGATGCTCTTTTTATATTTGTTGTTTAATTTAAAAAATTGTTAATTATGTGATAAAATAAAAAGGAGAAGATGTGAATGCTGAATGAACTTGTTCGAAAGTAATATATTTATATTGATATATACTTGTTTAGTAATCAGACTTATCGTTTTGTTTTTCATATCATTTACTTTGTTTATTAGAAGAGTATTACAAAGCAGCGCTGCAAAGAAACACTATGTAATTAATATGAACCAGAAGCTAGATCGAATTATTGAGTTGCTTGAAAAAGATAAGAAATAGCGATAGAAGTATGAAAAGGGGAAAGAGAATGGCCAACTATATAAAAGAATTACGTGAAAAAGTAGGGCATGATTATGTTTTCTTAAATTTTGCCGGTGGTTGTGTATTTAATAAAGAGGGAGAAGTATTATTGCAAAAAAGAGGAGACTTTAACGCTTGGGGATTTCCAGGTGGCGCAATGGAGATAGGAGAATCGGCTGCGGAAACTGCGATTCGAGAAATAAAAGAAGAAACCGGGTATGATGTAGAAATAAATGAGCTTATTGGAGTGTATACAAAATATTTTCAATCATATCCAAATGGAGATAAGGCACAGTCAATTGTGATGTGTTTTTCATGCTCAATAGTTGGAGGCGACAAAAAAGTAGATGGTGATGAAACGTTAGATTTGAAGTTTTTCCCGTTAGACGACATGCCACCGTTATTTTGTAAACAACATGAAGATTGCTTGCAAGATTTATTGGAGAAAAGAGTAGGGGTATATCGCTAACATAAAAAAAGAAGCTAAAAGATTAGCTTCTTTTTTATGTTCTATTTCCACCAATCATCAAACATTGACGCTGGTACTTGTCTTTTATGCTCACTTACTGTGTAACGTTTTTCAATTTTCTCTGCAACGTCAGCTGGAACTGCTTTACCTTCTAAATAATCATCTAATTGATCATAAGTAATACCTAACTCTGTTTCATCAGCTTGACCCGGTTTTTCATCTAATAAATCAGCTGTTGGCATTTTTAAGTACAGTCGCTCGTCTGCACCTAACTCTTGTAATAATGCACGTCCCTGGCGCTTCGTTAATCCCGTTAATGGTAATAAATCTGCACCACCATCTCCGAATTTTGTAAAGAACCCTGTTACAGCTTCTGCAGCGTGATCTGTTCCGATAACAAGTAGCCCTTTTTGTCCACCAATTGCATATTGTGTAACCATACGGATACGAGCTTTCACGTTACCTTTATTGAAATCAGTTAATGATTCACCTAATAAGTTCTCGTATTGATTTGAAAAAGCATCAACGGTTGAAGCGATATCAAATGCAGTTGATTGATCAGCTTGAATAAATTGTAACGCTAATTGTGCGTCATCTTCATCCTTTTGTACTTTATAAGGAAGACGTACAGCGATAAACGTTGCGTTACCACCTTCGTTACGAATTTCTTCAACTGCAAGTTGTGCTAAGCGTCCTGCTAATGTAGAGTCTTGGCCGCCGCTAATCCCAAGTACAAATCCTTTTGCACCTGTTTTTTTTACATAATCTTTTAAGAAATCAACTCGTTTACGAATTTCAACTTTTGGATCAATTACAGGCTGAACATGTAATGCTTTCATAATCTGTTCTTGTAATGTCATTATATTTTCCTCCTATTCATATTAAAGCGGTAAAAAAAATTATGTATTATATTGGTACATACTTCTATCCTTTATTATTTCGCAAAACTAACGAATATACAATAGGATGTGTGTATGAATATGAATGTAGTCATTATAAATAAAGTACTACGCATAATCAATTTTTTTAAACCTTTCAAAAATGTAAGGTTTTTGTCATTTGAATCGATGGAAGGTATTTCCGTACTTTACTAATATAAAAACATAGTTAGTAGAAAGAAGGGCGGAGAAGTAATATGAACATTAGAGAACTCGCATATCGGAATGTAACGCGAAATAGACGGACATACTCAGCCTATTTTTTAAGTAGTGCATTTGCAATTATGGCCTTTTTTGTGTATTCATTTTTTGCGTTTCATCCGGCATTAAGTGCAGGAGAATTGGGGCAGTACGTATTCGTAAGTATGTCTTTTGCACAGTCTATTATTTACTTATTTACATTCTTCTTTATTTTATATTCGATGGGGAATGTTTTTAAAAACGAGAAAGCGTGAGCTAGGAATTTTAATGATGCTAGGTATGACGAAATATCAATTAAAGCGTCTTATCTTTTTTGAAAATATTATGATTGGAATAGGGGCAATTATTTTTGGTATTCTTTCAGGTATGTTATTTTCAGGGGTATTAATATTTGCCGCCCCGATGATATTAAAACTAGATATCTCCTTATCCTATTACATACCGATGAAAGCAATTGTTGTAACGAGTATTATGTTTTTCATATTATTTATGATCATATCATTGTTTAGTGCAGGAATGATTCGTAAAAATAAAATTATGAAGTTGTTTAGAGGATCAGCAGAGGCAAAACCGGAACCGAAAGCATCAATCATTTCTTCAATATTAGCAGTAGTGTTGCTTAGTGCTGGCTATATAGGAGCTCTTCTATCGCATGGCGCAATGGTATTTATTATGATGATTCCTGTTACAACGGTAGTTACTATTGGGACGTATTTGTTGTACAAGCAGCTGAGTGTCTTTATTATTCGATTATGTAAAAAAAGTAAACGTTTCTATTGGACACAGACTAATATTATTACGTTATCAGATTTAGCGTATCGCATGAGAGATAACGCAAGAATGTTCTTTATTGTAACCATTATTTCTACTGTAGCATTTTCAGCAATAGGGACATTAGTTGGCTTCGCATCCATGACGAAAGAGATAATGGAGAGACCAATTGCGTTTCATTACCATTCTAAGCAAGGGAATAGTAACGAATCACAACATATACAAATGATTGACAAAGGATTAAAGAAACATAATATAGCAGCTTCAAAAACTAATATTTCGACAAAGAAAACGGAGGAACAGTCGTTAAGAAGCGCCACTTTTATAAAAGAATCAGACTATAAGGAATATGCAAAGTTAACAGGAGAACCATTTAATACTGTAGCAAATAAAGAGGTTGTATTTTTGTCAGCTAATATACCAGGGCCGGCGATGAAAGAAAGAAAAGAAATTACTTTACCCAATATGAATGAACATTTAAAGGTGAAAAAAGTTACTTCATCTTCATTGGGGAAAATATTAAGAGGAAATGTTTATGTAATCTCTAATAATCAATATGATTCATTACAAGATGGATTTATAGAGACAAAAGATTATATGTATAAAACTGAAAGAATGAAAGATGAGATTGAAATTGGTAAAGAGCTTACGCATCAAATTAAACCGCATCAAGAACATTCAACGTTTAGTGCGGAAGAGTACGAACAAAACCAAAGTTTACAAATTGCAGGACCGATTTTATTTGTAGGTTTCTTTATTGGTATAGTATTTTTCGTTTGCACAGGAAGTTTCCTTTACTTCCGTTTATTCTCCGATTTGGAGGATGATGTTCGCTTGTTCGAAATGATTCGAAAAGTTGGATTGACGAGTGGGGAATTATCGAAGGTAGTTACAATTCGATTGGCGCTTTTATTCTTCGTTCCAATTGGTGTTGCAACATTACATGGGGCAGTAGCCTTAACGGCGTTAGGGCAAATGTTTGAGTACTCATTGTTTAAAGAAAATACAGTTGTATTAAGTATTTTCATAGGTATTCAAGTTGTATACTTCTTACTTATAAGATCCCGTTATGTAAAACAATTGAAAGAGAGATTACGTATGCATTAAATGTGTTTTTTTAACTCGAGTACAAAATTTTCTAAAAAGAGGCAAGTATTGTCAAAAAGTGATAAAATGGAAAAAGCGAGGTGGAAAAATTAATAGAGAGTAAGGGGGGAGAACTATGAAAGCAACAGGAGTTATTCGAAAAGTAGACGAATTAGGACGAATTGTTATCCCTAAAGAATTACGCGATGTATTGGGAATACAAATCAAATCACCGCTTGAAATTTTTGTAGAAGCAGATAAAATCATTTTGCAAAAATATCAACCTTACAATGCTTGCCAAATCACAGGTGATGTTTCAGAACAGAACATATCATTAGCAAATGGAAATATTACTGTTGGGATAGAGGGAGCGGAATATTTAGTAAAAGAAATAGAAAAGTTTTTAAACAAGAGTGAGGTTTAGTCTTAATTTATATTATTTTTCAAATTACATATCATTTTTTTAAAAGACTGTAAGAGGACCATTAATTGGTCCTCTTATTTTGGTTATTAGTTGAACGACACGGGCTGTTACTTCCTACAAATCATAGGGGAAATAAAAAAGTAGTATAGAGTTAGTTAATGATGTTGAGAAATATTTGAAAAGAAGGAAAACAAAAAGAATAAAACGAATGTTACATTTACAAGTATTCAAAAGTGGTCTGAAATGAAAATAATACATTTTCAGGAGGGATTACGATGAGTAGTACAGTGAATAAGCAAAAAGGTATACAATTGATTCCGTTTACCGTAAATAAGGTGGTAGAGCAAGTAAATGAAATTCCACCAGGTGTACAACTGATTCACGCTCCACAAGTATGGGAAAAGAGTGTGAAGGGGCAAGATGTAGTCGTTGCCGTATTAGATACAGGGTGTGATACCAATCATATAGATTTAAAGGATCGTATTATCGGCGGAAGAAATTTCACAAAAGATTATGAAGCTGATCCAAATGTGTATCTTGATAATAACGGACATGGTACTCATGTAGCGGGCACGATTGCCGCGACTGAAAATGGTGTCGGTGTATTGGGAGTTGCACCACTTGCTAAAATGTTAGTATTAAAAGTTTTAGCGGGAGATGGTTCTGGAAGTTATGAGCAAATTATTGAGGCAATTCATTATGCTGTAAATTGGAGAGGGCCGAATCAAGAGAAAGTGAGAATTATTTCAATGTCACTTGGTGGTCCGCAAGATGTTCCAGAATTACATGAAGCAATTCAAAATGCGGTAAATCAGGATGTTCTCGTTGTATGTGCTGCTGGAAATAATGGAGATTGCGATGATGAAACAGAGGAATTAGATTTCCCAGGTGCTTATTCTGAGGTAATTGAAGTTGGTGCTGTTAATTTAGAGCGGAAGATTACATGTTTTAGTAATTCAAATCAAGAAATTGATCTAGTAGCGCCAGGTGATGAAATATTATCTACGTATCCAGATGGGAAATATGCTGTGTTAAGTGGAACTTCCATGGCGACGCCGCATGTTGCTGGAGCGCTCGCCTTGCTCATTAAACAGTGTGAGAAAGAATATGGTCGAAAGTTATCGGAGCCGGAAATATATGCACAACTCATTAAAAGAACTGTACCTTTAGGGTACGAACGTACATCTGAAGGAAATGGATTAATAGATTTATTAAAAGAATAGCCATATTAAAAAACATCTCATATTCATATGAGATGTTTTTTAATATGGCTCTGTCGCATGTAATACAACTTGTAACAAACCTGGGAATCTAGCATTTAAATCTTCTTCACGAATTGAAATGAAACGTTGTGTTCCTTCAAGGCGCGTGTACATAACACCTGACTCACGTAAAACTTTGAAATGGTGAGATAAAGTTGATTTCGCAATAGGAATGTTTAAAGCGCCACAAGATTGTTCGTTTTTCTCTAGTAACATATTTACAATTTGTAAACGAATTTGATCGCTAAGTGCATATAAGACAGAAGAAAATTGAATTTCTTCTCGATTTGGATGATAGAGTGTACGCATATTTCACCTGCTTGTATAAGTTGAGATATTTGCACTATAACATATAAAGTGGTATATTTCTATTTTTCGAATATATTCGAACAATAGAAATATAGGGGGAGAAAAAATGAAGTATACAAAATTGCAAAAGGCAGGATTAAATATTTCAAAGTTGGGTTTAGGTACAAATGCAGTAGGGGGACATAATTTATATGCTGATGTGAATGAAGAAGAAGGAAAGCAATTAGTAGAAGAAGCTATTCAGCAAGGGATTACATTTTTTGATACAGCAGATTCATATGGTGTCGGTAGATCTGAGGAAATGGTAGGAGAAGTATTAAAGGGAAAACGCCATAAGCTTATACTTGCTACAAAAGGTGGAATTCAACCGTTATTAAATGGAGAAACTTATATTAACAATGAACCAAGTTATTTAAGAAATGCTGTGGAGAATAGCTTAAGAAGGTTACAGACTGATTATATTGATTTATATTATTTGCATTTTACAAATTCTGAAACAAGTTACATAGATTCAATCGGAGAGCTTACTCGTTTAAAAGAAGAAGGGAAAATTCGTTCAATTGGAATATCGAACGTAAACATAGAACAATTAAAAGAAGCGAACCAACATGGTCATATAGATGTTGTACAATCTCCGTACAATATGTTAGAACGTACGGCTGAGGAAGAACTGTTGCCGCATTGTATAGAAGCGGGTATTTCATTTATTCCATATGGGCCTCTTGCTTTTGGAATATTAGGCGGAAAATATACAGAAGATTTTAAATTGAACAAAGTCGATTGGCGCCAAAATGTAAATCTATTTGAAGAAAATACATATAAGAGTAATTTTAAGAAAGTGGAAAAGTTAAAAGGGCTAGCTAAAGAAAATGATATTGAAGTGTCTCATTTAGCGTTAGCATGGTTATTAAATAAAGAAGGAATTGATACAGTTATACCTGGTGGAAAGCGGGCAGAGCAAATAAGAGAAAGTGTGAAAGCGGTAGACGTTTCATTGAATAAAAGAGTCATGAAAGAAATCCAATCTATTTTAGAAGATTAGTGAAACAGAGGGATAGTACCCTCTGTTTATATAAGTGGAAATAAAAAATCTATCTTAAAGCGTTATAAACAATTACTTACAGATTCAAAGGTTTCACTTTCCTATTTGGCCTACTTTATTTTTCAAACCGGAAATTTTGCTGCATTTTCATTCTTTGGTGTATGGCTTTTCGTTCAATTTGGGTTACAGGTTCATGAAGTAGGTACGGCTATGCTTGTACTAGGATTAGGAAATTTAGCTGGTAATATTTTGGGCCCTAGACTCGTAAATAAAATTGGTTACAATTTTTCTTTCTATGGTGGAATTGTATTTACAGCAGTGTTATATGTAATACTCCCTTATTTAAAGAGTATTATATTTGTTGAATTATTTTTCTTTGTTTTATTTTTTGTGACAGGAATTTTGTTTGTATTAATGATGGGACACTTACAAAACATGTCTACTATAGCAAGAGGAACAGGTGCTGCTCTTGCAAATGCCTCGATGTACATTGGCCAAATGATTGGTGCGGCAATAGCAGGAATGTTATTTGCAACATCTCATAATTTTATATTAGTAGGTAGCTTTACTGCGTTATTATATGTTTTAGCTTTATTTCTGTTTAGAAAAAGTGAAAACATTAATAAAGATAATGAAAAAGGAATTGCATCATAAAGTTTTAGTAAATCAAAAAGCACTTTTTGGGTTAAGTCTAAAAGGTACTTTTCTTTTTGATTGCATAGTTGCTGCATTTTCATTATGTATACCTGCATCTTTAATAATTCGTTGTTCAGCTATATTATTGAAAAAGAATTGTAATAAAATTATGGGAAAATAAAAAATCCCTATGGTGATAGGGATTTATATATCGGCATATAGCTCCTCGGAAAAGGATATACCTAGTTTAACATATAGAAGTACTTATATTTATGAAATAGATGTGAAAGTAATGTGAAAAATATTGTAACAAAAAGCACTGTTTTAGCTAATGTAACTAAAACAGTGCTTTTCTTTTTGATTGAACAGTTGCTGCATTTTCATCATGTATACCTGCATCTTTAATAATTCGTTGTTTTGCTTTATTTAATAGATGGTTCACTGCTTCACCAAAATAGTTAGCTTCGCTTTTTGTGCGGGCTTCTCGTAAACATTTATAGTTTTCTAGCAGTTCCTCTTTTTCGGAGTTTGTTAAGAAATCTTCTATTTTCTTTTTTGTCATACGAAACACCCTTTCTCCTGACAAACGACGCAATAGAAAATATTTATTTCTCATTATAACAATAATTTTAAAAGAAAGTATACACTAACGTCGCAATAATTTGTCAATTTCTTGAATCTTCTCATCAGCTTTCCCAATTTGCGTATTTTTAGCCTGTTCGCCACCAAGAGCTTGATGTAGTAAGAAAGTTTGACCGGAAATAGCAGTTACAATGGATACTTTTATAATTTCTTTTATTGCGGTGACATCGAATAAAACGAGTCCGAGAAGTGCGGCTAGGCTACCGGTAAAAATATCAGTTAAAAATCCAAAATGAAAAAATGTTTTCAAACGGCGTGGAAGCAATAACTTACCTTGGTTATTGATTAGATGGGAAACGAAGCCAGTAATGCCACCAACGAGAACAGCGGTTAGCCATTGATACATTTCCATCGAATCCACTCCTTTTAGTGAATAAGATTCGATTATTTTATATTGATTCCTTTTAATATTTCATATAAGCATATTGAGAAAGTTTGTTTGGGTATATTTTGTATTCAATTTAATTATAACAGAAAATTCCGATAGATTTCAGTCTATTATATGAATCATTTTTACAATAATATGAATGCAGAAAGGGGTGCGTGATATGAATATAGATTATCGAATAAGAAGTGTAGATGGTTATACAAAAAAAATAGGGGAATTAGTAAGCATGCTTGAGCATACGAGAGCTGTAACATTAGGCGAAGTAAGAAATTTATCAGTTGAGCAATTAGATTTAATTATGCAGAGTAGCGGGAATTCAATTGGTGCCTTATTAAAACATATAGCAGCTATTGAAAAAGTTCATCAGCTTATTTCATTTCAAGATCGTGACTTTACAAAAGAAGAATTAGAAATATGGGAAGATGCACTGTATTTAGGGGAAGCGGGTAGAGCAATCCGTGGTCATGAAATACAGTATTATGTACAACTTCTACAAAGTGTTCGAGAAGAATCTCTGAAGTATTTAAGTGAACAAGGTGATGAGTGGCTCATGTCAGAAAGAAAGTGGCCTAACGGTGTAGTATATAACCAGCACTATCTTTGGTTTCATGTGCTAGAAGATGAAATTAGTCACTGAGGACAAATTAGAATGCTCAAAAACAAGTTATTTGAAAATTACGTTAAATGATGTAGCTTTTTATAGGAGAATTCCATATAATGAGAGTAATTAAAATAAGAACGGGGTGATGTGTTATGGCGAAAATAACTTATATGAATAATAAACCAAATACAAAGGTGGATGGAAAGGGCGAAACGATATAAGTGAGCGCACTATCCTTCCACTTAGCTAAAACTAGGGAGGATATCAATTTGAATCAAAATATTTTAGAATCGTATGGCTGGGATTCTTTTTTTGAGGAACAAGCTGTAGAGAAATTTGAAGTAGGTCGTATTTTACTTGAGCATAAGCATATATATCGCATTATTTGTAACGATGGTGAATATATGGCAGAACTGTCTGGGAAGTTTCGGCATGAAGCAGTAACGAAGGGAGATTATCCAGCTGTTGGTGATTGGGTGTATATAAAGAAAATAGAGAATGAAAAGAAAGCTATCATTCATAGTATTTTTCCGAGAAGAAGCTCTTTCTCTAGACAAGAGGCTGGTACTCGAACGGAAGAACAAGTAATAGCAGCGAATGTAGATTATCTATTTTTAGTGAATGCACTTAACCATGATTTTAATGTAAGAAGAATGGAACGTTATTTACTTTTAGCGTATGAAAGCGGTGCAATGCCTGTAATTGTTTTAACAAAGAGTAGTTTATGTGAGGACATGGAACAGAAAATTGTTGAAACGGAAGCTGTGGCAATTGGTGTTCCAATCTTCGTCGTTGATAGTTTAGAGCATACTGGTATTGAATCGTTGCAGCAATTTGTTTCTTCAGGGAAAACAATTGCTTTAGTCGGATCATCCGGTGTTGGGAAATCCACTTTGTTAAATGCACTTATAGGAATTAAAGTAGCAAAAACGGGAGATATTCGTGAGGAAGATAGTAAAGGAAGACATACGACAACTCATCGTGAATTGTTCCGATTACCGAGTGGTAGTTTAGTTATTGATACTCCCGGCATGAGGGAATTGCAACTTTGGGAAGGAAGCGAAGCGATTCAAACAACATTCTCTGATATTGAAAAACTCGCGACAACATGCCGTTTTCGTGATTGTAAGCATGAGAATGAACCAGGATGCGCGGTGCATAGTGCAATTGATAACGGACTTATTACGATAGATCGTTTGAAAAGCTATAAAAAATTACAAAGAGAACTGGCGTATTTTATGAGAAGACAAGATGCAATCCTTGCCAGAGCAGAGCGTGATAAGTGGAAAAAGCTTTCTAAACAACATAAAAAAATGTAAAAACCAAAGGGTGCCCTTTGGTTTTTTCTATTTGTAAATTTTATAATAATATTATTTATATATATAGACAAAGAGAAATTAATTGTTTAAACTTTACAAAGTATTCATCATAATAGGTTATGAAAATAATAATTAGGGATTGGGAAATATTAATAATTAACTCAATTTAACTTTTAAATTTGAAAATTAGGAGGTTCATAATGGGTAAACTATTAAATTTGTTTCGTGATATGAAAGTAGCAAAAAAGCTATTAATTTCATTCTTTGTAATTTTAATTGCGGCTGTGTCTATTATCGGAGGCATGTCTTATCAAACAGCCAAAAAGAATTTTGAATCACAAATTAAGAGTAGTGCCAACGACAATATAAAAATACTGGATAATTTAATCAATCAAATGATTGATGCAAAATTTAATGATGTGAATAATTTTGCACGGGTGATTCAGGGGAATATGTATCAAGGAGATAATCAGGATGAATTAAGAAAAATATTATCTCAATATATAAATTTAAATAAAGATGTTGAACAAGTATATGTTGCCGGAAATGATAAAAAATTTGTGCAAGAACCAAATATACAAATGGCAGCAGATTATGATCCAACAGCACGACCTTGGTATAAAGATGCAGTGGCAAAACAAGGTGGTATTGTTGTTACTGAGCCGTATAAGGCAAAAGGAAATGGACATATTGTCGTAACAATCGCAAAACAAACAGAAGATAAAAATGGGGTTGTTGCGCTAGATTTAAGTTTAGATAATTTATTAAAAACATCAAAGTTAATTAATATTGGTAAAAAAGGATATGCCTTCATTTTAGATGGAAAGCAAAAAATAATTGCTCATCCACAAGAAAAATCAGGAGAAAAAGCGGCTGATTCTTGGGCAAAGAAAATTTATGAAGATAATCACGGTGCTTTTTCATATTCTTATGGTGGTAGTGAAAAGAATATGGTATTTGCTACAAATGTAAAAACAGGTTGGAAAATTGGTGGGACTATGTACTCAAGTGAAGTAATTGAAGCTGCTCAACCTGTATTTTATAATATGTTAATTGTTATGCTTATCTCATTAGTAATAGGTGGAGCACTTATTTATTTTGTAACACTTTCAATTACGAAGCCTTTAAAGAGATTAGTTGTTACCTCTAAAGAAATAAGTGAAGGGGATTTAACGCAAACAATTGAAATTCATTCTAATGATGAAATCGGCCAACTTGCTAAAGGCTTTAATGAGATGACGAATTCGTTACGGACGTTAATCGGAAGAATTAACGATTCAGCTGGGCATGTTGCAGCGGCATCAGAAGAGCTAACTGCAAGTGTAAGGCAAGCAAGTGAAGCGACTGAGCAAATTACAATCGCAATGGATGAAATATCAAGTGGGGCAACGACGCAAACAACAAGCGTAGAAAATGGTGCTATGTTGCTATTTGATGTAACGGAAGGAATTCAGCATGTAGCAAATAGTTCATCATCTATTAATACGGCTTCCGCACATACTCGTGAAAAAGCAGAAGATGGTGGGAAACTAGTAGGAAGAACAGTAAACCAGATGCAGTCTATTGCAGAATCTGTGTCACAATCAGATGCAGTTATACAATTACTAAATAATAAATCAAAACAAATTGGTGATATTTTAGAAGTAATTCAAAATATTGCAGATCAAACAAACCTTCTAGCTCTAAATGCGGCGATTGAAGCTGCAAGAGCCGGTGAGCATGGAAGAGGTTTTGCGATTGTTGCAGATGAAGTACGTAAATTGGCAGAGCAGTCTAGCGTATCTTCTAGTGAAATTAGTAAATTAATATGTGAAATACAAGATGATATGGGTAAGACAGTCAAATCTATGAATCATGTAAATGAGGAAGTTCAATCTGGACTTGTTATCGCAAATGAAACGAAGCAAAACTTTGCTGAAATTTTACAATCTACAAATGAAATAGCTAATCAAATTAAGACGATGGTTGAAACGGCTAATGGAATGTCAAAAGGGGCAAATGAAGTATCTATTTCGGTAGGACAAATTGCAATGACAGCACAAAATAATGCAACAAGCACACAAAATGTTGCGGCTTCAGCTGAAGAACAGCTAGCTTCGATGGAGGAAATTGGATCCGCAGCGGGCACGTTATCTCAAATGGCTGAAGAGTTACAAGGACTAATTGACAGATTTAAAGTTTAACAGAGAACAGGCTGTCCCTAAAATAGAAGTATGTATTGGGAGAGTCTGTTTTATTATGTAAATTTAAATGTGGGATGTAGAGTCCTCTTATGACGTTTAAAATGGTATTTTGCATAATATTTGTCGAAAAATAGAGGTATTTGTTAGCTTTGTGTATAATTGTTAACCTATAGAATACAAATAAAAGGAGAGTATTATGGGAGTGTACTGGGGGACAAAAAGACATTCTTGGCTTAGTTACGTTTCATTTTGGCTAAGTATTTCATTTTTTATTGTTTTTCTAATTGAAGTGTTTATATTAAAAACACTTTCGAATAGCTCGGTGCAAATTGTTAAATATTTTTATTTTATACTTGTGCCAGTAAATATTTTTCTTAGTTTAAAGTTACTATTTAAGAAGAATGAAAAGAAAGCGTTACCTATTTTTAGTTTCATTGTCTCATTATTATTCGCAATTTTAATAATCGTATTAGTTTTAGCAGCTATAGGGAAGTTCTTTTAAGGGGAGTGGTATAAGTCACTCTCCTTTTTTATTTGTGTTAGTCTTACTATATGTAAAAGTGTGAATGCTGTAAGCTAATAAAAGCGGACAGTAGAGAATATTTGCATTGATTAAGGTCTGATGTTATTTGAACTTGTAAGAGAGTATGGAGTAATGAGGTAATATACATAATAATGGAGATAGAATTAGTTGTTTTATAAGTATGTATGAAGCAAATGAATACGGTAAGAACGGTGATATATGGTACAATAGCTATGGATAGTGATAGAGATAAAGGGTATATAAAATACTCATCGTTTTTAGTAAGAGAGGGGTTATCTTATGCTATACGAGGATTTGGAGACATTATTTCAAACAGCTCCGAAAGAAGATAGAGGCGGATGGAAATATATAATCCAAGAACAAAATGATACATATAAAATTGTTGATGAAATTCTGAAAAATCAAATGAGTGTCGAATTGTATTTTAATGAATACGATGAGGTGAAAATCACTTTATATAAAGATGGAATTCCCATTACGACTATGCAAAGAATTGCGATTTCAAAAGTTGAATTAGACGAAGATGAAGAGGGTATTCAATTTGTTTTAGAGCGCATGCCTAGTCGAATGATTCGGTTGCAATTAAAGCCATATTTAGCATTAGAAATGGGGCCGTACTGGGAAGTATGTGATGATTGTGAATGAACATAAAAAAGCATCCAATAACATGGATGCTTTTTTATGTTTTTTGAAGTTGTTTAAATGCAATGATTGGAAGTATAACAATACTTACCCATCCGATGATAGGATATAGAATGTGAAGTAAGTCACTGTAACCGATGTAACTAAAGCAATAACTAATTAGTAAAATAAAGAAAATAATATTGTTATTTTTCCACCCAGTAATAGATTGCATCTGTTTTGTCATTCCGAACACATTACCAACTAAAGTTGTGAAAACTTCACCGAAAATAATGAGAACGAAGAAGAAGTGAAAAGTTGCATTAAATCTTCTTATGACTTCAGCCATTGGGATGTTATATTGATAAAATTGATCGACTGATAAGATTGCTAAATGGCTGCATAATAAAATTAAAGAAAGTCCAGCACCCCCTAAAATCCCACCCCAAAAAATGGCTTTTCGATCCTTAACTTCACTGGCTAATGGGACGAGAACACTTTGGGCGAGAGAAAGATTTAAGGCGACATATGTAATAGGGCTAGTAATCCATTTCATATTCCAACTCTCTGCAGGAATAGTGTTATTAATGGAAGGTGTACCGTGAAAAAAGGTTGTAATAGCAAGTCCGATAATAAAAATCATCATAATAGGTACGACAAGTGTATTTACTTCAAAAACACCTTGTAATCCGCGGCTACTTATAATGAGACAAGCGATAACTGTAATGAGAATACCGAGTTGTCTTGGTAAGCGAAGTTGCTCTTCAAATACTGCACCAGCCCCTGATAACATAACGCTCGTTACGCCGAATAAAACGAGTAATAATAATGTGTTTACAACATTCCCAAATACATCCCCAAATAAATATTTGTTAAATTCTTGCGCTGAAAATGCCCCAATTTGCGATGAAAGTAACATCATCTTTGTGCCGAGCCAAATAAAAAAAAATCCACTTACACATATGCCAATTGTCCCATATAATCCATTCACTGTGAAAAATTCAACAATTTCTCGTCCAGTAGCAAATCCAGCTCCAACGACAGTTCCGATATAAGTAGCAGCTACTTTCTTTGCTACTTGCCATTGTTGATTGTCCATGTTATCCCTCTTTCTACTATGATGAGCTTGATGTACTATTATGCATATGTATGAGCTTGGACAATTAGACGTATGAAGTGTTTGAAAAAATACATGAATTAAATGATATTAGGGAAGTATTAAAGGTGTTAAAACTTTGTTACATATAAGCCGATTGTTCGAAAGGAAAGGGAATGTATGGTAAAATGTAATTAGGTTATTAAAAGATAAACATTACAAAATGATAAGAGGAGTGGGTTGTATGAGTACGAAAACAAATGTTGTTGAAGTATTAAACAAGCAGGTAGCAAACTGGAATGTGTTATATGTGAAACTACATAATTATCACTGGTATGTGACAGGGCCACACTTCTTTACATTACATGAGAAATTTGAAGAGTTTTATAATGAAGCTGGAACGTATATTGATGAGTTAGCAGAACGTATTTTAGCTTTAGAAGGTAAACCATTAGCGACAATGAAAGAATATCTCGCAACATCTAGTGTCAGCGAAGGGACAAGCAAAGAATCTGCAGAAGAAATGGTGCAAACATTAGTGAATGATTATTCTGCACTTATTCAAGAATTAAAAGAAGGTATGGAAGTTGCGGGCGAAGCTGGCGATGAAACATCAGCTGACATGTTGTTAGCAATTCATACAACATTAGAACAACATGTATGGATGCTAAGTGCATTCTTAAAATAACGATAAATATATAGAAACCCATTGAAAAATTATTTCAATGGGTTTTTTTATGATTTTTCAGTTTTCTTTTATGCTATAATATAGTAAAAAGGAGGCGATGCGATGTTTCGCTTTTTCAGAACTGGAAAAGAAGAGCGGGAAATTACGAAAGATGAATTAGAACAAGCGATGGCTCAGTTTTTAGAAACGAATGCTAATATTGTTTATACAGTATTAGTAAATGACGATTATACAGTGAATTATGATTTGTTAAAACCGTATTTACCTGCATTTCCAACAAATGATTTTCTCATAACGAAGGAAACGCTTGAGGTATTTGAACATACAGCAGAAAATTTAAACCTAGTGAAAGAAATTGATGTCGTACAAAAAGCAGTAGATCAATACGTAACAGAAAAAGAAATGTTCCCAATTGTTGAAGGTAGCGAAGATCGCCTCATATGCGGAATGAAACTAGGACCTTACTTAAATCGTAGCTTAAAAAGAGACTTATATATTTCAGAAAAACATTATTTAGTTTCAAGTAAACCAGATAGAAAAAAACAAAAGAGCGGGTAGATGTAATGAAAACAACAATACATATATTGTTGTCTTTTTTTGTTTGTTAAAATATTGATTTTTCAGTCTATTTTCATTTATACTAAATGTATTGGACAGGGAAGAGTAACTATTAAGCATCATTCTGAGAATAAGATATTGTTAGCGTAGGTTATACAAAGTGGTATAAAGATTCGCAAAAAAATATTATAAAAGGTTTCGGGGGAATTGGTACATGAAAAATAGTATGACTTACATTCAATTATTAAATGAAACGTTACGTTGTTATGCAAATAAAGGAAGTTTTGAAGCGTACAATTATATAATGGAAAATGCTACAGGTGTAATAGGGAATGAGGCGCAAATATATAATTTTAAGTATGCGCTCGCAAGTGCATCGGGACTTGAAAAAGAAGCATTACATTTAATGAGAGAGGCCATTATAGAAAAGGGATTCTGGTATGGAAATGAGTATTTAATTTCGGACGATGATTTAAAATCACTACATAAATTTGAAGAATTTCATACAATGGTTCAATTATGTAAAGAAAGAGAAGGATTAGCACATAAAACGGAAAGACCAGACGTGAAATATATATACAGCAAGAAAGAGGGAAATCTACTACTTACATTACATGGTGACCAAGAAAATATTCAAATAGTAGAGCCATATTGGAAATCAGTTTTGACACAAGATTACACGTTAGCTTTACCACAGTCTTCACAAATTCAGTTTTCAGATGGATTTGTTTGGGATGATCTAGAGAGAGGGAAAGGGGAATTAAAAGAGCATTACAATAAGTTTATAGAAAATCATACAGTAGAAAATGTAATAATTGGTGGTTTTTCTGCAGGGGCAAGAGTAGCTTTATATACGATTTTACAAAAAGATATAGATGTAGATGGTTTTGTTTTTATGGCACCCTGGCTTCCCAAGATTGAAGAATGGGATGAGTTGTTGAGTGTGCTGCAGGATAAACATATAAAAGGATATATAGTATGCGGGGATCAAGATGAAGATTGTTTCGAATCCGTGCAGCAATTTGTGCAACTATTAAGAGATAAGAATATAGAACATAAGTATAAAGTTGTGCCTGACTTAGATCATAATTATCCTATTAACTTTGATGAGCTATTAAAAGAAGCTATTGAATATATAGGAAATGAAAACAATAAGTAGTAAGAAAAAGAGATGCATCATATGTGATGCATCTCTTTTTAGAATTATAAATTAAAAGCATTTGCTAGTAAGCGATAAGACTTTAATTTATGTTCGAATTGATGAGTAATCGTGACAATCATAAATTCGTCAGTATTGTATGCTTTGCTTAAGTTTATTATTTTTTCTTTTACAGAAGACGGATCACCAACAATCATACGTTGACGATTTTCTTTTATACGGAATAAATCATAAGCGCTGTATGAATAATTTTGAGCAGTTTCAATAGAAGGTGTACCAGTAGTTCGTTTTCCTTGCTCTAATAATAAGATTGATAAATCTAAACTAGAAGCAATTTTTTCTGCTTCTTCATTTGTTTCTCCGCAAATAACAAAAATAGCAACGATTGACTTTGGTTTATCTCCTAAAAATGAGGGCTGATATTGTTCTTGGTAAGCCCTCATAACTTCAGGGCCTCCAAAGCCATTAATAAATTGTGCAAATGCGAAAGAAGCTCCGTTGTTTGCAGCAATTTTAGCGCTCTCTCCACTAGAACCGAGCATCCACATTTCAGGAGATGTTGGGATAACTGGAGTGGCTTTTAAGTTTGCATAGTGATGGTTTTCTGGTACTTGATCATGTATGTACATTGCAACGTCTGCAATTTGTTCTGGATATTGATCAAGTGAGACCATTTTCCCTTCTTGAAGTGCGCGAGTTGCTATTGGCATACCACCAGGGGCTCTACCAACACCGAGATCGATACGATTTGGATACAGTGCTTCTAAAATACGGAAATTCTCAGCGACTTTATATGGGCTATAATGCGGTAACATAACACCACCTGAACCGACTCTAATATGGTCCGTTTTTGCGGCAATATGAGAAATAAGTATTTCTGGACTTGAACCAGCTAAGCCTACGGAATTATGATGTTCGGATACCCAAAAACGTGTGAATCCGAGTTTTTCAACTTCTTGTGCAAGCGTAACTGTATGTGAAAAAGCTTGGGCTGCTGTGCTACCATCTGAAATAGGTGATTGGTCTAATACACTTAACTTGATCATAGAATATACCTCTCAATCTTAATGTACATCCTATTATATATTTACTTATGAAAAATGCGTAGTGAAATGCTCAAAATGAAAAGCGGATAATCTTATTTCCGCTTTTAATGAGAAAATCCGCGTTCATAATGATTCATTTCGACTAGATTTAAAATATATTCATAGTTGTCAATTTCACGTTTTAGCTGTTCACGTTCTTTTGCAGATAGTGTCATATTGCTAAGTTTTTTACATAAGTTTTGTTTCTTTAATTCTAAATGTTTTTTTGTAGCATGGTAGTCATAAGTATGTTTCATTTTTAACCACTCCTTCTTTGCAGTTGCTATATTATACGAAGCATAAAGAAATATGAAATCTGTCTCTTATGTATTTTTAGTGAATATTCAAATTGCAATGGTGTTATGTTTATGGAGATCTATGAATAAAATGCACTAAACCACTAACGTCCATTTGATGAAATAAGGGGTGGAATTGTGCAGAAAGATATAATGTATAACACTGAAATGGATGAAGCGTTAAAAGTTATAGATAAAGGATTGAAGAAGACGATAAGTCCAAAACAAATTATTGTAGTGGGAGCTGGTATGGCTGGATTAGTTTCAGCATCTTTATTAAAGGCTGCAGGACATGATGTGAAAATTTTTGAAGCAAACAACCGGGTAGGTGGCCGTATAGAGACAGTTAGAATGGAAGATACCGGATTATATTTAGATGTGGGAGCAATGAGAATTCCGTATACACATAGGTTAACGATGGCATATATAAGAAAATTTGGGCTACAGGTGAGTCCTTTTATTAATAGGAATGAGACGGATATTATTTATGTAAATGGACGGAAAACGACGTTGAAACAATATGAAAAGGATCCGAGTATTTTAAGGTATCCTGTGGAAATGAACGAAGTGGGAAAAACGTCTGAAGAACTATTGTTATTAGCAGTACAGCCGATAATAAATTTTATTAAAAGAAATCCAGAGAAAAATTGGGATGTTGTAGTGAAGGATTTTGGGAGATATTCCACAGGACAATTTTTAAAGTATCATCCTTATCAGTATAATACTTACTTTTCGCCAGTAACAATTGAGATGATCGGTGTTCTATTAGATTTAGAAGGTTTTTTAGAGCGGTCGTTTGTAGAGACTTTACGATTTCTATACATTATGCAAGAGGAGAGCGGATTTTGTGAAATTATGGGCGGGAATGATAGATTACCAAAGTCATTTTTACCGCAATTAGAAGAAAATATTATATATAATCAAAAATTAATGAAGTTACATCAACACGATAATGGTGTGACAGCTTTCTATCGGAACGAGGAAACTTTTGAATATAGTAGTATTACAGGAGATTTAGTTATTGTTACTATCCCGTTTTCGACAATGCGTTTTGTAGAAGTAGATCCGTTTGATTCTATATCTCATGAAAAATGGAAAGCAATTCGTGAATTGCATTACATGCCTGCGACGAAAATAGGAATTCAATTTAAAAGCAGATTTTGGGAAGAACAAGGGCAATTAGGTGGCAGAATTATAACAGATTTGCCAATTCGTTATGCCTATTATCCAAGTCATGGAATTGGAGAAAAAGGACCTGCTATGATGTTAGGTAGCTATACATGGTCTTACGATGCATTGTTATGGGATGGTTTATCAAAAGGCGATCGTATTTATTACGCCTTACACAACTTAGCAACAATATTAGGTGGTCAAGTGTATGATGAGTTCATATCTGGAATATCAAAAAGCTGGACATTGGATCCGTATGCGCTTGGAGGATTTGCGCTTTTTCAAGCAGGTCAAGAATCTGAGCTACAACCAGCGATTGTCAAACCAGAGGGGAGAATATTCTTCGCTGGAGATCATACAACGCTATATCACGGATGGATTCAAGGTGCGATTGAATCTGGAATTTTTGTAGCGATGGAAGTGAATGAGTAAAATGTTTTTAATTCAGAAAATTCTTTACTATATAAATTGAGATGGATATTATTATATATAAAAGAATTATAGGGAGTGTTTACAGTGAATCCGTTATTATTCGATTTTGCTTCTGAATTTTATACTGACAGGCTTTTTATTCGAATGCCGAAACCAGGAGATGGTAAAGTTGTATATGATGCAATTCAAGCTTCAATACAAGAACTAAAACCTTGGATGGCTTTTGCACAAAAAGAGCAAACAGAGGAAGAAATAGAAGAGAGTATTAGAAAATCGCATATTCAATTTTTGCAACGTGAGGATTTAAGATTACTAGTATTTTCGAAAGAAACAGGTGAATTTATTGCTTCTGCCGGATTACATCGTATTAATTGGGATATACCTCAATTTGAAATCGGATATTGGATTGATACAAGGTTTAGCGGAAAAGGCTATATGGTAGAGGCTGCGAAAGGTATAACGGATTATGCTTTTTCTGAATTGAAAGCAAACCGTGTAGAAATTCGTTGTGATTCTCTAAATAAAAAGAGTAGAGCGATACCTGAGAAATTGGGCTTTAAATTAGAGGGGATTTTAGAAAGTGCGAGTATTGCAGTAGATGGAAATGGATTAAGGGATATGTGTGTATTTGCAATGACGAGAAATACATATAAAAAAGAAGAGCTGTAAAGAAACAGCTCTTCTTTTTGTGTATTATGGTACAGGATGTCCATTAGAGCTTTCGAAAATTGTAAACCATTGTTGACGATCTAATTTAACGTTTGTAGCAAGAGCGGCCGTTTTTACACGATCTAATTTACCAGATCCAACGATTGGCATCATGTTAGCTGGATGCGCAAGTAACCAAGCATACATAACCGTATCGATACTAGTAACACCTAGCTCAGTAGCAACTTTTTGCACAGTTTCACGTACACGTACGGCGCGTTCTGATTGACCAGTAAAGATTTCCCCACCAGCAAGAGGTGACCAAATCATTGGATTGATTCGTTTTTCTTGGCATAAATCAATTGTCCCTTTTTCAAAGTGCTCAAGCTGCAATGCAGAAACTTCAATTTGGTTCGTAATAAGCGGGAAATCTAAGTAAGAACTTAACATATTAAATTGTGAAGGTAAGAAGTTAGATACACCGAAGTGACGAACTTTTCCTTCTTGTTTTAATTGTGAAAATGCCTTTGCCACTTCATTTGGATCCATAAAAGGGTCGGGACGATGAATAAGTAATACGTCAATATAATTTGTATGTAAATTTTTTAGTGATGCTTCTGCACTTTGAATAATGTGCTCTGCACTAGTATTGTAGTGAGCAACATATCGCTCTGGAAATTTTGGTGATGGGGGAGCGATTCCACACTTTGTAATAATTTGCATGTTTTCTCGTAAGGAAGGCTTTAATTGTAAAGCTTCGCCAAATAACCCTTCACACGTATATCCGCCGTAAATGTCAGCGTGATCAAAAGTAGTAATTCCCATATCCATACAATCTTCAATGAAAGAAAGTAATTCTTGTTTCGTCATATTCCATTCTGCTAAACGCCAAAATCCTTGAATAATACGAGAGAATTCGAGCGTTTCATTCATTTGAACTCGTTCCATTATAAGTACCCCCTTGATGAATGATTATTATTTTGAAAAGGCTTTCTTACTACGTATTATTATATAGTTTGGGGGGCGTACATACAATAAATATGTTTTGCTAAAAAAATGATTTTCTCTATATGCTATAATGTAGAAACATATAGCTATAAGGAGATGTAAGGAATGATTCCAGTAACAATATTAACTGGTTTTCTTGGATCAGGGAAAACGACTTTATTAAATCGTATTTTATCAGAAAATCACGGTAAGAAATTAGCGGTGATTGTAAATGAAATAGGGCAAATTGGCATTGATAATCAGTTGATTATGAATGTAGAAGAAGAAATTATGGAAATGACAAATGGCTGTTTATGCTGTACTGTACGTGAAGATTTACTTGTTGCTTTAAAACAGTTACTGGACGTAAAAGCAGAAGGGAAAATGGATTTTGATGGTTTAGTAATTGAAACGACTGGACTTGCAAATCCAGGGCCGATTATTCAAACATTCTTTTTAGATCCAGTCATTCAATCTGCATACCAAATTAACGGTGTTGTAACGGTGGTAGATAGTTATCATATACATAAACATTTTGAAAAAGGATTAGAGGCAAAAGAGCAAATTGCGTTTGCGGATGTCGTTTTAGTAAATAAATTAGATTTAATTGAAGAGAGTGAGAAAGAAAATCTCTTGCATGAAATTCAAGGAATTAACCCGACTGCAAAGTTAATTGAGGCGACTAACTGTGAGGTAGATATACCATCTTTATTACAAATCCAAACGTTTAAAACGAAAGATACGTTGCAAATTTACCCTCATAAAGAACATAATCACTTAGAAGGTGTGAAATCATTTGTATTACGTGAAGAACGTCCGCTGGATTTACAAAAGCTTAATGAGTGGATGTCAGCTGTCGTTCAAGAGCTAGGGGAATATTTATATCGTTACAAAGGAATTTTATCGATAGATGGAGTAGATAAACGTATCGTTTTCCAAGGTGTACATACTTTATTTGCCGCTTCGTACGATAGAGAGTGGCAAGAGGGTGAAGAGCGAGTAAGTGAAGTAGTTTTCATCGGAAGAGATATTAATAAAGAGTGGTTCCAAGAACATTTTCAGGAGTGTGTGAAATAAGTCTGCGTAAATTGCAGGCTTATTTTTTATGAACATTCTATTAGATTGCAAAACAGAATTAAATAAGGGAAAGAAATTAAAAATTGATAAATGTATAATAAAAAGCCTGTTTTCACAGGCTTGTATTTTCGTCTATTAGTAACTCCATTACAACACCTACAACTGGACCTTCATCATCAATATCACCATTTAAGCGGAAACCAAATGATTCATACAGTCCCATTGCAAGTTTGTTGTCTGGATGTAAACTTAAGTAAATTATTTTGCATTCAAATTTTTCTTGTAAGAATTGAATGAGTAAGCGAAGGAAACGTTTTGCGTATCCTTTTCCTTGATATTGTTGGTCAATCATAAAGCGATCGAGCCATACACTTTTATGTTTTACTGAATACCATCCATACATTGCATAACCTACAAGTGTTTCTCCATCATATAAACCTACTGACGTTCCGTTTCCTTCATATAATGATTCTGCTAAAGAAAACGCGTTACTTTCAATAAATTGTTGCTGATCTTTTGTGACGTTTAAAGCAACTACTGAACGCCAATTTTTTGCTGTTACTTCACAAATGTGAAGATTCATAATTCCAACTCACCTTCTAAATTAATATAGCTTTAAAGCTAATATGGATAATTTTACTTGTTATTTTGGTCAAGTCAAGGATAAATACATAAAAAGGCAGCTGAATACCAGATTCAGCTGCCTAGAAAATATAATGGATTAGTTTGTTGCTTCTTTCAATGTGTTTACGTTTTCTTCCATTAAAGTGAAGTAATCTTTATTATTTTTCGCATCATCTTCAGAAATAGTAGCTAAGTGATTTAAGCGTAAAACTTTTGTACCAGTTTCTTTTTGAATTACGGATGCTACTTTTGGAGTAGAGAACGTTTCGAATAAAATATATTTTAGACTATGTTCTTTTACTGTTTTTGTAATGTCAGCAAGCTGCTTTTGAGATGGTTCATCAGAAGCTGAAATTCCAGCGATAGGAATTTGTTTTAGGCCGTATCGTTGTTCCCAGTAACCATAGGCAGCATGAGAAACTAAAATTTCTTTCGTTTTTGCGTTCGCTACAGCTGCCTTAAATTGATCGTCTAAATCAGTAAATTTAGTTTGAAGTGCGGCGAAGTTTTTTTCGAATTCTTGTTTATGTTCAGGTTGTAATTCTACAAGTGCATTTTTAATTTTTTCCGCCTGTTTCATTGCTAGAGTAGGATCTAACCAAACATGCGGGTCTTTATCGTGATGATGTTCATCTTCTTTATGGCCATCTCCATGATCATGATGCTCTTCTTCAGTAGAAGCACGAAGCTCAATACCTTTAGATGCATTTACAATTTTAACATTTTCTTTTTGTAATGTTTTTTCCATTTTTTCAGCAAATGGTTCTAATTCAGCGCCGTTATAAACGAATAAATTAGCTTTTGCAACTTGTACTGTTTGTTTTTGACTTGGTTCAAATGTATGTGAATCTGCACCAGGTGGGTAAATTGCTTCAACATTTACATAGTCGCCACCGATTTTCTTTGCGAAATCAGCAAGTGGGAAAATCGTTGTATAAACTGTTAGCTTTCCATCTTTCTTGGCATTACTTTCTTTTTTATTTGAGCAGCCAGCGAAAATTAAGGTAAAAATAAGTAAGAATGAAAATATAGTCAATCTTTTAGGCATGAAGTTTTCCTCTTTTCTTTTTTACGGATATATTTTCCCCAATTATAGAAGAAAAATATCATTTTAATACAAAACGGAATAATTACGTTTTAGTTTGCGAACTTAGTATAATACATCTTTAATAAAGTTGCAATAAATAATAATCATTCCGATTTGTTTTTGTTATAAAGTTGTCAAATATAAGTGTATTATTTTTGCAAATGCATGCATATGTGACAACGCTGTTTTCATATATTGAAAAGGAGGTTAAAGAGGGGGGTGAGCGTTTGGGTTACTTAATGGAAGCTATTTTATTAATATTAGCGGTAGTATTGCCATTATCTTTTGTATTAATTTTTTTAAGAAGATTAATAAGTAATTTAGGGGACGCTACAACAATAACGAAATTACAAGAGAGAGATGAGAAAAAAGAGTAAGTAAAACACTATGCGTACGCATAGTGTTTTACTTGTGGTAAAATAAGATCAGGAAACTCCTAAAGGTTGTATTTTACTGAAGGAGAGAAAAGTAAAATAAGAGGTATATGCATATATGAATAAGCGAACAGCGTTAATACTTGGTGCAAGTGGTTTAGTTGGACAAGAGATAACGCGTCTATTACTTGAATCAGATTACTATGATTCGGTTACTATTTTTGTAAGAGATCCAATGCAATGGCAACATGAAAAGTTACAGCAGAAACAAGTTGATTTTTCGGTATTAGAGGAATATAAAGAGTTCTTTGCTGTGGATGATGTTTTTAGTTGCTTAGGAACAACAATAAAAAAAGCAAAAACAAAAGCAAATTTTAAAAAAGTAGATTATGAATATACGTTACGAGCTGCTTGTTTAGCTGAAAAACAAGGGGTACAAAATTTCCTTGTTGTGTCTTCTATGGGAGCGAATCCTAAATCATTTTTCTTTTATTCACAAGTGAAAGGAAAAATGGAAGAAGAATTGCAAAAGTTAGTGATCGGTGGTATTCACATTTTTAGACCATCATTATTAGTAGGAAATCGACAAGAATTTCGTTTCGGTGAACGAATGGCTGAAAAGTTATCTCGTATTATTCCTTTTATCTTTAAAGGGGCTTTCAAAAAGTATAAACCAATTTCAGCTAAAGATGTGGCGAAAGGGATGTATATAACCGCGCTGCGAGAAGAATCGGGTATCCATACTTATAATTCAAATGAAATTACAACGATAGAATAAATAAAGCCGAGAAGAATGACTTCTCGGTTTTATTTATTCGTATGAATTTTTCCTGGTGCTCGCTTATATTGGTGAGGTTCTTGCAATTCAAAGCCAAGTTCATTGGCTGCTATTCTCGGGAAGTACGGGTTGCGAAGTAACTCACGTCCGATGAAAATTAAATCTGCTTCGTTATCATTTAAAATTTGCTCTGCTTGAGATCCAGTCGTAATCAATCCAACTGCACCAGTTGCAATCTTAGTATACTCTTTAATATGTTTGGCGTATTGTACTTGGTAACCAGGATACACATCAATATGTGCTGGTACAACTGCACCAGAACTACAATCGATTAAATCTATTCCCTGTTCTTTCATCCACTTTGTATACTGAACATAATCTTGAACTGTTAGTCCGTCAGGGTGATAATCATTTGCTGAAATACGAACGAATATTGGTCCGTCCCAAACTTTATTTACAGAGTCGATGATTTCGCGTAAGAAGCGATAGCGGTTTTCAGGTGAGCCGCCGTATTCATCCGTTCGTTTATTAGTAAGTGGTGATAGGAATTCATTGATAAGGTAACCGTGAGCGCCATGTAGTTCGATAACATCAAATCCGGCTTGTTTTGAACGTAACGCGGCCCTCTGAAAAGCTAATATAGTCTCTTTGATTTGCTGTATATTCATTTCTACTGGTATTTTCATCGTATCACTAAAAGGAATTGCAGAAGGAGCGAAAGCATTCGTACCTAATTCAGCTTTTCTTCCGGCGTGAGCGAGTTGAATGGCAGCTTTTGCACCGTTATCATGTATAAAAGTAGTCGTTTTATGTAAGCCTTCAATTAGGTTGTCATCCCAAATGCCTAAGTCTTTGTTAGAAATTCGTCCTTCAGCTAAAACGGCAGTTGCTTCAACCATAACTAAACCTACTTGGCCAGCAGCGCGAGTTCCATAATGAATGAGATGGAAATTCGTAACGCGGCCATCTTCATTCCCCGATGAATACATACACATAGGCGACATAACGATACGATTTTTTAGTGTAACGTTCTTAATTGTATAAGGTGAAAAAAGCTTGGAATTCATCAAATAGCCTCCTTGATTGAATTTTCTTATATTTTACCATTCTCTTTTTTGTTTCTCTAATAAAACGCTTATACGAAAAATTTTGTTTATTCGTGTTACAATGACTAATATGAACTGAATTGGAGGATGACATATGTACCAGGCTTATTATGAAAGCGAAGTAGGTTTGCTAGAAATTACAGCAAATCAAGAAGGCATTACGTCTGTTATATTTGTTGATGAACGACAAGAAGAGAATAAAAATGAAATGATAGAACAATGTATAAATGAGTTAGATGAATATTTTAAAGGGAAAAGAAAAGAGTTTACGGTCCCGCTGTCTGCGGAGGGAACCGCATTTCAAAAAAATGTATGGGATGCTCTTTATACTATTCCGTACGGCGTAAGTGCTTCATATTTAGATATTGCAGAGAAGGTTGGAAATACAAAAGCTGTACGGGCAATAGGAGGGGCAAATAGTCGGAATCCAATTTCAATAATCGTTCCATGTCACCGTGTAATAGGAAAGAGTGGAAAGCTTGTTGGATATGCAGGTGGTTTATGGAGGAAAGAGTGGTTATTAAAACACGAAGGTATTTTGAAATGACGTATGTATGGGAAGAGGGATTGTTTTGAAATGTATAAATTGTGGGCAACCTTGCGAGGAGGAACAGTTAAATTGTGCAAGTTGTCAGCGAAACTTGGATAATGAACAAGATGAAGGCAGCTCGTTAATAGATAAAGAACTAGAAGTATATGTAGGGAGACAATATCCGTATTACAAAAGGAAATGGGAGCTTGAGAATAAGCGGATTGCTAGGTGGAGCTGGAATGGTTGGGCTGCTATTTTCAATATAGGCTGGCTAGGATATCGTAAGTATTATGTACCAGCTGCTTTATTTATGTTGTTATTAGTAGCGTGTGATGCATTTTCGTATTATATGGGATTTAATGTAGCGTTGCCAATCATTAATATGGTACCTCTTACGTTTTTATTACTCATTTTTATTCTGTTTGGAATGGGGATTTTTGCAAATGGATTATACTATCAATTTGCGGAAAGACGTATATACCGAATAAAAGCAAGAGAAATAAAAGATAAATCAGTTGAAAACTATCTAATCAATGATAGCGGCGGAACGAGCAAAATGGGAGCGACAATTGTTACTATTTTAGCAGTTGCTAGCATATTTTTTAGTCATTTCTTTTTTCCGACTGATCGAGACGTTATTCAAAAGGTTCGTACAAGCTCGCTTTATGAATATCCTTTCTTTTCAATAGGTGAATCTTTCGAAAATTATTTTCAAAATTCAGGTTGGATATATTATCGTGGAACGGAAGGGTTAGAATTAGTAGAATTCCAAGGATATAACGCCGGAACGCCAAGACAAAAGGTGAAGATTCAATTTGTTGTCGATTATAAATTAGGTGAAGTGGAACCATACTCACTTATGGTTAATGGTGAATCTAAAACTGAAGAAGAGTTTTTGAAGCTGATGGAAGAAATATTTAAAGTTCAAAATCCATTTGATATAGAGGATGGATTACAAGTAAATGCTATTCAAGGAAGCGACTGGAAAGAAATTTCCGATCGCTTTTTTCTATGTATGTTAAAATAAATATTTAAAATAATCAGAATTTTTTGTATAATAAAATATATTATATAGGATTTAACTTATACATATAGATTGGGGGAAGGAAGAATGAAGAGAAAGACAACAACAATTGCTGCACTTGCGTTAACGACGAGTGTATTGGTTGCAGGATGTGGGAATGGTGAGAAGGCTTCGACAACGAAGAAAGAATCGAATAAGGGAATGGCCGATAAACAAGTTTTAAATTTGCTAGAAACAGCTGAAATTCCTTCAATGGATACATCTAAATCAACGGATTCTGTATCTTTCCGTGTATTTGTAAATGCAATGGAAGGTTTATATCGTCTAGATAAAGATAATAAACCAACACCAGGTATGGCAAAAGATGTGAAGATTAGTGAAGATAAAAAGACATATACATTTGAATTACGTGATGCGAAATGGTCAAATGGTGATCCAGTTCGAGCACAAGATTTTGTATATGCATGGCAACGTACATTAGATAAAGCAATAGCGGCAGAATATGCATTCATTTTATTTGATGTGAAAAATGCACAGAAAGTAAATAAAGGTGAATTACCAGCAGATCAATTGGGTGTTAAAGCGAAGGATGATAAAACGTTGGTAGTAGAATTAGAGCAACCAGCACCTTATTTTCTTGAGCTTACGTCGTTCCCTACATTTTTCCCATTAAATGAAAAATATGTGAAAGAGCAAGGAGATAAATATGGATTAGAAGCAGATAAATTATTATATAATGGACCATTTACAATGAGTCAATGGAAACATGAACAAAATTATCAGTTAAAGAAAAATCCTAATTATTGGGATAAAGATACTGTAAAGTTAGACGAAATTAATGTAAGTATTGTGAAGGAAACAAGCACGGGAGTAAATTTATATGATAGTGATCAAGCAGATCGAGTTATTTTAACTTCTGAATTTGTTGATAAATATAAAAAGAATAAACCAGATGAATTTAAAACGAAGTTAGATCCACGCATATATTTCTTGCGTTTTAACCAAAAAAATGCAACATTTAAAAACCAAAAAGTACGTGAAGCAATTGATTTGGCATATGATAAAAAAGGAATTGCTGATGTCATTTTAAATGACGGTTCATTGCCAGCATATTTCTTAGTACCTGAAAAATTCACGACAGGTCCGGATGGAAAAGACTTCCGCTCTGTAAATAAAAACTTCCGTGATAGTAAAGATAATGCAGAGAAAGCAAAAAAATTATGGGAAGAAGCGAAGAAAGAGCTTGGTCAAGATACAATTACGGTTGAATTACTAAACGATGATAACGGTAGCCGTAAAAAAGTAGGCGACTTTATTAAAGAAGAACTAGAGAAAAACTTGCCTGGTATTAAAGTGAATTTGAAACAGCAACCATACAAGCAGAAGCTAGATTTAGAAAAGAAATTCCAATATGAATTCTCATTATCTGCATGGAGCCCTGATTATCCGGATCCAATGACTTATATTGATATGTTTGTTACTGGAAGCTCATTTAATGAAATGGATTATTCTAATCCGAAGTATGATGATTTAGTAGCGAAATCAAAAGGAGAGCTATTAAAAGATGATAAAGCACGCTGGAATGCACTTGCGGAAGCTGAAAAAATCTTAATTGGTCAAGACGCAGCAATTTCTCCTACGTACCAACAAAGTACAGCTTATTTAGAGAAGCCGTTTGTAAAAGGCATTGCTAACCATACGTTTGGCGGGGACTTCAGTTATAAATGGGCATATGTTACAAAAAAATAGTACAATAAAAGGTGAGTGAATTTTCGCTCATCTTTTATTTGTATAAGGAGGAATTATAGTTGTTAAGGGGAATCAATCATATTTGTTTTTCGGTATCTAATTTAGAAAACTCTATTATGTTTTATGAAAAAGTATTAGAAGGAGAATTATTAGTTAAAGGGAGGAAATTGGCGTATTTTAACATATGTGGAGTATGGATAGCGCTTAATGAAGAGACACATATTCCGAGAAATGAGATTCATCAATCTTATACGCACATTGCATTTTCTGTTGAACAAGAAGACTTTGAATATCTAATACAGCGATTAGAAGAAAATGATGTTCATATTTTAAAAGGAAGAGAACGTGATGTCAGAGATTGCGAATCTATATACTTTGTTGATCCTGACGGTCATAAATTTGAGTTTCACTCAGGGACACTGCAAGATCGTTTAAATTATTATAGAGATGAGAAACCTCATATGACATTTTATTAGGGAGGGATAGCATTTGCATGCACTTGTAATTGGTGGAACAGGAATGCTAAAGAGAGTTTCTATGTGGCTTTGTGAGCAAGGGTTTCATGTTTCTATTATCGGGCGAGATGAAGTGAAATTAGAAAATGTTAAGCGGATGAGTTCTACACTAGAAAATATTACATGCCTTTCGTTAGATTATCATAATGATGAAGATGTAAAGCTAGCTATTAAAAGTACAGTTGAGAAAAATGGCCCGATCACATTAGCTGTTGCATGGGTACACTCAAGTGCAAAGCATGCACTATCAAATATTTGTAAAGAACTAGATTTATCGTCTAAAACATATAGTTTATTTCATATTTTAGGTAGTAAAGCATCACGTATGACTGCACAAAAAATAGGGAGTACGCGATGTAGTTATCATAGAATTATTTTAGGTTTTATTTTAGAAGATACATATGGAAGATGGCTTACTCATGAAGAGATAGCTGATGGAGTTATAAAAGGGATTGAAAGTAAACGAGCGGAGTGGATTGTAGGGAGAGTTGAACCGTGGGAATTACGACCAACATGGTGAGGGGGAGTAAGAAATGAAAACAACTATATATGTAACAAGGCATGGTGAAACAGAGTGGAATGTAGTGAAGCGAATGCAAGGACGGAAAAATTCTGCTTTAACTGAAAATGGTATAGTTCAGGCGAAACAATTAGGGAATCGAATGAAAGATTTACCAATCCATGCGATCTATAGTAGTCCGAGCGAAAGAACACTTCATACGGCAGAGTTAATAAAGGGGGAACGTGATATACCCATTATAGCGGATGAGCATTTCTATGAAATCAACATGGGTATATGGGAAGGACAAACAATCGCGGATATAGAAAAGCAATTTCCAGAAGAAGTACATCTGTTTTGGAATGAGCCACATCTTTTTCAGTCAACATCAGGCGAAAATTTTGAGGCCGTTTATGAAAGAGTAATTGAAGGGATGCAGCTTCTTTTAGAGAAGCATAAGGGACAAAGCATATTGATTGTTTCTCATGCGGCAGCAGCAAAATTACTTGTAGGGCATTTCGCGGGAATTGAAATAGAAAATGTGTGGGATGATCCATTTATGCATAGTGCTAGTTTGAGCATAATAGAATTTGAAGAGGGTATTGGTAAAGTGAAACAATTTGCAGATATAAGTCACTTTCAATAAATGTAAAAAAGGCCGCAAAACGGCCTTTTTTTGGTGGTATAAAAACTAGCAGTTACGTTTTTTATACCAGAAGTGATCAAATTTCTTATTTTTGCAAGATGGGAATTTATGTCCGCCTTTGCAATCATTCCATTTGTGCCCATCATCGTGACAGTCTTTACCATGATCACATGAATCATCGCAAGAGCCGCCGTGTCCGTGAGGGAAGAATTCGCATTTTTTACAGTAACATCGTTTAGTCCAGTAAAATTTCTTTTCAAAACGTACACATTTTGTAACGAAAGTACAATGTTTTCTACGCGTACGTTTTGTAACTAAAACGCATTCTTTTCTACGTGTTACTTTCGTAACGAACGTCCATTTTTGAACGCGTACACGAGTACATTTCGTAACAAATGTCCACTTTTTAACGTGAGTACATTTTGTAACAAATGTACAATGTTTCACACGAGTACATCTTGTTCTTGGGCATTTACAATCGTCGCTACACTCAATTTTTGAAGAGCAATCGTCATCACATTCGAATGTGCTTGGATCTTGGTGTAAGAAATCCTCCATCCCAGCACTTTTGATTTCTTCAACAGCTTTTCTAATATCACGTTTCATAGAAATCCTCCTTATCATGTATTAAGTTGAAAAGGTATTCTTTTTCCTTAACATGATATGAGAGATGACGTCTTTCTGAACAGGACAAGAGTGTAATTTTCTATAAATAGATGATAGCGGATGTATGGACAAGACAAGGCGCATACATTGAATGAAGAGAACTGAGAAGGGATGAGAAAATATGTTACCTTCATATGATTTTTTTGTTCATCCAATGTACTTAGTGGAATTGAAAAAAGACATTTGGTCAGATAGTCCAGTGCCAGCAAAATTAACTTATGGAAAAAAGAAATATGACATTGATATCGTATACCGAGGAGCTCATATTCGTGAGTTTGAGAAAAAATCTTATCATGTTATGTTTTATAAACCAAAAAAATTTCAAGGTGCGAAAGAGTTTCATTTGAATTCTGAGTTTATGGATCCGTCTCTCATACGAAATAAACTATCGCTAGACTTTTTTCATAACATTGGTGTACTTTCGCCAAAATCACAACATGTATTTATAAAAATTAATGGTCAAATTCAAGGTGTGTATTTACAGTTAGAATCGGTTGATGAAAACTTTTTGAAAAATAGAGGATTACCGAGTGGTTCTATTTATTATGCGATAGATGATGATGCGAATTTTTCATTAATGAGTGAACGAGATAAAGATGTTAAGACGGAGCTCTTTGCGGGTTATGAATTTAAATATTCGAATGAAAATAGTGAAGAACAACTGAGTGAATTTGTATTTCAAGCGAATACTTTGACGAGGGAAGCCTATGAAAAAGAGATTGGGAAGTTTCTACATGTAGATAAATATTTACGATGGTTAGCAGGAGTTATTTTTACGCAAAACTTTGATGGTTTTGTCCATAACTATGCACTATATCATAACGATGAAACAAATTTATTTGAAGTTATACCGTGGGATTATGATGCGACTTGGGGGCGAGATGTACAAGGGAGACCGCTTAATCATGAATATATCCGCATTCAAGGGTATAACACGCTAAGTGCAAGATTGTTAGACATACCTGTGTTTAGAAAGCAGTATCGAAGTATTTTAGAAGAAATATTAGAAGACCAATTTACAGTTTCGTTTATGAGGCCGAAAGTAGAAGGATTGTGTGAATTGATTCGTCCATATTTACTACAAGATCCATATATGAAAGAAAAATTAGAAACATTTGATCAAGAGGCTGATATGATTTATGAATATATAAATAAAAGAAGAAAATATATACAAGACCACTTATATGAATTGGATTAATTTTGAAAGAGATTGAAACGTTATCAATCTCTTTTTTTTGTATAATAAAGATGTATCAATAAAAGTGAAGTAATATATTTGAAAGAGAATGGGGATGCGGATATATGACGATTAAATGGATTGATTGGGTAAAACAAATACAATCTATAACCCAAGCAGGTTTAACGTATTCTAAGGATGTGTACGATATAGAACGCTTCCAACAATTACGAGACATTTCGATTTCGATGATGTCACATTACACAAAAACTGATTGGGAAGTTGTAGAGAAATTATTTGCAAGTGAGACAGGCTATCAAACACCTAAAGTTGATATAAGAGCAGTTGTTTTTCAAAATGAAAAGTTATTATTTGTGAAAGAAAAAAGCGATGGGAAATGGGCATTGCCAGGTGGATGGGCTGATGTCGGTTATACGCCAACCGAAGTTGCAGCAAAAGAGGTTGTCGAAGAGACGGGTTATGAGGTAGATCATTTTAAGTTACTAGCTATATTTGATAAAGAAAAACATCAACCATCTCCATCGGCGACGCATGTATATAAGATTTTCATTGGATGCGAGATTATTGGTGGAGAAAAGAAAACTAGCATTGAAACAGAAGAGGTGGAGTTTTTTGGTGAAAATGAATTGCCTAATTTATCAATTGCTAGAAATACAGAAGACCAAATTAAAGAGATGTTTGCCTACATGAAAGACCCGCAGAAAGAGAAATTAATAGATTAATCCTGCTTGAATTGTACATATTGTTAAAATGAAGATATTGGCAGATTGCAGCCTTTATGTAATAATGGGATGGTATGTGAAGAAAAAAGGAGATAAAAAAGAACATGTTAGCAAACATAATAGATCAGTTATTGCAATTTTTTGCAAGCTTAGGTTACTTTGGAGTAGCTCTTGCTTTAATGATTGAAGTAATCCCAAGTGAAATTGTACTTTCGTATGCTGGCTTTTTAGTAGCGGATGGTAAAATTAGTTTTGTGGGTGCAGTTATCGCCGGAACGATTGGTGGTACTTTAGCCCAAATCTTTTTATACTGGCTTGGATACTACGGAGGGCGTCCGGTTGTAGAGAAATATGGGAAATATCTGCTTATTAATAAACACCATTTAGACATAGCGGAAGGTTGGTTTAAGCGTTATGGAGCTGGCGTAATATTTTCTGCGCGCTTTATCCCAGTAGTACGTCATGCAATCTCTATTCCAGCAGGACTAGCTAAGATGCCATTAAAACTATTTACGCTTTATACGGTTGTAGCGATCATTCCATGGTCAATTCTATTTATATACTTAGGTGAAAAACTTGGTGGGAATTGGCGACAAATTAAAGAGTATGCATCTGATTACACACATTACATAATTATAGGAGCTGTTCTTTTTATTGCTCTATACTTCGGTTTAAAATATTTGAAAAAGAAAAAAACAACACGCTAAAGTCAATGATAATTCATTGGCTTTTTTTATTTGTTTCGGTTCGGTTCTAAAAAAAAAGAGTTGTCCATAATGTATAATAATAAAGCGTAGCGGAGGAATGTGATGAAAGGGTCACCGTTTATACGTGGAACGATATTTTTAACGATGGCAACGATGATATCAAAAATGTTAGGGTTTATATATGTTATACCATTTACAGCAATGGTCGGTACGAGTGGGTACGTTTTATATACGTATGCATATCGCCCCTATACAATTATGCTCAGCATTGCGACAATGGGATTACCACTTGCAGTTTCAAAAATGGTATCAAAATATGATCAACTGAATGATTATCATACGGTTAAGAGAGTGTTGAAAAGTGGAATCGTGTTTATGTTTATAATGGGAGTCATTTCGTGTTTTACGTTATATATGCTAGCTCCGCATTTAGCTAAGCTTGTCATCGATGGAAATGATCAAACGGGGAATAGTGTAGGAGCGGTTACTACTAATATTCGAATTGTAAGTTTTGCGTTAATACTTGTGCCAGTAATGAGTTTATTAAGGGGCTTCTTTCAAGGATTCCAATCGATGGGGCCTTCTGCATTAAGTGTAGTTGTAGAGCAATTTTTTCGGGTTTTAACCATTTTAATAGGAAGCTTTGTCGTTTTATATGTTTTAAAAGCGTCTGTTTCATTAGCGGTTGGTATTTCAACGTTCGGTGCATTTATGGGAGCTGTAGGTGGATTAACTGTTTTAAGTGCATATTATATAAGAAGGAGAAGGCACTTAAAGAAAAAAGAGATGGCAAGTATACCACAAACAACAAAATCCTTTTTCTCATTGTATAAGGAGCTCTTTACATATTCTATTCCTTTTGTTGTGGTGGGCTTAGCAATTCCGTTGTATCAGACTATTGATACATTTACAATTAATAAACTACTTATACAAATAGGGTATATGCAAGGAGAAGCGGAAAAAATTAATGCGATAATTGGTCTTGTTCAAATGGTTGTGCTCATCCCGGTATCCGTTGCGACAGCTTTTAGTATGTCTCTCGTACCAGAGATGACGAAAGCTTACACAGCAGGAAATACGAAGCTATTGTACAAACATTTTACGAGAACAAATGTATTAGTAGTAGCGATTACGGTGCCGGCTGCAATTGGAATGATTGTGTTAGCCAAGCCTGTATATACTCTTTTATTCGGTGCTGGAAATGATCCAGAGATGGGGAGAATCATTTTACAGTATTATGCTCCTGCTTGCATACTATTTTCTCTTTTTACAGTAACGGCTGCTATGCTACAAGGAATCAATCAACAGCAGAAGACGGTGCTAGGACTAGTGATTGGAATTATTGTGAAAATAGTTTTAAATATTGTATTGCTTCCGTATTTCGATTATGTAAGTTTTATTATTTCAACATACGCGGGCTATACGATTTCAGTTGGGTTTAACTTGTGGATGCTTTCTAAATATGTTATAAAGGCAACATAAGCTTTTAAGGCAGAGAGCACTCTGTCTTTTTCTATGTTTATAATATTTTTCTTATAAAAACGTTTTCAAAATAATTTTTCTATTGAAATTTAAACGTATGTTTCATATGCTGAGAATGGCGGTTTAAAAACTGTGATTTAAGAGAGGTAGATTCCTACATGTAAAAAGAATCGGGGTGATAGTATGTTAAATATATATTTAACAGACCGAAACGGAAAACTACAAGAGATTGAGGAAATGCAAAAGGGGTGCTGGATTAATGTACTTCATCCAACAGAAGAAGAAATTCAATATCTAGTACAAACTTTAAATGTAGACTTAGATTTCATTAAAGACCCTTTGGATGATGAAGAACGCTCTCGTATTGAAAAGGAAGACAATAATACTTTAATTATCGTGGATATTCCGACAGTTAGACATGACGAAGAAGGAAATTCGATTTATGACACGATTCCAATAGGTATGATTGTGATGCCAGATTGCTTTGTGACAATTTGTTTAGAAGAAAACCCAATTTTTGAACGTTTTATTAATCAACGTATTAAAGAATTTTATACGTTTAAGAAGACGCGCTTTGCACTTCAGCTCTTATATACGATTTCTACTTATTATTTAAGATACTTAAAGCAAATAAATCGAAAAACAATTGATTTAGAGCATCAATTAAATCAGTCAATGAAAAATAAAGAGATTTTCACATTATTAGGCCTTGAGAAAAGTTTAGTATACTTTACAACGTCATTAAAGGCTAATAAAATTGTGATTCAAAAGTTAATGCGTAATAGTACATTTTTAAAAATGTATGAAGACGATCAAGATTTATTAGAAGATGTATTAATTGAAAATAAACAGGCTATTGAAATGGCGGAAATATATAGTCACATTTTAAGTGGAATGATGAATACTTTTAGCTCCGTTATATCAAATAATTTAAATAGTGTTATGAAACTGTTAACGTCAATTACGATCATTTTATCTTTACCGACGATGGTTTCTAGTTTCTTTGGAATGAACGTAAAGGTTCCGTTTGAAGGGGAAGCCCACGGTTTTGTAATTGTACTCATCATATGTGTAACACTATCTTTCACGTTAGCTTTTGTTTTTTGGAAGAAACGTTACTTTTAACGATAAAAAAGCTGCTCTAGCATAGTTATATAACTACGCTAGAGCAGCTTTTTTGCTATGAAATCTCAAATTTTGAATAGAATATAACTTGTACAATGTAATGTATATAAAGGGTATGTATTCCATATAAACCTTGTCCAATTAATGAAATGGGGTTAAAATTACATATTGTTAATGAAAAGTTGGAGGAAATACATCATGGAATTGTTTCAATTACCGAAAGCATTCCTGCAAATGAATACAATTTTTATCTCCATATTGATCGAAGCACTTCCTTTCGTGCTCATTGGTGTATTTATTTCAGGATTCATTCAAATGTTCGTGACAGAAGATATGGTAGCAAAATGGATGCCGAAAAACCGATTTCTGTCTGTTTTAGTAGCTACTTTTTTAGGGATGTTGTTTCCAGGTTGTGAATGTGGAATTGTTCCGATTGTAAGACGATTAATCGGAAAAGGGGTTCCGCCATATGCGGGGATTGCATTTATGTTAACTGGGCCAATTATTAATCCAGTTGTTTTATTTGCAACATACGTTGCCTTTGGAAGTAGTATGCACATGGTATGGTATCGTTCTATTGTAGCGATTATCGTAGCAATTATCGTTGGAATTATATTATCATTTATGTTTAGAGAACATCAATTAAGAGATGATCACTTCCCAGAAGTGAATCATAAGCGTCCATTACGTAAAAAAATGTGGGATGTATGTACGCATGCTGTTGAGGAATTTTTCTCGATGGGAAAATATTTAGTATTAGGTGCGTTAATTGCAGCTGCAGTTCAAACGTTCGTACAAACTTCAACACTTCTTGCTATAGGACAAGGGCCGTTCTCTTCACCAGCTGTTATGATGGGACTTGCTTACATATTATCACTTTGTTCAGAAGCGGATGCGTTTATTGCTTCATCATTCCAAAGTACATTTTCAACAGCATCACTTGTCGCGTTCCTTGTTTACGGACCGATGGTGGATATTAAAAATATGTTTATGATGCTTGCGACATTTAAAACGAAATTTGTAATTGTCGTTACAGTTACAGTTACACTTGTTGTTTATGCAAGCTCACTACTCATTTATGCGATGGGGTGGTAGGTTATGTTTCGAGCGTATATATTATTAGGTTTTACAATATTAATTGCGCAGCTTCATATTTCGGGTAACATTACGAAGTATATCAATATGAAGTATGCTTATTTATCAACAACAGCAGCAATTATTTTAGGTTTCTTAACGATTGTACAAATTATCGTCGTTTTCCAAAAAGAGCACCAAAAGGAAAAAGAGAAAAATGATTGCAGTTGTGACCATAGCCATTGCGGGCATGATCATTCAAAAGATGAGAATACATGGTGGAAAAAAGCATTTTCGTACTCATTGTTTTGTTTTCCGATTATCTCAGGCTTATTTTTCCCGATTGCAACGTTAGATTCAGATATTGTTAAGGCGAAAGGATTTCATTTTCCTGTTGCACAAGCAGAAAGTAAGGATCCATTTATGACAAGACAATTTCTAAGACCTGATACGAGCATTTATTACGGGAAAGAAGGATACCGCGGTGTAATGGAAAAAGGGAAGAAAGAGTTTGTTACGAAAGACAATATTAATTTGAAAGATGAAGACTTCCTAAAGGGTATGGAAACAATTTACAATTATCCTGGCGAGTTTACTGGGAAAAAATTATCTTTTAAAGGGTTTGTTTTTAGAGATGATTCTTCTAAAAAAGAACAATACTTCTTATTCCGTTTCGGTATTATACATTGTGTAGCAGATTCTGGTGTGTATGGTATGTTAGTGAAAAAACCAGAAGGTGTAGAATGGAAAAATGATGATTGGATTCAAATAGAGGGAGAAATTTCTACTGAATTTTATCAGCCGTTTCATGCGAATATTCCTGTATTAGAAGTAACGAAATGGAATAAAGTTGAACAGCCGAAAGAACAATATGTATTTAGAGGGGCCGATTGATAAGATCGGTTCTTTTTTGTGGACTAAAAGTTCTGAATGTTGTTAATATTAAACGTGTAGTTCATTTCGTATAGTGATTATTGAAATATTAGGGATAAATCATTAAAGGGGTGATAACAATGACAGAAGTAAAGGGGAAAACAGCCAATGAGTCAAGGGTGTTCAAAACGAGCCGAGTATTCCCAACAGATTTAAATGATCATAACACGCTATTTGGTGGGAAGATATTAGCGGAGATGGATATGGTTGCTTCTATTTCAGCATCCAGACATTCGAGAAAGGAATGTGTCACAGCATCTATGGACTGGGTCGATTTCTTACATCCTGTTCGTTCTTCAGATTGTGTTAGTTATGAATCTTTCGTAATTTGGACGGGAAGAACTTCAATGGAAGTGTTTGTGAAGGTAGTGGCTGAAGATTTAATCTCAGGTGAGAAGCGTATAGCGGCAACGTCATTCGTTACTTTTGTGGCACTTAGTAAGGAAAATAATCCAGTTCCTGTACCGCGTGTTATCCCTGAAACAGAAGAAGAGAAAGAATTACATCGTATTGCTGTGTTACGTGCAGAACAGCGTCATATACGTAAGGCAGAGAGTAAGAAAGTAGCCACATTGTTAACCTTTTGAGATGAATATTTAGCCATTTAATTTACTATAGTAGGCGGAAATGGTTTTAAAATGAAAAGCGGACACCTAAAAATAGGTGTCCGCTTTTATAGTTTTTTCATCCACATATCATATGACAGTAGCTACTTAGCAGAAGCAAGCAGCACCGACGATGATTAAGAGGATAAATAATACGACTAGTAGCGCAAATCCATTACCATGTGCGAAGCCCATTGTTATTTCCTCCTTTTATTTTAAGATACAACATACAATATGCAAATGAGCTATTGTTTGATATGGACATATATCATGCAATGACATATTTTCTTGAATGATAATGTAATAAAAAAGGGAAGATATAGAAATAACAGTAAGTGGAGAAAGGAATTTATCCATGAAGCACTTTTTCGCTATAATTCTTTGTTTAATAGGTGTATTCATTTGGATGAACATCGATGTGGAAATGGGGAAGGAAATGGCTAGTGAATATGAATTAGGACAAGTTCGATTAGGTGAATTTCAACTATATACGAACGGTGAAGAGTTATATAGAAAATTATTTGACGATATAAACGATGCAGAAAAGTATATATATATCCATTTTTATATTGTAGGAAAAGATGAAATAAGCCAAGAGTTTTTACAGTTATTAGAGAAAAAAGCATCTAGCGGAGTAGAAGTGAAATTGTCAGTCGATCGGATAGGCGGATATAAGTTGAAGAAAAAGGTAATTAGCCGATTAAAGGAAAACGGTGTGAAGTTTACATTTAGTAAAAAACTGAAACTGAAAAATGTGTTCTATTCTTTGCATCAACGGAATCATAGACGCATTGTTACCATAGATGGAAAGATATCATACGTCGGTGGCTTTAATATCGGAAAGGAGTACCTTGGACAAGATCCGAAGTTTGGGCCATGGCGTGATTATCACGTGCGCATCCATGGTGATGGTGCAGCGGATATGGAAAGAAAGTTCGCCGAAGATTGGAAAGAAGATACAGGAGAAAAAATGCCTATACATGAAAGTATACCTACATTAGGGAATGTGAAATATCAATATTTATTTTCAAATGGAAAAGGCTTATGGGAAAAGTATGGGACACTTTTAAAAAAGGCTAAAAAGTCTTTAATTATCGCTACACCATATTTTGTACCAAGTAAAGAAATGGTGAAAGAGTTAAAAGCTGCATTAAATCGTGGTGTTAATGTAAAAATTCTCGTGCCATTTAAAAGTGATGCCATATTGTTAAAACAAGCTGCCTATCCATATTTGAAAGATATGTTACATGCTGGAGCGGAGATTTATCAATATCGAAATGGATTCTTTCATGGGAAAGTAACAATCATTGATGGAGAAATTGTTGATATTGGGACAGCGAATTTTGATAATAGAAGTTTTTATTTAAATTGCGAGTCTAACTGTATCATATATGATAAAACAGTTGTTGATGAAGTATGGAGTCGATTACAGGTAGACTTTCATAAATCAAAACGATTTTCTGAAGAAGATTTTGAGAAAATTAGTGGATGGGATTGGTTTTTAGCAAGAATAGCGAATGTTTTAGCATCATATTTATAGCATATGGACAAAAGAGAAGGGAGGCGCTTTAATGGACTGTATGAAAGAATTAATGAGATATAGTTATATACTAATATACAAGGTTGGAGAGTATGCTGGAAAGGTCAGAGACGAAGAATTAAAAAATCTATTACAGCACCATTTACCATATATGTTACAAGCATATAATGAACAAGTAAATTTTCAAGAAGGAGAGAATGTGCAGCATATAACCTGTGAAACAACGGAGTTTGGTTTGCATGAAATGGAAAAGGAAACAGTTAGTAAATATACAGGGGATATTCATATTGCAACCTGTTATATTGCGCACTTGAAACGATTAGCTTTAAAGTTTGCTCAAGTTGCAGTGGAAGTTGCTAATCCGGAGTTTCGCTCATTTTTGGAAAATTGTTTCTTGAAAATGAACCGTTACGCTTATAGTGTGTGGCAATATGTTATGAAGAAGGAATATAAGATTACACATCTATATGAAAATGAAAAGTTTGCATGAGAAACTAAGGCGGAATGGTATGCGCCTTAGTTTTTTTACGTCCATTGAGAGGGGAAAACTAGTTTTATTGTGTATCAATTGGAAATGAAATATATAAATTTAAATTAGGTTTTGTTATCAGAAAATTTACAAAAATTTACCGTATATTTACTGTTTTTCAATCTCTTCTTTAAAAATAGAGAGTAATATGAGGTTGTACATATTCTATCACAAGGGGGAAACGCAAATGAATAAATGGGTTAAATCATTAACTGCTATGGCACTTGCAAGTTCTTTATTAATGGTAGGTTGTAGTAAAGGTGAGGACAAGAAGAAAGAAGACGAAACAACAACACAACAAGAGGACAAAAAGGATAAAGAAACAAGCGGAACTGAGAAGTCTACGGATTCTAAAGAAAAGAAATAATGTAATAATAGAGCTTCCTCTTTTATATGAGGAAGCTTTTTTGTTGTAAATTGATTGAGATTATTGAAAAATAGAAAGAGAATGAAAGAGGGGGAAAACAAATGAAAGTATGTATATTGGGAGCAACAGGACGAGTAGGTTCAAATATAATTAATTTAGCATTAAAGGATTCAGCTGAAGTGACTGCATTAGCGCGTGATTTAAATAGAATAGAAATACAACATGAAAGGTTACGAGTTATAGAAGGTAATGTATTGAACGAAGAGGATATAAAGAAAGCGATAGAAGGAAGTGATATAGTAATTAGTGCACTTGGAACGGATCAAAATAGAACATTAGCGAAGAGTATGCCACAAATTATAAAGCAAATGGAAGAAGCAGGGGTTCATAAAATTATTACAGTAGGAACAGCCGGTATTTTACAAGCAAGAACAAATCCAAATTTATATCGTTTCCAATCAACGGAATCCAAAAGGAAAACGACAACAGCAGCAGAAGATCATTTGGCTGCATATAAGGTACTAAGTAATAGTAATAATTTATGTTGGACAGTTGTTTGTCCGACACATTTAATAGACGGTGAGGCGACAGAGGTATATCGAACTGAAAAAGATATATTGCCAGAAGGTGGATCAAAAATTACAGTGGGTGATACGGCACACTTTGCATGGGATCTATGTAAGAAAAACATATATGAAAATAGCCGAGTAGGTATTGCATATTAAAAAACCATCCCGAAGTCGGGATGGTTAAAAGATGATATAACATACGAAGATGATAATCATAATGATTTGGAGAATTGCTTTCGCTACTGTACTGCTTAAAAAACCAACTACAGTAGCGACTCCAACTAGAAAGGCATCTTTTGGCGCTTTTTTATGCACTAGTTCTGTTATAAATACTGATAAGAACGGTATGATAATAAGTCCGAATGGTGGGAAGAAAAACGATCCAACAATGATAGAAATCATTCCGACACGTTCGCCCCATTTAGAACTACCGTATTTTTTTAAGAAATATCCATTTGCAATAAAATCAGCAACGAAAATGAAAAGAGTGAAAATGACTTGAATAATCCAAAAAGAAGTTGTTAATTCTCCTCCATTTATACCGAAATGGTAAATCAAATATCCAGCCCAGACAGCTAGTATGCCAGGGATAATGGGATAAATAAAGGCGAGAAATGAAACAATGAAACAGGCAATGATACAAATTGTTAATAAAACAGTCACTTTATAGCTCCTTTTTAATATCTAGTTTATGTACAGCAACTTTTTTGACTTGATGTCCATCAAGTTCTAATACTTTAAATTGAAAACCAGCATATTCAATGGAATAGCCAGCTTCAATATTTAAGTCAACTGCTTGAGAGAGAATCCACCCTCCGATTGTATCTAAATCACTATCATCAATATGTAGGCCAAACATATCATTTACTTCAGAAATAAGTACCTTTCCATCTACAACAGTAAGCTTAGGTGTACGTTTTTCAATCATAGGTGGTTCATCCGCATCGAATTCATCTTGAATTTCTCCAATGATTTCTTCAAGAATATCTTCCATCGTTAAAAGTCCGGCAGTGCCACCATATTCATCCATAACGATTGCCATCTGAACGCGATTTTTTTGAAGGTGGACTAACGTTTTACGAATTGGAACTGTTTCAAATACAGTTAGAACAGGATGTATATAAGATTCAAGTGGTTTATAAATACCTTTCGTTTGATCATGGAATACTTCTTTCGTATTGATCATCCCAATGATATCATCTTTATCTTTTTCAATGATTGGATAGCGTGTATATTTCTCAGTAGCGACGATATCCATATTTTCTTCTAACGTATTTTCAGTAGATAAGCAAATCATTTCGGTACGAGGAACCATAATTTCTTTCGCAACTCGATCATCAAATTCAAAAATGTTATTTACATATTTATATTCGGTTTGGTTTATTTCACCGCTTTTAAAACTTTCACCTAAAATGAGTCGCAATTCCTCTTCAGAATGAGCAAGTTCATTTTCTTTCGCAGGTTCTAATCCGAGTAGTTTTGTGAAAAATATAGCTGCACTATTTAGTAGCCAAATGAATGGATACATAATTTTATCAAATAAAATAAGTGGTCTTGCAAATTTGAGTGTGATTGCTTCTGCTTTTTGAATTGCGAAAGACTTTGGAACTAACTCACCTAATACAACGTGGAAAAATGTAATAACACTAAAAGCAATAACAAAAGATAAAGTGTTAGCCATTGTTCCAGTAATATTAATTTTTTCAAAGAGCGGTCGTAGTATATGCTCCACAGTCGGTTCACCAAGCCAACCAAGCCCTAAAGAAGTGATCGTAATGCCGAGTTGACAAGCTGATAAATAAACATCTAAATTAGATAGGACACTTCTTGCAGCTAAAGCTTGTTTATTACCTTCATTTGCAAGTTGGTCAATTCGACTTTTACGTACTTTTACAACAGCGAATTCTGATGCGACGAAAAAGCCAGAAATAAGAATAAGTACAAATATGAGAAAAATATTTAATATGTCCAAGTGTGTTCTCTATTCCAAGGTTTGGAATAAAGATGTCACCTCCTGCAATTATGTTATACTTTTATAATAAATCCAAATGAAAAGAATAGTCAAAGGAAAAGGGTAAATATTGGTATGTTTCTGTAATAGTTTTTGAATTTGCTGTTATTTTGTCCGCTATACAAAAGGAATAACCCCTTACTTTTAGATTATAGAGGGTAATTTCAAATTAAGGTTTTGGAACACTTCTTGTTAAAGTATATGACTGTTGCTTGGAGTAGTTTGTGGTCCATAGTGTTTGAAGAAAAGAAAGTATGCTATATGGGATATAGAGTAGTAATAAGCCTATTGTAACAATTATGGGTGAATTTCCGCCAAATTGAACGATAAATTGTAACAGTCCACTTGTATGAAAAACGCATTCCATAAAAACGAATGAAAGAATAATGGAACCTAAAATTGATTTATGATTCGAAGTAAGCGCCAAAAACAATGTATCCACAAGAAAAGAATCATGTTTTATTTCATATTCATTTGTGTTTTTCAAGAAAGGAATCCATTTTTTTATTGCTTGCATAACGATAATCATGGAAGTACTACATACGATGATAAAAGATGAGTAGTAAGGAAGGTTTATAAATTGTGCGACGTATAGAAGTAGTAATAAGACTGAACATTGTAATACTACAGTGCAAAAAGAGTAAGGTATCCAATTCAATACAGTAGTAAACTTTTTAAACGAGTTAGGTACTTTGAAAAATAAATGGCCGATACCCAAACTTATGAAAAATCCGATCGCAAGGGTAAAAGTAAAACGAACAATCGATATAAAATATATTTCCCATATGTAAGGGAATAATGGTGTTGAATGATTAGAAGTATGTATCATTTGATTTGCTGAGAAAAAGATAGATTCATGCATCCAATCAACCTTTGGAATTGATATAGAAGAAAGCTGTGCGAAGTTTTGAAAAATGCTAATAAATCCATTTTGATAAGAGTAATTGTGTGTAATAAAAAGAGCTGGAATTGGACTTATGGCAAAAATAACAATAACACCAATTATTAATTTGTATATATGTGAGCGTAATAAGGACATATAACCACCTACTCTTGGAATATTCAGAAAATTCTTATTCTTATTTTAGCCGTTTTTGGAGCAAGTTACAATATATTTTTCTTCATGTATGGGCATATGGATAATTTTAAATTGTATTTAGAAATCTATTTTATGTGTGGAATATAAAGCAGAAACTGGTATGTAACAGTACAAATACAAAAAGCGTGAACAGTTTTGCATTTTCACGCTTTTTGTGTGGAATGAAGAGAATGTAGGGAAATGTTGAAAGGATTAAATAGATTTTTAAAATTGGAAAGTGATACCATAAAATTAAACGATGTTTAACTGATACATTCTAGAGGGGGGAGATAAATTGGGGGGAAATGAAAACGTATCAACGAAAGAAAAGATTTTAAATACAACATTGGAATTAATTAAAAAAGAAGGTTTTGAAAGGGTAACGATAAGAAAAATTGCAGCATTGTCAGATGTAAATATCGCGCTTGTAAATTACCATTTTGGTTCAAAAGAAAAGTTGATTAGTGAGACGATTAGAGTCTTATTAATTAGCTTTCAAGGCACTTTTTCTATTTTAGATAATATTACAGTGCCAGCAAAAGAAAGATTAAAAATATTTTTATTGGATTATGTACTAGTAATTCGGCAATATCCGAAGTTAGTTAGGAAGATTATTGCAATGGGAACTACGGCATTTACATCTCAATACGAATATGGGGATTTTTTGAAGAGGCTAGGTTTTAGTAAAGTGAAGAATATTTTGAGCGAAATAACGAATGAAACGGATCAGGAAATTTTAATGATGATGACAGTACAAATATTTGGATCTATTTTTCTTCCCACATTAATGATGCCAATTCTCGAATCAGGGGCAGATATAAAAGTACCATCTGTAGAAAAACAGATTGATTTCCTATTTGAACGCTATTTTTATAAAAATTGAGATAGTGGGTGATAGAGATGGCTAGTTTCTTTAGAAAGCATTGGTGTGATATAGGATTAGTGGTCGCTATTGTTGTCGTAGTTTGTTTAGTCGCGAATTTGGGAGAAATGAGTGAAATGAAAGTACTGTTATGGTTAAGTTTTGTGGCCATTTTAGTGCATCAATTTGAAGAGTATCGTTGGCCAGGTTATTTTGCTGGTCTATTTAATGTAGTTATATTTAAAAGTGATATACCAGATCGCTATCCATTAAATACGCAATCTGCTATGGTAATAAATATTTTGATTACGTATGTTTTTTATTTACTCCCGGTTTTCTTTCAAAATATAATATGGCTTGGGTTGGCACCTATTTTAATGGGATTTTTTCAATTCATATGGCATGGTATTTTTGCGAATATAAAAGCTAAAACAATATATAATCCGGGATTAGGTGCGGTTGTATTACTACATGTTCCAATTGGTTATGTATATATGAGATATATTCTTTTACACAATCTGGCTACAAATTTGGATTGGTTATTTGGGGTGATCTACTTTCTAATAGCTACCTATTTTTTAATTATAAAAGGAAATATATTAATGAAAAGTAAGGAGACAAATCATTACTTTTCTAAAAAGCAACTAGGTCCGTACAAATGATACATTGAAGTGATTCAGAATTCAGAGGAAGGGTTTTAGATGCTGAAGAAAGTGCAAGTGAAGGATTCATGAATAAATTATGACAAGAAAATGGAAAATTTTCAGAAAAATAAAATAAATTATTTATTTTTTTCTGAAAATATAATATAGTTATGGCACAGAAAGTATTTTAACATAAGGAGGCTTTTTATGAGGATTAAAGGGAATTACGTGCCGAAAAGGGAAGTTTTACTGTGCTCAAGTTCGATTACGATAGGGGAAGCGTTAGAGCATTTAAATAAAACGGGGTATCGTTGTGTACCAGTTTTAGATGAAAAAAAAGAGAAATTTTTAGGGAATATATATAAAGTAGATATTTTAGAATATAAAGGATCGCTTGATGAGAGTGTAATACAATTATTAAACGATAAAGAAGGATTTGTGAGAGAAGATTCATCTTTCTTTAAAGTATTTTTTACAATAAAAAAATTGCCATATTTATCAGTAGTTGACGAAAAAGGGATTTTCCTTGGAATTTTAACGCATAAAAAAGTTTTTGAGTTATTAGAGGATGCATGGGGCGTTCACTCTAGTAAATACTCTGTCATGATTGGAACGCAAGACTATAATGGAGCAATTCAAAAGTTATCGACAGTTTTAAAGAAATACACTGGTATTCAAAGTTTGATGACTTTTGATAATGATGCCTTATTAGTTCGGAGAATTATGTTTACATTAGGAGAAGAGTTTAACGACGGTGAATTAGAGACATTATTGAAAGATTTAGAAGATCACGGATTTAGAGTTGTGTATGTGGAAGAGATGAAAAATCCACGTGAAGTTGAAACGATAGAGTAACATACAAAAGCCATCTAATTATCTTGGATGGCTTTTGTTATGTTACGTGTGTAAAGTTATTTGAAAATAACGATAGGATAATAGGAGAGATTGTAACAATATTTGTGTAAGAGAATAAAAATTGTAGATAATTTCGATTTTCAAAAAAATCAATTTGAAAATATGTTTTTATTTTGCAACTAAATATGTTACTATATGTGTGATAAAAACAAAGAGGTCTGACAACTATACTCCACGTAATAACACTCTAATGATGTAAAAATTCAAAAAAATCAAAATTCGAAAATAACAATTGTATTAATGATTAGAGTAAAAATAAGGGGAATGGAGAAATTATGGAGAAAGACACTGCTTTGTAAGGGGCATATTTTATCATCTTGAGCAGAGAGGAGGATGCATAGCATATTGTAAAATATAGAGATAAACAATGGAAAAGTGCTATGCAAATGAAGAGCATGAAGGGACGTTTAAGGCCAGGTGATACGGTAGCAATTGGTTTAATGCTATTTGCATTATTTTTAGGAGCAGGAAATTTAATTTTTCCGCCAGTTTTAGGTCAACAAGCAGGAGAGAATGTTTGGATTGCTACAATAGGATTCCTTGTAACGGGAGTCGGATTACCCCTACTAGCTGTAACAGCTGTCGCGTTTGTAGAGGGGGACTTGAAAGCGCTGTCTTCTAGAGTCCACCCTATATTTGCGTTTATTTTCCCATTGATTAGTTATTTAGCAATTGGACCATTTTTCGCAATCCCGCGTACTGGAGCTGTTTCGTTTGAAATGGGTATGAAGCCGTTTTTATCAGAGGCAATGGTTTCAGAGTGGTACATGCTATTTCTTTTCACGATAGTTTTCTTCGGAATAACGTGGTATTTATCATTAAATCCATCTAAATTAGTGGATTGGTTCGGAAAGTTTCTTACGCCACTATTGGTATTAATTGTCGCTGTTATTGTCGGAAAGGCAATTATTGATCCAATTGGAGAGCCGGCTGCGCCGTTAGCTGCTTACAAAGAAAATGCTTTCTTTGGTGGATTTATTCAAGGATATTTAACGATGGATGCAATTAGTGCTCTCGTATTTGGAATTGTCGTTGTACAAGTTATTCGCTCTAAAGGGATAAAAGAGAGTAGTCAAATTGCAAAAATAACAGTCGTATCAGGTATTATTGCTGTACTTGGTTTAACGTTAATTTATTTATCACTTGCTTATCTTGGTTCAACAAGTACATCACTTGGTGTCTCAGAAAACGGTGGTCTTATTTTAACGAATGTTGTAAATGAGCTATATGGGACGAGTGGTAAAATTTTATTGGGGCTTGTTATTATACTCGCTTGTTTAACAACTTCTGTTGGGTTAACATCTGCGTGTGCGGGTTTCTTTACAAACTTATTCCCAAAACTTTCACATAAAACGATTGTAACAATGGTATGTGTATTTAGTTTAATTGTATCTAACCTAGGTTTAACACAATTAATCGCCGTAACATTACCTGTGTTAATGATCATTTATCCAGTTGCAATTGTATTAATCGTACTTTCGTATTTCCATAAGTGGATTGGGAAGCGTAATACAATTTATATTGGAGCTATTTTAGGTGCATTGTTAATTAGTTTCTTTAACGGTTTAGAAAGTGCGAACATTAAAATTGACGTGATTTCTAATGTACTACAAATGTTACCGTTATATAACGAAGGAATCGGATGGTTAATTCCATCATGTATTGGCGGGATTCTCGGTTTCTTCCTCTATAAATCAAATGAATCAAGTAAATTACAAAAGAAAGGTGCTTAGGCACCTTTCTTTTTTTGAAGGGGATTTTTATATTTTGTCTAAGTAATAATTGGGAGGAATGATAAAATGGCTAATTTTGAAGATTTTTTAAATTTGGATTTGCGAATTGGAACTGTAATACATGCAGAGGAATTTAAAGAAGCGAGAGTTCCAGCGATTAAACTAGAAATTGATTTTGGAGAAATTGGGATAAAGCAGTCAAGTGCTCAAATTACGAAAAGGTATAGCCCAGAAGGTTTAGTCGGTCAACAAATTGTTGCTGTTGTAAATTTCCCGCCAAAGCGTGTAGCTGGATTTAAATCGGAAGTGCTTGTGCTTGGCGGCGTTCCTGAAGCTGATGATGTTGTGTTGCTTCAGCCTAATATGGAATTGCCAAATGGAACAAAAATTAGCTAGGGTGAAGGCAGGGGCTAATATGGGTATCGGACGAGAATATTTACAATGTGCGATTTCGAACTTTAAAGCAACAAAGAAGCAAGGGGAACGGGCACTTTCTCAATTATCATACGAACAAATACAATGGTCTTCTCATGAAGAAACAAATAGTATAGCGATTATTATAAAGCATCTGCATGGTAATATGCGTTCTAGATGGACGGATTTTTTAACATCTGATGGTGAAAAAGTTGATCGTGACCGAGATGGTGAATTTGAAGGAGGCTATTCTTCAAAGAAGGAAGCCCTTGCAGCGTGGCAAGAAGGATGGGAATACGTTTTTAATACGATGAATACGATATTGCCGGAACATCTATTGAAGACGGTATACATTCGTGGTGAAGCTCATACGGTCCTGCAAGCAATTGAAAGGCAAATTTCTCATTATGCATTGCATATTGGACAGATTATTTACATCGGTAAAATGTTAAAAGAAAATGAGTGGCTATGTTTAAGCATTCCTAAAGGACAGTCAACTCGTTATGTAGAGAAAAAACGTTCAACATAATAATAAGAAAGAAACCGATAAAAAATGGGGAAAAAGAAAGTCAGCCAAATAATAGATGGTTCTGTAATCATAAGAATACTGCCAAAAATAAGTCCATATACAATAAGAAAGAAATTGAAAAGTGTATTCACAGGGAGAAACCGTGAGATGAACACTTGCTGTCGTTTAAAACAATCACTGTGAAATAAATAAAAGCGGAAGCACCATGTGGCTGTAATAAGATCTTTCTTTCTTACAATTCTTTTTTTGCATGTATGACAGATAAATGGTGGTTGCATTTCATTACGCTCCATTTTTTATTTTCATAATAATGTGAGACAAAAGTAGGTACAAAGTGTAAGTTCCTATATACGCTCCTGCAATAAGGAAAAATGGATTCAGTAAAATTCCATGAATGCTTGTCATGAAAACTAAATCTTGTATTAAAACATCGTATATATTAATGGAAATAATTGTACCGAGTACATACAGTGCCAAGTACGCAGAAATATGTAGCACAATAGAGACTTTTGGATGCTTAGCGGACAAATAAAAAATGAATGATAGAGCGATTGGTAATATTCCTATTAATAGCTTCAATTCATTTCACCTCATTAACAATATAGCCGAAATTTTAACGGTCTATTCTCTAGGGCTTGTACATAACTTGAAATAGAGAGGTGATAGTATGAATCGGGGCTTTTTTTTTATGAAGTTTACAAGCATGCGTAAGTTAGTTTTATTTGTTATTACTACAGTGCTAGCGACTTTTTTTCTTATTAGTATGATGGTAACCTCTATGAAAGAGACGAAGTCAACGTATTTATATAATTGGTTAAATGAGTTATCGATGAATGGTTACATGTATGTACTTGGAAAAGAGAATCATTATTTTACACAGGAGTATCGAAATTTGAATCAAGATTTTTCAATTTCTTCTTTTCTCTTTTCTATGGCTACAAATATTCGCTTTAATGATGTACGCAGTTTTGTCGGGAAAGAGCTCCCTGGGTTTGGTAAGTACGATACAGAAATTGTTATTGCGGGTGAGGGTACAAATTATTCTAACTTACCGATAGAGTCGAGTGTCCCTCTTGAAGAAGTAGTGAAGGAACGGACTAGTGGAACTGGACAAGCACCTAAACAAGATACGAGTAAAGAGAAAAAACAGCCGTCCCAAACGACCGGGAAAAGACAAGTTGCGTTTATTTATCATACACATAGCTGGGAATCCTATTTACCTTTACTTAACTTAACGAATGACCCGAATCCGAATAAAGCAACGAGTTCTGTATCGAATATTTCTATATTAGGAGACCGTTTCCGTGAACAACTAGAAGGTGAAGGAATTGGCGCCACTAACGATAAGAGTGATGTTGGTCAAAAGTTAATAAGTAAAGGTTTAAACAGTAATAGTTCGTATAAGATGTCACGAGAAATTGTGCAGCAAGCTATGGCTGGAAATAAAGATCTTCAATACTTTTTTGATTTGCATCGTGATAGTGCCCGAAAGAATGTAACGACAAAAACAATTGGAGATAAATCATATGCAAAGCTTGCATTTGTAGTAGGGAAAGGAAATAAAAACTATGAAAAAAACTTACAATTAGCGACAGCTTTACATGAGGCGATTAATAAGAAATATCCAGGAGTGAGTCGTGGGGTCATTCAAAAAGGGTTCCAGACAGGAAATGGAATCTATAATCAAGACCTATCAGGACAAGCGATATTAATAGAAGTTGGCGGTGTAGATAATACAGAGGAAGAATTGAATCGATCAATTGATGCACTTGCTAAAGCATTTGGTGAATATTTTTGGCAGGCAGAAAAAGTGAATGGATAAAGTGAAATTTAAATTGGTGAGAGACCTCACCTGATGAAGATGAGTTCACAGTATTTTTGAAAAAACGTAAGTGTAATGCTTGCGTTTTTTCTTTGTAATGATGAGACGTCACAGAATAGACATAATTTGTCGTTGTTATAGTAATATCGAAATTTGTCAATTTATAGTAGGAGATTTACAAAGGGATTTTCGGGAAAGTAGAGAAAATCTTTTTATAAGGAAAACTTTTTATTATGAAACTGGTAGGGTGATTGAAGTGATTAGGGAAATCAAAATAGAAGATGCAGCATCATTTTTGCAATTAAGTAAGCAATTAGATGAAGAAACGAAGTTTATGTTATATGAACCAGGAGAAAGAAAAACTACAGCTGAGCAACAAGAAAAAATGATCCATCGCTTTATAGAAAATGAATATGCAACAATATTTGTAGCAGTTGAAGATGAGAGGATAGTAGGTTTTATATTAGTGAATGGAAATAACATTCAAAGAAAGAGGCATGTAGCAACCATTGTAATTGGTATTTTGCAAGAGTATAACGGGCGAGGTATTGGGACGAGATTGTTTAAAGAGGTTGAGAAGTGGGCAAAATTACATGATGTATGGCGTTTAGAATTAACAGTAATGGCCCACAATACAAGAGCTCAGGCACTATATAAAAAAGCTGGATTTGAGAAAGAAGGTGTCAAAAAAGCTGCTCTTATTATCGATGGAAAGGGCATCGATGAGTATGAAATGGCCAAATTATTAAAATAAGAGGTCGTTATATGAAAAAAAGATGGGCACTACTTGGTATCATAGCTGCAATAATTATTGTTGGAGTAGCAGGAATCAATTATAAAATGTATAAGGATAAGCAGGCGCGGGAAGTAAGTGTAAATAGCATATTTCCGAAAGCAAAAGAAACGATTGCTAATATGGATGGGGATATTGCGGTAATTAATAATCCGAATTCAATGCTTGTACTTGTGAATAAAAGTAGGCGTTTACCAGATGGGTATAGACCGCCAGATTTAGTTATTCCGAAAGTGCGCTACTCTAGTGAAGGTGATCAAGAAAAGAAAAAGATGAGAAAAGAGGCAGCGAGGGCGCTTGAGGATATGTTTCAGCAGGCTGACAACGAGCGTATTTTCCTGTTTGCAGTTTCTGGATTTAGATCTTTTGATCGACAAAAAGCATTAAATACGATGTATAAAAAACAAGATGGAGAAGCAAAAACAGCAATGTCTAGCGCGGTTCCTGGTACAAGTGAGCATCAAACTGGACTAGCTATGGATATTACGTCTCAATCTGCTAAATTTCAGTTAGAGACGGTTTTTGGGGAAACGAAAGAAGGTCAGTGGCTTTCTGAAAATGCCCATAAATTTGGTTTTGTGATTCGATACACAAAAGCGAAAGAGACGATTACGGGCTATCGGTATGAACCATGGCACGTAAGGTATGTGGGAAATCCACAAGCTACATATTTGTATGATAATCAACTGACGCTTGAAGAAGTAACAGAGTGAACAATTGAGGGGAGAGGCGTACAATGACGATGTTATATAAGAAAAAAGTACATGCATATATTACAAGAGAAAAAGAGGGGGTTATGCAATTACTTGTTTTTAAACATCGTGATATACATGAAGCTGGTATTCAAGTGCCAGGGGGAACGGTTGATGAAGGTGAAACGTTAGAAGCGGCTATATTGCGTGAAGTACAGGAAGAATCCGGATTGCGTCATTTATGCATAGAGCGTTTTTTAGCAGATTACATTATACATATGAAAGAAAAACAGGAATATGAAAAACGCCACTTTTTCCATGTAACTTTACTAACAGATGTAAAGGATACTTGGGAACATATTGTAAGTGCTGGTGAGGAAGATAAAGGATTAGTATTTTGCTACGAATGGATTAATATTGCAAAATGCCCTGAATTAGCTGGGAAACAAGGTGAGTTTTTAAATTTGTTAGATGAAGTATACGCACAGTAATGTAAGAGTCTGAAGCGAAGGTTAATCCGTTTCAGACTTTTTTTATTTTTCGGGAAATTAAAGGTGTTTAAATAAGGAAATTGAATTTCTTTAAAGGGATATTAATTTAGGATGTGTTGAGGTGAAAAAATGAAAAAGTAAGGGGTATACGCTAAAAAAGTTCATATAAGGGAGAATATAAATGGAAATTCAGTTTAATCCAATCTTAAAAACGGAACTAACAATTCAAGATATTCAAAATGAAATGGAATCTGGAAAGTTAACTTCAAAAGAGCTAGTGATGTATTATCTCTATAGAATCGCAAAGTATGATCAAGACGGACCGAAAATCAATTCAATTTTAGAAATCAATCCAGATGCTATTTTTATTGCAGAAGCGTTAGATCATGAAAGAAAGACAAAGGGTGTAAGGGGTCCGCTACATGGTATACCTGTTTTGGTTAAGGATAATATTGAAACGAATGACTCCATGCATACAAGTGCAGGTACGATTGCTCTAGAACAAAATATAAGTAGTGAAGATGCATTTCTCGTTACTAAACTGCGAGAAGCAGGGGCCGTGATAATAGGAAAAACGAATATGACAGAATTAGCAAATGCAATGTCTTTTAAAATGTGGGCTGGATATAGTGCAAGAGGTGGTCAAACACTTAATCCATACGGAACGGGTAAGGATGGTATGTTTGTTGGGGGCTCAAGTACAGGCTCTGCGATAGCAGTTGCCGCTAACTTTACAGTAGTATCTATTGGGACAGAAACCGATGCTTCTATTTTGAGCCCCGCTGTTCAAAACTCTGTAGTTGGCATTAAACCGACTGTCGGTCTAATTAGTCGTAGAGGAATTATTCCATTCACTTATTCGCAAGATACAGCTGGACCATTTGCTAGAACAGTAACAGATGCCGCTATTTTACTAGGGAGCTTAACTGGAGTGGATGAGAAAGATGTAGCAACTCGTAAAAGTGAAGGTAGGGCATATCCGGATTATACATCTTACCTTGATGCTAATGGTTTAAATGGAGCGAAAATTGGTGTGTTTAACGACGCACCAAAAGATTATTACGAAAATGGTGAGTATGATGAAAAATTGTTTAAAGAAACGATCCAAGTATTACGTAATGAAGGAGCGGCAGTAGTAGAGAATATTGATATTCATTCTTTTCATAGAGAATGGAGTTGGGGAGTTCCGCTTTATGAACTGAAGCATAGTTTAGATAACTATCTTTCTAAATTACCTTCTACTATTCCGGTACATTCTATTTCGGAGTTAATGGAGTTTAATAAAAACATGGCAGAAAGAGCTTTAAAATATGGACAAACTAAGTTAGAGAGAAGAAAAGATTTTCCTAATACGTTACGAAATCCAGAATATTTAAATGCGAGATTAGAAGATATATATTTTTCTCAAGAACAAGGCATTGATTTTGCATTGGAAAAATATAATCTTGATGCGATACTGTTTCCTTCCTATATAGGTTCTACTATATGTGCGAAAGCGGGTTATCCGTCTATAGCAATACCAGCAGGGTATATGGAAAGCGGGAGACCTTTTGGAATTACGATTGCAAGTACTGCCTTTAGTGAAGGGATATTAATTAAGCTAGCTTACGGTTTTGAACAGGCGACAAAACATAGAAAAATCCCGAACTTGTCATGAACAGAATAAACAAAAAGGACAGGGAATTCCTGTCCTTTTTGCTGTGTTGACTACAGTGATAGATTATTCTACTCTGGTTTATAATATTTTAATAAACTGAAAGATAAACAAGCGGAACATAAAATAAGAATAGAAGCGATTATATAAATTGTACGGACACCGAACATATCAGTAATAATGCCAACGCTAAGCATAGAAAGACCAGAAGTTGTTGAAAGAAGGGCGCCATGTGCTGTATACATTTTTGATAATAAAGAAGGGGCGACACTTGATTGTAAAACTGTCGTTTGAGAAATATCTCTAATTTGATAACATGGTCCCATTAGAACACATAGAAAAAGCGCAATAAATCCGCTGCTCGTCATACCATATAAAAATGTAAGAATGCTAAACATAAGAGAGCCAATCGACATGGAGCGTATTAAATTGTTTTGAATATAGGAACTCATTTTCCATGCTAATAGACCACCGATTAACGTACCAACATAATAACTTGTATTAATATATCCCCACCATTCTTCGCTTTTATGAAGAATAGACGTAACATATGCCATTGTAATAGCACCAATCCATATTGTCCCTGCGAAAGTTTCAATTAAGTCCATATATGTAACGGTACGGAGAGAAGGATTTTGAAATAAGAGTTTCCAACCTTCCGATAAAGCAGTACTTTTTGAAGAGGGAGGGTCTGCTATTCGTTCAGTATGTATGGTATGTAATGAAAAGTGTAATGCAATGCATCCAAAAATCATCAACATGTTATTAATCATGAGTGTAGATGTAGCGCCAATGAGAAGAACGATAACACTCGTAAATGAATAAGCGGCGGCTTGCGCAATTTGTGTTGAAAAGGAAAAGATACTATTTACTTTTACTAATTTTTCTTTTGGTGTAAGGCGCGGAAGAATGCTGTATAGTAATGGAGCACTCCATCCACTACATAATGAAATGAAAAAAATAAAAGTTAATAGAGCTATAATATTTGTGGATAAGACCGGAAATAAAATCATTAATAATAGTAAAAAGACTGTTTTTAGCCATTGTAGCGTATATAACAACGTATAAGGTGGAAAACGATTTACTATAAGAGGTGCAGAGATGTTAGCAATTAGATTTGTGATAACTTGTAATAGTGGAAAAAGAGCAGTAATAGTAGCTGATTTAGTTGCTATATAAATATGAGTTGTAATAATCATTACATATACGATGTCAGCAAGAGTAATGCATATTTTGGAACCTAAGTAGTAAGTTAGTGACTGGTTTTTCAATAAGAATACCACCTCTAAAAAATAGTATTTAGTAATTAGAATAATTGTAGTTTAAAAATTAAAATTTTTAAAGAATTTCATTTTTTGTCACTTTTTGAAAGGAATTTTCATGTATAATGAAGAATATATTGATATAGTATTATATTAATAATCATTGTAACAGTGAGTATGTACAATAGCTTGTAGCAAACGCCCAAGTGTAAGAAAGGGCGGATAAACCATTCTTTTCTTCATATACATATAGAAAATGAGAAAGAAAGTGAGGGTTGCATATGGCTGCTTGGGTAATTTGGTTTATAATAGCTGGTATTTTATTTATCGCAGAAATGTTGTCGATTACATTTTACATGCTTTGGCTTGGAATTGGGGCTGTTGTCGGAGGTCTTATTGCTTTGTTTGCTCCTGATGCACTACTGTTACAAGTTACTGTTGGTGCAATTGTAAGTTTAACTTTGACATTCTTTACGAAAAGAATTTCAAAAAACTTTCGAGAAGCAAAAGGTTTTACTGATACAGTAGATATGCTTGTTGGTAAAAAAGGGATTATTATGCAAGCGATTACAAATGAAGCGAATGGTATTGTAAAGGTGGATGGAGATACTTGGACAGCTATTGCAGATTCTTCAATTGATGCTGGAGAAAAAGTCGTTGTTATAAAGAGGCATAGTACTATATTACAAGTGAAAAAGGAGAGTGAATAAATATGGTAGCATTAACGTTAACGATTATATTCGCACTAATTGTAGTTACATTTATCGCATTAACAATTAAAATTATTCCTCAGCAAAAAGTTGGGGTTGTTGAAAGATTTGGTAAGTTTCAACGTATCATGCACCCTGGGTTAAATATTTTAATACCAATTGTAGATCGTGTCCGTGTATATCATGACTTACGTATTCAACAAACGAATGTACCACCGCAAAAGGTAATTACGAAAGATAATGTTCAAGTAGAAATTGATACAATTATTTTCTATCAAATTGTTGAACCAGAACTTGCGACATATGGTATTTCAAACTATGAATATGGTGTTCGTAATATTACTTCAGCAACGATGCGTCAAATCATCGGTAAAATGGAACTAGATGAAACGTTATCTGGTCGTGAAAAAATTTCAACAGAAATCCGCTTAGCGCTTGATGAAGCAACAGAAAAATGGGGCGTACGTATTGAACGTGTCGAAGTTGTTGATATTAACCCGCCAAAAGATGTGCAAGCATCAATGGAAAAACAAATGAAGGCTGAGCGTAATAAACGTGCGATTATTTTAGAAGCTGAAGCAGCAAAACAAGATAAAGTTCTTCGCGCTGAAGGGGAAAAGCAAAGTAAAATCTTGATGGCTGAAGGGGATAAAGAAGCGCGTATTCGCGAAGCTGAAGGTTTAAAAGAAGCGAAAGAATTAGAAGCGCAAGGGGAAGCAAGAGCAATTGAAGAAATCGCAAAAGCAGAACAAAACCGTATTGAATTGCTTCGTGAAGCGAATATAGATGAACGTATACTTGCTTATAAATCATTTGAATCATTAGAAGAAGTTGCAAAAGGACCAGCAAATAAAGTCTTTATTCCGTCTAATGCAATTGAAACACTTGGTACTCTTGGGGCAATTGGAGAAATATTTAAAGAAAAACAAGCGAAGAAACTACCTTCAAATGATACAGGAAAAGAACAATAAAAGTGAGGAAGAGAAATGGGATACCATTTCTCTTTTTTTGTGCGTATATTCCGAAAAGCTTGTACATATCCATGTATAAAGAAGGTGATGCAGTGAAAAAGTATGCAACTCGAATACATGGGAAGAAACTAATTTCGTTACTCCTTTTATATGCGCTAATAGTAATTATGATAGCGTCGATTCTGACGTCACTTTTACATACAATGAAATCGAATTATGCAAATCAATGGTTTGGAAAAGTATCGATGCAAGGTTTTGTTCAAATGATAGAAAGTGAGAATCGCTATTATGGATTTGATTATTTTAAGCAGAATAAACGAGAGTCAGTTGGGAATTTAATGTTCTCTATTGCGACAGATTTGAAGATTAAAGATTTAAGAACATTTGTCGGTAAAGAAGTACCTGGTATGTCAAAGTATTATTCTAACATTATCGTAGCTGGGGAAGGGACAAACTTGACGAATATCCCAAATGAATCTAGTGTACCGATTGAAGAAGTAACGAAAGAGCGGAAAGTAGCAAAAGATAAAGTTACAGAAGCGGAAAAGAATAATCCGGTTCAGAAAAAGAACGGAGCGAAAAAAGGTGAGAGTGCAGTATATATTTATCATACACATAGCTGGGAATCCTTCTTTCCATTATTACCAGGGGCAACTGATCCATCTAGCCCAGATGTAAATGTGTCCTTACTAGGAAAACGTATGAAGGAACAACTTGAGGGGCAAGGAATTCCAGTAATTCACGATAAAACGAATATGGGTGATTTATTAGCGAGTAAAAAGTGGGTATGGTATCAGTCATATAAAGCGTCTCATGAATATGTAAAAGAAGCATTAGCACAAAATAATAAAATTGCGTTTCCGATTGATATACATCGTGATGACCAGCGTAAGAAAGTAACAACAAAAGTAATTAACGGGAAATCGTATGCAAGATTATATTTTATAATTGGGATGGAAAATGAAAGGCGTGCTGAAAATGAAAAAATTGCAAGAGCAATCAATAGTTATTTAGATGAAAACTACTACGGATTAAGTAGAGGGATTTTTCCGAAGTATAAAAAAGATGGAAATGGCGTTTATAACCAAGATTTATCGAAAAATGCGATGTTAATTGAAGTTGGTGGTGTTGATAATACGTTAGATGAATTATATAACACAATTGATGTGTTAACAGAAGCGTTTAGTAAATATTATTGGAATGATGCGGAAAAAGTGAATGGATGAGGGACGGGAGACCGTTCCTTTTTTATTTTGAAATCTTAAAATGTGATATAATGGAATTTTATGAATGTTAAATAAAGGGAGAGAGAAACATGCAAATACTACTAATACGCCACGGAGAATCAGAAGCTGATATTTTACATGTGCATGAAGGACGAGCTGATTTTGAGTTAACTGAAAAAGGGAGACAACAAGTACAAAAACTTGTACAGAAAGTGAAAAAAGATTTTGCACCAGATTTCATTTGGGCAAGCACATTAAAACGTGCTCGTGAAACGGGTGAAACATTAGCAGAAGTAATTGGTTGTCCAATTCAATTAGAAGAGGAATTAATGGAGTTTAATAATGGAATACAAGCTGGCTTATCATTTGAAGAAGCAAAGAAATATCCAGAACCAAAGTTTCTTCATGACCGTTTTGAAAACGGAGAGTCATTTATTGAGTTTCGAATGAGAATAGAAGGGATTTTTTCTAAAATTGTGACAGAGAATACATATGATCGAATTGCGATTGTTGCCCATGGAGGCGTAATTAATAGTCTATTACGTGCATTTTTCAATATGCCAATTTCAATGGACTACTATTTCAAAATGGGAGATACGGGAATAAGTTTAATTGAAATTGAGGGTGAACAAAAAACGGTGCATTTCATTAATGATACGAATCATTTGGACGGGATGTAAAGACTTATGTACAAAGTTGCATTTTTTGATGTTGACGGTACGCTTTTAAGCGAGATTGATAGAAGTATGCACGAAAGTACAAAAGAAGCGGTACAAAGATTAATAGATAAGGGGATTCACGTAGTTGTTACAACAGGGAGACCATATAGTTTATGCTCACAATTTAAGGGGTTAGGCATAAATACGTATATTTCTGCAAATGGTGCACATATAAAATGTGGGGAAGAAGTTATACATAAATCAGTACTTTCAAGCGAAATCGTTCATGATATTTCAAATTTTGCTGAATTACATGGTCACAGTGTTTCTTACTTTACAGAAGAATTTGCAATGAATGATATTGCCTCCAAAGATGAACGTGTCATACGAGCGTTAAATGAAACTTTAAATTTAGAGCGGTATCCTGACAAAGTTAAAAACTTGTCAGATGAGATGTATTGCATATGTCTGTATGCCGATGAAGCAGAAGCTCAAAAATTCATTGAAAGATATCCAGCACTTACGTTTGACCGTTTTCATGGTTACGTTATAAATGTATTGGAAGATAGTAAAGTATCGAAGCTAACTGCAATTCAAAAAGTATTGGAACATTTAAATATTAGTAAATCAGAAGCCATTGCTTTTGGTGATGGTGGAAATGATATTGAGATGTTGCAGTATGTAGGATTAGGAGTTGCGATGGGAAATGGTGGAGAGGAGTTGAAGAGAAGGGCTGATTTCGTTACAACGAAGGCGAGTGAAGGCGGAATTTCTTATGCCTTAAAGAAGTTACGCATTATTTAAAACTGATAGCTAGTCAGTGTGAAAAATCCTGTTTTAATAATAGGATTTTTTTGTTCAACAATGTGCTTGCAATAAAAGGAAAAATATGAGTATAATGAGAAAGTAATTAGGTAAGCTAATTATTAACGAGAAAGGAGAGTGAAGATGAATGGATTCAAGAAAAGATTCTCTTCCTTTAGGGATTGAGCCGTACGCAGAGTTAATCAAAAAGACAGCATCAGCGGAAACGGATCCAATCGCAGCAAAACTTGGTTTGTTAATGTTATGGACGTCTGATAATGTTCTTGATGCTGTTGACGTAGATTTAGCTCCACTTGGTATTTCAGAGAGTAAATTAGATTTTTTACTATTGTTTATTTTGCGTGAAATGGAAGCGAATGGGGAAGAAGTGAACATGAGTCCTTCGGATATTGCGAGTCGATTAGGGATTACACGTGCTTCTGTCACTGGCTTATTAGATTGGATGGAGAAACGAGAGTTAATCGTAAGATTCCACCATTCTAAAGATCGAAGAAGATTAAAGGTGAAAATTACTCCGAAAGGAAAAGAACTAGTTACACATTCTTTACCAACTTTTTGGTTATCTTGCGCTTCGTTAGTTGATGGCTTTAATCAAGAAGAGCGTCAAGTTTTAGAAAAGCTATTAAATAAAATGCAAGCAACTATGCAGGTGAAATTAGGAGAAGGTAGGTAAATAAGTTGATTATGAAGATCAACTTATTTATTTGGACATATAATTAGCTTGCCTTATTATATGTTTAACTAACTTTTTGCACGGTGATAATTTTTGCTATGTAATTAAAATAAATAAGAGTTAAAGGAATGCTATTTTAGTGATCTAGAGGTTTTAAACTAATAAAAATAAATGGTAATAAGGGAGAGAGTTTATGATGGAAATAGGAAAGGAAGTAAATAGTGAAAAGAATTATACAATAATGACAGCTGTATTATGTTGGTCGGGTATGGTAGTTATGTCTAGCCTATATGTAACAATACCTTTAATCTCTCTATTTTCAAACATTTTTAATACGTCATTAACACACTCGGCAGCTACAGGAAGTATATTTTCTGTTGGCTTTGCTATAGGGTGTTTGTTATTTGGGGCAATCTCTGATAAATATGGACGAAAAAAAGTGATTTTTATTGGATTGCTTGCACTGTCGATAGTTTCTTTTTGCTTAGGGTTTGTAGATAGTTTATTTTGGCTTGTTATTTTTAGAGGTATACAGGGGATAGCCGCAGCTACATTTTCTCCAGTAGCGTTAGCCTACGTTGTAGAAATGTTCCCAGTAGAAAAAAGGGTTACAACAATAGGGTTTGTTAGTATCGGTTTTTTAGTAGCTGGAATTGTAGGGCAGGTAATAAGTATTGCTGTTAGTCAGCATTTTGGATGGCATATGGTTTTCTTTCTTCTTAGCATTGTCTATATAAGTACTGCTATATGGGTTTATTATTCTCTTCCGAAAGGAGAGACGTCTCAATCCTATACTGATATTTTGGAACCAATTAAACAGATGGGTAAAGTTTTTACAAATAAAAGCTTAGTATTAAGCTATATAATTGCATTCGTTTTATTAATGGCTTTTGTTAATATGTATACTGTTTTAGGGAATTATTTGAGCTCTCCTACTTACAATTTAACTGCGGAACAAATCCTTTATTTTCGCTTAGCAGGGCTGTTTGGTATGTTGCTGTCACCACTTGCAGGTCGTTTAACAAAGAGGTTTGAAATAAGGAAAGTTCTTCAAGGAGGATTGTTGATTGCTATTTTTAGTCTAAGTTCAATGGGCTTTGTTTCGTATCTATTTCTACTTGTAATGATGAGTGTCTGTTTTGTAATAGGTATTGCTATATCCGTTCCGTCTTTAGTTTCTCTTGTAGGTCAATTAGGAGGGAAAGCAAGGGGAATAGCGGTATCTATTTATACTTTTATTTTATTTTTAGGTACTAGTATAGGGCCTATCATTTCTATTTATCTTATGAAAATAGGAGGTTATGCTCAAACATTTATTTTATTAGGAATGATACTTTTTATTGGTTTTGTAGCTTCTCTATTTATAATTAATGAATGAGTGGAAAATCACTCAAATAAAGGAATGCGAGGATCTTTCATATGCTCGCATAATAAAATATGAATTTGTCCACGATGATGATAAAAGTGTGCAACGATTTCAAGTAACCATTCAAAGCGCGAATAAGAAATCCCCCAATAGGCAGTCATAACTTCTGCTAATTCTATTTGGGAGTAGGAAAGAAATGTTTTAGAGAGAAGGTTGTATCCTTCAATCATCGTTTGTTGCATGTGAGCAACTGTTACGGGCGTATGTTCTATATAAAAGGTATGTAATTCTTTTTCTGAAATACCATTTAAAATGAGTAAATCAGCATGACAAATAAGAGAAAGATGTGCATACATTTCAAATAATGATCGTTTTGAGTGAATCGGTTGTATTTTTAAATCGTTTTCACTATATTGGTTAAGCATATCAATAGAAGTATCAATAGCAACTTTTAGTTGATGTAATGCAGATTGAACAAACATTGTAATTCTCCTCGTCTCCGTATATAATAGTTTCTTGAGGATATTATATCATACTCAAAATTCCGAAAATTCTAGTAGTTTGACTAGCATAATGAAAAGTATTATATTGTAAAAGGTCATATGAAACGTGAAATAGAATGGAATGCAATTATTGAGTTAGGAGTTAGACCAATGAGTTTGAAATATGGAAGAGATACAATTGTAGAAATTGACTTAAATGCTGTAAAACATAATGTAAACGAATTTAAAAAACATGTAAATGATGAAAAAATTAAGATGATGGCTGCTGTAAAAGCGAATGGGTATGGCCATGGGGCAGTTGAAGTTGCCAAAGCTGCAATTGAAGCAGGAATAAATCAACTTGCAGTTGCATTTGTAGATGAAGCGATAGAATTAAGAGAAGCAGGAATTACTGTGCCGATTTTAATTTTAGGATACACACCAGTTGCGGCTGTAGAAGATGTAATTCAATATGACGTTATGATGACTGTTTATAGAGTAGAAGATTTACATGGTATAAATGAAATTGCAAACCGTCTTCAAAAGAAAGTACAAATTCAAGTGAAAATTGATACAGGAATGAGTCGTATCGGTTTACAAGAAGAAGAGGTTAAACCATTTTTAGAAGAATTAAACCGTATGGAGTATGTAGAGGTAGTAGGGATATTTACGCATTACTCTACGGCAGATGAAATCGATAAATCATATACGAATATGCAAACAAGTTTATTTGAAAAAGCTGTTAATACAGCGAGAGAATTAGGAATTCAAATACCATATATTCATAGTTCAAATAGTGCAGGATCAATGGAATTAAGTAACACATTTCAAAATATGGTACGCGTTGGAATAGGAGTATACGGTATGTATCCGTCAAAAGAAGTGGATCATACAATCGTTTCTTTACAGCCTGCGTTGTCGTTAAAATCAAAAGTAGCTCATATTAAACATGCGAAGAAGAATCGCGGTGTAAGTTATGGGAATACGTATGTAACAACTGGTGAAGAATGGATTGCGACTGTACCAATTGGTTATGCTGATGGTTATAATCGTCAATTATCTAATAAAGGCTATGCGTTAATTAACGGGATTCGAGTACCTGTTATCGGCCGTGTTTGTATGGATCAGTTAATGCTGGATGTTTCAAAAGCGATGCCAGTACAAGTAGGAGACGAAGTAGTATTCTACGGTAAACAAGGTGAAGAAAATATCGCAGTAGAAGAAATAGCGGATATGTTAGGTACAATAAACTATGAAGTTACATGTATGCTAGATAGAAGAATTCCGCGTGTCTATAAAGAAAATGACGAAACAACTGCAGTTGTAAATATATTAAGAAAAAACTGAATCATTTCGATTCAGTTTTTTTATTTTTGGCAAGTGAAAAATGCTCTATTTGTACCGTGGAATTGAATGTTCTTAAAACCTACGGATTCCAATGAAGAAATTATTTCTTCATTGGAATAACAAGCTTCTTCAAAAGAAAAGTCACTTCTTGTCCAATTATTATCTATGTCATGGTGAAATAGTATAAAGTTCATTTCTGCTTTTTTATTTTCATTATTATATGTAGAATCAATCGTACAAACATATTCTTTCTCTGAAATATGAAATGAAGCAATCCAGTTTTTAAGAAATCCTTTTTCCATATTCATATCAAATGCGAATATACCCTCGTTATGTAATACGGAGTAAACTTTCTGAAACACACTTTTTAGTTCATCTAAATTCATAATATGGTTTAAACTATCACCGGCAGAGATGACGTAGTGGAATTGCTCATTTATATTGAAATAGCGAGCGTCATCGACGATAAAGGTTGCATCTGGCGCATTTTTACGTGCATACTCAATCATTTGAGTAGAACCATCTATACCAGTTACTACAAAATTATGATCAAGTAGTTTCCTAGTAAGATGACCAGTCCCGCAACAAAGATCTAAAATATGAGAACGTGGTTGTGCATATTGTAAAACGAGTTGTTCAAAAGCTGGATAGGAGTGTTCAGAAAAATGCCCCCAATGTTTATTATAAATAGATGCGAAAATATCATAATTAGAATAAATAAGTTTTTTAGACATAAATATTCTCCTTGCTATTCATTAAATTATAATAATCATGCTTCATCATAATTTCAAAACCGCATTGTGTATAAAGCTTCAAAGCATTGTTATTCTTTGTTTCAACTTGTAATTCAATTGTTGTAGCACCATTTGTGAAGAGCTTATGTGTCATATAGTTTAAAATAGCTTTACCGTAGCCTTTACCTTGATAGGAAGGGTGGACAGCGAATCCTGATAATATAGTAGAATGATCTTGCTCAGTAACTGTAATCGTTCCTATCATTTTTTTATCGACAAGAGCACTGTAAACTTTATGAGAAGGTGAAGTCATCATTTTTTGTAACCATGTAGCCGTATTTTCTACTGAATCACCAAAAGCTTTACTAGAAATTTCAATAAGATCAAGAAGTGATTCTGAAGTTGCAAGAGTAAGCTGTATATTATTATCTGTTGTTTTTTGAAGTTCGTTTGTCTTGAACTCCATACTATATTCACTATATAAATATGGTAACTTCATATGTTTTACAAATTCATTCCCAGAAATAGAATCCCCATTGATAATAAGAAGAGCTTCATCTGTCTCTCTATTTTGTATTTCTTTCATTGCAGTTTGTAAAAGGATAGTTCCGAAACGTTGTTTTCTAAAATGAGGATGTACAAAGCCTATTAGTTCAAGCTTTGTTGGTCTTTCAAAATCATACATATTTAAAGCGCCAATTAATTGAGTGCCGTTATAAAGAAGAAAATCGTTTATATAATCTTCATTTCGATTTTTTAAAAAGTTGATATGTAAATCTGAAGAGTAATCAAGGTTGTCTTGTTGCCCGCAAATATAAGCCAAATCCTTCATTTGCTGTATTTCACTTTCTGTTACAGAACGCTTTTTCCGAATATCCATTGTATAATCCCTCTCATTCGTATTTAAAAATAGGATGGGTGACTTAACCATTTCTTTAATTCCACATTACCTTGCACAGATAACAGTCGGTATAAATAACGATAAGGCTGTCTATATTCTTCTAAGTGAGGAATAGACATAATTGTTTCGTAACCACTTTGAAAGGCATGTGCTTCTTTTTCGGTAAGTACATATTCTAGTCCGATAAAATCAAGCTCTCGCGGAGCAACAGCGTAAGCTTCAGTATCTACTAAACCCGTAATAGTTGTACCGTCAGATAAAAATTGAGTAGGATCCATATCAATTAAGACGAGTGTAGATTCCTTTGGTACGGACAGGGAAGAAAGTTGTGATTCAAAGGTAGGGAATGCATTTTGTATGCTTTCATCATCAGAATAAAACATATTCACAAGCTCTTTACTTACGTTTAAAATATGTGATTGGAATTCATCTAGTGGAACTTGGAACGTGCCTGACGGATTTCCTATGAAATCGGCTTTAAATTTATGTATTTCTGCAAGTCCTTTTCCTAGGCTGAATAAAATAGAATCTGGTTGCTCGATAAAAGATTGAACTGTGTTACCTACTAACTTTTCAACCACCACAAATTCACGGCCATTTAAAACATGTTTTTCTAATATTGTTGGGATAGGAAGATTCGTATGTTCTTGCAACAATGTATGTACCGTTTCTAAATGATGGACGTTCCTTGGATCAATTCCAAATAAATTTTTACATCCCCACCAAAAATCATTATTTGGTTCTTCATTCATTTTAGAAGCACGAACGATAACTTCTGTATCTTCTGTTTGAACGAGAAAAACATCACTTGCATGATCTTCATAACCTGGGTGCAAGGCTTGAACGGATAGAATAGGTGAATTGAATAGTTGTTGTAACATGAAAAGACCTCTTTTTCTGTAAATTCTATAAATTTATTATATAACAGGTGATGTGTTATGGGGATAAAGATAAAAAATTGAAATCATAGTTACATTTATAGTGAGAACTTATTAAAAATATTATATTTCTCCATTTTTGTGTGAATTGTCAAAAAAAACAGAGTGATAGTATTTGAATGTAAAGCTCGTATCTTTAAAGCTATGAAGAGTAAAAGTAGAATTAAGCATTCGTTTATAAGATTGTGAATCAGAATAATGTAGACTATTGAAAATATTTCTCAATAATAAAATGAAGAGAAAAGCATGAAGAAGTAGAATGCATTCATTTATAATAGATTTAAATTAATTAATATAATTAATTGTTAATTTTATTATATTAAATGGATAGGAGAGAATATTATGGCAAATGTACTCGTAATAAATTTCCCTGGGGAAGGTCATATTAATCCGACTTTAGCTATTGTAAGTGAGTTAATTCAGCGAGGGGAAACAGTTGTTTCTTATTGTATTGAAGATTATAGAAAGAAGGTTGAAGCAACAGGTGCGGAATTCCGAGTGTTTGAGAATTTTCTCTCTCAAATTAATATTATGGAACGAGTAAATGAAGGTGGGAGCCCTTTGACGATGCTATCTCATATGATTGAAGCATCAGAGCGTATTGTTACTCAAATTGTAGAGGAAACAAAAGAGGAAAAATACGATTATTTAATATATGATAATCATTTTCCAGTAGGACGTATTATAGCGAATATTTTACAATTACCAAGCGTTTCATCTTGTACAACGTTTGCTGTTAATCAGTACATTAATTTTCATGATGGGCAAGAATCGAGACAAGTAGATGAAATGAATCCATTATATCAATCTTGTTTAGCGGGAATGGAAAGATGGAATAAGCAGTATGGAATGAAATGTAATAGTATGTATGATATTATGAACCATCCTGGTGATATTACGATTGTATATACTTCAAAAGAATATCAGCCGCGTTCAGATGTATTTGATGAATCGTATAAATTTGTAGGTCCATCAATTGCTACTCGAAAAGAAGTGGGGAGTTTTCCTACTGAAGATTTAAAAAATGAAAAAGTAATTTTCATTTCTATGGGAACAGTTTTTAATGAGCAACCTGCTCTGTATGAAAAGTGTTTTGAAGCGTTTAAAGATGTAGATGCCACAGTCGTATTAGTCGTTGGTAAGAAGATAAATATAAGTCAATTTGAAAATATCCCGAAAAACTTTAAGTTGTATAATTATGTCCCGCAATTAGAAGTTTTACAGCATGCTGATGTATTCGTGACACATGGTGGTATGAATAGTTCGAGTGAAGCGTTATATTACGGTGTTCCATTAGTTGTAATTCCGGTAACAGGAGATCAGCCATTCGTTGCAAAACGATTGACTGAAGTAGGGGCAGGCATAAGACTTAATCGTAACGAGTTAACTTCTGAATTGTTATGTGAGACTGTAAAGAAAGTAATGGATGATGTGACGTTTAAGGAAAATAGTCGTAAAGTGGGAGAGTCGCTTAGAAATGCTGGTGGATATCAAAGGGCAGTTGAGGAAATACTTGAATTAAAAATGAAGCCGTACGTAAAGATTAAATAGATGTTAAAAACACACTTACTTTTAATTGGTAAGTGTGTTTCTAGTATTACGCGCTAAATGTGTTACATAAAAATAGCGATAAAGGTGAAACTTTTGTGTATATAAACTGATATCTTTGTCTTAGCAGAAAAATTACGTTAAAATAATACTAAGAAAATATATAAGCTTTGGGGGTAATGAATGAAGAAAGTATTTGAATACGTATTATTAACAATTGGCTCAATTATAGTAGCAGGTTCATTAGAGCTTATTTTAGCACCTAATGGATTAGTAGATGGCGGGGTAACGGCTATTGCTATTATGGCAAATAAAGTTGCAGGATTGCCGCTTTATGGCGTTTTCTTAGGAATTAATATCCCAATTTTATTATTTACTGCAAAAGTAATGGGAAAGAAATTTTTTATCCGTACATCTTATGCGAATGTAGTTACAACACTCGGATTAATTTATTTAAAACCATTTCCAGCAATTACGACTTCTGAGTTATTAATTGTACTTTATGGTGGAGTGCTGTTCGGAATTGGTGTTGGGATTGTTGTTAAAATGGGTGGAGCAATTGACGGTTCGGAAATGTTAGCAGTTTGGATGAATAAACACTTTAATGTACCAATTAGTACATTTTTACTTGCAGTAAATGCAGTTATTTTCATCTTTGTTGCAATTTTATTTTCAATCGAACAAGCGATGTTCTCATTAGCAATTTTCTATATTGTTACGAAGATGATTGATTTTATATTAGATGGTATTAATCAAGGTAAGAGCGTTATGATTATTTCTGGTAAGAATAAAGAAATAGGCGATTTACTTATGAAAGAATTGCAACTATCTGTTACGTATCTACATGGAGAAGGTGGTTTTTTAGGGGAGCATAAGAGAATCATTTATTGCATTACAAACCGATTCATTTATCCGAAAATGAAAGATCTCGTTCTCTCTGTAGATCCAACCGCTATAATTGAAGCTTCCTATTCAACAGAAACGACTGGTGTGAAACGTCCGGGAAGGAAAGCTAGGTCAGGTGAGTAACTAGAAGAAGGCTGTCCAAAAAGTTATTTTGGAACAACCTTCTTTTTTATTTTGTTGAATTGTTAGTATGTTACAAGTTAAACCCACTGTTAACAAGTTTCCTTGCAACTAGGGAACCAAGCGTCTTTCAATAATGTAGCCAACGTCTCAATTTTATTTTCCGGAATACTACCAAAACCGAGTAATACATATGATTCCTTGCGTAAATCATTCATGAAATCATATGGAGAAAGTGGGTATAATTTAACGCTTTGTTTTTTAGCGGATTCAATCATTTCATTTTCATTCATACTGTTATGTACACATAAAACAATATGAAGTCCGGACTGTTCGCCAAGAATTTGAACATTAGCCCCCATTTCTTTCATAATGGATTTTACTAACGCATGATGTTTTCTTTTATATAGTGTACGACTCCGATTAAGGTGACGTTCCCAATCCCCGCTTTGTATAAAGTTAGCAAAAGCAAGTTGTTGTATTGTAGCCACTGTTTGTTTAAAAATTCCATACAGTTCTTGATATATTTTTAAAAGATGTGGTGGTAAAACAACATATCCCATTCGTAAAGAAGGTAAAAAAGATTTTGAGAAAGTCCCCATATAAATAACGCGTTCATTTGAATCAAGACTTTGTAAAGAAGGAATCGGCTTACCAGCGTAGCGAAACTCTCCGTCATAGTCATCTTCAATAATGTATCCATTGCAATCATTAGCCCACTTTAACAATTCTAACCTTCTAGGTAAAGGCATAATAATCCCAAGTGGAAATTGGTGTGATGGTGTAACGTATGCGACATTGGCATTTGTATTGTATAAGCTAGAAATATTAATCCCTTTTTCATCCAATGGTATGGGATGGATTTGTCTATCACAGCTTTTAATGATTGCGTGTATACGGTGAAATCCAGGGTTTTCAATGCCGTATTCTTTTGTAGGGCCAAGCAGTTGAAGTAGTAACCAGAGAAGTGGCTGCGTTCCGGCACCGATCACAATTTGATCAGGTGAAGAATGTACACCGCGAGAATGATATAAATATGTTGATATATGCTCTCGAAGAGCGAATTCACCTTGAGGGTCTTCTTTGGCAAATAGTGCATTTTCGTATGTAAGTATGGATTCTTGTAATGCCCGTTTCCAATTTGTAATCGGAAATTTATTTTGATCAATAAGCCCTTGGCTACAATCGTATTCGAATTTTTCGTCTATCAAATTGCTCGTCTTCTTTGCTGCATTTCGTTTTTTATTTGGGATAACGTCAATATCGAAATTTGCTACAAAAATACCACGTTTCGGTTTACTTTCTACATAACCTTCAGCTAATAATTGTTGATAAGCTGATTCAACAGTAATGCGGCTAATATTAAGTTGTGATGCTAAATTTCTGTGTGAGGGTAGACGTGTGCCAACAGAAATAGTCCCTTGTATAATTTCAGCTTTTATATATTCGTAAATTTGCAAGTAAATAGGTGTGTTACTTTGTAATTGCAATGGGATAGTAAAATCCATATAAAACTCTCCTTTAAAACTGACCTTATAAAAAATACTGAAACTGCCACTTAAGTAAAGGGCAGTCACTTTCTATAATAATGATATAACATTTAGAAAATTAAATAAATAGTTAAGGGAGAGTTAAAAATGAATGTTAAAGAAGTAGTAACAGAAGAGCAATTACATGAAGTATTACCTGTTTTACAGCAATTACGAACACAACTTTCAAAAGAGGAAACAGGCACTTTATTTCGAAATATGAAAGAAGAAAATTATAAACTATTCTCGCTGCGTAATGAAGATGATGAAGTTGTTAGCCTTGCAGGTGTAGCGATTTGTACGAACTTTTATAATAAGAAGCACGTTTTCGTATATGACCTTGTAACGGCAGACGCACATCGTTCAAAAGGACATGGAAATGTATTACTTTCGTATATAGAGAACTGGGGAAAGGAAAACGGATGTGAGTCTATCACCCTCACGTCAGCATTTTCAAGAATTGATGCTCATCGTTTTTATGAAAGAGAAGGGTATGATAAGGTGAGTTATTCTTTTCATAAAGAATTATAAATAATAAGAAGAAGCTGTCTCGAAAAGTTGGGAACAGCTTCTTCTTATTATTATTTCTCAAGTTATTATTGAACCGTAAATAGGTTGTAAGTTATGGTATATGTATTTGAAAAGGTTATATAGTGTTATTGGATCGAATTGTTTTAAGTAATAATAAAGAGAATGATTGGAGCGCTTATACTTGAAAAAAATAAAGAAACTATCAATCCCTAATGATGCTAGAGTTATTGTCATATCGGATATTCATGGAGAATTAAATCTTTTAAAAGAAGCACTACATAAAGTTAACTTTAAAGATGAAGATTATTTAATTATTAATGGAGATCTTTGCGAGAAAGGACGAGATAGCGTAGGTGTAGTAAACTACGTTATGAATCTTGTAAAGAACAATTCAAAGGTTCACGTTGTTGAAGGGAATTGTGAAGTTTTAGTTGATGCTCTTCTAAATGAAAATCCTCGTCTTATTAATTATTTATGTACGAGGAAGCATTCAATTTTTAATGAATGGCTAGAGCAACTGGATTTTTCAGTTCATGAAGGTACTTCAATTCGTGAAGTGAAAGAAGCATTGCTAAGTGAATTTTCACAAGAACTATATTGGCTAACGGAGTTGCCAACAGCGATTGAAACAGAAGATTATATTTTTGTGCATGCAGGGCTAGAAGATAGAGTAGATTGGAAAGAAACAGAGCGCAAAAATGCGATAGCAATGCCGGAGTTTTTTTATAAATCACATAAAGCAAATAAGTATGTAATAGTTGGTCATTGGCCAGTCGTGAACTATTCTGAAGAAGCACCGTCTAACAATCCAGTTGTTGATGAGGAGAAAAAAATTATTGCAATTGATGGAGGAAATGCAATTAAAGAAGCAGGACAATTAAATGCATTTATTATTCAGAGGAAACAAACGGGCGATACATTTTCTTATACATATGTAGACTATTTCCCACAGTATGAAGTAATAGCGGATTTTAATGCGAATTCAGAAATGCAGGGCGGAGTGACATATCCGTATTATTACATAGAGCCTATCGAGAAGATGCAAGATTACACCGTATGTAAGCAAAAGGAAACGAATAATTTGCTCACTGTAAAAAATGAATATATGAAACAACTTGAGTCAGGTGAATATACAGTGAAAACCGATATTTCTTGTGCGCAAATAAGCGTTAGGAAGGGAGATATCGTTTCTCTCATTGATGATAGCTGTTCAGGATATGATTTAATTAAAAAAGATGGCGTAGAGGGTTGGATAGAGAAAGGGATTTTGCTTGAGGTGAATAAAAAGGGAAATAATATATTGAGCTGAAATAGGAGGGGATAACCTCCTATTTTTTATTACCTATTTTACAATCACATATTTCAATTAACCTTTTAAATTAGTGGACTGCTTGCTGTCTTTAATAAGTAAATAAATCGTAGTCGGCAGAATGATAAGCGTCATTCCTAAAAGAATTGCTAGTATGCCATAACCTCTATAGGGAGCAGAAACGATAAAAGGAAGTATCGCTAAAAAAATCCCTGCTATCATCATTGAAATACTACTAATATTTGAAGCTCTTTTTTCAAGGTGCTTATCATTCCATTCTAATGAAACGGTTGATTTAGTCGTATCAATTTTGGAACTGAAATAACCTATTAATATAAATAAAAGCCCTAATGCTAAAAATATGAAATGATCAAGAGGGAGTGAAAAGCCAAGAGCGATGAGGGCGATGACAATATCGACAAAAAATAAGAATAGTAATATTGTGTTGCCGATCCAATGGAGAAATTTCTGGTTACTCGCTGCTTTAGATAAAGCTAAAAATATAAAGAATAAGAAGGAACATATAATTATATTTACGATTACAAAAGTGCTTTTATCCATTGTTGATGTAGGCGTTCCATTGAAGTCCCATTTCGTAACAATATTTGATGGTAAGAAGAAATATAGAATAATATTTGTGGTAACCATAGTGAGAAATAAAGCAATACTAAATCGATTATTCACTGAATCACCAGCTTTCTAAATCAATAATTGGTATCTAATAACAAAATTATACAATATAATATATGATATTAGTTTTGATTTTTCTGAAAAAACATTATAATTATATATGAAATAAAGAGGAATGCAGGAGGGAATTATGCAAAACGTTGTATTAAAGGGGAAGAAAGTTACAATTCGTACAATAGAAGAATCGGATATAAAAACATTATGGAATATCATATTTAAAGAAGAAAGCCCAGAATGGAAGAAATGGGATGCGCCATATTTCCCGTTCTCAATGCAAGAATACTCTTCCTATAAAGAGAAGATGCAAAATCGTTTGAAAGAAGAACCACTGTCAAATTTAATTATAGAAAATAACGGTCAAATCATTGGGACAGTCGGGTTTTATTGGGAATATAAAATGACGCGTTGGTTAGAGATGGGAGTTGTGATTTATGAGCCAACATACTGGAATGGTGGATATGGTACAGAAGCATTAAAATTATATAGAGATTTGCTATTTGAAAAAATGGAGATTGGTAGAGTAGGAATCACGACTTGGTCTGGCAATGAACGAATGATGAAAGTAGCAGAGAAAATAGGAATGAGCTTAGAAGGTAGAATGCGAAAGTGTCGTTATTATAACGGAACATACTATGATTCTATTCGAATGGGCATGATTCGTGAAGAATGGGAAGCGCTATGTGTAACGAAGGGGTGAGAAAGATTGTACGCTATCATTGCTACATTTGATCGTGTGTTTACTAATAAAATTACAGAATTACAAAATAAATTAACAAATGTAATTGGAACAAATCAATTAGCTGGAGTAGAACCTCATATAACGATTGCGGATTATAATGAGTTGGATGTTAATTTGTATATTGAAAAATTAAAGGAATTTGTAGCTATTCAAGAAAACATGTCTGCAGTCACTTTTCCTTCTGTTGGAACTTTTCCTACTAACGGTACGGTTTTTCTAGCGCCGACTGTTACCGATGATTTATTGAGACTTCATCATTTTTATCATGATCATTTCAAAACTTTTCATGATAATTCAAATTCATATTATGTACCAGGAAAATGGGTTCCGCATTGTACGATTGCGAATCATTTGAATTTAACTCATTTTTTAAGTGTGATGGAGTATATATATGAGAATTTTGATGTTACAACAGCTTCGATTGAAAAGTTAAAATTAATTAAGGTCAATTATGAAAATGGTTCTGCCGTTTCTTCTAGTATATTAGCAGAATATAATTTAAAGAGAATGGAGACATCGAGATGACATATATAATTAGAGAAATGAAGCAAGAAGATATTCAGGCTGTACAATCAGTAGCGAAAATAGCTTGGCATGATACATATGAAGGCATTATTCCGAGAGAGATTCAAGATAGTTTTTTAGACGAGGCATATTCTGATGAAAAAATGAAATATCGCCTTAAAAATACACATTTATTCGTTGCGGAAGAAGAGGGAGAAGTAATAGGATTTGCGAACTTTTCACCTGTTAGACTACAAAACGAAGCAGAATTAGGGGCAATTTATTTGTTACCAGATCAGCAAGGAAAAGGGATCGGAAGTGCTTTATTACAAAGAGGGATTAAGGCATTAAATGGGATACGGAAATTGTACATACATGTAGAAGCTGCAAATGAAAAAGGAAAACGCTTTTATGAAGCGAAAGGTTTTGCTGAATTAGAGCAATTTGAAGAAGACTTTGAAGGACATATGATGCAGACAGTAAGGATGGTTTTATACGTATAAGGAGGACTAGTAATGAGAACTTTTGATTTTAGTGAAAAAGTAGGAAAGCACTTATCAGTATTTCAATCTAATTTCATCATGTCGAAAATAGTAAACCATCAAGGAAATGTACATATCGGTGCTATGCATTTACAAGCCAATGGAATAATCTGATGTCATGAAGCAGTTGTATCTCAACTGCTTCTTATTGTGGACGGAGTAGGATATGTGTGTGGGGCAAATAAGGAAAAGGTAAAGATAGAGGCGGGACAAGCTGTGTTTTGGGAGAAGGGAGAGCTTCATGAAACAAGTACAGAACAAGGATTAACGGCAATTGTTATGGAAGCGGAGAATCTTGAACAAGGGATAGTAATGCCTATTATTCAAGGGGAGTTGTGAAAAATGATAATTAAGGCGAATCAAGAAGATACCAATGAAATATTAAAATATGCGGCTCAATCGCTTTTTGAAGGGACGAGAGGGAATTGTCAATTAAGTACCGAGAAAGCGGTTGAAATTACAAAGCCGATTGTAGAAAAAGGAGCATACTATTTAATCATTAAAGAAGAAAATAAAGTAATGGGATGGATATTAATAGGGGAAAATACAGACTATTTTTCTCGTGAAAAACTTGGATTTATATATGAATTGTACGTTTTCCCAGAATATCGCGGGAGAGGATTATCGCGAGAACTGATGGAAGCTGGTATTAAGGAATTAAAGGAGAAGTATTCAGAAATTAGGTTGAATGTATTTGCTGGGAATTTTGCAAAAGAGATGTACGAAGAGTTTGGGTTTGTTGAAAGGCAGGTAATTATGACTTTGAAGTGAGTATTATAGTCGGAATGGGAGAAGAGAAAATAATGATTTAGTGGCTACTTTATCGCTGGAATTTAAAGCCAATAAGTCCTTATAAATATATAAAATAGATGGTTTGCCTTTATTTTATAGTAGATTGATAGTGTATGCTTAAAAATAAATAAATTACTATTATACAATATATCGTTATTATAGTAAAAGAGAAATTTTGGAAAAATATCATTTTTTTGTTTAGAAATTTTTAAATTATTGATATAATCAATTTGTAGAATTGATTATTGGTTAATTTTACTATTTTTAAATTTTAAGGGGGATTTAATAATGGCAGGACAAATTCGTATGTCACCAGAGGAACTTAAATCGAAAGCTACTCGATATGGACAAGGTGCAAATCAAATTGAGGACATTTTACGTCAACTACAAAACTTACAAAATGAATTAAGAGGAGAATGGGAAGGTCGTGCTTTCGAAGGTTTTGACCAACAGTTCAATCAATTAAAGCCAAAAGTACAAAACTTCGCACAGTTATTACAAGAAATTAATATGCAGCTTAATAAAACTGCAGAAGCTGTTGCTAGACATGACGAAGATCTTTCTCGTAATTTCGGTCTACAATAAGACAGATAAAAAGAAATATATAATTTAGCCATGCAACCATACGTTGTATGGCTAAATTACTTTAAAACTAGAGTAAGATACGAAGTCTTTCATTAGATAGACTCGCAGTCGCAGGAGTGATAAGTTGTGAAAAAGTTCAAATGGAGCATCTTGTTGTTTATTATTTTAGCTCTTGTACTATCAACAGGGGTCTCCTATTTAGCATTAAATCAAAATGTTAAGAAAGCTAATGAGAATACTACACCAAAAATGACAGTTGCGTTGGTAAATGAAGATCAGGGCACTGTTTTTGAGGGCAATAAAATAGCATTTGGGGATCAATTTGTTAAAAATGTAAATAAAAATACGAAACAAGAATGGTACGTAGTTAGTCGCGGGGTAGCAGAAAATGGATTGAAAAATAATAATTACAATATGATGATTGTTATTCCAAATGATTTTTCTAGGAAAGCAGTTGCGATTGATTCAGAGATTCCGGAGAAATTAACGTTAAACTACAAAGTAAATGCAACTGGGAATAAGGATTTGAAAGCTGAGGCAGAAAATACAGCTTCTGTTATTTTAGAAGATTTCAATAAGCAAATAATCGACGTTTATTTTGCGAGTATTATCGGTAAGCTACAAGGTGCACAAGATAATATAGGTAAAATAATTGAAAAAGGAAACGTTCAAACAACTATGTATAAAAAAGATATACATAGTCCGTTAGCAAATTACACAAATCAATTTAAAACAGTACAAGATTATACAGGTGTTTCTGTTAATAGTTTCAAAGGATTTCAGGATGTTTTAAAAGGTTTCGGTCAAGCGTTAGATGAAGGGAATAAATCTAACAGTACGTACTTAGATGGTTTTAATAACTTTCAAAAAATGCAAACTGATAACAATTTGTTAGCGAATAATTTCACAAATCAATTCAATCAATATATGAATGATATGAATACAGGCGATGCTTTAAAGCAATTAAGTGCATTGGAATCAGCTAATAAAAGTATTTCAAATCAATTTACGTTTTCAGAGAAAGAACCAAATGTTTTAACTGATGCTTCAGCAGTTCAAAAATATTTAGCAGATGTAAAAAAACAAGTATCTGAATATGATACAGAACTTGCTGGAAAGTTAGAAGGTGATATTCAAGAGACGGTAATTAAGAAGTTAAAGCAATCTATGTCGAATGATGGAAAGCAAGAAATCTTCATAAATACATTAATGAAACAACCAGATGCTCGAATAAAGAAACAAATCGAGAATTTAATTGCGAAATTACCTAGTTTAAACATGGAAGAAATCGGTCAAAGTGATTTACCAGATGCAACGAAATTACAACTGCAAAATGTAATTCAATTTACAAAAAAATATAATAAAGAAAATAATTTTTATTATGATCCTGTAAATAAAATATCTTTAGGAAACGCAATTAAAGAAGTGAAGGATAGACTTTATACAGAGAGAATTACATTTAGTGATACTGCGAAAGTAATTAAAATGGAATCGCCGCAAATTTTGAAGATAAAGATTCCAGAAGAATTTAAATTAGATGGAAGTACAGAAGCTTTATATATTGATGATGTGGATCGTACAAGTGACTTTCTACAAAGCGAAGCAGGAGAAATTACAATAGCTCCTCGTAATGAAGGGGATATAAAGATTGATCTGCATGTGAAGTTAAAAGATCCAAACATCAATATAGATGTTTTCTCTCCTGTAATGTGGCAATGGGAATTGAGTGGGACTCATACAAAAGAAACTAGTCCTGAGAAAGAAGAACCTAATAAAGAAGAACCTAATAAAGAAGATAAAGGAACACAAACGGAAAATAGCAAGGTGGAAAATGTGGTTCATAAATCACAGTATGGCATAATGCCGTTAGTACACAATGCTAAAAAACCTATTATCAAAAAAATGGAAAACACAACAGGCAATAATGAAGGAAACCAAGGAGGCGGAACAGGGAAAGATAACGGAACTGGAGGAAACCCAGGAGGCGGAACGGGAACAGGTAACGGAACTGGAGGAAACCAAGGAGGCGGAACGGGAACAGATAACGGAACCGGAGGAAACCCAGGAGGCGGAACGGGAACAGATAACGGAACTGGAGGAAACCAAGGAGGCGGAACGGGAACAGATAACGGAACTGGAGGAAACCCAGGAGGCGGAACGGGAACAGATAACGGAACTGGAGGAAACCCAGGAGGCGGAACGGGAACAGATAACGGAACCGGAGGAAACCCAGGAGGCGGAACGGGAACAGATAACGGAACTGGAGGAAACCCAGGAGGCGGAACGGGAACAGACAACGGAACTGGAGGAAACCCAGGAGGCGGAACGGGAACAGACAACGGAACCGGAGGAAACCCAGGAGGCGGAACGGGAACAGATAACGGAACCGGAGGAAATCCAGGAGGCGAAACGGGAACAGATAACGGTAAAGTTATTGAAAGTACAACGAATCAAGTTATACATCAAAAAACAGAAAAAATAACAGATATTACTTCTAGTGTATTAATAAAAGAAGCAGTAGATACAGTTGAAAGTTATCAAGGTTTAATGAGCCTTTACGAAATGTATTATGGGATTGATTTAAGAACGAAAGATGTAGGTCCTAAGTTAGAAGAGGGAAGTTTAGATGCAATTGCGACGGACCAATCTTTGTACTACGTATTAAATAAACAAAGCTTAATCGATTTAATTTCAAATCTTGTTTCATCAAGTATTACTACAGAAATAAAGCAAGATATGTCAGGTTTAAAACAAAAAATAAACTCTTATCAACAATCTATTACTAGTGCGGATCAAAATTCTATGCTACTAGCGGAGAAATTAAATGGAACGACGCAACAAGCAACTAGTATGAATGAAAATTTAGGAGAGTATGTAAAAGGTTTAGCGAAATGGCGTGAGAATAGCTTAAAGCTAGTTGAAGAGCAGCAAGTAGTAACAACAAATCATGCTGGTGAGCAAACGGCTGTTTTATCGTTAGATTCTGGTATTAAATCATTAATGATGCAAAGTCAGTCATTGGTCGAAAGTTCGAAGCATAGTTTAGCAACTTCAGACGATGTATATAAAACATTTGATCAAATTAATGGACAAGCAAAAGAAATTCAAGACAGCGGAACGACAATTGTTTCAAAAGCTGATTTATTATTAAATGACTTTACAAAGAAAATGGAAGATGATAAATCATTCTCCAAAAACTTTACGAAAATTTTAGCGAATAGTCGTATTGGAGATCGTCAAAATGAAATGCTATATGACTTTTTAGCTAGTCCAGTTCAAAAGCAAAATGATGGAGTAATTGTAGCAGGTAATGCTTTTACACCGTACTTAATTGTATTAACTTGTTTCATTGTTGCATTATTTACAGCATACGCAATTGCGAATCAAGAAAAGAAACGAATGCAATCGGATCATTTTGAAGAGAAATTCTCATTAATTGATATGAATGTACCAACTACAGTAGTAGCTTTCGGTATATCAATTGTGGAAGGAATTAGTATAGGTATCATTTCTGGGCGTCTTTTAAAGTTCGGTCAGGATCAAAGTTTACTATGGATTGCGTTCATCACATTTATTATGATGGCGTTTGTATTGGTCTCAACCTACTTATTACGACAAATAAAAATGGTAGGAATGTTTATACTATTAGTATTTTTAAGCATGTACCTATTTTTAACTGAGGCAGTTGGAAGTAAAGTAGATCAAATGTCTTCTGTCGGAAAGATACGTCAATTCTCACCGCTTCAGTATATAGAAAGTTTTCTAAATGATTTTATTAGTGGTAAAGATACTGGGAAAGTTATTTTTGTCGTATTGTTTGTAATTGCCATTATTGGATTGGTTAGTAATCTATTTGTATGGCATAAGAAATGGGAGGAAAAAGAAGTAAATGATCAAACAATGGAGCATAGTGGCTAAGTTATCATTTCTCTCTATCCTTTTACTGTTTGTCGCGCTACCGATAAGGAGCGCGGCTGACAGTTATCTTGGTGATGATGGGAAGATTAAGTTTAAAGTGGATCGACTTGAAGAAAGCGACCAAGAAAAAAATAAAAAGGAACATAAGGAAACAGAATTAGATAAAGCATCAATTGAGTTATTTAACCAAGATATAGAAGAAGAAATTGAGAAAAAGAAAAAGAAAGAACAAAAAGATATGGAAGCTCTGCGAGATTCTCTTTTTATAAAACAAAAAGAGAATAATAGTGTTAAAGATACGAAAAATAGTTTGTTTAGCAGTGAATACATTGTCAGAAAAAGTGCAGATGAAGTAGCGAGTAATGAAACAATGAATGAAGAGCCAATTAGTATAACAATAATATTATTATTTGGCGGTGGCATTTTACTTATTTGCATCGGTATTTATACGGTTCTTCGTAAAAGTTGGAGGTAAAGCGATGGCAATACAAACACATATTAATGTCACAGTAGATTTTAATAAATGGAATGGAAATACATACGATTTGCGTATTCCGAATCACCAATCTATTAAATATTTATTGAAAAACTTATTAGATACGCTAAAGATTGATAATCATGAAGGTTCACATTTTGTAATTAAAGTGAAAAATAAGTCAATTGTTTTAACAGATAATGATCGTTTAATTGATCACCAAATAACAGATGGAGATATTTTGCAAGTTTTATAAAGAATATTTTTTACTTTTAGTTATTTGAAAATAAGTTATTACGGGTTATAAAGAAAAGGAGAAGAGGATAAACATGACGGAAAAAATAATTCAAATTGATGCAATGAACTATCAATTTCAAATAGAAAAAGAAAATTGGAAATTGGAGATGACCAAATCTCAAACACGTATAAAAGACTTCCGTCAATTCGATATAATTACGGGCGTATCATCTGAATTTGTACCATTAACAATAGAAGAAGCGGATGATATGTTTACGTTTCTATATCAAGTAGATAAAAAATTATATAAGTGGGACAATCTTAGCCGTTTTGGAAGAAATGAGAAATTAAGACTACTTCGGAATGTTGCGCAGTTTCGTAAATATTTGAATAAACGAATCACGTTCTTTTTACATCCAGACAATATAGTTTTTAATGCTAATTTAATACCAAGTATTATACATAGAGGAATTCGAGATATTGTTCCACCAACCCCGTTATCAGAAGAACAATTTTTAACACAATATAAGTGTCTAATTATTGCTTTATTCTCCCAAAAACATAACTTTGATGATTTGTATGCTGGGTTACTAAAAGATGCAAAAGAAACAACATTTGAACAGACCGTTGCTCAAATGGAAAGCTTAGATGCATTACTGCAGTTTCTTGATGACAGCTTTGAGAAGGAACAAACAAAAACAGAGAAAAATATGCAGTTAGTACCTAAAAAAAGCTATAAATCGTTTAAATACTTAGCTTTTTCCTTCATAGCGGCGACAGTTATTTTAGCTGCTCCTTTAATATATTTCACTTTTATAAAATTTCCTTATCAAAATAAATTGTTAGAAGCAAATGCAAGTTTCATAGCAACTGATTATGACAAAGTCATTACGCAATTAAATGAAGAGGAATTTGAATTATTACCGATTGCATCTAAATATGAGTTAGCATTTGCATACATTACAGCTGAAAAACTAGGTGAAGCTCAAAAGAAATCGATTATGAAAAACATTAGTTTGAAAAGTGATGAAAAGTATTTGCTGTATTGGATGTATAACGGAAAAGGTAATTTTGATAAATCATTAGATTTAGCTAAGACACTTGATGATCCTCAGCTTATTATGTACGGCCTTGTTAAACAAATTGAATCACTGAAAAATAATCCGGATTTATCAGGAGAAGAACGTGATCAAAAGTTAAAAACATATGAGCAACAATTAGATGAATATAAAAAGAAATATGGCAGTTCATCAAGCGATAAAAATTTGTCGGACACAGAGAAAAAAGAGTAAGCACTTGATGAGACAGTTGAAAAGGAGCAGTGAACACGGATGGAGCAACTATTAGTATTGACTTATGGAGACAAAATATATAAGTGCACATTACATCCAAATGAGCAATCAATAGTGTCGATTGGAAAAGAGTGGACAAATGATATTACGAATCCAAGTTTAGAACAAGAAATAGAGTTAAAGTGGAATAATGAAGTAAATGCTTGGATGGTACAGGATCAATTAATAGAATTCAATAAGGAAGTTGAGATTGGAAAAACAAGAGATGTGAGCTTGAAAATCTTTATATCTATTATTGGCACAACTAAAGTGTTTGATATCGGAACGAAACTTTCTCTTACAGTGAGTCGAAACGATTACGATGATATTTCTATTACCGGGACTAGTGTAGATTTAATGCTATCTCGCGAAACGTTGTACGATTCTTTTAAAGTGAACGTGTATGGCGGGGATGTATTTCATAATTATACGAAGTTAAAAGATAGCGTTATGTTGGAATCAGGAGACGTATTATATTTTGATGGTATTTTATTGGAGATTGGTAGTGAAGACATTCAAGTACTTTCTTCAGAAGATAAAGTGAAATCTGCGTTACCTATTTTAGTAGAATCAGAAACGAATTATCAAAGTGGTTATCCAGACTATCATCGTTCACCACGTATTATTTACCGTGAACCAGAAGAGAAAATGACAATTGCAAAGCCTTCAAGTATGCCATCAAAACCAACGGAGCATTTAGCAAGAATCATTGCACCTTCACTTGTCATGATTGTCGTAACTGTATTACTTGCTATTTTCATGAAATATGGAATGTTTATTATCGCATCGATTGCGATGACATTAGTAACAATCATTGTTTCTGTCACATCGTATATTAAAAATTTGAAGCAATATAAAGTCGACATTGTTGAACGAGATAAAAGCTATAGAGAGTATATAAAACAAAAAACGAAAGATTTACATGCAGAAAGTGAAAAACAGCGTCACGCATTACATTATCACAATCCAAATGTAGAAGTAATACGTAATATGGCAGTTCAAGTAAATCCTCGAATTTATGAAAAAACAATGTTACATCATGATTTCTTAACATTTAGCGTTGGAACAGGACAAGCTAATACGAGTTTTGAAATTCAATTTAATGAAGAAGAATTTAGTCAAACGAAAGATGAATTAATTGATATAGCACGTGAACTAAGACAGCGTTATCTATCATTGGAAGATGTACCAGTTGTAACAGATTTAATGAATGGACCAGTCGGTTATATTGGTCAACGCTCTTTAGTGTTAGAGCAATTACAATTATTAGTTGCACAAACGGCTTTATTCCATAGTTATTATGACTTGCAGTTTATTACTATTTTTCCGGAAGAAGAAAAAGAAAAATGGGATTGGATGCGCTGGTTACCTCATGGAAGTGTTCGCGATATAAATGTACGTGGATTTGTATACCATGATCGTAGCCGTGATCAAGTGTTAAATAGTTTGTATCAAATATTGAAAGAACGAAAATTAAAACTAGATGAAAAAAGTTCTACTAATGAAAAAATGTACTTTGCACCGCACTATGTCGTTCTCATTACAGATGAAAAACTAATATTAGACCATGTTGTTATGGAATTCTTTAATGATGATCCGAGTCAATTAGGTGTATCACTTGTATTTGTACAAGATGTTATGCAAAGTTTACCGGAGCATGTGAAAACGGTAATAGACATAAGAGATGCAAAACAAGGGAACATCATCTTAGAGCAAGGAGAACTTGTTAACCGTCAATTTAAACTAAATCATGTGCCAAAAGGATTCAATTTAGAAGATATTTCACGGGCATTAGCACCATTAAATCATTTGCAAAACTTAAAAAATAGTATTCCAGAAAGCGTAACATTTTTAGAAATGTACGGCGTTGAAAAAGTAAAAGAACTGAATATCACAAGTCGTTGGGAGAAAAATGCAGCGCATAAATCTTTAGCTGTACCACTTGGGCTACGTGGTAAAGAAGATATCGTAAACTTAAACTTACACGAAAAAGCACACGGACCACACGGATTAATAGCAGGTACAACAGGTTCAGGTAAATCGGAAATTATCCAATCGTATATTTTATCTCTAGCAGTCAATTTCCACCCGTACGAAGTAGCCTTTTTACTAATTGACTATAAAGGCGGCGGAATGGCGAATTTATTCAAAAACTTACCGCATTTATTAGGAACAATTACGAACTTAGATGGAGCACAAAGTATGAGAGCGCTCGCATCAATTAAAGCTGAATTACAGAAAAGACAACGATTATTTGGTGAAAATGATGTAAACCATATTAATCAGTATCAAAAACTGTATAAAGAAGGCTTAGTAAGTGAGCCGATGCCGCATCTATTTTTAATTAGTGATGAATTCGCAGAACTGAAGTCAGAACAACCAGAATTTATGAAAGAGTTAGTTTCAACAGCGCGTATCGGTCGTTCGCTCGGAATCCATTTAATATTAGCTACGCAAAAACCGAGTGGTGTTGTAGATGATCAAATTTGGAGTAACTCGAAATTCAAACTAGCATTAAAAGTTCAAAATACGTCAGATAGTAATGAAATTTTAAAAACACCGGATGCTGCTGAAATTACATTACCAGGACGTGCTTACTTACAAGTTGGGAATAATGAAATATATGAACTATTCCAATCAGCTTGGAGCGGAGCAGACTATGTAGAAAACAAAGAAGATAAAGAACATTTAGATGCAACGATATATGCAATAAATGATCTAGGACAATATGAAATATTAAGTGAAGATTTAAGTGGACTTGGTAGTAGTAAAGAAGTAATAAGCGTACCATCTGAACTGGATGCTGTCATTGACTACATTCACGATTACGCAGAAATAAATGAAATTGAAGCATTAGCAAGACCGTGGTTACCACCACTTCCAGAAAGCGTATATTTACAAGACTTACATGCTATTCAGTTCAAAGAAGCATGGACGAAAGAAAAGAAACCATTACAAGCAACAATTGGTCTACTAGATCAGCCTGAATTACAATCACAAAAACCATTAACATTAGATATTAGTAAAGACGGACACGTAGCGGTCTTCTCAAGTCCAGGCTACGGAAAATCAACATTCTTACAATCAGTCATTATGGATGTAGCTCGTCAACATAGTCCGGAGCATTTGCATGTGTATTTAGTGGACCTTGGAACAAATGGTCTTCTACCTTTGAAAGGATTACCTCATGTAGCGGATACGATTACGATTGATGAATCTGAAAAATGTTTAAAGTTTGTTGAAAGATTAACTCAAGAAATGAAAAATCGTAAACGATTATTAAGTGAATATGACGTTGCAAATATTGAAATGTATGAAAAGGCAAGTGGGAAAGAAATACCACATATTATTATTGCGATCGACAATTATGATGCAGTAAAAGAAGCGAAGTTCTATGAAAGCTTTGAAATGCTAATTATGCAAATTGTCCGAGATGGTGCAAGTTTAGGAATTCATACCTTAATTAGTGCAGGGCGACAAAATGCACTTAGAATTCAATTGTACAATAATATTAAAATTCAAACTTGCCTATATATGATTGATCAAAGTGAAGTAGCTAGTATTGTAGGGAGATCTGATATAAAAGTGGAAGAAACAGCAGGAAGAGCGTTAATAAAACTAGAATCTCCTACATTATTCCAGATTGCATTACCTACGAAAGCAGAAGATGAATTACAGCAAATTCAATTATTACAACAAGAAGCAAATGATATGGATCGAGAATGGGATGGAGAACGTCCGAAGGCAATTCCAATGATGCCAGAAGTGATTGATATTGCTACTTATCGTAAAAATAAAGACGTTACAAAAGCTCTACAAGCAGCAAGAATTCCAATGGGGCTTGATTTTACAAACGTAGAAGTTGTAGCTCATGATATTGCAGTGAATGATCATTTAATGATTTATAGTGTAGATGATAGTATGAGAAAACAAATTGTATCTAGCATCCTATCTCAATTGAATAAAGATTATTTTGAAAGTGTGACGTTGGTGGATACAGCAGAGTATAGTTTCGTTCAATATAAAGACGATGTGACGCACTACATTGTAGACGAAAATGAAATAAATATGCATGCAAAGTATTGGATGGAAGTAATTCGTGAACGAGCTCTTGAATTAGCACAAGCAAGACAAGAAGGTAGAGAAATTCCTGCATTCACAAAACAACTCATTATCATGACAAATGTTGAAGAGTTTAGTAAATTTGTTTATTTAGAAATGGAAGATGCAGCAACTTTAATTGATCTATCTCGTACAGTAGGCATTTACTTTGTATTAGCAGGTCACCACGACTACATGGACCGAAATCGTGAAGCTCTACCTATGAAAATGAGAAGTAAGCTAACAGCAGCAATTATCGCAATGCCATTAAATGATCAAAGTATCTTCAACATAAAATATATAAGCAACGAAGCGCCATTAGGTAAAGATGAAGTGTATTACTATCAAAAAGGGAACATAATGAAACTAAAAATGCCTAGAGTAACTAACGAGGTGACAGTATGAAATTAAAGAAGAAAGCTAAGGTGATGATAGTCGTGTCAATAGTGGCAAGTTTATTAAGTGGATGTGGTTTTGGGGAAAAGCAAATAGATTATAAGCCATTTGTCAAAGCTTTGGATGAAGGTGACATGAGAAAGGTTATGTCTGCGAGTGATGATGGGTATGCGTATGTGAAGGAACGGGTTATTGATTTTACGACAGAAAAAAATGGTGATGACAGAATTCATAATACACTATATCAAACTACTGAAGGTATATATAATTTGAAAGAAAAATTGTTATATGGAATAACGTCTCAAAAAATAACAAGTAAAACAAAAGATATAAAGGATAGGCATAAGGATATTAATTATAAAGAAGAAGAAAAATATAATACCAACTTTATGTATAAAAACGGAAAACTTCAAGGTTCGGATTCAAATTTAGATATTTCTCCTGTGAAATTGATATTTAATAGATTACAAGGTGTAGGGAATTTAAAACTGAAAGCAGATGGTAATAGAAAAAAATTTAATGAACCAAATTCAGTTGGATTTACTTTAACAGAAGCACAATTTCAAGAAATAATTAATGATAAATTAAAATTGCAATATAATAAATTTGAAAATGCATCAATTGTACTTAACTTTAACGATTCAATAGACAATGAAAAACACCCAATGCAAATAACAGAATTAACAATTTCAATTGACTATGAGAAGAAAAATGATGAAGGTAAAATGTTAACGCATAGTCAACAAATATATGTTTATTTTAGTAGTAAAAAAGATAACAATCAGGAAGCTAAGAAAGAGTTTGTAAATTATGAAAAACAATATAAAAATAAGTAATTAAATGGGAAGGTGAAGTGGTTTGACGAAAGGTGTGGAAAAGACAGAAAATTATAGATTGACTTCGGATTGGGGGAAATTGAAACTAGCAGGAGAAGATATATATAGTTTCAATAACAGCGAAGAGCCATATAATAAAACAGGAGAAAACGGCAGGGAATTAAACATAAATACTTTAGAAGAAAAATTTGGTGCAACACTTATAGAGGTTGAAGTGGATAAAGATACAGGATTTGCAGCTTATGCCTTTAAGGATAATAAAACAGGAGAAGTTGTTATTTCGTATGTTGGAACGGAAGCTGGAAAAGACAATAATAGTGATGTAGTAGTGGATGCGGAGATAGGTGGTCATAATTTAACCAATGCAAATAAATTAGTGTTTAATGATTGGGAACATGAGTTAGAAGTAAAACAATATGATCAAGGAGAGGCATTTTACGAAAAAGTGAAACAATATGCTGATGGTAAAACCATTAGTATAACAGGACATTCTTTGGGCGGAGGTATTGCAAATACAGTAGCATTAAGGCATCAAGAAGACGATATTGATGTTTTGGCGCTAAATCCAGCACCAGTTTTAAATCGAGATGTAGATAAGTTTGGTAATGGCTTTGATATGAAAAATGTTCGGAATATCATTAATCAGAATGATCCACTACATATTGGGATAAAGGCAGCAGACTTCACACTTCCAGGAAGAATGTATAAAATCCCAAATCAAGCAGGACACTCATATGCTTTTACAGCGAAGGATTATGATGAAAGTGGGCACCTAATATGGCTTGATAAACTAGCAAGTGATAATGATACAGGGTGGGATATTATTCCGGGGATTCTGGAGCTTTCCCAATCTACTGGTGCAATATATACAGGAACTATAAATGACGTATTTCATAGAAAAGTTTCTATCCAGGAAGAAAAAATAGCTGGAAATGCAATTAATTTGATACTAAGCGTAACGCCAATTTCTACTATTTTAGGTGGGATATTATGGTACTCGGACGTTATGCAAGGTAGCAAGGAGCTTGAAAAGCTAAAAGATATAGTTCAAGAAGGTTTTTCAAGATTAAATACAAAGTATGAAGGGCTAAAATCCCAAATTACAGCAGAAGCAATTCAATTTAGCCTAATGGCTACAATTGAAATTAAAGGCACAGTAGATACAGCTGTAGAGTGGATTGAAACAACTTTAGCGAAATGTAAGGAAAAAGTTTTAGAAGTATTAGAGTCTGTATTTAATACTGCTATAAATTTTTTGGCTGGAAGTGTTGTAGTATATTTAGCTACAAGTGAAATTTTAGAAATTGCAAAAGAAGTAGCAGCTTCTTACGTGCAAGATTTACTAGATTTGTTTAAAGGAGATTTTGTGGTAGATACAAATGTAGCTGCAATTGTATCTGAACATATATTAAGTCATCGTCACTCATTATTAAATCTCTTTATGAATGATAACAGCAGGGGGATAAACCGTTCTTTATTAGGTGAAATTGCTAAAGATGTAAAGGAGTTATCAAAAGATTTAAAGCAATTAAACAACGATGTTTCAGAGGCAGTATTTTCTATGTTTGCAAAAGATGAAGAATTAGGGGCAGTTTCATATTATTAAAACTCCAAGTTTATAAATTTAAAAGAGAGGGGTATGAAGGTGGATTTACATACGATAATGTCAAGAGTTCATAGTACATTTCCAGCTAGTGGTGGACGAGAACAAATTATAAACGTTGTAGTGCAATTGGAAAAAGCAGCTGCATCTTTAACTGGGGATATTAGAAGGTTAGAGAGTAGTATTGATAGTACATTACAAGGGAAAACACGTGAGGCATTTATTGATCGTATCCGTCAATTAGAGAAAAAAAGACAAAAAATAGAAGAGAAAATTAGCGTACTAAAAGGGACAGTGAATTAATATGAAAGATTATATGGATAGAGTATTACCTTTAGGCAGTGTTGTGAGATTGGCTCTTAAAGAAGGGGAAAATGTAGAGTATGTAATCACTACGAGAGGTTTATTACTTGATGAAAACACATTCTATGATTATGGCGGAGTGTTGCATCCAGTGGGTTTAACCGAAGAGACATATAAATTATTTAACCACGCGGATATTGCAGAGGTTAAATTTGAAGGGTATCGAAATAAAATTGAAGGTCAATTCGCAGCTAAGTTTAAAATGTGGCGGAATGAGTTTGTTGAAAAAGTAATTGAAAAAAATAAAAAGAAACAACAAGAACAAGAGTTAGAAATAAAGGGAAAAAAATAAATTAAAAAGGAAATAAGCTTTCCTCTTCCAAAATGGAGAGAGGGAAGCTTATTTTGATTGATTAAGGGTGTCAGTATGAAGTTAAAGAAGAAAGTTAAGATGATGATAGTTATGTCAATAGTAGCAAGTTTATTAAGTGGATGTGGTTTTGGGGAGACAAAGATAGAGTATGAGAGATTAGTAAAGGCGTTGGATGAAGGGGACATGAAGACTGTTATGTCTGCTAGTGATGATGGGTATGCGTATGTGAAAGAAAGAAGCATATATGGGACTTTTGAGGAAAAAGAAGACGGTACTCATAGTAAAACAATCTATCAAACAACAGAGGGGATTTATAATACCGATGAGAAAAAATTATTTGGAGAAACAACGGAGGAAATAGCTACGAATATTAAAAATGAAAAAGAAAAGGCGGATAATAGTAATTACAAAGAAGAAGAAATTTATCATACTAATATAATGTATGAAGGTGGGGAAGTGAAGACTGTAAAAAAGGTATTTGATGTGTCCTCTGTTAAATTAATTATGGATCGCTTACAGGGAATAAAAGATTTGAAAGCGTCAGAAGATACAAAGGGATTCGATGAACCGAATATTGTTAGTTATAGTCTAACAGAATCTCAGTTTCAACAAGTACTAAACGATAAATTAAAGTTAGAATATGATGAATTTATTGGTAGCTCAATTGGATTGCACTTTAATGCTATAAAAGATTCAAAGAAAGGATCTATGGGACTATTAGAAATAAGAATAGCTGTAAGTGTAAAGAAAGAAAATGTTTTAAAACAACAGCAAATATTTGTAAGCTTTAATGATAAAAAAAGTAATAATAAAATAAAAGAAGACTATTTGAACTATCAAAGACATTTTAATTATGTAGGTGATTAATGTGACCAAAAGATTAATTAATAAAATAATTATTATGATGGTAGTAATGATTCTATTAGGTACGTGTAGTTTTGGTGAAAAAAAGATAGATTATGAGCCGTTTGTCAAAGCTTTGGATGAAGGAGATATGAGAAAGGTTATGTCTGCGAGTGCTGAGGGATATGCGTATGTGAAAGAACGAGTTGTTGATTTTACTATAGAAACAAATGGTGATGAAAACCATTATAATACGCTATATCAAACTACTGAAGGTATATATAATTTGAAAGAAAAACTGTTATATGGAATAACGTCTCAAACAATAACAAGTAAAACAAAAGATGAAGAGGATAGACATAAGGATATTAATTATAAAGAAGAAAAATATAATACAAACTTTATGTATCAAAACGGAAAAGGTCAAGAATCTGATTCGAATTTGGATGTTTCTCCTGTGAAATTGATATTTAATAGATTACAAGGTGTAGGGAATTTAAAATTGAAAGCAGGTGGTAATAGAAAAAATTTAATGAACCAAATTCAGTTGGATTTACTATAACAGAAGCAAAATTTCAAGAAATAATTAACGATAAATTAAAATTGCAATATGATAAATTTGAAAATGCATCAATTGTACTTAACTTTAATGATTCAATAGATAATGAAAAACACCCAATACAAATAACAGAATTAACAATTTCAATTGACTATAAGAAGCAAAATGATGAAGGTAAAATATTAACACATAGTCAGCAAATATATGTGTATTTTAGTAGTAAAAAAGATAACAATCAAGACGCTAAGAAAGAGTATGTAAATTATAAAAAGTAATATGAAAATAATAAATGATTAAATAAGTGATTGAAAGGCCGAAAGTTGAGGAGGATTTAGGCGATAACAATTACTTCTGGTTGTATTATGATGGAATATTTAGAGAGAATAGTATGGTGAATGTTTCATAATTATTTCTAGTTGTAGTGGAAATAATTTGAGAATAAACGCCCCAATTGCTGGAGTAGATGCAACAATTGGGGCGTTTATCCCGCTTTAATGGGCAGTAAGACCCCCACCTCAAAATTCAGCGAAAGCAAAGAAGTTAGGTGGGGGATCAACTGCCCATAAAAGTCCGATTGGTTCAACTAATAATCAGTGGGGGATGGAGAAAACCCCCACTGATTAAAGTTTCACTTTATCTGTCTAAATTTAGTTTGAATGCATACCATTTTTTAGTTAGAGTCCTCGCTCCTCAAGTAGTTTCTTCATAATAACGGTGTGAAGTTTTTGTGTAATCGGCTTTTATTGCTAAGTTACAACTATTTCCTCTTATAGAGTACTTCTTATTATCGATACATCGTCCACATTCCAATGTCTTTAAATCCTAGTCGTTTATAAATTCGTCCAGCAGCTGGATTGTTATAAAATAAACAAAGTGTTCGGCCTTCTTTCGTAAAGTCTTGGATCATTTTTTGTAATATGAGTGAAGCGTAGCCATTTCCACGATAATTCGGGTGTGTACATACACCAACTACCATAGCGGATAATGAATTTTCAGCGGAAGTAGAGGCGGATGTTAAGCCTGATGAGGTGTTATCTATGAGTGACCACTCTTTTAGTTATTCGTTTAGGAAAATTATAGAGGTTACAGACTTGTGAGTCAATAACTATTCAGTTGGAACTTGTGAGATAGTATTCGACAAAAGTAGGAGACTAAAATAGGTGCCGTCTCAGGTGGTATTGATAGGGGGGGAATTGGGAATAAATAGAATAACTATTTATGAAAACTAAGAGGAGGAATATAAAATGTTTAAGTGGTTTAAGAGGTTTGTGAAGTGGGTTAACGGGCCCGTTAATCTAGATCAGGCTGCTATTGAGTTTTATATCGGTGACGATAGAGTCGTTCTCATAGGTGCTGATGCGATGAACTTTGTAGCTAACTTTAATAAGAAATACAAAACTCTATATGTTGAAAATAAATTAACTGGAATGAATATACGATTTAGGGTATTTCATGTGGGTACCTACAAGAGAACAACTTATAAAGCAAGTACTGGGGAGGTAGGAAACTAATGGATATTATGGAGATAGTAATGAAAAAGTGGTTTGCTGGCTCGGTCGCCTTGTTAGTTGTAGCTTATAGGGAGTTGGTTCTTCCCGTGGAGCGATGTACCTAAAAAGAAGTGAGCGAGGTGCAATCTCTAACCAATTAAAGTAACTGTCAGATGATACTAAATAGCAAAACCTCCCCCTCGATGCGATGCTTGTGAGCATATACACAAACAGAGCTATGGCGGTGAACTATCTCCCGAAAGTGTCCGAACTCTAGAGGGCGAAAGTCACTACCTCGAAAGTAAACCCTCCCGAAAGTGAGTGCATACAATCATGCATACTCCTGAGTCATAACCCTATGAGTACGGCATTCCTTGTGTATATCTATACAGGGCTTACCCACAGTTACCATGCAGATAATTATGCAGGCTATACCATAGTAGGTACACTGAGAGCAGGTGGCTCTAGGACTGTAGCTTATTTGTCTGTCTCTATGACTACTTCCTATAACAAGGATTATGTTAACAAGCACCACACTACCCTATGCCTACTCGTTGCACACAGTAGAGATCGCCTACTCGTGCGCTGTGTTGTCTTGCCTATCATGTAACGCTCCTGTGTGTACCTGTGAGGATGACAACACTTGGGTGATACTAACATTACCTCTACACTTATGACTCGTTATGATGGCTCCCGAGCGGTCTGAGGGCATTCTCGTTAGTTTCTCGTGAGCTGGCTGGCTCAAGGGTACCCATATTTTCCTGACAGGGGGGCAGGTAGGCACGCACGCATCGTGTGTTACACAGTAGAAAATATACTAATCAGCGCCCTCCTAGTTATTCCTAATAGTCTCCATATCACTCAGGTGAACTCGTTCGACACACCTTCGGAGTACGATCTCCCAAGACGCTCCCTCATCAGGTCTGATAAAATTTAAAATATTTCTTCCTATTAGCGCCACCTACTGGGTTACACCCATAAGTCACTAACATGTAGAAAACTAGGAGTCAGCCTACTCATGGGTAACCTTGTAGTTCATCTTTAAAGACCTTCCATCTCTAGTATTTAATTATTCAAATGCCTAGTAGTGCTGGCGCAATTTAGCAACAATCTACTCAAGTTGTACACTTATAGTCGCTAACATGTAGGAAACTAGGAGTCGGCTACTTCGGGGTTTACTCAGGGACTATGCTCAACATAGGTCGTCCTCATAAGGTATTTAAATATATTCATATATGAGATAGTAACCCCTAGAGTCGGCAACCTACTTGTATACACCTGTTAGTTTTGCTACCTCGTATCAACTATGTTGTCATTTTATTTCAACCCCTAGTTAACTTGTTAGATGAGATTAACCAGTATCATGACGGTATCACCTCCTAAGTTACCTAATAATCTTCCTTAAGTGTATATATCTTGGAGTGAAATACATGAGATTTACCTAAAATAGTCACACTTTTGTTACTAAACTAATGAGCTTAACTTTAGAGATACATCTGAACAGTTAACCAAGAGTGTCTATCTCGTAAAGAAAATAAACAAATACCTTACGAGATAGCAACTCTATAGCTAACTATCAAGTTTATAACCTAGCTGATTCATCAGCAGATACAATCCTGATAGAAAAGCTATAGAGATACCTCCTCATATAGATTCTAATGTATTTAAATATTTTAAAAACAATAACTCCTAGAGCTGGCATCTGAATAGTTACCGAATAGGATATTTGCTCGTTACCGAGCTAGTAGAACCATTCAGTTAACCTAATAGATTACCATCTCAGGTATTTTATATATTGGAATGAGAAGGGACAAACTCTAGGGGATGTACTAATGGATGGTACACAGAGGAGGGAAACTGTTTTGTACACAGATACAGAAAAACGAACTGATAAAATTGAACGTATCCCTTGGGGGAGTAAGGATGATGGTAAATCAATTGAGGAAATCTCATACACCAAAATGAGGACGACTGCTGTCTTGTCGAAAACCAAAAGTTTAATAAATAAAGAATTTATACATATATCTTGTGTCTTATTTTGAAACGTAATACAATATATAGAGATGGTAAGGTTAACTTATTATTATATTACATGGTTAACTGTCTTGTCAATAAAAAACACCGGAGGGAGAAACGAATGAGTACACCACTAACGATTGACGAACTAAGAGGAATGTCTGTAAAGGAAGCGATATTACTAGGAGCTGACGTTATTTCACCCGCTCAGAAGGAAGCACGAAAAGGAAAACCTAAGGATAATTACAAGGAAGGCAACCGCCAGTTCACTATGGTGAGAGAGGAGATAAAAGAAGTGAATGAATACTTGTCATTAGAAAACTCAGGAGTGATGATGTTCCTATTAGGGTTTGCCAAGCTGGGTGAGAACGGATCTTTATATTACCGTGAGGAAGGTAAAGAATCTGAGTTGCTTTCAGTTAGCAAACTAGCAGATCTACTAGGGAAGACACCTAGAGCAACAAACATTATCCTAGCAGAACTGGAAAAGTTAAGTCTTATCGTTAGAACTAAGAAAGGTCGCAACACAACCATCTCACTAGGAGAACAGTTCTTCAATGTAGGCAGCTACGAGGGTAAAGACTTGTTTACAAAGGTATACAAAGGTAAGTTACTCGAGGTAGCCAAAAAGATTTCCTTCTCGGAGTTAGGACTCTTCTTCAAACTACTTGGTCACTTCCATTACGATCTACACGTACTAGTGGACAACCCTCATGAGGTGAAAGTATCAGAGTTAAATATATGGAGTCGGAAACATGTTGCTCCCTCGGTTGGTTGCTCGGCTGATTTCGCTAAGAGAGCTATCCCTAAGTTAATCAGAGCAGGCTTACTCATGGAGATTAGTTCCGCTAAGAAATTGATTATCTTGAATCCCCTACTTGTAAGTAAGAAACTGAGAACGCCAAACATAAAGGAGCTTGCTGAAGCTATCGAGTTGGCAAGCTTCACACGTGAAAACTTCAAAAAGTGACGATACCTCGTAATGCCTCGAAAGTAACACCCCTAACCTATAACCCCAAGGAGGAAACCCAATGAACATTTACTCAAGAGAAACAATCCTAGAAGTACTAGCTGAATTGAAATACTACGGTAAAAATATAACCGAGGCAGGACTAATGAGAGACCGTCCTCGTTTGTATAACGCCATTAGATGCTATTTTGAAAGCCTAGAAGATGCGATCTCCAAGGTTACACCTATACCGGTACAGACTTACAGATGGACTATTAAGGAGGAATGCTAATGAGCAGAATCAAATGGAGTAAGGAATTAATTCTTAAGAAGATACAGGAGTTAGAAACTCAAGGAGTTAACTTTGGAGGTGGATCTATACAGAAAACTAATCGTTCTCTGTATAGTGCTGGCTGTAGACTCTTTGGCAACTGGTCTAGTGCTTGCGAGGAAGCAGGTGTATTAGTGCCAGCTAACCCTAAAGTAACTACGGCAGAAGTACTCAAAGTGTTTGAACCACCTCAGGAGGATCAAGTGAGCCAGTCTAATAAGGCATATGAGGACTTTAGAATAATAACTCCAGATTATGAAGAGTACACTAGAAAACTAACATGGAGACTGATAGGAACAATCGGATTAGCATCAGATCCGTTTAGTTTCATCCCTGAGAAGACAGGAGTTAACGTGAAAGTCTTCAATGGTTGGCTAAGAGGAAGCGAAACAATGGGGTACGATGATATGGTCACAATAGGGAAATACCTGAGGGAGCTGGCTCAATAGAAGTTGGTTCTCTTTTAGTATGTACATGTATAGACAAGTAACACAATCACTACTATATATGTAGGAAGTTAATTAGCTAGGTTGCTACTTTATATATGAAGCAATTAATTAGGTATTCTCATGAGGTAGCTGATTCGTGGTTTCTGAGGGGTCTCCTGTTTCGGCTATCTCATGAGGGTTCCTTCCCTCCTTCCATGTGTGATTTCATTGTTCATTCTAGCTGACTCTTGCGGAACGGAAAACCCTTGAGTCGGCACCCCTTAGTTACATTGCCTGTAGGGTGTCATTCTCCCTCAAGTATCACCACCACTGATTGCTAAGGAGCTGGCAAACTACAGGGAGTGTAACTCCAAATAATCTCTTGATTGTAACACCTTGATAGCTGCGATCTATCAGGGTGTTGCTCTAAGATTAAATCTGACATGTATATGACCCTCCTGAGGGGTTACATACGAACCTGTATATCCTCCTGAGATATATAGCTTCTTCTGTACAAGCTAGTTGGGGAACTAGTGAGGCAGACAGTGAGGGTTATTCTATTCAGTGGGGACTGAGTAGGGTAATCCTATTTTTTTAAGTATACTAACTTGCATTACCATATAGCGTTAACTATTACGAATAGAAGAGGGGGAAACAAATATGATTAGCAAACAAGAATTAAACGATGAGTTGCGGACTCGGTGGAAAGCTCAACAGGAGCACTACGGAACACCTATTGTGTTCTTTGCTAATAAGATTGGCTTTAGTAAGACGACTGTTAGGAGATGGATTGAAGGATCGTTCGACTTCTCAATGGGTTCGGCTCAAGTGGTACAAGCTTATTTAAATCAATAACGAGAACGCTGACTCCTAAGGCGCTGAAGCCCTAGAGGTGGAGCCTCAGGAGTTATCTTACTCACTATACATATTCAAACAAGTTTTCCATAACGATTCTAGGAGGTAGGACAATGAAGAAATCAGCCAAGTTAGATGCAAGCCAACAAGAAATCGTCCTCAAGTTAAGTCATGTGAGAGACATGTTTGCTCACAGAGTGGCCATGAAAGACAACCTCATGTTAGGAAACCATATGCCAAAGCTAAAGAGATTAGCTAAGGAAAAGGGAGTACTTGGTGAGGACGGTCAAATTCCTGTCGAGTATGCACAAGCGTATTACGATGAGGTCGCTAAAGTGTCCGCTAAAGTGGATAAGGACTTCGAGGAGTTCAAGAAAGCATTCGATAAATATTTTGGAGAGTAATTGTTCTCTATCAATACAGAACATTGAGGTCGCCTAACTAGGTGGCTTATTTGTCGTTCTCGGGGTGGTACTCTCCCAGCTTCTCAGCTAAAGAAGACAAATATACATAGCACCCTAAGAGGTAGCTACAGGAGGAATATACTATATGGCAGATTTAACTTTAGGACAACACCCTTTACTAAAGAAAGCATTCTTGGATGCACGATTCAAACATCTAACAGAGAAACGCTTCATTGCTGACTCTCTATTTATGAAAGTGAGTGCGGATGCTTTAGCGGTTAAATACTTCAAGGACGCTGACGTAGACTCACAAGGACGTTACAACTATGAAGAAGTCCCTGAGGTAGGTGAAGGATCTAGCTACAAGCGTATCGGCTTATCAGAAGTAGCTAAGATTGAGATGATCCGTAAGTACGGCTTAGAGGCAGCTGTCTCTTATGAAATGCAAAAGTGGGGACAAACAGGCGTATTCGAACGAATCTTCCTTAAATTGTCTAACTCAGTAGTGGCTATGGTTAACACTATGGCTTACGACAAGATTCACTCTGAGCCTAACATTGGAGGACGCACAAAGACGGGTGCAGCAGGAGACGAAACTTGGGATAATGCCACTCTAGGCGCTGACAAAATGATTAGCGATATCATTGACGCTAAGGCTTCAGCTAAGAAGTTTGGCTATTCTCTTGATACGATGGTTATCTCTACAGAGACGGAAGCACTGTTCTTGAAGAATAAAGGTATTCGTGATGCTCTACGTGAGAACAACACAGATATCGCTTTACTAAACGGCTACATTGGTAACTTCTTAGGGTTGGACGTTATCGTTGATGAGAACTATAGTGATGACCAAGTGTTAATGTTACAACGTGGAATCCTTGGAGACATCGCCGATGCGGAGCCATTGAAGTCTCATACGTATAACCAAGAGGAAGACTCTACTACGATCTTACGTGTGAGCCGTTTCACTACAGCTTACGTAACAGATCCGAAAGCAGTTTACTTACTTAAGAATATCAAAGCTTAATAGCTTAACACTGGGGGTCGGCTATTGGCTGGCTCCCTATTTTTATTTACCAGGAGGCAGGACAACCATGATAGAAAAATTCAATGAAGGCTCAATCACTGGGGGAGACTTACTCAAAGATGCTGTACTATTTTTGGAGGGAACTCACCGAGGTAAACCATATACAAAGCAAGACTTACATACCCTTGCTAACTCGTTTAACAAGGCTGACAATGTACCAGTCCAGTTAGACCACAGTGAGAGCGCAAAGGACACTGTAGGCTTCTTAGAGAGCGTATCTGCACAGGGTGGCCAACTCTTAGGTAAGCTACGTATCATTGACGAGAAGGTAAAGGAACGAGTAGACAAGGGACTTATGAAGAAGGTCTCCGTGTCATTCTACACAGACACTACCGGTAAGCCTACACGTTTACGTGAAGTTAGCCTAGTAGCTTTCCCACAAGTCAAGGGAGCGGAACTGTTTAACGAATCACTAAGCGAGGACGAACAATTCTATAGAAACTATGTAGCTGGTCTAGGGATTGGCTCAAGAGGGAGGAAACTATAATGGGTAAAGGAATGAAAGGACAGCCTATGGAGTGGAAAGACGAGGAAGCAAAGAAGCGTTCTCTAGCAAACTTACAGCCTAATGCGGCTATGAAGCACGGACTACGTAGCCAGAACTTTGAGGCTACATTAACAGAAGCAGAGCTTCAGCAGATTGCTAAGACAGAGAGCGACATCTTAGCACAGCTAGGAGATTCAGCGACCTCTACAGACAAGATCAATGCAGAGAGATACGCTATTGCACTCATCAAGGTACAACGAGCTGACCAAATTGAGAACGTATCTATCAAGTATAAAGACTTCACAAAGGAGCTTCTTGAGATTGAGAAACAGTTAGGCCTAGACAGACGTTACCGATTGAGTAAGTCTAACACTGAGAATCCTTCTAATACTGATTGGATGCTTAGCTTGTTTGATGGTGCTAACGAAAAACTATAGGAGGCAGTCTCGTATGGATAAACTACATGTATTGTATACTGTGAAAGTTAAGTTTAAGGGAGAAGAAGCTGGGGAGAAAGTCCTGAAAAGGAAGCACCTCTCTAAGTGCGCTAAGGGGAAAGTATCTGACCAGCTCCAGTTTGTCTATGACTTCTATAGCCAACTATATAATACGAATTACACTGAGATGGTAGGACTAGACATGAAGTTTATCTCAGTAGCTGAATACGATGAATTATACCAAGAGGTATACGAGTGAGGAATGAATGCCGATGAGGAAGGAAGACACGGAGTTTAAACTTAGAGTGATGATTCTGCTATGGGTTGTACTATACGGAGCATTCGCTATGTTAGTACTCTTTAATATCTAGAAAGTAAATACCGAGGTAGCGTTCCTGAGTGAGAAAATATCACTTAAAGAATATGCTATCTCTTTTTTTATAACTTTTCGGATGTAACCTTACAGAGAAAATGCATAGTCGTAACATCTGGGTATTACCACAGTAAGCCAGCTTTACAAAAGGTATTTTATTTCTAGATTGACTACTCTATAATCAGATTTGGAAGGTGGTGATAAGATGATACCTATGCTGAAATACAAAGATATTTCAAGGCAAACGCTAGAAGTAGAGTTTATCGTAGGTTCAATGTATTTTACAATTAAGGATGAATACAAACGTTATGTCCATTGTATATTCTCGATTGGAAGAGCTCGTGAGTTTGTGAGAATCTTAAGTAATGGAGAGATGGCTGAGGTGTTTGATCGTGGAGGAGATTTATTGAGAGTTCGTCCTATGAGAGATGACCATCTCGCTATTGAAATTGAATCGAAGGGGATGAGTAAGGGGTTTGTGTTAGATAAACAGCAAACTCAAGAGTTATCTAATTGGTTTCAACGAGTGCACAAACTATAATTTCAATTACCGTAATGGTAACCCCGAGGAAGAAAGCAAAAGAGCCGACTCAATGAGAGCCAGCTCGAGGGTTATTACTTCATGAGTTAAAAGTTCTCCTCAGTTAATTCATTTAAATTAAAACTAAGAGTCTTAGAGATTTTGCCAGCCCGTAAGATAACTACATACGTAAGGCCTAGTTGGAATGTATCTACTTTGCAAACTTTATTAGTAATACGAGATAGTGAGTCTTGGAAGTTAGATACTAGAGTATCGATCTCCTCCATAGCGATATCTAAATTAGTTGGTTGAATAGTGTTTGTTGTCATAAATAATCTCTCCCTTTAGTTTTTATTTATCTACACGAGATAGGTAATACTTACAGGTGTACAATCATGAGTGAAACGATGTAACCGACTGCGTAAAGAAAGGTAATGCTGCCGCCAGCTACCAAGGTTGATTTAACCCACTCTTTAAGTTTCAACTTATTCGCCTCCCGTGAGGTCGAACCTTTACAGCTATTCCTGCTCATGATACTATAGGGAGGAAAGAGCCTTATAGGTTCGACTGAATTGCGTAGCCTTATCCAGTGAACTCGCCAAAGTTTACTACTGGGTAGGGCTATTTGTGTTTCACTTATCTACTATAGACTTTCCTTCATTGATACGCTCAAAGGCTATATCTACGAGTTCTTTACGCTTACTCTGTGGTAACAACTTGAGAGCGCTGAACAGTTTATAAAATCTTTGAGCCTCTTCAATGCTTTCCAGCGAGTAGGCGTTCATAACTCGTGTGAAGTACCTGAGTTGTTTCTCCTGCATGTGTTCACCTCCTTGCTGTTGCATCTATCTTAGCATAGCATAAAACAGTTGCGCAACCGTTTTGTTTAACTTTTTTAGATTTATTTGCTTCGGGTTTAAAATGAACCTCCAAGACTCACTCTGAGAAGGGGAACTCACTAGACCTCACATGAGGTTTGCACAAGTGAGATGGATTAATTAGGTACAAAAACACTAGAGTCGCCCTCGTAGAATCCTGTACAGAGCAATCTGAGAGTCTGTTTCTATCTCGTGTGCTACTATCGAGCATGCTAACTGGCATATACTTGATTGGTTGCCAATAGGTGCAACCCATCGAGCATAGCTAAACAGAACTACCTCAAGGGTGAACAAGAGGGAGGACAGCAACCAGATAGCAGGGATTATTACTCACAGTAATAGCTACTGGAGGAAATTAAACAGACGACACTTAAGAGATCGCTGAGCAGTAGATAACTTCTGGGCCAGAACTCCATAGAAGTAGCCAGTGAAATCACGTACACGTTTAACCTTGCTAGCAAGCACACTAGCTCGTACTGATGAGACAGCGATCTCTACAGTGTCAACTAGATCAGGAGCATGTTTTTTTGCAGCCATTTGTACTTTGCTCCAAAGTTTATAAACAGCTTGTACATCCAAATAAGGTAATGCTGCTATAGAGAATTGAGTAGGTACGCCAATAGCATCCAAGTGAGCTAGTCCTAACTCGTGTGCTACGTAGGTTTTATTATTAGAGCTTTTAGTTTTAGAAATAATTGTATCTGTATGAGCTGGTGACTCCTCAATGCACTCAGGAGTAGGCTCCTCAGCTACCTCGCATTGTGACTCCTCAAGATGACTCTCGAATGGATTAATAACCGTTATAGAAGCACTATAGCCACCTTTAACAGGTTTATACTGAGAGTGTCTTGTGATGATTCCCTTCTCAGCTAAAGACTTGAGGGAGCGCTGTACAGTACGTCTCACGTATCCAGTTAGATCTGCTAGTGTATCTGTCTTAAGGTAACTGACTCCAACGAATTTACAACTATAACTAGCAATCTTCCATAACACAGTTAGATCACGCTCGCTTAGATTGTACTTCTCAATGTATTGCTGGACAGACTTGTCCATCTCGGTTACAGAATTAAATGATTGGTATTTTCGTAGTTCCTTCATAGTTATCCTCCTGAATAGGAGATACTTGCAGATTACACCACGAGATAGTAGAATAAGAGCAAATAACTCCATAGTTATTTTGTGTGAGAGAGTCCTGTCTGGTCGCCAAACTAGAAGCAGGGCTCTTTTATATTGCCTTAAAAGTCGAACCTATTAAGTGGGTTATACTTATCGTTTGATTCAGCTAACGAGTTACCGAAAGCATGTAGGTAAACCTCAGTAGTTCTTATTTGGGAGTGATGCATCAGCTTACTCAAGGTGTATATATCCATGCCAGCTCTTAAACAGTTACTTGCATAGGTATGCCTAAACATGTGAGCTGTAGTTTTGAAACCCATGCGTGAAGACAATCTGGTGAACATTAACTTGACAGCGTTCACTGTGAGTGGGTTACCTCTGTGGTCATTAAACACATGAGCAGGCAACTTAATGTAGTACTTCTCGCAGAATAATCTCCACTCGTACAACTCCCGAGCTACCTTATCCGTTAACGGAGTAGACAGGCTCTTGCGATTCTTCCCAAAGATAGTGATAGTCTTATTGAGTAGATCCACAGAATCCCACCTCATGGATACCAGCTCGCCTAGTCTTATGCCTGTACCCGCGAGGACGACTATCACGGTATGACCTCTGTAGCTGTACAACGTGTTTTCTCGAGAGCGCATCCTCCTGTAGTATCTAAGCATCTGCTTTATCTGTTCATCGGAGTAAACCTTGATGGTCTTGTCCGTCTTAGCCGGCTTAATCTTGTTAGTGGGATTGCTGCGGATCTCTATAATGTCCTCATCCTCTAGGTACCTAAAGAATGTCTTCAAGTGCTGGAGCTTACCATTACGAGTGACCACTGTGTTTCCTCTCTCCTTGGAACAGTAGAGGAGGTAGCCCTTTATAACTGGTGGAGTAATATCCTCGATGTTAATGATCTCCTTCTCAACAACGAGCCAGCGAGAAAACTCATTGAGTGTATCTCCATAGCTCTGTATTGTCCTAGGAGCTAGCCCGCTAAGTTCTTTATCCTCTAGGTAATCCTTAATCATAAATCTAAGTAGTGCCATTTAGTTTCCCCCTTGAGTACGCACAAAAAGACCACCTCCATAGGCTACTTGTGAGTAACCTAGAAAGTGGTCTCTTGTGAGAATATTGTTTCTGTCATAGATAACCATTCAGCTTGACCTTGTGAGGCTTGTCCTGCCTCGGGTGAATTAACTCGCCTGTCCTACCATAGCGGATAATGAATTTTCAGCGGAAGTAGAGGCGGATGCGATGATCACGCCATCTTTTTCAATATAGTATGTGCGTCCTGTATTTGTTTCGATAGTCTGCCTTAATATTTTCTCTGATTCATTGGTAGTCGGAAATTCAGCGATGTCACTTCGTAATTTCATAATTCGTTCTATATCATCGAGTGAGGCAAGTTTAATTGTTTCATGAATTGGTGTGCTAGGTAAGTTGTTGTCATTTAGACATTCGCAAAAATACATTTCATTTTTAGTACCTAGTTGTATATTTGAAGCAGTTTCAAATTGTTCTACGATAGTCGACTTACCAGAGAGTTTAAGTGGCTTATATGCGGAAAGAAGTGCCTCATAATCAGTGGTAATAAATTCTTCTTTACTATAGGGTATAAATGAATCGTGGAATCGGAGTAGAATTGATTTTAATGTTCCATTCTCTTTAAATACTCCCCATAATTCTTGAAAATCTGTGTCATAACCGAAAGCTTCAATATCTCCAATAATAAACAAGTTAAGGGCTGCTTCTTCTTTTAGATAAGCGAATACTTGTTCATGATCTTTCTTTGTTAATTTTCGCATCATAACGAATCGACCTCTTTTTTATTTTTCTAAATATTACAACTTAAGTTTTTTGAAATCAATATAAAATTTTATGTTTAGTTCACAAACTTTCGGAAAAACTAGGAAAGATATGACAAAGGAGGTTATGAACGGTGGATCATCCAATTCAAGGGTTAATGAAAGCAGCAATGGAAAATTTAAAAGAAATGGTTGATGTAAATACGATTGTTGGAGAGCCTGTTCAAACGGCTGACGGTGGTGTGGTGTTAACGGTTTCTAAAGTAGCGTTCGGTTTTGGAGCAGGAGGTTCTGATTTCCAAACGAATGATGGACAAAGAGCGAACGGTAACGCTGCATTTGGTGGCGGTAGCGCGGGTGGTGTTTCGATTACACCAGTAGCATTTCTTGTGGTGAATAAAGATGGAGTAAATATTCTTCATTTACAAAATGCGACACATTTAGCAGAAAAAATGATTGAATTAGCTCCGCAAACAATTGATAAAATTCAATCGATGTTCCAAAAAGAAGAAAAGAAAGAGGGAAATCATCATCCTCAAAACCCTGATGAAATCCTTTAAAAACGCCTGCTTATGAGCAGGCGTTTTTTCTTGTAATCACTATGTAATAAAACACATGAAATTGTAAATAGTTTTTGAAGTTTTTTCTATGTTTCTAAAATTTTTCATGTTAAAATATGCTATAGAATTGAAACATATAAAACGAAGGTGGCTAGGTGCTTTGTCTGGAGGATCTGACCAAGTAAAGAATATGATATATATTAATGGTAATCGTCGAGGTCATTGTTTTATTACATCAGGAATTACGTTTAAAGAGTTTGCGAGTAACATCCCTTCACCGCTTCATCAAGTGTTGCTTTTGAAGCACAACTTTGAATGGACGGATTTTCATTATCATACTTTATTTGAATATGTTGAGGAAGAAAATATACATAAGTTAATTCAAGCAGAGATTGATGAATTTGATGAATTTTGTTGGGTAGATTTTGATGATGCAAGCGATTTAGATGAATTAGAGCCGAAAGAAATTGCAGAATTATTATATTTGGCTCACAAAAAAGAACCACTTGCAAGAACATTCTTTCCGCTGTTGAAAAATCGATTTGTTTATTTTTCACATGATGACGGATGGTACAACAAAGTGTATTATCGTAGAATTGCTGATTTTGTAGGAATGTTAAGTAAAGTCATTCCGTATAAACTCGGTGCTTTCGGTAAGAAACGTTTTTCTTTCTTCCAAAAATCAAAAATTTTCCCAGCAATTTCAAAAGAATTGATCATGGGGCTGATTCCACTAATGGAAGATGGTCTTTACATAGATCTAGCAGGGAAGATTGAGTCAAGAAGAGGTCTTGAAATTCCGGTATATGTAGTTGGTTCGTATGAAAGTACGGATGAGGTGCTAGATAATATCGATGAATTGAAAGAGGAAGCAACAGAAACAGGTTGGCTCATTTTTGATAAGAAAGAACAAGAGTGGCAATGGGTTGTTGACTAAGAAAACTTGGCGCATGAAGTCAAGTTTTCTTGTCATTTGAAAGGAGTACAAATGAAGAAATATTATACAATTGTGGGTATTATAAGTATTATTCTCGTGGCAATATTACTTATAACTTGTCCGAAAGAATCAGATTTTAAAGTGTATGTAGAGGATAAGTATGCGTTGAATTGTAATGAGAGTAGTTTTGAATGCACGCAAAATGTAGATGGTAAAAAAGAAAAACTACAATTTGAAAGTACAGATGCACGAAATGGTGTATTCTTTATGACTGTAAAGCAAACATTTAAAACAGAAGCTGGTGTTTCAAAAGAATATAGCGGAGTAGGAATGTTTGGTACATTTCTTTTTGTTTCAGAGAAGACTTTCTAGTAATAGAAGGTCTTTTTCTTATGCTTATGTTCATATAGATGAAGTAAGACAAGCATAGGAGGGGTAGTAATGAAGAATACATGTATCGTTTGCGGTGGTAAGGAGTTTTTTTCCTCAACTTTGTATGCACGTACGAAACAAGATTGGGCATATGCACAAAATATGTATCGATTTGAAAAAGTATTTATTGAGCATCGAGATGAAGAAAATTATCCAGTGTTTCAAGAAATTACAGCGAAACATTGTTGTGGATGCGGTCATATTATGTTGTATCATGAATGAACACACCAAGTATAACTTGGTGTGTTTTTTTAAAACGCTGACAAAGCAAGCGGATAAAGTAAAGTAAATAAAACAGAAAAACTACCAAAACCAATTGCTGTATATCCAAGTGTTCTTGCTCCGAAATTGACAGCTAATAGGCCAACTAAAATTGCTAGGGAGCCGAGCGTAACGGGATAAAAAGCAATGGAGAATAACGAAAGAAATAAAGCGACATAGCCTACCATTGCACCGGTATTTGTACCTTCTATTTCATTTGCAATTTCTTTACGCTTATGTCTAATTGGTATGCCAGCTGGTGATATTTCAGCTGCATACTCTTCGTTTTTTTCACCACTTTTAAAATGATGATTTCTCTTTCTTCGCATGTACATCCCTCTCTTTCAATTGGGTGTACCTATAGTATCTTACATAAAGAGAAGAACATGAGTATGAGTTAAACCCAAGTAAAGCAAAAATTGGAGAATACGTATTCCATCGTTCGTATGTCCATCACGACTGATTATCAGCCAGCGACAATTGGATTTTTATGAGCAATTCTCTCCCATTAACTGGTCCGCATCCATTGAATTTTGGGGTAGGTGTCTTACTGCAAGCGGGATAAAACAGGAATTTTGGAAAATGATGTAGAATGAAATGAATGATAATACGTGAAGGTAGGGGAATGTATGACAACATTTAATTGGCATGAATCAGCAGAGAAGAAATGGGATAGTAGTGCGGAGTTTTGGAATCAAAATAGTCAGGAAATGTGGGATAGCGGGAGCAGAAGTACAATTATTCCGTTTTTTGAACAATACGTGAAGAAAGAAGCACAAGTGCTCGATGTTGGTTGTGGTGATGGTTACGGTACATATAAATTAAGTCGCGCAGGCTATAAAGCAGTGGGAGTAGATTTATCGGAAGTGATGATTCAAAAAGGTAAGGAGCGCGGAGAGGGACCAAATTTATCTTTTATAAAAGGAGATCTTTCTGCATTACCATTTGAAAATGAGCAATTTGAATCAATTATGGCAATTAATTCTTTAGAATGGACGGAAGAGCCATTACGAGCGTTAAATGAAATAAAGCGTGTGTTAAAGAAAGATGGATATGCATGTATTGCAATTTTAGGACCGACAGCAAAGCCACGAGAGAACAGTTATCCTCGCTTGTATGGAAAAGACGTTGTTTGTAATACGATGATGCCTTGGGAATTTGAACAGTTAGCGAAAGAACAAGGTTTTGAAGTTGTAGATGGCATCGGCGTATATAAGCGCGGAGTAAATGAGAAGATGCTAGGTCAACTACCTACAGAGTTACAACAATCGTTAACATTCTTATGGGTATTTATGTTAAAAAACGTATAAAGAAATGAAAGAATTTTTAGGAGGTAAATAAGTGCAGAAAATACAAAAAACTGATACAATATCATCAGAACCAATTAAAGGGGGACTAGGGTATATGACAACTACTACAACAGTGAAATCCGATATTGAAATCGCACAAGAAGCGAGTATGAAGAAGATTCAAGAAATTGCAGCTGATTTAAATATTTTAGAAGATGAATTAGAGCCATACGGGCATTATAAAGGTAAGTTATCTCTTGATATTTTTAAGCGCTTACAAGATGAGAAAGACGGTAAAGTTGTTTTAGTAACAGCGATTAACCCAACTCCAGCTGGAGAAGGTAAATCAACAGTAACAGTTGGTTTAGGTCAAGCTTTTAATAAAATTGGTAAGAAAACAGTAATTGCACTTCGTGAACCATCTCTTGGACCAACGATGGGATTAAAAGGTGGAGCAGCAGGTGGCGGTTTTTCACAAGTCGTACCAATGGAAGACATTAACCTTCACTTTACTGGAGATATCCATGCGATCACAACTGCCAATAACGCATTAGCAGCGTTTATTGATAATCATATCCAACAAGGAAACACACTTGGAATTGATACGCGTAAAATCGTTTGGAAACGCTGTGTTGACTTAAATGATCGTGCCCTTCGTAATGTAGTAATTGGTCTTGGTGGACCTGTACAAGGTGTACCACGTGAAGACGGTTTTGACATTACAGTAGCATCTGAAATTATGGCCGTGTTCTGCCTTGCAACAGATATTCAAGACTTAAAAGCACGTCTATCTCGCATCGTAGTTGCTTATAACTTTGCAAATCAACCTGTAACGGTTAAAGATTTAGGTGTAGAAGGTGCGTTAACGCTATTATTAAAAGACGCATTAAAGCCAAACTTAGTACAAACGTTAGAAAATACACCAGCTATTATTCATGGTGGACCATTTGCGAATATTGCTCACGGTTGTAACAGTGTTATCGCTACGACAATGGCAGCAAAATTAGGTGATTATGTTATTACAGAAGCTGGATTCGGTGCTGATTTAGGCGCTGAAAAGTTTTTAGATATTAAAGCCCGTGCAGCTGGTATTAAACCAGAAGCAGTTGTTATTGTTGCGACTATTCGTGCGCTTAAAATGCATGGCGGCGTTGCAAAAGATCAATTAAAAGAAGAAAATGTAGATGCATTAGCAAAAGGTATGGAAAACTTACAGAAGCATGTTGAAACAATTCAAAGCTTCGGTGTGCCTTTCGTAATTGCAATTAATAAATTCATTACAGATACAGATGCAGAAGTTACATACTTACAAGAGTGGTGTAATGAGCGTGGCTATGCAGTATCCTTAACAGAAGTTTGGGAGAAAGGTGGCCAAGGCGGAGTTGATCTTGCTGAAAAAGTACTAAAAGAAATCGAAAAAGGTGAAAACAACTACGCACCACTTTATGAGTTAGAATTACCCTTAGAAGAAAAAATTCGTACAATTGCTCAAAAAGTATATGGCGCAAAAGATATTGAATTTGCTCCGAAAGCACGTAAGCAATTAGCTCAATATGAAGGAGAAGGTTGGAGTAACCTACCAGTTTGTATGGCGAAAACTCAATACTCTCTTTCTGACGATGCAACAAAATTAGGTCGTCCATCTGACTTTATCGTTACAATTCGTGAGTTAAAACCATCTATCGGTGCAGGCTTTATCGTTGCGTTAACAGGTACAATGTTAACAATGCCAGGTCTTCCAAAACAACCAGCAGCACTTCAAATGGATGTAAATGAAGATGGAAAAGCAGTAGGTTTATTCTAAAAGGTTGTAATTCATCTCGTTTATCTGTAAACTATATATACATCAAGTGGCGCCTTTCCATCGAAAGGCGCCTGTTTTTTGGAGGAAATTATGTTTGATCCAACTGCTTTTGACAATTTAAAAGTAATCGTAGAAGGTGCTGTGTATGATTTTGATCTACATGGAGATATTCTTGTAACAGATCGAAAAGATATGATGGACCTTGCTTCATTAAGTCGTATATATCATATCTCATTTCAATTAACAGAACCGTTTGAACCATTAGTAGAAGCAACATTTTCATTATCTGTGGATGCAAAGAACTTGTCTGGTGAAATACTAGAAGTGCCTCAGTTTACACCAGGTTGTGAAATGAAGCTAGCATTTTCATTCCCGTTAGAACAACCAGAAGTAGGATGCGAAGAAATTGAAACTTTAATGCGTTCTATATGGGGAAAAGAAAGAATGATTATGCAGAAAGTTTCATACGAATATAATAAGCAAGCGATTTCATATCATAATAAGGTAGAGGTTCTATTTCAAAAAGCGATTACAGAAGACCATGTTGATGATTTAATAGCTGTTATTTCAAACATGATAGAAACGGTGCGAACAATACAGCATTTTCTTCAAAAATAGAGATAAAGGAGAAAAACAAATGATAAAAGATATGCAACCATTTTTACAAGAAGCTTGGGAGAAGGCTGGTTTTAAAGAATTAACTGAAATTCAAAAACAAGCGATTCCAACTATTTTAGAAGGACAAGACGTTATAGCTGAATCTCCAACTGGAACAGGAAAAACATTAGCGTACTTATTACCCCTTTTACATAAAATTAATCCTGAAGTAAAACAGCCACAAGTTGTTGTTTTAGCGCCAACACGTGAACTTGTCATGCAAATTCATGAAGAGGTTCAAAAGTTTACAGCAGGAACTGAAATTTCAGGGGCATCTTTAATTGGTGGTGCAGATATTAAGCGCCAAGTTGAAAAATTAAAGAAACACCCGAGAGTAATTGTCGGTTCACCAGGACGTATTTTAGAATTAATTCGAATGAAAAAGTTAAAGATGCATGAAGTAAAAACGATTGTATTTGATGAGTTTGATCAAATTGTAAAACAAAAGATGATGGGCGCAGTACAAGATGTAATTAAATCTACAATGCGAGATCGTCAATTAGTATTCTTCTCGGCGACAATTACAAAAGCGGCAGAAGATGCTGCACGCGATTTAGCAGTTGAACCACAATTAGTGCGTATAACACGTGCAGAGTCAAAAAGCTTAGTTGAACATACGTATATCATTTGTGAGCGACGCGAAAAAAATGATTACGTAAGAAGAATTATGCATATGGGCGATGTAAAAGCAGTTGCTTTCTTAAATGACCCATTCCGTTTAGATGAAATTACTCAGAAATTGCAATTCCGTAAAATGAAAGCAGCAGCTCTTCATTCAGAAGCAAGTAAGCAAGAGCGTGAAGCGACGATGCGTGCATTCCGTGGTGGGAAACTAGAGATTCTCCTTGCTACTGATATTGCAGCACGCGGTATCGATATTGATGATTTAACACATGTAATTCACTTAGAGTTACCAGACACAGTAGACCAATACATTCACCGCTCAGGACGTACTGGACGTATGGGTAAAGAAGGAACAGTAGTTTCTCTTGTAACAGAACAAGAAGAACGTAAATTACTGCAATTTGCGAAAAAACTAGGCATCGTATTTACGAAGCAAGAAATGTTCAACGGATCATTCGTAGAAACGAAACCGAAAGCACCAAAGAAAAAGAAACCAGCATTTACTGGGAAGAAAAAGCCTAGATAAATAATGGGGAAGGCGTAACTATTTGTAGTTACGTCTTTTTTTATTTGCAATTGAATAATACAAGGAGGTTTATTAATGGTTATTAAAATGTATCTATCATCATTTTTTAAATCAACATATGTAAAAGGAAGTAATATAAAAAAAGTCGAATATTAAATTGATGCGAAATAATAAAAAGAAGGTACATATATGGATAGGAAATTAGGAATGTTTTTGAATACGAAACATATTGAAGTAAACGAAGGAATACAAAAAGCAAGGGAATGGGATTTAGAATATATTCAATTATATGCTATGAATAAAAACTTCAACTTAGCTAATATTCCAGTGGTAGAATGGACTGCTTTAAAGAAAAGCTTATCTTTTAATGGAATAAAGATTCCATCATTAGCAATTAGTTTTGGAGAAAATGGAATTACAGGAACAGAAGTTGACAGTGCAATAGATCAGATTAAATATATTACTGACAGAGGTTTGGAGCTGGGAGCAAAGATAATAACAGCTCATATTGGGAAAGTTCCAGATGATGAAAAAAGTGAGTACTATGATAAAATGATACGGGTTTGTTATGAGATAGGGGAATTAGCATTCAAACTTGGGGGAGTCTTTGCTATTGAGACGGGATCTGAAAAAACAATAGTATTAAAACAATTTTTAGAAACTGTAAACTCGAAAGGACTAGCTGTTAACTTTGACCCAGCAAATTTAATAAGTGATGTAAATGAAAATCCGGAAGAAAGTTTATTACTATTAAAAGATTATATAGTACAAACTCATATTAAAGATTGTAAAGAAGTGAAAAGCGATCGTTCAAGTAAGTATATAGAAGTAGCAGTAGGAAATGGTGAAGTGGATTTCGATATATTTTTCAAAGTATTAGATGAAATTGGATTCGACGGATATAACATGATTGAAAGAAATGATTATTTTGACGAACTGGATGGGATGAGTCAGTCGATAAATTTTGCAAAGAAGTACATACCAACTCAAAAGGAATAACGATAGCACCTGTGGAAACCTACATAGAATATAAAAAACCATTAGGGGGAAATGAAATGATCCATAAAGTTGGACAAATTATGCTGTATGTAAATAATCAAGATGAGGCAGTAAATTTTTGGACGGAAAAGGTAGGGTTTCATGTAGTAGCAGAGGAAGATAACAAGCAAGGAATGAGATGGATTGAAATCGCTCCGACTAATGGTGCTGAAACGAGCATTATACTACATAATAAAGAAGTTATTTCGAAAATGAGCCCAGAATTAAATCTTGGTACACCGTCCTTAATGTTCTTCTCAGAAAATCTGGATCAATTATATGCAGATTTAAAAAATAAAAATGTTACTGTTGGAGAAATGGTAACTATGCCTTCTGGTAAAGTATTTAACTTTGCTGATAGCGAAGGGAATTATTTTGCGGTTATGGAAAAGAACAAATAGTAATATTACTATGTGAAAATCCCCCTCAAATATATTGAGGGGGATTACATGTTTGAAGTGGATTTTTCATTAGAGAATTGATTAATATAAAATACGCCTTTTTCAATGGCTGTCTCAATATAACCAACGATTTGGTCAAACGTAAACACTTGTAAGTCTTCATGCAAATTTTGCTCCGGATACAACATATCTTCAAAAAGATACTTTCGAAAAGAAAAAACGTTTTCTTTAGAAACTTCTTCAATATCCATGATGTGAGCCTCTTGGTTGAGAAGAGAGAAGAGTTGCTGTTCTGTATCGTAATGATGAAGCAACTTTGCATTTAATAATTTAAAATCGTTATAGTACAGGGGTGCGATCGTTTCGTCATTTTCGATTCTATTTTTTAGCCAAGGTAGAAAAAAGCCGCTTAGCCAATTGTCATCGGCAATGAGATGGGTGTAATAGCCTAAGAGAAAAGGGGAATCCATATGAGCTTTATATTTTTGAAAAAAAGAATTGAAATCTATCCTTCTCGTATAGTTTTTCGTTGTACCAGCGTAAAAGTGTGAAGTTCCTTTTTCTTCTGCTGAATGAACCGCATCAGGGGCTACACCTCCAAGTATGAAAGAAGTTTTATCTTGGATATATAGTTTTTCGGCAATCTTGATAGCGATAATAGCATGCATAATTCGTGATCCCATGAATGACACCTCGGTTTCAAGTATTCATTTCAGGAAGAGGACTGAACAGTTAGTATTACTTTCCCTGTACTTTTTCTACTTTCGACCCATTCATGTGCTTTCCCTGCATCTTGAAGCGGAAAAGATTTCGTTGCTTTTACTTTTAGACTGCCATCACGTAAATAACGGAAAACTTCATTTGCAGTTTCTTGGAGTAGTTCAGGACGTTTTTTTCGTGTAGTGCCAAAGCTAAAACCGAGTATAGAGCGACAACTTGCGTGTAAATCTTTCGTTTGGAAATTACCAATTTCACCGCTAGCATTACCGAAATGAATGAGGCGACCATAATAAGCGAGACAATTTAAACTTTTTTCTGAAACCGTTCCAGAAATAGAGTCTAAAATTACATCAACCCCTTCACCGTTTGTCAGTTCGTTGACTTTCTTTACAAAATCCTCATCTTGGTGACAAATAACATAATCAGCTCCAGCATTTAAAGCTATTTTTCTTTTTACTTCACTTCCGACAGTACCAATAACGGTTCCAGCCCCTAATCGTTTTGCAAGTTGAATAGCTGTTGTACCAATTCCGCCAGCCGCAGCATGAATGAGTACAGACTCGCCTTGTTGAAGCCTTGCAACATTTGCGAGTAAATTATAGCTTGTAAAAGATACAATCGGACAAGCAGCTGCAGTTTGAAAATCGACTTCATCAGGTAAAACGAAAGTAAGGTTTTCGTTTGCGACAACGTATTCTGCGTAAGATCCATTTTGAGGAAAAGCAATGACACGTTGTCCAGGATGAATATTTTTCACTTGAGAACCGACACGTTCTACAATACCAGCGGCATCTATCCCTGGTATAAAAGGTAGTGCTTTATTTCCTTTTTTACCATAACGGGATTTAATATCGGCGAAATTCACACTAGTAGCAACAACACGAATTAAAACTTGATCTTCTGAAATAGCGGGTATATCCACATCTGTATATTTCATCACTTCAGGACCACCGAACGACGTTACAACGATAGCTTTCATTATATGTCCTCCTAAATTTGACTATATAAATCATTTTAAATCGTCATTAGAAATTGGAAAATTATATAATAGTTATGTGTGATTATAAGTGAAGCTTATGAACTGATTGAATCATTATATTAATTTATATAAAAAAAATTGAAAAATCGAACGAAATAGTAATTACTTGCCAATATATAGTGTAGGACAAAGGAGGGATGGTATGTGAAGGATGAAACAGTGTATACAAATTTAATCCAATTGACTTTATCAGGAAATAAAGAAGCGTATAGCGAATTGTATGATAAAACGATTCAAGAAGTATATAAAACAGCACATTTTTTAATTGAAGATAAAACAGATGTAGATGATGTCGTTCAAGAAATATACATACAACTATATGAATCGCTTCGTAAGTATGATAGTGAGAAGCCATTTCGTCCTTGGCTAATTGGACTTGCGATTAAACAAATTCACTCTTATAGAAGAAAGAGGTGGATGCGACTACGCATTATAAAAAAAGCAGAAGAGCAAAGAAAACCAGTACAAATTGATTTTTCTAACGATGTTGTAAGTAAAATATCAAACAAAAAACTAATTGAACTCATTCATAAATTACCGTATAAATTGAAACAAGTTATTATCTTAAGATACTTACACGATTATTCACAAGAAGAAGTAGCACAAATATTACATATTCCAATTGGTACTGTGAAATCTAGAATTCATTCGGCATTAAAGAAACTACGTCAAAAAGAGCAAGTAGAAGAAATCTTTTTAGGAGAGGTAGGGAATGTGAAATGAGTTTAGATTGTAGAGTTAGAGAATCTATACGAGAAGAAGCGAAGGGGATTGTTGCCCCGCCGGAGTTAAAAGAAAAAGTAATCGTTCAAATTAAAATGAATCAAGGAGGGCGTAAGAGAAAGAAACATCTTATTGCAGGAGTGCTTGCAGCAGCTCTTTTAATCCCGACGACTGGTTTTGCGTATCAATCTATTATGGCGGATGGTATATACGGATCTTTTGAGAATTTAAAAAAACATGCCGGAGCAATGACATTAGAAACGTATATGCGTTTTAATGCAAAATTATCAGAAGCGAAAGATGAAATGGGTACGAAGGAATATGAAGAGTTTACAAAAGAAATGAAAAAATTAACTAGTGCAAAGCTTGCGTACGGAGATTCGAACGGTAATATAGATTACGATCAATTATCACCAGCTAAAAAAGAGGAATTGAAAAAGGTAGTAATGGAGCTTCATCCGTATTTTGATAAATTAAATGGCCATAAATCTAGTAAAGAAGTACTAACTCCTGAAGAGTATGAACAATATATGGAGGCATTAATGTCATATCAAACTGTGTTAGTAAAAACGAAATCGAGTGGCGGGATAACAGTAGAAGAAGTACCTGAGGCGTACAAAGAAAGATTTATTAAAGCGGAGCAGTTTATGGAGTATGTAGATGAAAAGGTGAGATAAGTAAAAAAGCTCAAAGCTTTCTTTCGTTTAACTATTACATATTGAATATGTAAACAATAAAAAATGAGTATACAATCTACGTGATTGTATACTCATTTTATTATTACTTAAATTTCCTTACCGCATGAATAGCGACTCTTACAAGTAATATCGCACTTATAAATAAACCACCGTAACCAACGACACTTAAAAATTGATCATTTGGCTCTGTCGCACTGTTTGCTAAATGCAATACGCCTACCGAAATCCCACCAAATGCAGTTCCAATAAATGCAATGAGGAATTGTGAGATAAATGTAGTAATAAACGATGCATTTGTTTCTTCAGAGAAAAAGCCAACCTTAACGGATAGTTCTCCGTTTTCTAGTTTTGAACTTAAATCATCTAGTTTTCTAGGAATGCGTCGCATGGCAGGTAACATAGCGAGTAATTCGTTTGTTGCAGCTTCTTTTAAACTAGAATAATTGTTAACTGACATGAAACTAGCTGCATGATCTTTCGCAAAGCGTTTCGCTTCGTCCATTAAATTGAATTCGGGATTTAGTTGCAGCATCGTTCCTTCTAGCGTAATTAGAGAACGGAAAGCCCCTGCAACCATTGGATAAAATGCTAATTCAAACTCAGCGATTATTTGAAATAGCCCCTGAATGAATTCTTCAGAACCATTTGTAGAACCATACGTACTTTGGATTAATAATTGACTGATAGATTGTTCTAATTCCTCTTTATCAACATTTGGCTTCTTTTCAACTAATTGAAGCAGTCCATCAAGCAAGACATAAGAATTTTTGCGCTCAAAGCCGATAAGTAGTCGCTTGAATGCATCTTGTTGTAGTGTTCCTAATCGCCCGACGGAACCGAAATCAAGTAATGCAGGTGTGCCATCACGAAGAACATACACATTACCTGGATGAGGGTCTGCATGGAAAATACCTTTAAAGAAAATTTGCTCTAAAATACAATCAAAGAGTTGTCGTTGTACTTTTTTCGTATCAATTTGTAATTCATTTAATAATGCTGACCCACTTTTAACACTTACTCCATCTAAAAATTCAAGCACAAGTATTTTTGAATTACTGTATTCTTTATATACTTTCGGTATTTTTACTTTCGTTTCGCTATTTTTTAGTGAATCAGACACTTGTTCGAAGTTACGAGCCTCAATTTTGAAATCAATTTCTTCTTTCATTGCGATGGAGAAGCCATGTGCTAAATCAAGAAATCCGATATTTTTAGCCCAAGTTGATTTGTTGGAAATCCATAAAGAAAAATGAATTAAAATATCTAAGTCACGTTTAATTGTCTCAGAAATATTAGGACGTAGTAGTTTAACGACGACATCCTGGTCGTTTTCTTTCAACTTCGCTTTATGTACTTGGCCAATAGAGGCGGCAGCTAACGGTTCCATTTCAAAGGAGCTGAAAATTTCATCTTTTGGTATATGTAGTTCCTTTTTTAATATTTCTTCAACTTGTTTTTGTGATAAACGCGTTACATTTTCCTGAAGGTTTGATAACTCGTGAATAAAAGCAGGTGGTAATAAATCAGAGCGAGTTGATAAAACTTGTCCGAATTTAATAAATACACCGCCGCATTCTTCTAGTGTATTTCGAAGTGAAGTGGCGAGCTTACGATCTGCTTCTGGCGAGCGCTTTAAAGCTAAATATTTACCCATTCCGTGTTTTATTGCAATAGAAGAGACACGCATATATCTTTTTTGTCTACCAACCTTTGCGAAGAATTTTGAAATAGGATTTCGGCTTTCCGTTACTACGTCATCCATTTCGCCTCGTCTAATAGGATCAAATAATTCAAAAACTAGGTAACAAAGCATGGATACAATTAATGAGCTTCCTAGCCAAAAATATCTATCAACACCGACAACCGATTCATCTTGATAGCGTAAATATAAAAACCAATACAGAGCTGACGTAAGTGAAACACCTAAAGTTGCTGCACTTGCTTGTTTGAAAAGATTTAGTTTTGTACCAATTAGTCGACCACTAATAAAAGACATAATGATTGCTAGTAGAAAAAATTGAAAAAACATTGTATCATTCCTCCGAATTTTATTCGATAACTGTATTATACAGGAATATAATTATTCTAAAAACAAGCCAAGGAGGTACAATCCTTGACTTGCACGATTAAATAGAGCATTCAATTATATTTTTTCATCGTTGCATTGTCCTTTTGTATAAAACAATCTAATAGTGAATAACCAGCTATTAAACTAATTATCGTAACAAAAGTTGTATTTATAAGAATAACATTAGCTAAATAAGGTAGGTATTCGCCAAGTGGTGAGAAAAGTAGTGCTGGAGAAAAGGAAATTAATATTGTAGGCACTGTAATAGCGATAAACTTATCCGGTTGAAAACTCCAGTTTTGTTTACTTGTTTCGTGATTAATGGATTGAAGGAATCGTAATAAAATGCCGACCAAAAGAGGAAAGAGTGTAAAGTAGAATAATCTTGGATAAACGTTAAAGTTCACTTGCGCGTCTGTATCTAAATAAAATTGAATCTTCACTCCAACAAATAATAATAAGACGATAAATAATGTGAAGCAGAGGTATAGCATTACTCTTTGCATTATATTCCACCATCCTTTACTCAAAATATATTCAAAAAAAGAAGAGATATACAATAACTACTGTTGTATATCTCTTCTTTTACTGTTAGTTAATAGTGGAGTTTGCTTTTTCTTGCTTCGTGAAATAATCAATAATGCCCATCGCACTAATTTCTATATCTAGATGTAAAATGTTATAAACGGAATGATCTGCTGGAACGTTTAACTTTGTAAGATGAGAAGAGATTTTATCCATTAATAAAGTTTGTAAAGCTTTAGTCGCTTCATCGAAATCATTATACTGTTCAAAGACTTCCTTACCAGTATGAACGAAAATAGGTAGCCAATGTTCCAGTTGATTATATATTTCTGTAACATGAGAGGATGCGCCGTAATGACCGAAATAAATAGTATCTACATTCATGCTTTGAATGTGATTTTTAGAAGCAATCATCGCATCTGGTTGGAATTGTGAAGGGGACGTTGATGGTAGATATAACTCTACATCAACGTCTGCGAGTTCTCTATAATAAATTCCAATTGTATCGCCAGTAAAAATCCCGTTTGTTAATGAATCGTGAATGCTAATATGGTGCTTCGCATGCCCTGGTGTATCATAAAATGTAAGGATGCGGTCTTCTGCAATTTTTAACGTATCACCATGTTGTACAATATGAACACGTTCTTCTTCAATTGGAAGAATTGGATCAAAGAGTTTATCGAAATCTTCTTTGTACACAGCTTTTGCACCTAAAATAAGTTTTGTTGGATCAATCATATGACGAGCACCACGAGAATGCACATATAACGTAGCATTTGGGCATTTTTCCATCATTAAACCAGCAGCACCGGCGTGATCTAAATGAACATGTGTAACGATAATGTTTTTAACTTCGTTTAAATCAATATGTAATTGTTGTAAGCCGTCTAAAATATACGGAAGAGAAGGGGCTGCACAAGTTTCAATTAAAGTAATATCTTCACCTAATAAAACGTACGTACCTGTTCGTTCATTATGCTGTAAATCGAAATCATCAATAAGATATAGGTGAGAAGATAATTGCTCTACTTTTTTCATATTTACCACTCCTTATATATTACATGTTTCTATTATACGCTAAAATAGAAAAAAGGCAGAAAACGAAAGCTCGTCTTCTGCCTTTTGTAATACTATTATTTCGTTTGTTGTTTATTAATAGACATAATGAACAGTCCAACAATCCCACCAACTAATGGAAGCATAATTTCTCCTGCTAAATTAAAGTAGGAGCTTAAGAATAAACCATTTACATCGATTACCCAGCCAGTAACATACAATAACATCATATATAGTACGAAATAAAACTCGCGATTTGAAATCGTTTCATGTTGTGCAGTTTTCATAATGAACACCATCCTTTTCTTTTATAATGGAATATAAACTGTCACATTTTATTCACATTTCGATTGTAAAACTTTCCATCATAAAAGTCTAGTAGTTTGTGCCGAATTTTCGAACGGAAATAAAGCGCTATCATTATAGCGTATAAGTACGTAATAAGAGCTGTATATTCACGAATGTAGTATAGTATAAACATAGAATGATAGTGAAGAGAGGGGCAAAGACAATGACAGTTTATAATTTTTCAGCTAAAACAATTACAGGTGAAGAAAAATCGTTAAAAGATTACGAAGGAAAAGCACTTCTTATTGTAAATGTAGCTAGTAAATGTGGTTTCACACCGCAATATAAAGGATTACAAGAGGTGTATGATAAATATAAAGACCAAGGACTCGAAATACTCGGATTTCCTTGTAACCAATTCGGGGGACAAGAACCAGGTACAGAAGCGGACATTACTAGTTTTTGTGAATTAAACTACGGTGTAAACTTCCCAATGTTTGCAAAGGTTGATGTGAAAGGTGATAAGGCTCATCCTTTATATACATACATGACAGAACAAGCACCAGGTTTACTCGGTATGAAAGCAGTGAAATGGAATTTTACGAAGTTTTTAATCGGAAAAGACGGGAAAGTAGTAGGGCGTTTTGCGCCGCAGACGAAGCCGGTAGATTTAGAGGTTGAGATTGAGAAGGTACTTGGAGAATAATTAGGAGTTTCACTTTATTAAAAAACGTCTCAAAGAACAATGTAGTTCTTTGAGACGTTTTCTTTAAACTCACATTTTCAAGATTAAATAACTGTATCAAAGCCATCTGATTTAGGTAGAGAACCTGCTTTTTTCATAAGCACTTCCCATAAGTGTACGGATGTCTTCCATTCTGCTGCAGCCTGCCCCTGTTGATACATAGCGTTCTCATAACTGGCAGTAAGTTGTTGCATATCGGCCGATTTGTAAAGTGTATCGATATGGAGAGCGTATTCTCGGAATGTTTGACTTTCACCCCGTGGTATGCCAATTCTCGCAAATTGTTTTAAAAGTGCACCGTAAGCTTTTTGATAAACAGCATCATCTTTTCGGTATCTATAGAAATGAATAATAAGAAATGTCATCCATTTCATTCTAGTGATGAAGAGAATGTATCCCATAATACTAATTAGTATCGTAGAGAGGAATACGTACCACCAAGAAAAACTAGTTTTAGAATTTGTGACCTTTTTAGTAGAAGCTTCTTCTGTATGTTCTATTAAACTTTTAAGTTTTGCTTCATTATTTCGTTGGTGTATTTGCTCGTTATTAGAATTATTTGCTTCGCTATTTTGTGAAATAGGAGCAGGCGTATTATTTATAAAATTATAGGGATTGGTAAATCCTTTTGTTGGTTCGAATGGAATCCATCCGTATCCTGGGAAATATACTTCGACCCAAGAGTGTGCGTTATCGTTCGTGATTGTATAAACATCCGCACCTTCTGCAGAGGCAAGTGTATTGTCAAGAGTTCCTTCTGTATAGCCTTTTACCCAGCGAGCAGGAATCCCGGCAGAACGAAGTAGTACAATCATAGACGTCGAAAAATTATTACAGTAGCCGCTTTTTGTATCGAAAAGGAATTGATCTACATAATCTTGGCTTTTGGCAGGAAATAAGACATTCGTTGATTCGTATGTAAAAGAGTTGTCTGTGAAGTAATTTTCAATAGCTAATACTTTATCATATCGGTTGTCTTTATCATTTGTAAGATTGGCAGCCAAGTCTTTTACGCGCTGTGGTAATGACTCGGGAAGTTGTGTGTACTTTGTCATAAAATAAGGATTTGTTTCTTGACCTTCATTTGTTTTTACAGCTTTCAAGTTTTCTATGGAAAACTCAGGGATCTCATATGTTACTTTATACGAATGTAAAGTAGTAGAAGAGTCTCCATTTATTGTATAAATTTTTTCTGAAAACGAGTTAACACTGTATGATACATCAGAAGAAGCCTCAACTGATACTAATCCTGCTGGATAGGTAAGGTGAGGATAACTTTTTAGCATGGTAATTGTTGCCTCAGTCGTTTCCGTTTTTGTATTTTGTTCGTACCAGCTTACGACGTCGTTTTTATTTTTAAAAGAAACCTTTTTCGGATTTTCAGAAATTTCCCAGCCTTTTCCTGTATAAAAATCTTTTGTTTCTACTCGCCAATATTGTTTGTTTTGCGTTCGTGCTGTGAAAACAATTGTAGGATCCGCCTTAAAAGGACCACCTAATCGCGAGTCATCTAAACCATACCCAATTGTAGAAACTTTTTGTTCTTTACTTGCTTCAGATGTGTTGAATTTTAAAAAATCCATTGGGTTTGGCCATTGAGGGCCAAATTTTGGAGCAAAGTATGCGATGGTTGCTAATAATACAATAAATATTGTAAGTGGTCTAAGTAATTTTGAGATTTCCCTAGCATAATTTTGTAAGTGTTCGCGCTCTTTTATTCGTTCTACTTGAAGAAGACTAAGCATAAAAAAGCCGATGACAACAGTACGAATAATAGCGTAGTTTGCATTGTATAAATGTAAGTTATGAAAAGTTGCGATATAAATAATAGTCAATACAAGAAATAAAAACCCACGTTTTTTATGAATAATCCAAAATGAAGTGAAAGAACTCAAAAACCAAAATGAGAGAAAAAATAAAACCGTCGGAAAAACTGGAGAAATATCTAGTAAATTCCCTTGGAAAAATAGGGAGGAATTTCGAGACATATCAGAAAAGAGTGTTGTTAGCCAAGATGGATTTATAAAAGCATTTTTATAATATAGGGAATGAATGATAAATAGGACTGTGACAATTTTTATTGGAATCTGCCACCTCGTTTGAAAAAAAGAGAGAGCGAAGCAAATTCCTATAAATGTTACGAAAATATCTAATCTACCTACATTTGTAATACCTATAAGAGGTCTTATCCATTCTAGTAAAAGAAGAAATACACATGCATGCATGAAGAATTTGTTCGTATCCCACTTGTATTTTGCTTGTAATGTTATCATTTGCTCACCTCAAAAAACACGTTTGTATACCGGTTTTCATAAACCGTGTTTACAAATATTTGTCGTTTTTTTAGAGTTTCTAATATACTGAGTTCTCGGTGTGAAAGTTGATTCGCTTTTTCTTTCACGACAAAAATCATACATTTTCTATTTCTTATAGCAGCACAATCAGCCGCCTTTTGAATATCGGGAGAAAGATTACTTGTCACGAGTATAACCGTGACGGGCTCATAAATTTTTCTTAGTTCTATTTCTACACTCTGGGAGAGCGGGAATACACTGTCTGCTTGTACTTTTGCTAAATGACAAAGGATTTGTTGTAACTGCGTATCTCCATTATCTAAAGGGAAAATAGTTTGTTCTTTTCCGATAGACACGAATGATGCTGGTGAATTTTGTTTCAAGACAGCCCTTACGATAGAGGCAGTAAATGTGACGACTGATTCGAATAGAGGAGACTCGGTTCTGTCTATGAATATCATGATATTATGGCTGCGCTGTTGTTCAAACTCTTTTGTCATAATATTGTTTGTTCGTGCAGTTGCTTTCCAATCAATCCATGAAAAGCGATCTCCAGGTTTATAGTCTCTGACACCGACAGAGATTGTAGAGTCTTTTGCAGAATTTATATTTGCTGAAAGCGCTCCTTGTTCGAAATGATTTTCCAATTGTCGATACGCTATATCTACATACTGGGGATAGACTAAAAATGTATCTGGAACTGAAAAAGTTACTTCTTTCTCCATCATGCCGAATAAATCGCCAGTTTTGACACGAACGCTTGAAAAAGTGTGCTCGCCTCTAGGGATTGTGTCAATAACATATTGAAACGAAATATTTCGTTTCAATCCTGGGAAGAGTACTACCTTATTCATCTTTGTTTGTTTACAACTTATAAATTGTGGTGGCAGTTCATCTTCTATAACTAAATAAAGTAAGGGAAAAGGAAATTTTCTTTTTATTGTAATCGTGCTTACAAATTGTTCTCCTACTACATATCCATTTTGGTTTGTTGTTCGTTTTACTTCAGCGTCCCGTAAAGCGTAGAAGGGGAGTAGTAGTGAATAAAGAGCAATGGGAATTGTGCTGTAAAATAAAAACCAACTTACAAACCCTCCTTGAAACATAGCGTACACAAATGTTAAGACTAGGCATAAAGGGAGTAGCAATAACTTCATAACGTGATATAGCGCTCGCAGCATTTGTTTCATCAAGGGTTCATCGTCCTTTGAGTCGGCACGGTAGTTCGTGCAACGATTTTTGCGATAACTTGTTCTCCTGTTATCCCTTCAAATTTTGCTTCCATTTTTAGAATGAGCCTATGCGCTAAAACGTAAGGAGCTAAAAATTTAACATCGTCTGGAATAACATAATTTCTGCCATGGATAAATGCATAAGCTTGTGAAGCTTTCATTAAAGCAATTGAGCCACGTGGACTTGCTCCTAGCTGTATAGAGCTATACGTACGAGTCTGATTAACAAGCTTTACAATGTAATGCTTAATTGCTTTGTCCATACTTACTACCCGTACGCTTTGTTGTAAATAAAGTAATTCTTCTATTGTAGTAATGGCCTGTAATTGAGAGAGTGGATTTGTTTTTTCCATCCGGTTTAAAATTTCAAATTCTTCTTCTGGTGTAGGATATCCCATTTTTAGTTTCAATAAGAAACGATCGAGCTGAGCTTCTGGTAGAGAATATGTTCCTTCATATTCGACCGGATTTTGTGTAGCCATGACAAAGAACGGCTTTGGTAAAGGCCTTGTAATGCCATCTATTGTAATATTGCCTTCTTCCATACATTCAAGTAAAGCAGATTGTGTCTTAGGAGATGTACGATTAATTTCATCAGCAAGTACAAAATTCCCCATAATTGGTCCAGGCTTGAACTCAAATTGGAGCTCTTTCGGATTATAAATAGAAACTCCTGTTACATCTGATGGCAGTAAATCAGGTGTAAATTGAATTCGCTTGTAATCCGCATCAATGGATTTAGAAAGAGCACGTACTAGCATTGTTTTGCCGACACCAGGAACATCTTCTAATAGCACATGACCTTCAGCTAAGAGAGCTGTCAAAGCTAAGATTGTTTCTTTTCGTTTTCCGACCATTATTTTTTCAATATTATTGATTATTTTTTCTACAGTGGGATGTAATGAATCAAGCTGGGGCATCGTAATCCTCCTAATTTTATTATCGTTTTCTAATCTATTTAGTGGACAAATTTATAATTATATTTGCAGGTAGTAAAAATTTTGTCATTAATTCTAAGAATATTCAGAATATTTATTTCGATTACATCTAGTATAATTGTTTCCGTAACTAAGGGCAATACAGTAAATAATGATTTGTAGTTTTATGTAAAATATGTCTGGATATAAAATAGTATTGTTAAAGAAAAAATTCCTTATATACAATTTCTAAACTCTTTCTTATGGCAGTTTTGAAATAATATCAAAACTCTTTTTTATATATTTATAAAGAAAAACGTAGGAATTTCTCCTGCGTTTTTCTTTTGCAAAATAGTCGATACCTCAAAATACCATTCTCCTAATAATCACGATTAATCATAACCCTTCAAAACGGAATAAAAGATTTTCTCACAAACTTATTTTCTACTGAATTTTTGACAATCTCTTGAACTGTGCGAAATGTCACATCTGTATTTTACAACCTCTCTTATAGTAAGGGTATGTAAGAGAGACGTATTAAAGGAGTGAACAGTATGAAGAAGAAACCTTCAGCACTAATGAGACGTTTAAAATATTTTTCACCAATAGATCGTTATAACGATAATCATACTCAAGAAACATATGAAGATCGTGAATGGGAGAATGTGTACAGAAAGCGTTGGCAGCATGATAAAGTAATTCGTTCTACACATGGTGTGAACTGTACTGGTTCATGTAGCTGGAATATATATGTGAAAGATGGAATCGTAACTTGGGAAGGACAGGAGCTTAACTATCCAACTACAGGTCCAGATATGCCTGATTTTGAACCACGAGGATGTCCGCGTGGAGCGAGTTTTTCTTGGTATATTTATAGTCCACTTCGTGTGAAATATCCGTATGTACGTGGTGTTCTTTGGAGTATGTGGCAAGAGGAATTACAAAATAACAAGTCACCACTAGATGCTTGGAAAAGCATTGTGGAAAACCCTGAAAAAGCACGCAAGTATAAGCAGGCACGTGGTAAAGGGGGATTCATTCGTGCGAATTGGGATGAAGTGTTACAACTTGTTTCTGCTTCATTACTCTACACAGTAATGAAATACGGTCCAGACCGAAATGTTGGTTTTTCACCAATTCCAGCTATGTCGATGTTAAGTCATGCTGCTGGTAGTCGTTTTATGCAACTTATGGGCGGGCCAATGCTTAGTTTCTATGATTGGTACGCAGATTTACCACCAGCTTCTCCTCAAATTTGGGGCGATCAAACAGATGTACCAGAAAGTAGTGACTGGTATAACTCTGGTTACATTATGACATGGGGTTCAAATGTACCGATGACGAGAACACCAGATGCTCACTTTTTAGCAGAGGTTCGATATAAAGGAACGAAAGTCGTTTCTGTCAGTCCTGACTTCGCTGAATCTACAAAGTTTGCCGATGATTGGATTAGTGTAAAACAAGGTACAGATGGTGCACTTGCGATGGCAATGGGGCATGTGATCTTACAAGAGTTTTACGTAGATAATCAAGTGGAATATTTCACAAAGTATGCGAAGCAATATACTGATTTTCCTTTCTTTGTCACATTGAAACAAAAAGGAGATCAATTCGTTGCTGATCGTTTCTTAAACGCTTCTGATATTGGACGCGAAACGAAGTTAGGAGAATGGAAGCCTGTTCTTTGGAACGAGAATACGAATGATTTTGCAACACCTCAAGGCACAATGGGCTCACGTTGGGATAACGAAAAGAAATGGAACTTGCGTTTAGAAGATGAAGAAACAGGTGAAAAGATTGACCCACGTCTTTCTTTACTTGGAATGGAAGAATCGATTGGAACTGTACAAATTCCGTACTTCTCTGATGATGGAAACAAAGTATTAGAACGTACAATTCCAGTGAAAAAGGTTATGACAGAAGAAGGCGAAGTGTTCGTTACAACTGTATACGACTTAACGTTAGCAAATTACGGCGTGAACCGAGGGCTTGGCGGACAAGAGCCGAAAGACTTCAATGATGATGTACCGTTTACACCTGCATGGCAAGAGAAAATGACAGGAGTGAAACGAGAACTAATTATTCAAATCGCTCGTGAGTTCGCACAAAATGCCGTTGATACAAATGGTCGCTCGATGATTATTGTTGGAGCTGGTATTAACCATTGGTTTAATTCTGATACGATTTATCGCGCAGTTTTAAATCTTGTTCTTCTAGTTGGAGCACAAGGAGTAAACGGCGGGGGATGGGCGCATTATGTTGGGCAAGAAAAATTACGACCAGCAGAAGGATGGCAAACAATCGCGATGGCAAAAGATTGGCAAGGGCCACCGAAATTACAAAATGGTACATCTTTCTTCTATTTCGTAACAGATCAATGGCGCTATGAAGATACACCGGTTGGACATCTAGCATCACCAGTAGAAGGCAACTCTCGTTATCAACATCACGGTGATTACAACGTATTAGCGGCACGACTTGGCTGGCTACCTTCGTATCCGACATTCGAGAAAAATGGGATTGAATTATATAAAGAAGCTGTTGCTGCTGGTGCAACAACGCAAGAAGAAATCGGAAAATATGTTGCACAAAGATTAAAAGAAAAAGAACTAAAATTTGCGATTGAAGATCCAGATAACAAAAACAACTTCCCGCGCAACTTATTCGTATGGCGTGCGAACTTAATTTCAAGTTCTGGTAAAGGACACGAATATTTCTTAAAACATTTATTAGGTACAACAAACGGGTTAATGAATGACGATAGTGATTCATTACGACCAGAAGAAATTAAATGGCATGAAGAAGCACCAGAAGGGAAGTTAGATTTACTTATTAACTTAGATTTCCGTATGGCTGGAACAGCGCTTTATTCTGATATCGTCTTACCTGCTTCAACTTGGTACGAAAAACATGATTTAAGTAGTACAGATATGCATCCATTTGTGCATCCATTTAATCCAGCAATCGGTTCACCGTGGGAAGCGCGCTCTGACTGGGATATTTTCACTTCACTTTCTAAAGCTGTGTCAGATTTAGCGAAGAAAATTGATCTTGAACCAATGAAAGAAGTTGTTGCAACGCCACTTCTTCACGATACACCGCAAGAATTAGCGCAACCACTTGGCAAGATTAAAGATTGGAGCAAAGGTGAGTGTGAGCCAATACCAGGTAAAACAATGCCACAAATTCATGTTGTTGAAAGAGATTATAAAACAATTTATGACAAAATGACTTCGTTAGGACCAAATGCGGGAAAACAACCGATTGGTACGAAAGGGATTTCTTGGTCCGCAGAAAAAGAGTATGAGCAATTAAAGAGTCGATTAGGAGTTGTTCGAACGGATTCTATTGCAAAAGGTTGCCCAGACATAAAAGAAGCAATCAATGCTGCTGAAGCGGTATTAACACTTTCTTCTACAACAAATGGTCATATGGCTGTAAAAGCATGGGAAGCACTTGAAAAACAAACGGATTTAAAATTACGTGATTTAGCAGAAGAACGTGAAGAAGAATGCTTCACATTTGAACAAATTACAGCGCAGCCAAAAACAGTAATTACTTCTCCGGCCTTTACAGGTTCTGAAAAAGGTGGACGTCGTTACTCACCGTTTACAACAAATGTGGAACGCCTCATCCCTTGGAGAACAATCACTGGACGACAATCTTTCTACTTAGATCATGACATGATGAAAGAATTTGGTGAAACGATGGCAACGTTTAAACCGATTCTGCAACATAAACCGTTCCGTAAATCACGACCTGAAGTAGAAGGAAAAGAGATTACGTTAAATTATTTAACGCCGCATAATAAGTGGTCCATTCATAGTATGTATTTCGATTCATTACCAATGTTAACGCTGTTTAGAGGTGGTCCAACTGTTTGGATGAATAAAGAGGATGCTGAAGAAGCTGGTGTAGCAGATAATGATTGGATTGAGTGCTTTAATCGTAACGGTGTTGTTGTAGCCCGTGCTGTTGTAACGCATCGTATACCGAGAGGAATGGCGTTTATGCACCATGCACAAGATCGTCACATTAACGTACCTGGTACGAAATTAACAAGTAACCGCGGGGGAACGCATAATAGTCCAACTCGAATTCACGTAAAACCGACACATATGATTGGTGGATATGGTCAATTAAGTTATGGATTTAACTATTACGGTCCGACTGGGAACCAGCGTGACTTAAACGTTGTAATTCGCAAACTGAAGGAGGTAGATTGGCTTGAAGATTAAAGCACAAGTCGGAATGATAATGAATCTAGATAAATGCATCGGCTGCCATACTTGTAGCGTAACGTGCAAAAACACCTGGACAAATCGTCCAGGTGCTGAATATATGTACTTCAATAACGTAGAAACGAAGCCTGGAATTGGTTATCCGAAACAATGGGAAGATCAGGAGAAATATAAAGGCGGTTGGGAATTGAAAAATGGTGAAATTCAGCTGAAATCTGGTTCGAAAATGAAACGTCTTATGAACATTTTCCACAATCCAGATCAACCAACAATTGATGATTATTTTGAACCTTGGAATTATGATTATGAAACGTTAACAAATAGTCCGCAACGTAAGCATCAACCAGTTGCTCGTCCGAAATCAGCAATTACAGGCGAATTTATCGACAAAATTGAATGGGGTCCAAACTGGGAAGATGATTTAGCAGGCGGACATATAACAGGATTGCAAGATCCGAACGTAAAGAAAATGGAAGAAGAAATTAAAACAGATTTTGAAAACGTCTTTATGATGTATTTACCACGCATATGCGAACATTGTATGAATCCCTCGTGCGTATCATCTTGTCCATCTGGTGCGATGTATAAACGTGAAGAAGATGGGATTGTTCTTGTCGATCAAAATGCATGTCGCGCATGGAGATTCTGCGTATCATCTTGTCCATATAAAAAAGTGTATTTTAACTGGCAAACGAATAAAGCTGAAAAATGTACAATGTGTTTCCCACGTATTGAAGCGGGTATGCCAACGATTTGTTCGGAAACATGTGTAGGACGTATTCGGTATATTGGGGTAATGCTATATGACGCTGACAAAGTAAAAGAAGCAGCTTCTGTTGAAGACGAAAAAGATTTATATGAATCTCAGCTTACTGTTTTTCTAGATCCAAATGATCCAGAAGTGGCAGCTGAAGCGAAAAAACAAGGAATTCCTGAAGAATGGATTAAAGCGGCGCAACAATCGCCAATTTATAAAATGATTATCGATTGGAAAATTGCTCTACCTCTTCACCCAGAGTATCGTACAATGCCAATGGTTTGGTATATCCCGCCGCTTAGCCCGATTATGAATATGGTGGAGGGAAAAGGTAGTAACTGGCAAGCAGAAGAGATTTTCCCTGCTATTGATAATATGCGTATTCCAATTCAATATTTAGCGAATTTACTCACTGCGGGGGATGAATCACACATTCGTCTTACATTGAAGAAAATGGCTGTTATGCGAACGCATATGAGAGCACTTCAAATTAATAAAGAGCCAAATGAAGCTGTATTAAAAGAACTTGGTTTAACGAAACAGGATGTAGAAGATATGTATCGTCTTCTTGCTATCGCGAAATATAAAGATCGCTTCGTTATTCCGACATCTCACCGTGAACAAGTGGCAGATTTATATAGCGAACAAGGAAGCTGTGGTTTATCATTCACAGGTGGTCCAGGCTCTTGTATGACAATTTCTTAAATAAAGGGGGCAGAAAATTATGAAACAAAGTTTACAAACAGCTTTTTCTTGTTCTTCTTTTCTTCTCTCCTATCCTGAACTAGGGTGGAGAGAAGCTTTAACTGAATTGCAAGAAGAGGTTGAAACAATAGAACAAGAAGACGTTAAAGCGTCACTTACAGGCTTTATAAAGCAAGCGCTAGATAAAACGAATGATCAATTCATTGATAGTTACGTATATACATTCGATTTTGGGAAGAAAACAAATATGTATCTTACTTATATGAACACTGGTGAACAAAGAGAAAGAGGTATTGAATTACTAGAGTTAAAACAACATTATAAAAAATCAGGTTTTAGCGTAACAGATAAAGAACTACCTGACTATTTACCACTTTTACTTGAGTTTTTTGCAAATGCAAATGAGCAAGACAGTGAACCAATTATGAGTAAATACACGGAAAATATACAAGCATTACATGTTCAATTAAAAGAAGCGGGTAGTATGTATGAACCAATTCTTGCGTCTGTGCTACTCGCTATCGAAACATGGGGTGTACAGACAAATTAGAAAGGAGCGTTGTCAAAATGATGGATCAATTTCTTTGGGTATTGTTTCCCTATATCATTTTTGCGATCTTTATCGGTGGACATATTTTTAGATACAACTATGATCAATTTGGATGGACATCAAAATCTAGTGAACTATTAGAAAAGAAGATGCTCCGGGTCGGAAGTCTATTATTCCACTTTGGGATCATGTTCGTAATTGGCGGCCATGTTATGGGGATTTTAATTCCAGAAGCTGTATATCGTTCAATAGGTATTTCTGAGCATATGTATCATGTAGTAGCAATTAGTTTTGGGCTTCCGGCAGGTATTGCTTCTATTATCGGTTTAATTATATTAACGTACCGCCGTGTAACAGTAAAGCGTATCATTGCAACGAGTACAAAGGGAGATTATATTGCGCTTATTTTATTACTTATCGTAATGCTAGCAGGACTTTCTTCAACATTTTTAAATATAGATTCAAAAGGATTTGATTATCGTACAACGATTGGCCCTTGGTTCCGAAGTCTCTTTATTCTCCAACCGAAAGTTGAATATATGATGGAAGTACCAGTATGGTTTAAAATTCATATTCTTGCAGGAATGGGTTTATTCGCAGTATGGCCATTTACAAGACTTGTACATGTATTTAGTGCCCCAATTAAATATGTAAGCCGTAGTTATGTAATTTACAGAAGACGTATTCCTAATGAGTTGAAAAAATAATACTGCTGTAAACGGATAGGAGCTAATGGTTAAAACGAAACGAGGTCTAATATGGAAGGCCTCGTTTTTGTTTATATAGGGAATAACCGTTAATAAGTAGCTTAAATTGAAAAAAGATTAGCATCTAAATAAGATGCTAATCAATGCTACAAACAGAGGCAGAGCAATCTTCACAAGCAATTTCACATTTTAAAAATTGTAAATCGTGGATTGTAATCTTTCCTTTATGAATAGAAATTGTACCTTGCTTTTTTAATTCATTTAACATTCGATTTACACTTTCACGTGAAGTTGCACAGAAATTAGCAAGTTCTTGATTCGTTAATGGTAAATCGATGAGAATCCCATTTTCTTTTAATACACCGTAACTATTTGTCATTCGTATAAGAGTAGAATACAGGGCACCTTTTTTGCCGTGTAATACTAAATCTCGGAACTTCGTTTGCATTCTTCTTAAATGTTCACTAATCCATTTCATAAATTCAAATACAAGTGCGGGTTTTTGGAGCAATGCTTTTTCTAAGGTTTCACGCTTTATAACCCCTACTTCAACATCTTCAAGGCATTTTGAATTTAATAAATACTTCGCATTGTCCGTGAATAATGTTAATTCTCCAATAATGTCGTATGCCGAACAAATACGGAGTGTTAATTCTTGCCCGTCAGCACTTAATTTACTAATTTGTACTTTTCCTGAGTGGATGATATAGAGCTCTGTTGCCTCCATACCTTCTTGAAAAATAAAACTACCTTTTTTAATTTGCATTTTATATTCAACAGATGCAAGTAATTCTTTTAAATCTTGAGATAATGTCATACTGTTTGCCACAGTGATCACCTTTCTTCTTATAAGCAATACATTTCCTATTTTGAGTGTAAGTATGATGAAAATGCAAGAGCTATTTTAAAAATACATTGAAATTTCAATGACCGTAAGGGGGAAGTGATTTTCAATTTTTAGTTTGAAAAATTCAATAGACAAAGTGGATGAGATTAAAGATGTGAACAAAATTCGAACGGATTTGTGAAGAATTTTTGAATGGGGAAAGTAATGTGAGAAAAGTCACATTGAATATGTAGCTTCTTTTTTATAATGAAGGCAAATAAAAAAATGAAAGCTTACTAAGGATTACAGCAGAAAAGAAGGGATATAGATGCACGAGAACATGAAAGATTCTTTAGAACGGCCACTTCAAGATTTACGTATTTCAGTTATTGATCGTTGTAATTTTAGGTGTACATACTGTATGCCTGCTGAAGTGTTCGGACCTGATTACGCTTTTTTACAGGAAGAGCTTTTATTAACGTTTGATGAAATAGAAAGATTAGCGAGATTATTTATAAGTCTGGGAGTCAATAAAATTAGGCTTACTGGCGGTGAACCGTTATTGCGTAAAGACTTACCGATGTTAATTGCAAGACTTGCAAAGCTAGAAGGCTTAAAAGATATTGGACTCACAACAAACGGTATTCATTTAGCAAAACAAGCAAAGGCGTTAAAAGAAGCGGGATTAAAACGTGTAAATATTAGTTTAGATGCGATAGAGGATTATGTCTTCAAAAAAATTAATGGACGAAATGTAAATACAAAACCTGTACTGAAAGGAATTGAAGCAGCAAAGGCTGCTGGATTAGAAGTAAAGGTAAATATGGTCGTAAAAAAAGGAATGAATGATAGTCAAATTCTTCGTATGGCTCGTTATTTTAAAGAACAAGACATTCAGCTCCGTTTTATAGAGTTTATGGATGTGGGCAGTACAAACGACTGGAACTTTGAACAAGTTATTACGAAGGAACAATTAATAGAGAAGATTAATCGCGTATATCCAGTTGAGCCCGCTCAGCCTCGTTACTTTGGAGAAGTTGCGAAATTGTATCGATATGTAGGGAGCGATGCAGAAGTTGGGTTTATTACTTCAGTATCTGAGTCATTTTGTTCTTCTTGTACGAGAGCTCGTATCTCGGCAGACGGCAAGTTTTTCACGTGTCTATTTGGAACGAAAGGAACGGATTTGCGAACGCTTCTTCGAGGAAATATTTCTGATGCATCACTATTAAAAATTTTACAACATACATGGCGATATAGAACAGATCGATATTCAGATGAAAGAACGGCGGAAAGTACAAATCAACGTCCAAAAGTTGAAATGTCCTACATTGGCGGATAGTGAGAGGAGGATTCCCTATGCAAGAGCGATATGCAAGGCAAATATTGTTTTCTGGAATTGGTGAAATAGGACAAAGAAAAATAAGAGAAAAGCATGTGCTCCTAATTGGTGCAGGTGCATTAGGAGCTGCGAATGCAGAAACACTCGTTAGGATGGGAATTGGGAAATTGACAATCGCTGACCGTGACTACGTGGAATGGAGTAATTTACAGCGGCAACAGTTATACATAGAAGAAGATGCGCAGCAATGCAAACCGAAAGCAATTGCAGCGGCAGAACATGTAAGGAAGATTAATTCTGAAGTAAAAATTGTACCAGTTGTAACGGATGTCACAATGCAAGAAATAGAAGAGTTAACAAAAGAAGTGGATCTCATCATAGATGCGACTGACAATTTCGATACGCGCCTACTTATAAATGACATTTCACAAAAAGAAAATATACCTTGGATATATGGTGGATGCATTGGAAGTTACGGTGTAACGTATACAATTCTTCCTGGGAAAACACCATGTTTTCGCTGTCTAATGGATCATCCTATGGGCGGTGCAACATGCGATACAGCCGGAATCATTCAGCCAGCTGTACAAATGGTCGTTGCTCACCAAGTAACAGAGGCGATGAAAATATTGGTGGATGATTATGAGTCGTTAAGAGGAACGATGTTATCATTTGATATTTGGAACAATCAATATCTTTCATTAAAAGTAAATAGACAGAAAAAAAGTACATGTCCATCTTGTGGGAAATCACGAACGTATCCAAGTCTAGCATTTGAAGCGCAGATGAAAACGGAAGTGCTATGCGGACGGAATACAGTTCAAATCCGTTCAGGAATAAAGAGAGATCTTAATTTAAACGAAATTCAAAAACGATTACAAAAAAGTGTACATGTCCAAAAAACGCCTTACTTACTATCATTTCTAATTGATGAATATCGTTTCGTTTTATTTACAGACGGTAGGGCATTTATTCATGGAACAAATGATGTGAAAATAGCAAAACGATTATACGCAAAATATATAGGATGAACAGAAAGAGCGTTGCCCCTTATTAAAACGAGGTGAAAAAGAATGTTAGAAAAACGTATACCAATTCCGGTGGCAGAAGCAGTGGCACGTGTAATGAAATACGCTCATCAAGGTGAAATAGAAAAGGTTTCTCTTATAGAAAGTTACGGAAGAATTCTTGGAGAAGATGTTATTGCAGATCATGATGTCCCTCACTTTGATCGCTCTCCATACGACGGGTTTGCGATTCGAGCAGAAGATACAAAAGAAGCGAGTAGTAGTAACCCCATTCAGTTTGAAGTGATTGGCGAAATTGGAGCAGGTTTTGTTTTTCCAGAAGAAGTGAAACCATTTCAAACTGTCCGTATTATGACAGGTGCCGCAATTCCAGCCGGATGTAATGCAGTTGTTATGTTAGAGCTAACTGAAGGATTTGAAGAAAGTGAAAAGACTTATATGAAATTGAAACGCTCCTTTATTGCTGGGGATAACATTTCTTTTAAAGGTGAAGATGTAAAACAAAATACCATCCTTGTGAAAAAAGGGACTGTTATTAACCCTGGAGTAGTGGCGCTTCTTTCTACGTTTGGTTATAGTACCGTTTACGTTGTAAAACAGCCGGTTATCGGAATTGTAACGACAGGAAGCGAACTGCTTGAAGTACATGAACAATTAAAGCCAGGGAAGATTCGAAATAGTAACTCCTATATGATAGCTGCTCAAGTTGAACGAGCGGGCGGAGTTGTACAGTATTATGGACAATTCGCTGACGATTTTGAGACGTGTTATAACACTGTGAAAAAAGCGATAAAAGAAGTCGATATTTTAATTACAACTGGTGGCGTTTCGGTAGGAGACTATGACTATTTACCTGCTATTTATGAGGAATTACGAGCTAATGTGCTTTTCAACAAAATAGCGATGCGACCAGGAAGTGTGACAACTGTAGCTGAGCTAGAAGGAAAACTATTATTTGGTCTATCTGGTAATCCTTCAGCTTGTTATGTCGGTTGTGAATTATATGTTCGGCCAGTCATTGGAACATATTTGCATAGAAAAGATTCGCACGTATATCGTACAGAGGCAATATTACAGAAAGACTTTCTGAAAGCAAACCCATTTACTCGTTTTGTACGAGGGAAAGTGGAAATTGTAGATGGAACATTGCAAGCTACACCAGTTGGTTTAGACAAATCTAGTGCAATTTCTTCACTTGCAGGGGCGAATGCATGTATCGTCCTGCCGGGAGGAACGAGAGGATTTAAAGCAGGAATAACTGTCTCGGTACTGTTATTAGAATCAAGCGCCGGAAGTGAGTGGCCGTGGGAAGAACCACTTCGATCATACAAATAATAGAAAAATAGATTGCTAACTTATACAAAGATAAGAGGTGCAAGATGGCACATACGTATTATGAAGTAATTGATACACCTATTTCAATTGAAGAAGTTACAAACAAAGTAATTCGTCGTGAATGTGGCGCAGTTGCGACTTTCATTGGTACTGTTAGAGAATTTACGAAAGGCCGTCGTACGCTATATTTAGAGTATGTAGCATATAAGTCAATGGCGGAGAAACAGCTTAAGAGAATTGGCACCGAAGTAGGAGAGATGTGGCCTGGGACAAATGTCGCCATTACACATCGCATTGGTACATTACAAATTTCTGATCTTGCTGTTGTCGTCGCTGTTTCTACACCACACCGGAAAGCTGCCTATGAGGCGAACGAATATATTATGGAGCGTATAAAACAAATTGTTCCAATATGGAAGAAAGAGTTTTGGAAAGATGGTGAGTCATGGATAGGTGATCAGTTAGAGAAGGTAGCGTATGCAAATGGTGAGCCTGGAAAGGAGATGAGAATATGATTGAAGTACTATTATTTGCACATTTACAAGAAGAAGTAAGTAAGTCAGCATTACACATAGGTTGTGAAAATATTACGGTTGCTGAACTAAAGGAAGTCCTTATTACGAAATACAACGTAGCAATTTCAAGTGAGATAATGGTCGCTATAAATGAAGAGTATGCAAATGAGGATGATATCATTCAAACTGGCGATGTCATAGCAATGATTCCGCCAGTAAGTGGTGGTTGATTCTTTTCAGCCTAATCATGTTAGGACGTGATTAGGCTGGAGGGAATGAATATAACTATGCATACATAGGAGGGAACAGGATGAAAGGTCCTAATTTTCAATTAAGTTTACAAACTTCTAATCTAGTTATCGGTTTTATGGTATGGGTTATTTTATCATCATTAATGCCTTATATTAAAGCGGATATTCCATTAACTGCGGGACAAATTTCTATGGTAACAGCAGTACCGGTTATTTTAGGTTCTGTTCTTCGTATTCCAATTGGCTATTGGACAAATCGTTTCGGAGCAAGAAAATTATTCTTTATTAGTTTTATTCTATTATTATTTCCTGTCTTTTATATTAGTGTTGCCAATTCTATGATGGATTTAATTATTGGTGGATTATTTGTAGGAATTGGTGGAGCTGTATTCTCAGTAGGGGTAACTTCTTTACCAAAATACTTTCCGAAAGAGAGCCACGGTTTTGTAAATGGTATTTACGGTGTCGGTAACGCCGGAACAGCAATCACTTCGTTTTTAGCACCTGTTATCGCAACTTCAGTTGGTTGGAGAACGACAGTACAATGTTATTTAGTTTTACTTGCAGCATTTGCACTTATGAACTTTTTATTAGGTGATCGTAAGGAGAAAAAGGTGAATACACCATTAATGGAACAAATAAAAGGTGTATATAAAAATGAAAAACTTTGGTTTTTATGTATCTTTTACTTTTTAACATTCGGATCATTTGTCGCATTTACAGTATACTTACCAAACTTTTTAGTATCTCACTTCGGATTAGAAAAAGTAGATGCAGGTATGCGGACAGCCGGATTCATTGTACTCGCAACAATTATGCGCCCGATTGGTGGTTGGCTCGGTGATAAGTTTAATCCATTTAAAATATTAATCTTCGTATTTATCGGTTTAACACTTTCAGGTATTATTTTATCATTTATGCCTAGTATGAACGTGTATACATTTGGTTGCCTACTAGTCGCATTTTGTGCAGGGATTGGAAATGGTACAATCTTCAAACTCGTTCCAATGTACTTCTCAGAACAAGCCGGTATTGTAAATGGGCTCGTTTCAGCTTTAGGCGGACTAGGAGGATTCTTCCCGCCACTAATTTTAACATTACTATTCCAATTAACAGGTCATTATGCAATTGGATTTATGGCGTTATCAGAAGTCGCACTTGCTTGTTTAATCATTACAGTATGGATGTATAGCCAAGAGAAATTGTTAGTGATGTTAAAGAATCATTAATAAGGAAAAAGAACCATCCCAAAGTATTTTGGGATGGTTCTTTTAGTAATAGGCTTCAACATGTTTTTATTGCTATCTCAACAAACGCTTGTTTTCTATAAGAATGTGCTTTTAAAATGAAAAACAGAAGGTTGATGGAATTTTATTTTAAAATATAGATGTCAAAAGTTATTTAATTAAAGGGCAGATTAGTTAAGGAAATCTTAAATCTATTCTAAAGATCGAACTCATTTTTAGAATGCAAATATTTAATTGAATCGGGATGTTTAGATGAAAAAAATATAAGTCCACTCAAGATAAACAAGTATCAGGTGTGTTAGGTGACTCAAGCGACAAGTATGGAATTGATGTAAGTATTCTTCGCATAGTAACTGCAGTATCAGATTTTTTTAGGGCAAGATTTTTTGGTAAGGCTAACGGATATTGTGAAAAAAGTACACTTAAACTAAAGAATACAGTTTAGTTCAATAAGATAAAGTTATGAATTTGTATAAATAATCTATAATTTTCTTTATGAGTCATATTTGATATGTTAAAGAAAAGAGAGCGTTTAATCCAACTAAAATATATGTAGAATGAGGTTTTAAATGATTATTTTTATTATATTAGACGTAATATTACCAATATTAATATTGCTGCTAATTGGTGCAATTTTACAAAGGAAGTTCCAATTTAACTTAAAGCAGCTATCTACACTTATTACTTATTGCTTGATGCCAGCGGCTGTATTTATGAATATATATGATATTAGTATAGAGACAGGTTTGTTGCTCCAGATAATATACTATTTAATGCTTTATAGTTTGAGTCTGATCATAGTAAGTCATTTCATTTCAAAAACATTAAAGTTAGAAAAAGGAGAAAGTGCAGCTCTAAAAAATAGTATTTCGTTAATGAATTCCGGTAATTATGGATTACCAGTAAGTCAATTGATTTTCAGTCACAATCCAGTGGGGGTTTCCATTCAAATTTTTATTGTGATTTTCCAGAATCTTTTAACTTATTCATATGGGATATATAACTTACTATCAGCAACAAAAACAATCGGAAGTATTATTCAATCATTTCTAAGACTGCCTGTACTTCATGCGCTTGTATTAGGGGTTCTCTTTCAATCTTTTAAAATTCAAATACCTAATTCTATCTTTCTACCTCTTAATCAGCTTGCGAATAGTTTTGTTGCAATAGCAATCATATTGCTAGGAGCGCAATTATCTAACATTAAGCTTAATTTTTTCCATCGAGTCATAACATGGGCTTTAATTGGAAGGTTACTGATAGGACCATTATTAGCACTTGCCATGATCTATCTACTAAACATTGATGGTATTGTTGCACAATCATTATTTATTGCAAGTTCTTTTCCTACTTCAAGAAATACATCAACCATTGCTATGGAGTATCAAATAGAGCCTGAACTACATGCACAAATCGTTTTATTTTCAACACTTTTCAGCATTGTTACAGTAACTGTCGTTATTTATTTGTCATATATTTTGTTTTGAATATACGTGCAAAAACGAATAGATTTGAGGCGATAAATGATGGACGGAAATCCCATCGATATGAGAAGAAAACAGTCTTAGATATATTGGGTGTCGTTTACAATTGTACCATGTCTGATAATCAAGCAGTTTAATTCAAAAAAAGGAAACGCATTAGGGGTTATTTCGGATGCAAATCTTTAAAGCATCTACATATAGACTTGCGAAAAAAGACACAATTTCGCTTATAATTGACGTTACATGAGCTTAGTTTGATAGCGATGGGGTGGGAGTGTCAAGTAAGAATTTTTTCTTTATTGATTTTATGCGGTTTTTCCGCAAAATTGTAACTAAGGAGGGATTCCAAGTTGAGTAAACAGAATATCAGCACAACAGTTTCAGGAGATATAATTGTTACCCATCTAGTTGGAAATATAAAAACAGATGATGTGTATGAATGGTTTAATGGTTTTGAGCAGGTTTGTCAGCAATTCATTTCTGAAGGGCGGAAATACAAATTGTTGGTGGATAGAAAAGGATACACGCCAAATCATTTTTCTGTTCAAAAAGTATGGAAAGAGAAGTTCTTCAATGAAATCATTTTGAATAACAGTAAGGCAATTGCATTTCTCCTTGAAGAGGGGGAGATAATGGATTATTTACAACAATCTAATACGAAAGAATCTGTGAGATTTTTTGATGATTATGAACAAGCGCTAATTTGGTTGAATGAATATCCAATATAAAACCTGTATTGAAGCAGTTGCTCTCAAGCAACTGCTTTTTTTGTCCGTAATTGTTGCCGCTATTTTTCTTCACAGATTCTTGTCCAATTGTTTGTCTGATCCTAAAAAGCGAAACTAAAGCAAAAGGAACAAACGCCTCTAAAAAACGTTTGTTCAAAGTTAATTACTATTTTAGCTAAGTGATAGATTACATTTTATGAGTACGAGAAAGCTTGTTTATAAGTTTAGGAAATATAGATGTTAGTTCCTGCTTCAAATGCTTCGTAAACGATGGATCTTTACCTGAAGTTGAAATAGTGACAACATATTCATCATGTCGGATGACACCAGGTGTGTGAAACGATGATTTTGTACCATCACTTACGACGTTAACCCACTGGAAATCATGGGCGGCCTGTTTGACCATCATATTTACAGCATGTTGATTTGTAGCTGCATAAATAAGATGAGCATCTTTAATATCATTATTACTAAAAGCTTTTTGCTTCCAAGTAATATAAGGAAGTTCCTTCATTTCCTCGCAAATTTCTGGGCTGATAACGGTGACAAAAGCGCCTGTATCCTTTAATCCGGACGCTTTTCGATATGCGATTTTACCACCACCAACTATAACGACCACTTTTTTATTTAAATTAAACATAAGAGGGTACATGTTATACATATATGCATTCCTCCATTCGTTCTAATAATGTTAACTTCATGTATCTATCAAACTGAAGACAGTTACAAGTTGTAACGTGATCGTATTTTTTTGCATGCAATTTAATTTTTTGAAGTAATAATCCGGTAAAGAGAAGGTACGGCATGACATATACATGGGATGAAGTCGATGTTATAGCCTTGAGCTCAGCAGTAAAAGAGGGAGTTCCTTTCGTTAAAAAGGAGCACGATACTGGCATACTGAGTTTTCGTTCGACGACTGCTCCGATTTGTTGTAATTCATGTAACGGCTGTGGATCACTACTGCCTCTCCCTACGAGTAAAACACTACTACCTTGCATTGGCATAGTTTCACGTATTCTTTTTACTACAAGTTCAACCATATGTGGATGTGTACTAAAAGGTTGTACAACTGAAAATGTTATATGTGGATATTGCTTTTGTATTTTCTCTATCTCAAAAGGAATATCACGTTTATAGTGAGCTGCTGCAAATAATAAAACAGGTACAATCATTATTGCAGTTGCACCCTCTAGTATTGCTTCTGTAACTGCATCCGAAATGGTAGGTGTCGTTAGTTCTAGGAAAGCTATTTTTTGAATCCGTTCGTTACGTTCTTTTATAACAGATTGAATAAAGTGAATGAATTGTTCGTTACCTTTTTGTAAGCGGCTCCCGTGTCCAACATATACAATTCCTTTCATCGTACCACCAAATCTTTCTTCATAATCATGTCTTGTAATTGCTCATCTACATTATGAAAACCGACTTTATTCGCATAGTATAAAGTTGGAACGTCGGTATACGAGAATGGGAGAGTAAGAATATTGATAAAGCCTAGGCGTTTTATTTCTGCTAGAAACGTATCAATAGAAGCACGACCTTCAAATACAATGCTGTCCCATGAGAATTCAGAAAGCATACGGGAATGAATTTCATCGAAGCGATGATCAATTGTGTACTCATGAGTCATCATATAGGAACCAGCACCAATTTTTTCTTGAATAACAGCAATTCGGTTAATGTTTCGTCCTAAATAAATCGTTGAATTCGAAGAAAATTGCGCAGGTTTACTTAACAATCCATATTGCATAAGCTTTTCTTGAATAGAAAGGTTCATATACTGAAGCTCTGCCTGTAAGGAGCGAATATCTTTATGATATTTACTACATGATTGCACTAAGATGTCTACACTCTCAGCGGAACAAAATACAAGACGATCAACGTTAAAAATCTTATTAATTTGTTCAGAGGTTAATGTGTATTCTTTCTTTTGGAAAATTGGAATTTGATATATTTCTGCACCGGACTCTTGTAACATTTGCTTTATTGCGCTTTTTTTATTTGTTGCAGATGCAAGTAAAACTTTCTTGCCGTGCAATGGTTTACGTTCTTTCCAAGCAATTTGATTCCGTAAAGTAACAACATCACCAACAATTGACATAGAAGGGTTAGAAATATTTTCGTCTTTGACGATAGAAACAATGGTGGACAGTGTCCCTGTGACTACACGTTGTTTACCAGTTGTACCCCATTCAATGACGGCTACTGGTGTATCTTTTTTCTTTCCTGCTTGTAGTAAGTTTTCACAAATTGTAGGTAAGTTTTTTATACCCATGTAGTAGGCGATCGTGTCGCTATTATAGGATGAATTATATTTTCCATGATCGGTTAAAGGGCCTTTTGCATGCCCAGTTAATAAAGTGATGCTATTACTGTAGTTACGGTGGGTGAGGGGGATACCTGCATAGCTACTAGCGGCGATGCTAGATGTAATACCTGGTACGATTTCATATGGAACGTTCGCTGCTGCTAAAGTTTCTGCTTCTTCACCAACGCGGCCAAAAATAGATGGATCTCCGCCCTTTAATCGGACAACGATTTTTCCTTCTTGTGCGAATTGAAGGAGGTGGGCGTTAATCATTTCTTGTCGCATAATATGATTCTTTGGCATTTTGCCGCAATACATAAGTTCACATGTTTCTTTTGTATAACTAAGAAAGAAAGGGTTTAATAAACGGTCATATAAAACGATATCTGCACGCTTTAAACAATCTATCGCTTTCTTTGTAATAAGCCCTTCATCACCTGGTCCTGCACCAACTAAATATACATATCCGTTCATAATCGCACCTCTTCTATTTTTATGTAAAAGGAAGCCAGAGGAGGCTTCCTTTCGTAAATTACATGTTTATATAAATGTCACCATCAATAACTTCTACTTCGTATGTTTGGATACAGCCGTCATCAGGTTTTTGCACTTCACCTGTTAGTAATGAAATTTTCCAATCATGCAGTGGACAAAAGACGAATTCTCCAGATACAATTCCTTCTGCTAACGGTCCGTTTTTATGAGGACAACGATTTTCTACAGCTCGAATATCTCCATTTGAAAGGCGGAATAGGGCGATAGACATACCATTCATTTGCACCTCTTTACCGATTTGAATAGGAAGGTCTTCCGCACGCATAACTTTTATTTTTTCTTTCGTTTGTATCATATAGATCACAGCTCCTTATTTCACAGTTTCTACTTCATACATCGCTTTTAATGATTTCGTTTCTAGTGCTTGTCCCCATGCTTCTTTATATGTGCCACGAGCTTTTTGGAAACGTTCATTTAACTTAGTGACCATATTTGCATCTTGCAGTATTTCTTTTATGTGATCGAAGCCTAAACGTTCTGTCCAGTAGGCAGTACGCTCTCCATAAATACCAGTTTCACGATAATATTGCATATAAGCTGTAGCGATGCGAAGGACATCATCTTCAGTAGGGACAATCATTACAAAATCAGCTTCGCGTACTTCCGTACCACCATTTCCGCCAATATAAAGTTGGTATCCATTTTCGACACAAACAACGCCAAAATCTTTCGTCAGTACTTCCGCACAGTTACGCGGACAGCCCGTTACACCCATCTTCATTTTATGAGGTGTATCTACCATTTCTAATGATTGTTCAAGCAACATACCAAGTCCTAATGAATCTTTCGTACCGAAACGGCAGAAGCGAGAACCAACACATGATTTTACATTACGAAGCGATTTTGAATATGCATATCCCGAAGTCATATGTAAGTCAGCCCATACGTTAGGTAAATCTTGCTTCTTAACACCATATAAGCCGATTCGGCTTGCACCTGTAATTTTCACAAGAGGAACATCGTACTTTTTCGCAACTTCAGCAATTTTCATTAAATCATCAGCTGTTGTAACGCCTCCGTACATGCGTGGAATAACAGAGAATGTACCATCGTGCTGGATGTTACCATTCATTCTTTCATTAACGAAACGGGACGATTTATCATCTTCATATTCTTCTGGAATCGCCATACGTAAATAGTAGTTTAAAGCAGGACGACATTTTGAACAGCCTTCTTCATGTATAAAACCAAGAACATTTCGTACTTCTTTTGGAGATTTTAAGCCTTTCTCGTGAATGGCCGCTACGACTTCATCACGGGATAAAGTTGTACATCCACACATACCGGCAGATAGCGCTGAGGCATCAAAAGCATCTCCAAGTGTATGAGATAAAACTTGTTCCACAAGCGGACGGCATTTACCACAAGAACCTGCGGCTTTCGTACAGCCCTTAACTTCTTCAAAAGTCGTTAACTCTTGTTCTAAAATGGCGTGAACGATTGTACCTTTCGTAACACCATTACATCCGCAAATCGTGTCATCCGCACTCATTGTAGCAACGTCAAGTGCACTTTCTTCACCAGCTTTGTGGAGAAGGGAAGCGGCTGTATATTCTTGTATATCCTCTTCTTTCTTTAACATGCTAAAGAGGCGTGTACCGTCAGCTGTGTCACCATATAAAACGATACCGACGACTTTATTGTCACGAATTAATACTTTTTTATAGGAACGTTTACATTCATCAAAGATGGATATTGCTTTCGTTTGGTCATCTTCATAAATTTGGCCAGCAGAGAATAAATCACAACCTGCAACTTTTAATTGTGTACCGACGATACTGCCCGTATATCCATCAGTTTGTAAATTCGTTATATGTTTTGCTAATATCGCACCTTGTTCATAAAGAGGAGCAACAAGTCCATATGCGATACCGTCATGTTCTGCACATTCTCCAACTGCATAAATGGATTCATCATTTGTTAGCATATAGTCATTGACTACAATACTGCGATTTACAATTAAACCAGCATCTTTTGCTATTTGCGTATTTGGGCGTATTCCGACAGCCATTACGATTAAATCACAATCTACAACTTCACCATCTTCAAATTGAATGCCCTCAACATGGTCTGTACCAAGAATTTTTACAGTTTTCTTTTCCATTAGAAATTGCATGCCTTGCGCTTCTAAATCTTCGCGTAATAGAGAAGCTGCTTTGGCATCTAGTTGTTGCTCCATTAAGCTTGGCATTAAATGAACGACATATACGTCCATTCCTAAATCAATAAGACCTCTTGCAGCTTCTAAGCCAAGTAATCCACCACCAATGACAACAGCCTTTTTCTTTTCATTAGCGGTATCAATCATAAATTGTGTATCTTCAATAGTTCGAAATCCTGTTACGCCAGGAAGAGTAGAACCTTCAACGGGCAAAATAAAAGCACTAGAACCTGTTGCGATAATTAGTTTGTCATATGTAAGAGTACGATTTTTTTCTGTGATGATTATTTTTTCTTCTCGGTTAATACTTTGAACCCTTTCATCTGTATACAAAGTTATTTCATTTTCCTCATACCAACTATATTCATTCATAATGATATCTTGCATATTTGTTTTGCCTTGTAAAACATGAGAGAGCATAATGCGATTGTAGTTTGGATGTGGTTCATCTCCAAAAATAGTAATCTCATATGAATCACTATCATGTTTTAATATTTCTTCCATACAACGTATGCCAGCCATACCATTTCCGATCATAACTAAACGTTTTTTCATTTTCGTTTCCCCTTTTTATGTGAAGTATTGAACAAAGGATTATATTTCTATTATAAAAAATTTAAAAAGAGGGAGATGTGATATTTATCACATTTTTACAATGATTCACAAATTGTTAAAATTCGGACTTATTCGAGAGGGATGTGTATATTCTTTACCAAATGAAAAAACAGGACATAAGTATTTACACTCATGTCCTGCACTTAATTTACACTCTCGTAATTGCACGTGGAAATAAAATGTTATTTTCTAAATGAATATGCTCAAATAAATCAGACTCTAGTGCTTCAAGGCGTTGGTAAACAAGTCGATAAGTGCCGCAAGCTCCTTCTGGAGGAGTAAAGTCATTTGTAACTTTACGAAGCTCTTTAATAATGTTGCCTGCGTGGTTATGTTCATTTTCCAACTCATCTACTACTTTACGTAACTTCACATAGTTTTCTTCAGTTGGATTTTGTTCAAATTCTAAAATTAATGGAAAATCTTCTGTTTCTTCTTTAATTAAATGTTGTTCTAGTTCCATCTTTAGTTCATGAAATAGCTTATGAATTTGAGCTAAATGAGGCTGACTTGCCCCATGAACACGTAATACTTTTGTCACATACGGACTTAATTGTGGCAACTCTTCATTTAAATAGCGATGATGCTTATTTATAACATAATCAATCAATTCGCGATAAGAAGCATTTTTCCAATCAATTTCAGATTCATTTAATCGTTTCATATTATTATAAAGCGTATTTAACTCTGTAAGCACTTCAGTAGCTGATAAATTTCTTTCATGAATTGCATCAATAAGCGGTTTATTGCCACCACAACAAAAATCTATTCTATATGATTTAAAAAGATCACTAGCTTTCGGGAATTGTGTAACGATCTCACCGACAATAGAAGTTTCAGTAAATGTATGTTTCATATGAACGCCTCCATAAAGTTTGAATGTAATTACTAAATTAAGAATAGCGATAAATGAAAATCAATGTGGTGATTGAAATCACTTATTATGTGTCATTTTTGAGAATAATAGTATGAAATTTATTTAAGAACACATCTAAATAAGAGAAAGGGATATTAAATGTAAGGCATTACAGTAAAAAAAGAAGCTTTTACTAAGCTTCTTTTTTATTACTATTATTCGCATGCAACTCCATCGCCGTCTCTATCTAGTTTACGACTATATCCTGGTTGATCTTTATATAGAGGAGCTTTCCCCGCAGCTCTAACTGCATCACAATTTTTGTAATATGCACTACTAGTATTTCCTGAGGTAGGTTGTGTTTGAGTTTGCTGTGCTTTTTGCTCTTCTTGTTGCTTACGAGCTTGTTCATCAGCCTGACGTTTTTGCTCTTCTTGTTGCTTACGAGCTTGTTCATCAGCCTGACGTTTTTGTTCTTCTTGTTGTTTACGAGCCTGTTCATCAGCTAGACGTTCTTCATCCTCTTGCTTACGAGCTTGTTCCTCGGCTAGACGTTTTTCATCTTCTTGCTTACGAGCTTGTTCCTCGGCTAGACGTTTTTCATCTTCTTGCTTACGAGCTTGTTCCTCGGCTTGACGCTTCTCATCTTCTTGCTTACGAGCTTGTTCCTCGGCTTGACGCTTCTCATCTTCTTGCTTTTGAGTTTTTTCGTCAGCCTCTTTCTTTTCTAGTTCTTTTTTCTTTTCGCTATCTTTTTGTTCTTCATTGTTAGAGGCAACTTTTGTACTAGTTGCTGTCGTTTTTTCAGAAGAAGGAGCTGAAATACCTAATAGCGCAACAAAAATGACAAATAATACGGCTGTAATAATAAATTGTTTTTTTGCTACACCTGTTTTCTTAATAACAGATAATATTGCAAGTACAAGGAAGAATATAAATAGAATGAAACTTAAAATAGCAAAAAATTCGATGACTGGGTGTTCAGATTTTGTTGTACCAGTCACTATTAATATAATTGAAATCATAAAAAGAATAACGGTAGGACGTCCATATTGTTTTGTTTTTCCATTTTTTTTAAAGAATGAAATGATACATAAGATTAAAAGAATAAAAGCAATAAAAAATAAAGCTGCACCAATATTACTCAAAATCGCCATTTTCATACCTCCATTTGTAAGATTTTTCTTATTGATTATATAGGAACTTATTGGATATTACACGTTTTATATAAATTTAGAAAATTAATATTTTTACTAGACTTATAAAAATTTATTTGTATATAAGGGAAAATAGATATATTTACTATTACTTTTTGAAAGAGATTTCATAAATTATAGTATATCGATTGAAAGGAGGAGATTTGAATGGAATTTCAATTGTTGGTAACTTGTATATTACAAGAAGGTAATGCTTACTTTTTAGTAACGAAGGTAGACGATGTTATTACGTTAAAAGTACCGATTACTGCGGGAGTAGCAGGTTTATTTTTAGCTTTAGGTGTACCAAGATGTTCTTAATTTAAATATCTATAATAGAAGAGGAAGGGACATGCCTTTCTCTTCTATTATTACATAATATAATTATGTAAACTTTAATATCATATTTGTGATAGCACGTTTGAAATGGACATGCATATACTATAATGTTTCATTGGATGTTAGGGGTGGAAGGTAGTTTTAATAAGTGCATCCAGTGATGTTTTTAAGCTATGAAAATAAAAGAGGTGCTATTATATATGAAAAGAAAAACATTTGATATTCCAGTTACATTGCGAAGAGAGTGGTTTTTAATAGAGTTAGCTCATTTAACGAAAAAATATGGAATTGAAATTGCAACTAGCAAAATGGGTGCTGCACCGTTTTTAAGAGATCAAGTTACAGAATCAAAGATAGGGAAAGGGTTACAATACGATAAATATGATGATGAGTATATAATTGAAAATTAAAGGGTAACAACAAAATTAAATTAGTTTATAACAAAATATAAAATAAAGCAGATTCTAAATATAGAATCTGCTTTATTATGAAATACTTCTAGTCAACTAACCTCTTTCTAGTGTTTTTCCTACATATTTCTCTTGCGTTATTCCAAAAGATTCACGAAGAATGCGAGCATAATCTTTAGATTCTATTGGTCGTTTATTTTTGGTGCCTTTAAAGGTTTCTGTGTAATTTTTATTTGTTAACGATATGTGACCATAAGTAGTTAATTTACAAGTGATAGCTCCTTTATTAAAAGGAGATTCTTTATGCTCTACAATCACTTTTTGAATGTTATTCACTTTTTTCTCATCTATTGGATCTAAAGTGAAAGCATAACCTATTTTCCATTCATTTGAAGGTTCAGATTGTAAGAAACTTGTAGATTCTCCGTTAGCTCCTTTTCTCATTTCTAAAATATGCGTACCTTTTCGAGTATTTCGTTTACGAATTCGATATTCTCCTGTTTGAGAGGAGATGGCTTCTCCTTTAAAAGGGACTGGATGTAAAGGGAGATGAGATGCAAAACCTGCATCCACAACATAATCTTTATTCTCATGACTTAATATGATAATGACATGACCATCATCGGGCTTCCATTTATTATCGTAAAGATCATAAACAGTACCGGCTACTTTGTATACTTGAAACCCACAATCAATTAAAAAATAATACAATAAGGAGTTTAATTCATAACAAAGTCCACCTCGTTTTTGAATAAGTAACTTTTCTATTAAGTTATCTTTTGAGATATTTTTAATAGTACCAGCCATAATATCAAGATTTTCATAGGGGAGAATCATTCCCATTTTTAATAAGATTTCATCTAAATCATCAAATGTTATTTCTTTTGCAGGAATTTTTAAGCGTTCAAAAAACTCCTTTTGTAAATTGGTCATCATAAAGTATTCTCCTTTCTTTTTACAGAATTTTCTTCTGCTCACCGATAGGTTAGTACTTCTACAAGGTTAATTCAAGTGCGCGGAAATTATCATAATATATGTTTCTGGAAATATGATTGTTTATTCGGAAATTTCAGTTTGATTTTTAATTGTAGGAAAGCCTTACAATATAGGGTCCTTTAAAATTATTTTGTATTTAATGAAAAGAAAGTACATATCTTTATTATGTTTTTAAATAACTAACTAGTAATAAAATGTTTTTTTACTAAAATTTTTTCAAGATTTGTATGCTTTATATAAACAATAATGATTTAAAAAATATCTGGATGTAGCGAAGTTAACAATTATTGAGAAACTTTTTTGTCGTATTCTATCAAAAGGAAGAGGTAGAAACAAAGAGAATAACGAGAGTTAAGGAAGAGGGTACACAACTAGTAACCTTCTAAAAATAGGGCTAACATCTTTTTAAAATCAAAGATTAGCTATTATTAAGGAAGGGAAAATATAAAATATTATAAAGAACACCTTCTTTCAAAAAAATAGGGGGAGTAATATGAGACTGATGAGAAGATGTGTGGCCTTACTAATTGTATTTTTTATCATGGCTCCAACGATTAGCACAAATGTACAGGCAGAAGTTGTAAAAGAGCTTGGAAAGGGGTTTCCTGACACAGAAGTATTTACACCTGGGGAATGGTTTTTAGGCCAAAAACCTGCTAATTATGATGAGAATAAACCACCAATTCTCTTTGTACAAGGAAGAAATGGTAATGCGGATAGTTGGTATGGAAAGACAGTATATCATGATATAAATGATATGTATGATTATGCTTTGAAAGCAGGCTATCAAACAGTGTTTATACAATTATATGATGCTGCGGGGAAAGGTTCGGCTAGTCAGTGGGATAACGGAAAACTGTTAGCACAAAAACTTGAAGAAATATATAATCATTTCGGTAAAAAAGTTAATATTGTAGCGCATAGTAAAGGTGGTATTGATACACAAGCCGCATTAGTTGAATATGATGCGAATCGATTTGTTGGAAATGTTATTACACTTGCTACACCGCATCACGGCTCAAATTTAGCAGATTTGTCATATAGTTGGTGGGCAGGGTGGCTAGCTTCTATATTAGGTCAAAAAGATGATGGTACGTACTCGTTACAAATAGGTGAAATGGCAAAGTTTCGTTCAACAATAGATAATAACCCAGCAGCTAAATTAAACCGTTACTATACGGCTACTGGGACTAGCTGGGGGCCAACATTTTCTGCATTATCTATGGGCGGGTTATATTTATCATCGTACGGTTCAAATGATGGACTAGTAAATGAATGGAGTGCGAAGCTATCGTACGGTACACATTTATTTACAGATTCCAGATTTGATCATGACAATATAAGAAAAGGATCAGCTGTTTTTACACGAATCGAACCATATTTACGTACGACAAATGTGGAATTACCAGCTTTAGTAGCATCCAGCACTAGTTCAAATGAAAATCTAGAACAATTAAATACAACTTCAAATCAAAATATTTTAGGAGGCGAATTACCACAAAATCAGTGGATAGAGCAAACCGTTACAGTTGATAAAAAAGCGGAAGGAATCGTTTCTGTACTAACTGCTTCTTCTGATGTAGAAGTACAAATGGTATCTCCAAAAGGAAAAATATATGCAAATAAAGATAGCGCTATAACTACTGGTGAAGGCGAATCTTTCTTTAATGGGGCGACAATTAGAACATTTAAGTTTGATAAATTGGAAGTAGGCGAATGGAAAATCAAAATGATGGCGAAGCAGTCGAAAGATGCATATTTAGTTGTAAGCGATTACAAGAATGACGCACCATTTGTTCTTCAAATACCTACAAAAGTTAAAGTAAATAAACCTGAGTATAAACTGAAAAAATCACCAATGGCACCTGAAATGAAAGGGGATCTTTCCATAACAGTAAGAGTCGTTAATAAAGAAGGTAAGTTAGTCTCTGAATTTAATGAATTACAAAATGTTAATACGAATACATTTACAGGTGCTTTGAAAGATATAAAACAACCGGGAGTATATAACGTTACGATGGATATAAAAGGGATGAATAAAGAAGGAAAACCATATAATCGTACGATTGTTAAGTCGGTTTATGTAGAGAAATAAGGAAGAATAAATAAGCATAATATAAAAGTGCAGAAATCTTGTGTTAGAAAGAATTCTGCACTTTTTTTGCGTGATGAGAGATAATAAAAGTCGAAGAAAACTGTTATTCAATAAAAAAAGATGCTGAAATAGCATCTGAATGTGAAGAAATAATATTAACTTAGTTTTGTAACTGTTAATTCAACTGAATTTATACCATTGTCACAAGTTACAATACTTTGACGATTAAAGCCACTATTATTTCTAAGTTGAAGAGTTGAATTAGCTGGCACTGTAACAATCGTTTCGCCAACGAGTTGAAGACATTCGTTATTTGATGAAGTATTCATTTGAATAGCGAAGTCACCTTGACTATTAGCAAGTGGATTGTTATTTAAAAATATAGTTATGACTGGGATATGTGGAAATACAGGATTTAAAGTAGTATTAATACTGGAAATGAACGAAACTCTATAATCACCAGCTTGTCTAAATTGTATAGTAGTAGGGTTTAGTAAGGAAACGCCTCCTGCTAAAGGTCCAACGTGATTAAATGGAAAAGGGTTGCCAAAAGGAACAGTTATAAATTCAGTTTGCCAAAAAGTTCCGTATGCAGGACAGCTTCGTTTATGTGAATGGTCACATGAACATTTTTTATTTGAACTGGAAGAAGATTTGCATGAGCATTTTTTATACGAGTTTGAAGAATGATAGTATGAACCCAATATATTACCTCCTATTCTTAATAAATGTAAAACACATAATAGTTTATGAAAATGAATCACAATTGGCGTGTATGCTTGTACTATAAAAGGAGATAGATTTGGAATATAAAGTGGTCAAATGATGAAATGTAGTATTGGGGTATTACCTTTAACACTTTTTGAAGATGATAAGGTTCAGAATTTGATAGAAAAATGAATGGGATTTCTAAATGGATTGAAGTAACGAGGAAACGTTTATCCCGCTATTTTCCGAGCAGTAAGACTCCCACCTCAAAATTCAGCGAAAGCAAAGAAGTTAGGTGGGGATGAACAAAACCCCCCACTGAGTAAAGTTTCACTTTACTATATTAATTTCGTATGACAAAACAGCAATATTATCTTTTGCTGTATGGATGTTATCGTTTGGTGAAGCTATGATATTTAATCGTATGTATATTAGATTATTTATTTTTTGTTTTTATTTGTGTAGCTGGGCAGGAAGAAGTCAGAAAAAATAGAATAAATGTACATATGAAGCATCGTTTGTTTTTGGTGTGAATAGTAATTAAAGATACGCTAAAATATTTAAAATTGTAACGAAAGAGAGATTAAATAATAGAAGGAGCAACTTACATGGAAAATATATTAAAGGTATCTTCAAAATCAAGCCCAAATTCAGTCGCAGGTGCAATAGCAGGTGTACTAAGAACAAGTGGTAATGTGGAAATTCAAGCGATTGGGGCTGGAGCTATAAATCAAGCGATTAAAGCAATTGCGATTGCAAGAGGGTTCGTCGCTCCAAGTGGTATTGACTTAGCTTTTGTTCCAGCGTTTCAAGAGATTTCTATTAATAATGAAGAGAGAACAGCGATTAAATTAATTGTAGGCCCTAGAAAGAAAAGGTCTTAGTAGAAGAGAGTGTTACTATAAGGGGAAAAGACTAATAGACTTCCCAGGTTAGATACGTTATTTTATGTAACCGATCCTTGGGTGTGGACACGGCATTATACCGGACGCATGTCTGTTAATTTCTCCTTAAATTTAGCAGGTGTTCTAAATACTTAAAAATGCCAAATCCTTTGTGATATAAGGGATTTGGCATTTTTGATGTTTTTAAAAATAAACAACCTTAAAACTGCTCATTTAGAAGATTTAGTTTTAGTAGCGGCCATTGAACGTTTTTATGATAGTTTACCTGATAAATGGAGAGAAATAGTAGCAGACAATATTGATTGTGCTAGTTATGTAGATGGGAAATATGAAGCGCACGTTTTAATGGAAAATGGTATGGAAATAAAAATAGAAATCTTTTATGTGGAAGAAGACAAAGATGAAGAATGGATATATAAAGCTTATAAAGTTTTATTATAGAAATTTCATTTTCATACAAAGGGGAATTGATATGAATTTTGTAAACTTTGAAACACAAGAGCAATTTAAACAGTTACAAAAAAATAATGTTGTAATTGTGAAATGGAAAAAAAGCGTAAGGCAGTACAAGGAATTAGGAGAAATCACACATCATAATTCTTACACAATTAATCGTATAAATGAATTGATTTTGAAAATAGTTTAGATGTTGTTGGAAATATAGTTAGTATATGTCCGAACTGTCATAGGTTGATTCATTATGGAAGAGACAAAGATAAGAAAAAAGTTTTAGAACTTCTCTTTGAACAAAGAAAAGATTCTTTGAAGAAGTTCGGTATTGAGGTATCTCTCAAAGAGCTATTTGGATACTATGGAATTCTAAAATAAGAATATTCATAGCTATAGTGAAGGTAGAATGTTTCATACTTAAACATAGGTATTATTGTGATGGAAATTTAAATTTCGTCTTTTGAAAGTATCAATAATTTGTATTATTTTTATAGGGTTATATATTTTTCTTTTGCTCTGCTGTATAGCAGAGCTCTTTTTTGTCGTACAAAAGCCACCTATATATGTGAAGTGCACCCCAATTGTTAGGCTGTGTCTAACAATTGGGGTGCACTTCAGTACTGTCGGGCGGCTTCTTTTAATTTATATTCACCAATTCATCAAACTTAAACTTAGTATTCAAACCAAAAGCATCTGTACAATATATAGTTTTCGTCATCGGTTCAATATGTAATACATTTATGTACATGTCTTGCACCATTCCATCACGATAGTATGAGGTATGTATTTCTTCTTCCTCGTGAAAAGATTGCATTAACGCTCTTTCTATTCGTTCCATAGTATCTTGTGTTAAAAAAGGTTTAGGTACTTTATATTGTTCCTCAAACATTCTATGTATTTCCTCGTATTGCTCCGGTATTGAAGCAAACGGATTCCATTTCACCATACCTCTTCCACGTACTACAGGAAAGCTGTTATATCCCATGATGTAATACCTCACGTTTGTTTTTTTAACTCCACTACAAATATGTGTTCTTTTTTAAGGTTTGAAAAGGGACCATTTTGTTAACATGAATATTCAAAAATAATTTTTTCAAGTTAGAATATTCAAAAACTTATTTATGCAAACAAGCATGTCATGATAACATTTAACAAAAGGGGGTAGAAGTAGATGAGTGTTGACATTATTTCTAAAGAAGAAATCACAAAATTATTAAACGAATGGTATCAAGCTATGATTTCACAACGTGTATTACAGTCTCAGAAAATAAAAGAAGATATTGCAAATAAAATCAATAATATTAAGGAAGACCAAACAATATTAGTCTACTACGCTTTATTGAATGCACGGTATAAACTGCTAATTCGGGATATGGATAGTACAAAAGATATTCTGGACAAAATCGAGCCTTTACCAGAGTCTACAGAAACATTTTTAGAGTACTATCATCATTTATTTAAAGCAATTTACGCTATTAATAAAGCAAACCATAGTGAAGCAAGAATGCAATTTGAAAAAGCTGAAACGTTTTTAGAGTACATGCATGATGAAATTGAAAAAGCTGAATTTAATTATTGGCTTGCAGTCCATTACTATCACGTATTAAAACCGATCCTAGCAGTTCAATTTGCTACAAAGGCGAATGAAGTATTTTCAATTAGTCCAGGGTATGAATTAAAAACTGCAGCATGCTTAAATACTTTAGGAATGGCACACATTCGACTAAATGAATTCGAAAGTGCAGAGGAATATTTACTTTCAGCACTAGGTACCTTCCAAAAATCTAATGATGAACTTCTTATTAAACGAGTTAAGCATAATTTAGGACTTTTATACGCAAGTCAAAACATGCCAGAGTTAGCAATTAAACACTTAGAGGATTCATTAGAAAATAACGCTAAAACTATGTTTCTTTTAGCAAGAGAACATTTTAAGTTAGGTTATAGTCATATCGCTAATGAATATATTGAGAATGGCTATAAGATTAGCGACTTATGTTATCGTCATCATTTCCGAATTTTAAAAGCAGTACATAACTATGTACCGCAAGAAGAATTAGAAAATGTGGTTATAGAAGGTATTTCGTATTTTGAAAAAGAAGAATTATATGATTGGGTAAAAGAATATGCTTCTCTTTTAGGTGAAAGATTCTATGGTTCAGAAAATCACAGAAAAGCAAGCAAGTATTTGCACATCGCTTTAGATGCAGACAAAAAGAGCATAGAAAGAAGGGCGCTAAAATGAAAAAAGCAATCTTATTAATGATGATGTTATCCGCTGTTTTTACTTTTGGTCTTACTAATGTAAAAGACATACCACAAAACGAAGCAATTGAAGTGTTTATGGATCATGGAGAACATATTTAAAACCTAAGGAAGAGGGCGCTTATAGTGTCCTCTTTTTAATATTTATTATTTATATGATGAGGTTGCAGGTACGTCTTTTGGTTATTGTTTGATAAACGTAAGATGTTTCTAAAAATGTGTATACAAAGGTGTAATTTTGTACTGTATATGTTCACATATTTGCTCACATTTTGTTCACGTACTATATAAAAAAGTATGAAAATCTATAAAAATAATTATTTCAATAAAATTTGTTTTAGATATTAAAAAGTGCCAAAACCCTTGTGGTATAAGGGGTTTGGCACTTTTGTGTTTTTTATATTTTATCAAATAAACAACCCTAAAACTGCTCATTCTTCTCCCAAGATTCAACGATATAATGTGCAATCGTCGGATTGAAGCCTTTACCAACTAAAAACATAATCGCAGCAACTTCTGTTAATGCGTGTTCATGTGATGTATGTTTTGCTTCATTTAAACCGTAATCTACCCATGGTTTTACGAAATCTAGTACGGGTTTCTTGAAAGGTAAAAACTGTGTACCGACAACTTGTTGAATTTGTTGTTGTGTTGGTTCAGTAATTGGTCCAGGTGGCAATATTTGTGGTTGTGTAATGTCTAGTGTTGGTCCAGGCGGTAAAATTTGTGGTTGAGTTGGATCTATTGTTGGTGGTTTAGGTGGTGAGACACGTGCGTCGTAGTTTGGTTGATACATTTGTTGTTGGTATTGCGGTTGTTGTGGTTGAGTTGTGTATGGGTTTTGTGGTGCTGCATATGGATTTTGTTGATATTGTTGTTCTTGGTTTTGTGGTGCTACATATGGATTTTGAGGATATTGTTGTTCTTGGTTTTGTGGTGCTGCATATGGATTTTGTTGATATTGTTGTTCTTGGTTTTGTGGTATTACATATGGATTTTGAGGATATCGCTGTTCTTGATTTTGTGGTGCTGCATATGGATTTTGAGGATATTCATAATTTGGACGTGCGTCATATGGATTTTGTTGAAATTCAGTTTCTTGGTTTTGCGTTGTTGCATATGGGTTTTCGTCATATTGTGGTTCTTGCTGTTGTAACTCTTGTTCTTCGTATTGTTCTGTGTATCTCTGTTCTTGTTGTTGAGGATACAATGGTTGCCTTGGATAAGGCGGTTGATTATTATAGAACATGTTTATTCCTCCTTCATGATGATGCCTACCACCTAGTGTATGGGCGGACAAGAAAATATGTGATGAAAAAATGCGGGCGTGTTACAATAAGTAACTGGGTGAAGATAAAATGACAAAACAAGAAAAAATTCAAAAAACAATTACTTTTGTAAAACATATTTTAGAAAAAGATGCGAGTGGGCATGATTGGTATCATATTGAACGTGTACATAAAATGGCGATTTCTTTATCTGAGCAAGAAGGTGGAAATCGTTTTATAATTGAAATGGCAGCATTACTTCACGATGTGGCAGATGAAAAGCTAAATGAAAGTGAAGAAGCAGGAATGAAAAAAGTTTCTGATTGGTTAGAAGAGCTACGGGTTGAAGAAGAGGAAAGTAAACATATTCTTCATATCATCGCCAATATGTCTTATAAAGGTGGCCATGGCGGCACAGTAGAGTCACTTGAAGGGAAAATTGTTCAAGATGCGGATCGTTTAGATGCTCTTGGTGCAATAGGAATTGCTCGTACATTTGCATATGGCGGGGCAAAAGGGAGATTAATGTATGACCCAACTATTCCGCCGCGTGAAGAAATGACGAAAGAAGAATATAGAAAAAATAATGATCCATCTTTAAATCATTTTTATGAAAAACTTTTGAAATTAAAAGATTTAATGAATACGAATGCAGCAAAACAAGAGGCTGAAATTCGTCATCGTTATATGGAACAGTTTATTGAACAATTTATGAAAGAGTGGAATGCACAAATATGAAAATGTTAACTGTGGAGAACTTATCAAAATCATATGGGGAAAAGCCGTTATTTGATGGATTATCATGTAGTATTACAGAAGGACAACGTGTCGGAATTATTGGTGTAAACGGAACTGGTAAATCGACATTATTAAAAATTATTGCAGGATTAGAAACTCCTGATACAGGTGATATGACGCATTCACGTGGGTATACAATTAGTTATTTATCACAGCAACCAGAGTTTGATGAAAAACTGACAGTATTAGAGCAAGTGTTCCATGGTGATACACCTTTAATTCGTCTTCTTCGTGATTATGAAAAAGCACTATTAAATATTGAAAAAGATCCAAGTAATGAAAAAGTACAGGAACAATTATTTGCAGTGCAGCAACGTATGGATGCAATGAGTGCATGGGAAGCAAATGCAAATGCGAAATCTCTTTTAACGAAATTAGGAATTACGGACTTCACTGCAATTGTTGGGAACTTATCTGGTGGACAGAAAAAACGTATCGCAATGGCACAATGTTTTATTGAAACACCTGATTTATTAATTTTAGACGAGCCTACGAACCATCTTGACCATGAGACAGTTGAATGGTTAGAAGAATATTTAGCGAGATATACAGGTTCGGTATTACTTGTAACCCATGATCGTTATTTCTTAGATCGTGTGACGAATCGTATTTTTGAATTAGATAATGGTAAATTATATAGCTACGAAGGAAACTATAGTACATTTTTAGAAGCGAAAGCACTTCGTGAAGAGCAAGAATTGGCACAAGAATCCAAACGCCAAAATTTATATCGTCGTGAACTTGCTTGGATTCGTCGTGGTGCAAAAGCCCGTTCTACGAAACAAAAGGCGCGTATTCAGCGTTTTGATGAGCTAAAGGAACAAGAAGGACCAGCTGCAAAACAGTCAGTTGATATTGCACTAAGCGGAAGTCGTCTAGGAAAGAAAGTACTTGAGTTAAAAGATGTAACGAAAAAATTTGGCGATAAGACGGTATTACATAATTTTAATCATATTGTGAAACCGGGTGATCGTATCGGAATTATTGGGGCGAATGGAAGCGGGAAATCTTCCCTATTAAATATGCTTGCAGGTAAGTTATCTCCTGATAGTGGTGAAGTTGAAGTAGGACAAACTGTAAAAGTTGCTTATTATACGCAAGAAAATGAAGAGATGAATTTAAATCAGCGTATGATTGAATACATTAAAGAGATTGCAGAAGTTATTCATACGACAGATGGAAAAGTAATTGGTGCATCTCAAATGTTAGAACGTTTCTTATTCCCGACGCATTCACATGGTACACCACTTGGTAAACTATCTGGTGGTGAAAGAAGACGTTTATATTTATTACGTATTTTAATGGGAGAACCAAACGTACTTTTACTTGATGAACCTACGAACGATCTAGATACACAAACATTAACAGTACTAGAAGATTATTTAGAAGATTTCCCAGGTGTCGTTTTAACTGTATCGCATGACCGTTACTTCTTAGATAAAGTAGTAGATGAACTGTTCATCTTTACTGGTGGAGGCGAAGTGCGTGAGTTTTTAGGTAGTTATACAGATTATTTAGAAATGGAAAAAACGAGAGAACTTATGGAGAAAGCGGAAGTTCAAAAAGAGAAAAAAGTTGTAGAAGAAGCTCCAAAACAACAACGTAAACGTAAACTTTCATACAATGAACAGCGTGAATGGGAAACGATTGAAGATACAATTGCCGAACTTGAAGAGAAAATTGAGTCAATTGGAGAAGAACTTGCGAAAGTTGGATCTGACTTCACAAAGGCACAAGAATTATCTGAAGCACAGCAGAAAACAGAAGAAGAGCTAGAAAAAAAGATGGAAAGATGGAGTGAACTATCAGACATCGTTGAAGGATTAAAATAAAAACAAGCTGCATATATTGAAAAGTAAAGAGAAAAACTTTACACTATTGGTAGAACCTATTTTAGGAGGGAAAAAATGAGAACATCTAATCCAATGTTGAAAAAAGAGGCATTCCGTAAAGAGGGAGCAAGCGCTTCTGCGATGACGATTGGCGGAACAGTAGGCAAAACGTTTATTATGCTTATCTTGCTACTTGCAACGTCTGTCTATTCATACATACAAATGATGCAGGGGACGATGAAGATGCCAGTATTAATTGGTGCTTTAATCGTTGCGGCAATCATCGCATTTGCGTCTATGTTCTTCCCGCGTATTTCACCTTTTGGTGCACCAATCTATGCAGCGGTAGAAGGGGTTGTGTTAGGAAGTATTTCAGCAGTTTATACAATGAAATTTGGCGATTCTATCGTTTTAAATGCTGTATTACTAACAATCTCAATTCTATTTGCAATGTTAGTGTTATATGCAACACGCGTAGTAAAAGTAACGGATAAATTCCGTACAGGCGTTATGGCAGCAACACTTGGAATTATGGTTATGTATTTAGTCGTATTCCTACTAAATATGTTTGGTGTAACTGTTCCATACATTCACCAAGGTGGTACAATCGGTATTATTATTAGTGCAGTTGTTATCGTAGTTGCTGCATTAAACTTATTACTAGATTTCGATTTAATCGAAAATGGTGTACGTAGTCAAGCTCCGAAATATATGGAGTGGTATACTGCGATGGGACTAATGCTTACATTAGTATGGTTATACTTAGAAATTCTTCGTTTCGTTTCTTACTTTACGAAAAATGACTAATAAAAAAATCCTGCATGAAAAATGCAGGATTTTTTTATTTTCAAAGATAAATTGAATGTATGGTATAATATAATATGGATGTTATCAACTTGAATTGAATGAGATGGAATATGATGAAAGAGAAGAAAGGGATTATGAAAAAACTATTTTCTAAAAGTTTTTTCATAGAACTAGATGAAACTTTAACGTATCCATCATCAGAAGTTATTACTTCAGTGATTGAAGGATATGCAACTGAATGCAATGAGAGACTAAAATTTGAGAGTAAAGTTAAACTGATTACGTTCTACTTAGAAAATGTAATGTACCGTGCTGAAATAAAGATGGCTCGCGGAGGATATTACATAGCTTGTACTGAAGTGTAATAAATTTTGAAACCATACATGTTCGAACTATGTATGGTTTCTTTTTTTGTTTTGTAGGGTCTAAAATAATACTTTTTACTTACGGATATATCATTTTGTGCTTTTTACTATTCAAATACTTCTCCTTACAATGAAGAAAAATATGTGAGGTGGTATAACTTATGATGAATCGAGTTGTATTAATCGGTAGATTGACAAAGGAGCCAGAATTATACTACACAAAACAAGGCGTCGCTTATGCAAGAATATGTATTGCGGTGAATAGAGGATTTCGAAATAGTTTAGGTGAACAACAAGTCGATTTTATTAATTGTGTCGTTTGGCGCAAATCGGCTGAGAATGTAGCTGAATATTGTAAGAAGGGGTCGCTCGTTGGGATTACAGGGCGTATTCAGACTAGTAATTACGATGATGAACAAGGCAAGAGAATATATAGAACTGAAGTTGTGATTGAGAGTATTACCTTTTTGGAGAGAAGGCGGGAGGGGGCATCGTAATAAAAGGTGATTTTAAGTAATAGCTTCGGAAAAAATTGTGGAAAGTATTTTAATAAACTTAAAGAGGGGATACCGCCAGCTTTTTTGAAAAAACAAGTAAAGAGTATACAAAATTTTAGAACGTTTTTTGGCTAATCCAGTAACAAACGAGAATCGTAAAACCCATCACAGGATAGGAATGTATAAAAAGATGAATCGAGTGATAGAAAATAAAAAAAGGGATTCCTTCTGAGCGTAAGGAATCCTCCTTTTTGTTGCTACCGATAATGAGACGTTATGTTAACTTTACATGAATATGTTATACAATAGATAAAAAAGAGATGGGGAGAACAATGAGTATAAACTATCCATTTAAACCAAAATCAAATCGTTATTTAGTACCAGGACAATTTTGGACTATTCCTTTAGATAACAGTAAATTTGCATGTGGTAGAGTAATTGAAACAGATCCAAATAGTAGAAGGGGATTTTTAGCAGGTTTGATGGACTGGATCGGAGATAGCCCACCTATGGCTGAAAATTTAAAAGGTTGTAAAACGTTAATACAAATAGATGTTCATATTAAAACCATTCATGAAACAGCATTGGATGGTTTTATAAGTGGCTATCGTTCATTAGAATTAGATGGAATTGAAACAGAGTATTTCACTTCACAAATGGTTCATGATGAGAATTGTATGTTAATGAAAGGATATTCAGTACTTAGACAGGCGACCAAAGAAGAAGCAGATACGTATGATCAGTTCGGTTACGCAGGTTACATGATGATTAAATGTTACGCAGAAGATTTATTAGCAAATAAATAACTTCCAATAACGAAAAATATGTAAATAAGCTATCCATATGGATAGCTTATTTACATATTTTTTTGTTTAGCGTGTTTTTTTCAAAAATAATGGCGATGCCTCAAGAAATGGATAAAAAATAAAAATCATCGGAAACGAAAGCTTTTAAAATCCCGTTCCTAATTTAAAATGTAAAAAGAATGAAATAGTATGGTAGCGGGAAGAAAGTAGTAAAATTAAGCATCCGAGTAGGAGTATAGAGTGATAACATGTTACAATACAGCTAAGAACATGCAATAAAGGAGAGTTTTTTACGTGAAGATTAAAGCAATTGAACCGACGCCAAGTCCAAATACAATGAAAGTTATTTTGAATGAAGTATTACCATCAGGAGCGCGTAATAATTATACAAATGAAAATAAAGAACAAGCGCCAATGCAAGTGCAAGAAATTTTGAAAATTGAAGGCATTAAAGGTGTATATCATGTAGCCGACTTTTTAGCAGTGGAGCGAAATGCGAAGTATGACTGGAAAGTTTTATTACAACAAGTTCGTGCTGTTTTCGGCGAAGAAGTAGTGGAAGAAAGTGAAGAACAACAACTTGCTCATTTTGGAGAAGTGAAAGTGTTTGTTCAAATGTTCTTTACAATTCCAATGCAAGTAAAGTTAACAGATGGAACGACGGAAGAACGTGTTGGTTTACCAGATCGTTTTAAAGAATCAATTATGAAAGTGCAAATGTCTGCACCAAACGTTGTAAAAGAGCGTAAATGGGTGGAACAAAGTACACGTTACGGTAACTTTGAAGAAATCGGGAAAGAAGTAGTGGAAGAGATTGTTGCTGCTTATTCAGAAGAACGTGTAAATGAAACGGTTAAAGAATTATTAAATCAAGCAGGTGCTGTTGAAGTAACGATTCAAAAGCGTGAGCCATATAAAGTAACAGAAGAGATGATGAAAGATTCTGACTGGAAAAACCGTTTTGCAGCATTAGAACAAATGGATCCTACTGAAGAAGATATTCCAGTGTTGAAGATGGCGTTAGATGATGAAAAAGTTTCGATCCGCCGTTTAGCAACTGCGTATTTAGGTATGGTAAAAGGTGATGGAGTATTGCCATTATTATATAAAGCGTTATTAGATCGTTCAGTAAGTGTTCGCCGTACAGCAGGCGATTGCTTATCAGACGTAGGTGATCCAGCAGCGATGTTCGTTATGATTAAATCTCTGAAAGATTCAAGTAAATTAGTACGCTGGCGTGCAGCTATGTTCTTATTTGAGCTTGGAGATGAAAGTGCAATTCCAGCATTAAAAGCAGCGCAAGATGATCCAGAGTTTGAAGTAGCGATGCAAGCGCGTCTAGCATTAGAGCGTATTGAAGGCGGAGAAGAAGCAAAAGGTTCTGTATGGAAACAAATGACAGAGTCTCGTAAAGGGGAATAATATATGATTGTTTTCTATGATAGTTGGTGTCCGATGTGTACGGCGGTTGCAGAACGTACGAAAAAATTAGATAAAAAAGGTAAGATGAAATTTGTTTCATTTCGAGATGAAGATGTAGTTGAGAAGTATGAGCTTTCTCAAGAACTACAAAGTAAGATGGAACAAAGACTGTATATTTTTAAAAATAATAAGTGGTATGACGGCATTCAGAGCATAGATGTATTAGCAAAGGCCGTACCATCTTATTGGTTTGCCGTTCCTTTTATAAAGCTATCTATCGTACTTGGTTTTGGAAGTAAAGTATACGATTATATCGCTAATAATAGAAAACTTGTTCCAGTGGGACATTGCCGCGGTGGGGTTTGTGAAATCCCTACAAAAAAATGAAATCATCGTTATCTTTCTTTTGCACCTATTAATAGAGCGTGATATGATGAATTTGGAATGAAAGTTGAAGGAGAGATTACAAGATGTCAAATGCTTATGAAGAATACATGCGCCAAATGGTAATCCCAATGCGCCAAGAGTTAGTGCGTTCTGGGTTTGAAGAGTTAACTACAGAAGAAGCTGTAACAGAATTTATGGAAAATACATCAGGTACAACTTTAGTAGTTGTAAACTCTGTTTGTGGTTGTGCAGCTGGTTTAGCACGTCCATCAGCAGGTCAAGCGGTTGTTCGTGCTGAAAAACAACCTGATCATCTTGTAACTGTATTCGCAGGTCAAGATAAAGATGCTACCGCAAAAATGCGTGAATACTTCGGAGAAATCCCTCCATCTTCACCATCTATGGCATTATTAAATGGAAAAGAAGTTGTTCACTTCATTCACCGTCATGAAATTGAAGGTGCAACTATGGACGAAATTATTACGAACTTAGAGCAAGCTTTCGAAAAGAATTGCTAAAGAAGGGGGAGAGTAAATCTCCCTCTTTTCTTTATATAGAGGTGAAAGAATGATAGTAACAACAGCAGGAAGAACAAATAAAGAAATGACAGCATATGCAAAGGAGGTAGCAGAAGAATTAAATCGTTCTTTTATTTTACGTAATGATATACCAGTGCATAAATTACATGAGCAGTATGAACAAGATGTACTTGTCGTAGGAAAGAACCGATTAGCTATTTATCCGAAAGGTACGGAAGAATCATTTTTCTTTCATCCGAACTCAGCGATGTTTCGTGTGAAAAGGTTAATGCGTGGAGAGCACGATCCGTTTGTACAAGCTGCTAAATTAGAGAGCGGAATGACAGTGTTAGATTGTACGCTCGGTATGGCATCAGATAGTATTGTAGCTAGTTATGTTGTTGGTGAAAGTGGAACAGTAACAGGACTTGAAGGCAATGAATATATGGCTTATATCATGAAAAATGGTTTGAAAACATGGTCTTCATCTGTTTCTGAAATCGATGAAGCAATGCAAAGAATCCTAGTAAAGCAAACGGAGCATTTTTCATTTTTAGCGCAATGTGAAGACGATAGTTACGATGTCGTTTACCTTGATCCTATGTTTGAAGAAACTGTCATAGAATCTGACGGAATTAAAGGATTAAAACACTTCGCTTTGTATCATGATATTACTGATGAAACAATTGCGGAGGCGAAGCGAGTGGCGAGAAAGCGTGTCGTATTAAAAGATCATTTCCGTAGTTCTAGATTTGAAAAACACAATTTTCACGTATACAAAAGAAAAAGTGCTAAGTTTCACTTTGGTGTAATTGACCCTTGCTAATTGTTTGAAAAGATGTATAATAAGCAATAATTAATTAAATATACTGTCTGTGATGAAGAGAGTAGTCTTTTTTAGAAGGAAAGCGAGCTGGGGATGGTGTGAGCCTAGTACGGAAGAAAAAGATGAAGCGCACTTCGGAGATGCTTCTTGAACGAATAGTAGAGAAAGCCGAGGCCCCCTGTCCTCGTTATAAACGGGAAAGTGGTTCGTAACGAACAACAAGGGTGGTACCACGGGTTAAAACTCGTCTCTTTTTTAGAGACGAGTTTTTTGTGTTTTAAAAAATAAGGAGGTTAAATCATGGATTATAAAATGCAGTTTGCGGAAAGTTTATCTAATATTTTCACGAATGAACTAACGCAAAAACAAATTTTAGATTTAATTGAAACACCGAAACAAGATGAATTTGGAGATGCAGCGTTCCCATGCTTTTCATTAGCAAAGAAATACAAAAAAGCACCAGCTATTATCGCAAAGGAAGTTGCTGAGAAATTAAATAATCCGTTTTTTATGAAAGTAGAAGCCGTTGGTCCTTATGTAAATGTATTTTTCAATCGTGAAACTGTAAGTGATGCAGTATTAAAAACAGTTTTAGCGGAGAAAGAAGAGTTCGGTCAAAACCACTTTGGCTGTGAAAAAACAGTAGTAATTGATTATTCCTCTCCTAATATCGCGAAACCTTTTTCGATGGGGCATTTACGTTCTACAATGATAGGAAATTCGCTGAAACATATCGCTGAAAAATGTGGCTATGAAGTTGTAGGGATTAATTATATAGGAGATTGGGGAACACAGTTTGGAAAGTTAATTACGGCTTATAAAAAATGGGGAAATGAAGCAGTAGTTAAAGAAGATCCAATACGTGAGCTATTTAAGTTATATGTCCAATTCCATGAAGAGGTAAAAGACGACGAAGAACTAGAAGAAGAAGGACGTGCTTGGTTTAAGAAATTAGAAGAAGGTGATGAAGAAGCGGTAGAGCTTTGGAATTGGTTCCGTCATGAGTCCCTTAAAGAATTTTCTCGCATTTATGAACTTCTCGGCGTAGAATTTACTAATTTTCAGGGAGAAGCATTTTATAATAATTTAATGGAAGATTTTATTGGGATTTTAGAAGAACATGAGTTGCTTGAAGAATCAGAAGGTGCATTAGTCGTTAATTTAGAAGAAGAAGGAATGCCGCCTTGCTTAATTAGAAAATCAGATGGTGCGACGATTTATGCAACGCGTGACTTAACGGCAGCTTTATATCGTCAAAACACTTATGGGTTTGATAAAGCGCTATATGTTGTTGGTCCAGAACAAAGCTTACATTTCAATCAATTTTTCACCGTATTAAAAAAACTTGGCTATACTTGGGTTGATGGTATGGAACACGTACCGTTTGGCTTCATTTTAAAAGATGGTAAGAAAATGTCGACACGTAAAGGAAGAGTTATTTTACTTGAAGAAGTACTCGAAGAAGCAATCGAACTTGCAAAACAAAATATTGAAGAGAAAAATCCAAACTTAAAACAAAAAGAAGTAGTAGCAAAGCAAGTCGGTGTTGGTGCAGTCATCTTCCACGATTTAAAAAATGAGCGTATGCACAATATTGAATTCTCATTAGAAAACATGCTGAAATTTGAAGGAGAAACAGGCCCGTACGTACAGTACACACATGCACGTGCTTGTTCTATTTTAAGAAAAGAAAGTGTAGAATTTGAAACATGTACATTTGCTTTAAAAGACGATCATAGCTGGAGTGTCGTAAAATTACTAAATAAATTCCCGCAAATAATTGAAGCAGCTTTCAATAAAAATGAGCCATCGATTATTTCGAAATATGTATTAGATGTAGCACAATCATTCAATAAATATTACGGTAATGTTCGTATATTAGAAGAGAGCAAAGAAAAAGACAGCAGACTCGCATTGGTTTATGCTGTGACGGTTGTATTAAAAGAAGGATTACGTTTACTTGGGGTGGAGGCACCTGAGGAAATGTAACATAGTAGTAAACTGACAAACTGGGTCTAGTATAAACCTGGTTTGTTTTTTTATTGGATATATATTTTTTTTGCAAAATCAATTAAAATCTTTTTAGAGAGGGTGATTCATATTGATTCGAACTTTTATTTTACAAATTCCTTGTCATAGAAGATTAGATAGGAGTTTTTTTAAACTACAAAAGTACATACCTTTATGTGCGCGTTGTACAGGCATGCTTATTGGTATTTTAATGTTTCCAATTTATTTTTATATGACACCTTCATTTCTTTTGGCAATCATACTATCATTTTTCGCTCAAATGCCGTTACTTATCGATGGGTTCACCCAAAAGTGGAAATGGAGAAGTAGCTCAAATTTGCTAAGAATAACTACTGGTGTATTAAGCGGTAATGGTATGGGATTATTCATTTCCTCTAGTGTTATATGGATATTATCTTAAGATATATAGTAATGGAGGTATTTACATAGATGTTCTGGATTTATTTAATTCTAATTTTTATTTCAGGCGGAAGTGGAATTGGTTTTATGACTCAAAATAAGTATACAGAAGCAATAATAGCTTTTGTTATTTGTATACTATTGTTTGGGCTACTGTATTATTATCTTAAAAGAAACAAAAGAAAGAGAAAAGCAGATTGTGACGATTTAGACTGTACGGATTGTTTTGATTGTGATTGTACTTGTTAAATTTTTCTTCCAAATAAAAAGCTAGTGTATTATTAAAAATACACTAGCTTTTTTGCTTTGAAATTTTAAGAAAAGTGTAGGAATACGGCTATTATATAGAGAACTTTAGTTTTGTATATAATAGGAGGCGGGAAAATAATCTGTTTTGAACCACATTGGATTTCTAATATGGCTTCTTATTTACTAGATGGGGAGAAACAATCGGAATTTATTCAGCTAGGTGTTTTGCAGAAATTATTTGAAAGTGATACGCAAAGAAATGGTAAAGATGGCAATATAGGCATGAAAATACCGATATATTTAAGTGAATTAGGTGTGAAAAATATTGAATGTAGAGTAAGCGATAAAGTGAACTTTTTAGATTCAAATATGCATCACAATGATAAAAACGATTTGTATCAATCATTAAAAGAAGAGGGGATTGCAGGTGATCCGGGTGATAAGCAACAATTTGTAGAACGTTTAATAGCCAGAGGATTAACATATGATAATGCGCTAGCTCAATATGAAGCTGAACTACGATTTTTTAAGGCATTTCATCTTCATTCTTTTTTAGTATATGCTCCGAATATGAAAATTACATTTGGTGAAATAGAATGTTGAAAGATAGTGATTTATTAAGGAGTGCTACCTTCAATATATGGAACCATGATAGTCTTTGGTTGGAGAGATCAGAAGCTATTTGTGAGGAAATTCGAACTATTTCTCCACATATTCTTGCTCTACAGGAGGTTAGAAGTTGTGTTAATTTGAATTCAAAGAAAAATGTTGCACAGTATATAGCGGGTCAAATAGGGTATCCGTTTTGTATATTTAAGGAGTACCCTGATTTAATGAATGAGAAAAATGTCATTTTTTGTTGGTAAGTCGATATTCACCGTATAATCGCTGATATATCTTGAAAATCGCCGATATATTTTAAGAATCGCTGATATATTTAAATTATCGCCGGTATAATTTCATGTACTGTTTTTAACTGACAAAAGATAGGATACACATGTTACGTTATTCTATATAATCAAACAAAATACAGAGAAAAACAATCATTTTTACTATATTTTGTTATAAATTTGAATAATATTAATTAATACCATCCATTATAAGAGATTTTAGTTGAATACATACTATATGGTGTGTAAAATCTAAGCAAGTAGCAGTATAAATATAAATTCGAGGTGAATGCATGCTAGATTTTAAGCAGTTAGAAACTTGTTTGAAAGATAAGAGATTTGTAGACGGATTACAGGAAATAAATAATGAAATTGCATATATAAAAGAAACGAATACTTTATCCTATGTGAAGAATTGGCTTGCCAATATTCCTTCGCATAAGGAGTTTGATATATTAATTCGCCTTACTGATGAAGGGCTTATGCACCAATACAGTTCATTTCTCATTCGCTACGCTTATAAAAAATTCCCAAATATGAGAACGCTCTCTTTATATTGTGATGAGTTAATTGATGAGCGAAAAATTCTTGAAGCAGAGCAGTTGTTAAAATCTTCTTTAGAAGAGTTAGGTAAAGAAGAAATAGATGCAGATTTTTTAGCGAAAACATATTTTACGTTAGTACGATGTCTTTTAGAAATGAAACGAAACGAAGAAGCGCTAATGTATATGAAAAAAGCAGAGGAGTACAGTACACGTGCAGTCTTTGATAAATGGGGCTACGTTTATATGCATACAGGTGAATGGGAGAAAGCGGAAGAACAATTTATTGCTGGCATACAGCATGAAGATTGTGAAGAGTTATCTACCTATTTATTATCACAATTGTATGCGAATAAAGGGGAACAAAAACGTGCAATACAGTTAATTGATGATGCGATTGTAAAGTTTCCACAAGTACCATATTTTCATTTTGAGAAGGTAAAGTATTTATTAGATTTAGAGCAATATGAAGAAATGTTAGCGGTAATAGATAACATAAATACTCAGCTGCCATATCATGCCTATAATACTTACTTTGTACATTTACGTGCAGAAGCGTTGTACAAAATGAATAAGTTTGCAGATTTACAAAAGCTATTAAGAGAAGAAAAGAGTTTAAAAGAATCTTTATATCATAATTTAGAAAAAAATCCGGATGGAAAAAAGGTTCACTTGCCGATAGTTCCTATTGTACAAAAGGATAATTATTGTGTTCCGACAAGTTTAGAGATGATGTTGCGTATATGGGGAGAGAAACGTACACAAGATGAAATAGCAGAGTTTATTTTTGATATGACAGGTTCGAAGTTTTCAGATACTGTTTCTTATTTAGAAGAATTAGGTTATGAATATCGTTATTTTAAAGGGAATGAAGAGAATTATAAGAGACTGATTGACGAAGGAATTCCTGTTTTATTAAGTATAGATATTGAGCATGCTTCACACGTACAAGTTCTATCTGGATATGATGATACATTGCAAGCTTTCTATGTTCAAGATCCAAACTTTATAGAACCAGTTCTTGTGGAATATAGTAAATTACAAGAAAAATATCGTTATACAGGCTGTTTAGCAATCACGTTTGTTCCGAAAGAAAAGAAGGAGCAACTAGCGTTTCTAAGTGAAGAAGAAAATCGTTATTTTAAATCTATTTTTTCTCTTACGGATCATTTAGATGAACATGACAAAGAGGGAATTAGTAACTTAGTACAATTTTTAAAAGAAACGAGTGATAATCCAAATACGTGGTTATATACGATAAAGCACTTAGATGTTGAAGTAGATAAAGAATTTATTTTATATTGTATCGATAAGTTAATGGAAAAGTTTCCGAACTCGGACTTTGTTAAATTGCATGGTGCACAGTGTTTTATTCGTCTTCAGGAAGTAGACAAAGCCGAGCAAATGCTGACAAGCGTTGAGAAGAAAAATAATCGTGCATTATATCATTTGATAAATGGAAGATATGCTTTTGAGCAGGAAAGTTATATAGAAGCAATTTCAAGCTTTCGTTCATCGTTACAATTAGACGCAGATCAGCCTATTGCTTGGAGTTTTCTCGCTTTATCCTATATGTATATTGATCAATCTGAAAAAGCATTGCAATACTCTCAAGTTGCGTTAGAGCGTAGTCCTGAAAGGTTTACTTTAACGAATCACGGTTTAATATTAATAGATTTAGAAAGATATGAAGAAGCATATGAAATCTTTAATGACTTGTTAAAAGAGTATAAATATGAAGCACATGTATGGTATGAACGAGCGAGATGTGCACATCAACTAGGAAAATTATATTTAGCAATAAAAGGGCTTAAAGTAGCGATTCTTTTGGATAGTAATGCACCTTACATTTATACGAAACTTTCGGAAATATACGAATCTGATTTGAAGGATGAGGAAAGTACGAAAGAAATTTTATTAAACGGTATTGAGAATTGTGATGATAAAGCACCTCTTTACGTAAAATTAGGTGACTATAATTTTCAAAATGATAGCTTGGAAGAAGCAGAAGTATTGTATAAGCGTGCTTTAGAAGAAAATGATGAGGATGTTTATTCTCACTTCGGACTTACACAAGTGTATATGGCAAGAGAACAATACAAGGAAGCAAAAGAATATATTCTTGGTCTTGAGAAGCAAATTGAAAAGAGCCAAGATTTCCTCATGAATGCAGGAATGGTTTTATGGGATGCTGAAATTGAACTTGGTGGAAATGAAGAAGGATTTAAAGTAGCGCTATCTAAGTTAGAAAATGGTATAAAGAAAAGTGATTATAATGTAGCAAGTGCGTTAGATGAATATGTGAATCGAATTAAAGGAACGGAATTTGTACAACGAGGTATAGCGTTTTTAAGAACGTTACACAAAGAAAGAAATGAAGTAAGTGAGTACGGTTGTTATGCAGGTATTTTATATGAATCTATTGGACAGTATGGCCAAGCGATGAAAAGATATAATAAGGCGATAGAACAAAAGGACACGGCATTACCGTATTACCGAATTGGTGAAACACTTATGGCATTAGGGCAATTGACGGAAGCAAAACAAGCGTATGAAACATGTTTAGAGCTTGATGGGAATTTCGTAGGTGTACATTTACAGCTTGCGGAAATATACGAAAAAGAAGAAAACCGTTCTAAAGAACAAAGTCATATGGTTCAGGCGATGAAGGAAGAGCCATTGCATATTAATATGGAATATTTGGCACAGCTTTCAGTAGATATGAATCTTCAGGAAGAATTGCTGACGGAACTAGAACAATTAGCGGACGAAGTACCTGAAATATGGCGTTTAGATGCGATTGCATATGTGCATGGTGTGATGAATGAAATAGATAAAGAACAAGAACAGATTGAATACGCGCTACAATTAGATGGTGAGCATATAGAAGTTCTATATCATTATGCAAAAGTATTAGTGAAAAAAAGAAATGTAAAAGCAATTGAAGTTGCAATGAAAGTAATACAAAAAGATTTTGATAATGAACGTATATTTGATGTTTATGTAAAAGCAGTAGAGCAACATAAAAAATTGTCTAACATACGAGATTTTCTTCATACGTTAAAGGTGAAAAAAGCAGAAAGAAGTACAGCATTCATGTATGCTGCAGCTGCGGTTACGGAAATATGGATTGAACGGCAGCTGCATGAACAGCCAAAACGATCTATCATTACGAGAGCTTTTTATCGTATGAAAAATCGTGCGAAAGAAATTTCAATGGTTACTATGATAATTGATTTATATGAAATCTCTTTAAAGTTAAATCCGAAAAATAGTATGGCAGCACAGCGATTTGCGCTATTTTATGAGAATGTAGAGATGAATAAAGAAGCAATAGAGATTTTGCACACGTCACTAGAAAATAGATGGGATTATGAAGTAGCGAAGCAACTTGTAAATCTTTTCGTTGAGTGCGAGGAAGAAGATATGTTAAGAGATGCTTTGGAATTAACGAAGCAAATGGTTCGAGAACTACCAGATGATTATGATACACTTCTTCTGCAAGCACAAGTATTCTTTAAAGCAGGGGAAGAAAGAAAAGCAGAAAAGATGATCTTACAATTAATGGAGCAAACACCGTTCGTAAGTAGAGCATTTCTTGCTTTAGGAGAAATGTATCAAAGTCAAGAAAGGTTTGAAGAGGCAATTCATCTATTAGAAAATGCTTCTATAAATCATCCAAATGAAACAGCAATTCTCCTTTCTTTAGCGTCTTCATATCATGGTGCCGGCCAAACACTAAAGGCAGAAAAAATAGCAAATGAAGTATTAACAATGGATGCAAGTGATTTGTTAGCAAGATATGATCGTGCTTGTTATTTAGCACAGTTAAATAGAAATGAAGAGGCGAAGAAAGAGCTTGAAATTGTCCTTCGTGAGGATGAATCGGGATTCTTTGCTGAACTTATTGAGGATGATGAAAATTTAGCAGCATTGCGAGAATTTGAAAAGTAATTGTATAAGAATAGGGGAAAAGATAAGGATATATTTTGAATTAGTTGACAATTAGTTGTCAAATGGCATAAAATAACTTTTAACAAAGTATACAAATCTGAAGACGAGAAAGAGTAAAATAGTGAACTGTTCTCCAGAGAGCCGGTATATTGCTGAAAGCCGGTGGGCAGACGTTATTTGAAAATCATCTCCGAGGAGCCGAGGCTGAAAGTGAGTAAGCCCGGACGGATGTCTACCGTTACAAAGAACACGTATGATAGTACGTTGCTAAGCGCTATTAGTGAAAAAGCTAATAGAATTAGGGTGGTAACGCGGGTAAACCCGTCCCTACTTCATAGGGACGGGTTTTTTGTGTGCTTTTAAAACATTCAAAGGAGTGATTGTAGATGAAGAAAGTAGATGTAAAAGAGTCAGCTGTAGGGAGAGAAACACGTATTCGTAAGCAGTGGAACGAACAAAGCATTTTTGAACAATCAATTCAGAATCGAGAAGGCGCGCAATCGTTTGTGTTTTATGAAGGACCACCAACGGCGAACGGTTTACCACACGTCGGCCATGCACTTGGTCGGGCAATTAAAGATTTAGTAGCAAGATATAAAACGATGGCTGGTTATAAAGTAGTAAGAAAAGCAGGATGGGATACACATGGTTTACCTGTAGAACTAGGTGTTGAGAAGCAACTTGGTATTTCTGGTAAACATGAGATCGAAGAATATGGCATTGAACCATTTATTCAAAAGTGTAAAGAGAGTGTTTTCACATATGAAAAGCAGTGGCGTGAATTCACTGAAAGTATTGGTTATTGGGTAGATATGGATGATCCATATGTAACTTTAAAGAATCCATATATCGAAAGTGTATGGCATATTTTGGGAACAATCCATGAAAAAGGATTGTTATATAAAGGACATAGAGTTTCACCATACTGTCCAAGCTGCCAAACCTCATTGAGCTCACATGAGGTTGCACAAGGGTATAAAACAGTAAAAGATTTAAGTGCAACTGTGAAGTTTAAAGTGAAAGATAGTGAAAATGAGTATTTCTTAGGCTGGACAACAACGCCTTGGACACTTCCAGCAAACGTAGCGCTTGCTGTACATCCAAATATGGAATATGTTAAAGCAAAACAAGAAGGTCATGTATACATTGTTGCGAAAGAACGTGTACAAGAAGTATTAAAAGAAAACTATGAAGTATTATCTGTTCATAAAGGCGAAGAATTATTAAACACATCTTATACAGCGCCATTTCCGATGAAAGAAGTTACAAATGGTTACCGCGTTATCGCAGCAGAGTTTGTAACGGCAGATAGTGGTACAGGACTTGTTCATATTGCTCCAGCATATGGAGAGGACGATTATAGAGTTGTTCAAAGTGAAGGATTGTCATTCTTGCACGTTGTAGATGAAAAAGGTGAGTATACAGAAGCGGTACCATTTTTGAAAGGTAAATTTGTAAAAGATTGTGACGTTGACATTGTTCGTTATTTAGCGAAAGAAGGTTTACTATATCATAAAGAAAAATATGAACATAGCTATCCACATTGCTGGCGTTGTGATTCACCACTTCTTTATTATGCAGGAGAAAGTTGGTTAATCCGAACAACTGCAATTAAAGATACATTTTTACAAAATAATGATTCAGTTACTTGGTATCCGGATCATATGAAACATGGACGCTTTGGTAAGTTTTTAGAAAATATGGTGGACTGGAATATTAGCCGAAATAGATATTGGGGAACGCCATTAAACGTATGGGAATGTGAAAGTTGTGATCATCAGTTTGCGCCGAAAAGCATTGCCAAATTAAGAAAGCATAGTACGAAAGAAACACCGGAAGATTTAGAATTGCATAAGCCTTATGTAGATGAAGTTCAAGTCTGCTGCGAAAAATGCGGAGGCACAATGAATCGTACACCAGAAGTAATTGATGTTTGGTTTGATAGTGGTTCCATGCCATTTGCACAATATCATTACCCATTTGAAAATAAAGAGTTATTTGAAGAGCAGTTTCCAGCTGATGTTATTGCAGAGGGAATTGATCAAACACGCGGCTGGTTTTATAGTTTATTAGCAGTCTCAGCACTGTATACAGGAAAAGTACCGTATAAACGAGTGTTATCACTAGGGCATGTTTTAGATGAAGAAGGGCAGAAAATGTCTAAAAGTAAAGGGAATGCACTAGATCCAGTTGATTTAGTAGATAAGTTTGGTGCAGATGCGCTAAGATGGGCTTTACTTGTTGATAGTGCTCCGTGGAATGCGAAGCGTTTTTCTGAAAGAACCGTACTGGAAGCGAAATCTAAATTTGTAGATACATTAGTCAATGTGTATAGCTTCTACGTTTTATATGCAAATTTAGATGAGTATAACCCGAAAGAAACGTATGATGTAAAGCGTACGAAATTAGACGAATGGGTATTATCAAGATTGCATAGTACAACGAAAAAAGTGAGAACAGCACTTGATGATTATCAATTTACGAATGCAGCTCGTGAAATTGCAGCACTTGTAGATGAAGTGAGTAACTGGTATGTAAGACGCTCACGTAATCGTTTCTGGGAATCTGGTATGAACGCTGAAAAAGCTGCTGCGTATGAGACACTTCATGAAGTACTTGTAACAATTAGTAAATTAATTGCACCATTCACACCGTTTGTCGCGGAAGACATTCATCTTAATTTAGAAGGAAGTAGTGTTCATTTAGCTGATTATCCAGTTGTAAATGAATCACTACTTCAGCCGAAATTAGAAGCGGAAATGGATGCTGTTTTACAAGTTGTTGAACTTGGAAGAAGTAACCGTAATCAGCATTCTTTAAAAGTAAAACAGCCGCTAGCAGAACTTGTATTACTTGAGCATAACGAGAATGATATGGATTGGGAATCTTATCGTGATATCGTTATGGATGAGTTAAATGTAAAAGCGTTCCATGTTGAACTCGATGAAACAAAATACACATCATATCAATTGAAGCTTAATTTTAAAACAGCGGGGCCGAAGTTCGGTAAAAATGTGAATGCAGTGAATGGTTGGCTAAAACAATTATCACAAGAAGAAGTGCAAAACTTTGTATCAACAGGAAGAGCAGTTTACGAAGCAACACCAGGAGAAGAAGTAGTTGTAACTGCTGAAGATGTGTTAGTTGAGAAAGTTGCAAAATCAGGATTCTCTAATACGACTAACGGACAATACACAGTTATGTTAGATACGAATGTAACGGAAGAATTGTTACAAGAAGGAGTAGCGCGTGAATTCATTCGTGCGGTTCAAGAATATCGTAAACAGTTGAATTTACCAGTTAATTTACGAGTCGATGTTATTCTCGATACAGAAGTAGAGCTACAGCGAACGTTAACGAACCATAAAGATTTATTGGAAGAAAACTTACTCGTTAAACAATTTACATTTGGTCACTTAACGAACGAAGACGATGAACTTTCTTTAGGTGAGACAAAACTTAGAATTAAATTAAGTGCGGCTAATTAAAGAAAAAAGGAAGTTGGAATGATTCCAACTTCCTTTTTTGTATGATTAGAATTTATTTGACTATACATTCGATAGGATTACTAGCAATTTTCTTTTTTCATAGCGTACCGAAAACAATACTGTAGAAATATATTTCTACAGTATTGTTTTCACTTTACACATAAATATTGAGAAAATTTCACTTACCTCAAATGGAAAGGTAATAGAATTGTCCATAGAGAATTACTCCTAGATTCAATTTTTATCCCTCCATTTTGTGGAGAATGATTGCTGAGTGGTAACGGGATAAGGTTGAGCTACTTTATTAGGGGGAGTGGTTCTATGTTTAATAAAAAAATGGTGGCAATGGCAATGACTGTGCCGTTAGTAATGGGGACGATTTCTACGGTTTCGGCATTGGAAAAACAACAGCAAGTAAAGTTAGAAGCTTATTCGCCACAGAAAAAAGCAACTGAATATTTAAAAGAAAATGCTGCGCAGTATGGATTGAAGGCAGACCTTTCAGACTTGCAATATATTTCTACAACAGAAACGTCAGTAGCTTCATATGTTAGGTTCCAACAAGTTGTTAACGGTGCTCCTGTATTTTCAAAACAAATTACAGTTACTCTTAACGGAGAAGGAAAGGGAGTACTCGCTGTTTCTGATTATCAGCCTGTTACAGGTGTGAAGGAAGTAACGACAAAAATTAGTGAAAAAGATGCAATACAAAAATCAATGGCGTATGTTGGAGAAGCAAGTGAGCAAAACTTATGGGCTCCTACAGAGAAAGAATTCGGATATATTGTTGAAGAAGGAATGGCTCGTCCAGTATATAAAGTTGTAGTCCATTCTAATAATCCATTTGGTGCATGGGAAACATTTATTGATGCAGAAAATGGAAAGTTAATTAAAAAGGTTGATATAAACCGAAAAGCTGAAGGGTCAGGAAAAGTATTTTTACCTAACCCAGTAGTATCTAGCGGTAGTAAAGTAGGCTTAAAAGATAATAACGATGCAGATTCAACAGCTCTAACGAACCAACTGAAAACTGTTACGTTAAAAGGTTTAGATGGAACAGGATTTTTAATTGGAGAATATGTAACGATTTCTTCAAAAGCGAAAACAAAATCTACGAATTTACAATTTAACTATACACGTGCAAATGATAGCTTTGAAGATGTGATGTCGTATTATCATATCGATACATTACAGCGTTACATTCAAGGGTTAGGTTTTAAAAATATTAATAACCGTTCGATAAAAGTGAATGTTAATGGTACAACTGATGATAATTCATTCTATTCTCCATCAACAAAAGCTTTAACTTTCGGTACTGGCGGTGTTGATGATGCAGAAGATGCTGGTATTATCGCACATGAGTATGGGCATTCGATTCAAGATAACCAAGTTCCTGGCTTTGGTAGTTCAGCAGAAGGCGGAGCGATGGGAGAAGGATTTGGCGACTTCTTAGGTGCTACATATGAAGATGCAGTATCGACTACAGGATACGGAAAAGCATGTGTTGGAGAATGGGATGCGACAGCTTACTCTAGTTCAGATCCAACATGCTTACGCCGATTAGATACGAATAAAGTATATCCGAAAGATATAACGAATGAAGTGCATGATGATGGTGAAATTTGGGCACAAGGTCAATACGAAATGGCACAAGCTTTTGGCCGTGATGTAGCAACAAAAATCATTTTACAATCACACTGGTCATTAACACCAAACTCTAAATTCAGTGATGGAGCAAAAGCGATTAAGCAAGCAGATGCTCTTTTATATGGCGGACAACATGCTGCTGATATCGATCGTATTTGGACAGCGAGAGGCATTAGTACGAATTAATATAAAAAGTCGTGGCATTATAAGCCACGACTTTTTAATTTGCTTACGAACTGGTACTAGTAAATAAAGCTATATCAATGATAGTGTGAATATATCCGTATCCCATTTACTTTTTAGCTTCTTTAAAAACAAAATGTTCTTTAAATTTTCTAGATTCAACTTTTTGACCATTTCGCATCAATCGGAATGGGTGTTCTTGCCATGTAATAATAACATCAACCTCATCCGCTTTTGTAGCAACAGGTAAATTAGCGTGTTCAAATCCAGTTTTTCCACTTGCTAAACGACTTTCCTTTAGGGAAAAGAGTTCATATTTCGTTTTCTTATTTGGTTCGTTGCGGAATACTTCGACGTTTACGTTATATACTTCACTATTCCCGATATTCTTTACTGAAAAATGATATGTTTGAAATTCAGTTTTTTTAGCTTGAAGCATATTTTTGTTTGTTTTTTTCGGTTTATCAATATTCACTAGCCATTGACCAGAGTTTTGAGAGATTGGTAAAGATTTTGGTGAATAGGCGTATGTTTCGTTTACTACAATTAGGCAAAACAATAGGAGAAAGAAACTAATTGCTTTTTGCATATGCACACCTCACTTTAAATTTGTTTATTAATATGCGTGAAAAATACGGTTTTTATGTAAAAAATAGTAAAATATTAGATGTGTAATTTCGGATTTGATACATAAGAATATGTATTACAAAATTAACTTTTCCCGTTTTAGAAGCAGTTAGGAGTTAGAAAATCAGAATGTTTCAAAAAAAATCTTGCATTTTATAAAGTTAGAAGTTAAAATACTCTGTAAATATAAAAAGTGATGATCAGGAAAAGTACATGGTGCAAAGGTCTACAGAGAGCAGCCGGTTGCTGAGAAGGTTGTGATACCGCATGATGGAAAGACACCTGTGAGTGTTGCTTTGAACGTGATTATTAGTAAAAGCAAACGGTACCTACCGTTATCAGGGCTAAGATGGTCAGTATGACAATTTGGGTGGTACCGCGGAAAAAAATCCGTCCCTATTTATAGGGGCGGATTTTTGTATTCTTTGAAAGGGGGTGAGTGACCGTGGATGATGACGATGACAACAATAACGTAAATAAATATAAAATTACTGGAGGGAAAAATAATGAATTCAATAATGAAGCGTTCACTCACAAAAGAATGTATGGAACAAAGTGGAAAGGTTGTATTACTTCAAGGATGGGTAAAAAAAATTCGGCATCTTGGAAATGTTAGTTTTTTATTATTACGGGACAGAACAGGAGTAATTCAATGTGTATTAGAGAATGGATTGGCTGGATATAAAGTTGATGTAGAAAGTGTTGTCCATGTAATCGGTGAAATAGTCGAGACGTCGAAAACAGAATTGGGTGTTGAAGTACTTGCTCATGAAGTGAAAGTAATAAACGGTGCAGAACCACTTCCATTTGAAATAAATAAAAAGAAGTTACAAGTGGGCTTAGATCAACTACTTAATGAGCGAGTAATATCATTAAGGCATGAGCGAACCGCAGCGATTTTTAAAGTGAAATCTACACTCGTTCAGAGCTTTAGTGAAATTCTTATAGAGAACGATTTCACACGGATCTTTACGCCAAAAATTGTTTCGCAAGGGGCAGAAGGAGGAGCAAATGTTTTTAAGCTTCCATACTTCCAAAAAGAAGCTTATTTAGCACAATCACCACAGTTCTATAAGCAAATGATGGTGGCAGGTGGGTTAGAACGAGTTTTTGAAATTGCACCTGTATATAGAGCGGAACATCATAATTCTTCCCGTCATTTGAATGAATATATATCGTTAGACGTAGAACTTGGTTTTATTCATGATTTTTATGAAGTGATGCAACTAGAAACGGATGTTTTACGATATATGTTTCAACAAGTAGCGAAAAAATGTGAAATAGAACTACAACTATTACAAATAGAAGTACCTGTTATTACTGAAATACCTAAAATTACATTGTTAGAAGCACAAGAAATTTTGAAAAGTAAGTATCGTAAAGAATCTCCTGTAGGGGATTTAGATACAGAAGGTGAAAAGTTACTAGGGAAATATGTAAAGGAAACATATAATAGTGAATTTGTTTTCATTACACATTATCCGAAAGAAGCGAGACCGATGTATACGATGCAAAATAAAGAGAATCCAGCTATTACTGATTCATTCGACTTATTATATAAAGGGTTAGAAATAACGTCAGGGGCACAGCGAATTCATAATTATGAAATGTTACTCGCTTCGTTTAAAGAAAAAGGATTACACCCAGAGAAATTTCAATCTTATTTAAATACATTCCGATACGGTTGTCCCCCGCATGGAGGTTTCGGAATTGGGTTAGAAAGGATTGTATATAAACTATTAGAATTAACAAATGTACGAGAGGCGAGTGCTTTTCCGAGAGATTGTACTCGTCTTATACCGTAAAAAGATGAAAATATAGACTCTTTCTTTTGCTAATAAGCTTAGTAAAAGTGAGTTATCAATATGAACCATTTCGACAAAAAATTAATATACCCCTTGACAGTTACAAATATAACCGATATACTTCATATTAATTTCAAAAGAAAATATATTCTAAATATTACAATGTGTTGAATAGGAGTAGTAAGGTCATGTATTTGTACAGAGAGCTATGGGTTGGTGCGACATAGTCAAATGACATCCTGAACTCGCCTAGGAGCAGTAAGGTGGAACGGAATCACATTCTTAGTAAATCTTAACGGTTAACCTTCGATATTAGGTTTGTAATCAAACGATTACTACTAAGGTGGATTCATAATGGAATCAATAAGGGTGGTACCGCGTTAAGTAAATGGCTTAGCGTCTCTTTATATAGAGATGCTAGGCCATTTTTTTATTATATGGAAAAAGAAGTGGAGGGTTTATTTGGATAGGTCTATAAAATTTATTTATCTATATAAAAAGATTTAATTAGGAGGAAAATGAGATGAAACAAACGGAGCAATGGACTTCGAAATTAGGTTTTATAATGGCTGCAGCAGGATCAGCAATTGGACTTGGCGCAATATGGAAGTTTCCTTATATCGCCGGGAAGAGCGGGGGAGGAGCATTCTTTTTAATCTTTATATTATTTACTATATTAATTGGATTACCACTACTTATAGCTGAATTTATGATTGGACGTAGTACGCAGAAACAAGCAGTTGGCGCATTTAAAAGTATTGCACCAAATACAGGGTGGCACTGGATTGGACGCCTTGGTGTTGGAACGTGTTTTATACTACTTTCATTTTATAGTGTTGTAGGTGGATGGGTGTTAATTTATTTATTCAGAGGAATTACTGGACAACTAATTGCACCGGGACAAAATTACGGAGCATTATTTACTGAAACAATTGGGAATCCCACTTGGGCTATTATGGGACATTTCGCTTTTATGTTCATTACGATATGGGTTGTATCAAAGGGTGTACAAAACGGAATTGAAAAAGCAAGTAAATATATGTTGCCAGCATTGTTCGTTTTATTTGTCGCTCTTATTATTCGTTCGTTAACACTTGATGATGCTATGAAAGGTGTGAAGTTTTTCTTACAACCAGATTTCTCAAAGATTACTTCGGAAAGTATTTTGTTCGCAATGGGGCAATCATTCTTTGCAATTAGTATCGGGATTTCAATTATGGTTACCTATAGTTCCTATTTAAATAAAAAAGAAAGTTTACCAAAATCAGCAATAACAATTGTTGGATTGAATTTATTTGTTTCTTTATTTGCAGGTCTTGCCATTTTTCCCGCCGTATTTTCATTAGGAATGGAGCCGACAGAAGGACCTGGATTACTATTTATCGTATTACCATCTGTATTTAGTCAAATCCCATTCGGTGGATTTTTCTTAACAGTATTCCTTGCACTATTTACATTTGCGACATTAACATCGGCATTTTCTCTACTAGAAACTGTTGTTTCAGCATTAGCAAATGGTGAACAAGAAAAGAGAACGAAATTATCATGGCTGATCGGTTTCGGCATTTTCTTAGTAGGTATACCATCAGCGTTATCATTTGGAGTATGGAGTGATATTACGATTTTCGGAAAGAATATTTTTGATGCAGTAGACTTCTTATCTAGTAATATATTAATGCCACTTGGAGCACTATTTATTAGTATTTTCGTTTCATTCAAAATGGAAAAGAAGATACTAGAAGCAGAGTTTTTTGTAGGTGGAAATTATGGAAAGAAAGTATTTACTTGTTGGGCATTTTTACTTCGATTTGTAGCACCGCTCGCAATCATTATCGTCTTCTTAAATGTAATAGGGATTATTTAACATTAAATGTTATAATATTCAGTGAAAAAAGAAGATGGTGATGTTTATGGCGAATTTGATAGAAACAGGAGAGTATATGAATATTAGAGGGAAAAAGCTATACGTTGAAACACATGGAAATCCTAAAAATAAGCCAGTCTTATACTTGCATGGTGGACCAGGAGAGAGTTGTTATGATTTTTCATTTCATCAAGCGGAACGTTTAAAAGATTCTCTATATGTAATTATGATAGATCAAAGAGGTGTTGGTCGTTCAGAAAAAATTACTGAAGACGAAGCTTTTGGATTAAATGATTTGATTGAAGACTGTGAGGAATTAAAAAAAGTATTACAAATTGAGAAGTGGTCTATAATTGGACATTCTTTCGGTGGATATGTAGCATTGCTTTATGCGTCGATATATCCAAGTTCAATAGAGAAAATAATATTTGAAGGACCAACTTTTGATTTTGCATTAACAAGTAGAGCTTTGTTGCAAAAGACAGGGCATTTATTAAAAAAGTATGGAAAAGAAGAAGTAGCAAAAGAGTGCTTTGCTTATTCATCTAGCGATGCTAGTTCAGAAGAGTTGTTAGAAGCTTATATAAGATTAAGCGCTGAATTAGAAGAAAAAAGAATGGAGATTTACAATAATAAGGAAGATAGGACAGATGAGAGTTTATACAGTGATGAAGAGTGGGAAATATTTTCAAATCGCTCCAAAATGCACTTTGATAGATTAAAATTAGAGGGAGCATGTCATACATCATTATTATCAAAAATAAAAGATGTACAAAATCTAATGTTATTAATAGTAGGAAAACATGATGTAGTAACGTGTGAAGAACAAATTAAAACATTTAATAAAGATGCCCGAAACGGCAAGTATATCGTATTTGAAGAGAGCGGTCATTCACCTCATTATGAGGAAGCAGATAGATTTGCAGAAACAGTCATACATTTTTTGAAATGAAGAAAAGGGTGCTTCTATAAATGAAAGGCACTCTTTCTAAATTTCTGGATATGTGATTGTGATGTTAGGCCACTTACTTTGCCAATTCTTTTTTATAACTCTGTTTTTGTACATATGTAATCGTTCTTTCGATTTAAGAAAATGAGCTGTTGGTCTCACTTGTAAGGAAAGGACATCTTCAATACCACATGGGGCTGTTAATATAACATTGTTTAGTTCATCAAGTGTAACTCCTAAAGCCGTTGCTGTTTCAGGGAATTTAGAAATAGCATTAACAGAAGAAGAATATGGTGGCATATTATTCACTACATGCATACGAGCTTGATTTTTTACAGACCAAGGAATAGTAGCATCAATATTCATTAATTTCGTTTCTAATGATTGTTCGTATATCTCATCTTGATGTAGACTATCATAATAAATCACATCAACATCAGGCATAGCCGTTTTAGCTTCATAGTCATGTAAAGTATCCCAAATTTTAGAACGAACAAAGCCGGCACAAACCCACCAATCAGGTAACTCTAGTGATTTTGCCATTTGTAATACATTCATCATCCATTCGTCGTTTTCTATTAAGCGAATTATATCTTTCTCTGTTTTGATCTTCATTGATAAATTCACCTTTCTAGTAAATTAATGCATAAGTTCAATAATCCATAAAATCCAGTAAGCACCTGGTACAAATAGTAGTTGTGCCAATAATGTGCCGAGAAGTCTAGAAATCATTAGCCAACCATACATTTTACTCATAGATTCAGCACCGCTTTCTGATTGTAAAGCACGTTCTGTTAAAAGAGCAATGCGTGGATCGAGTAATACAGTTAATAAAATAGTGGCGAAACCATTTACAAGGCCAGAAGCTGTACTTGCATTTGTTGCATAATCTGGATTTAAAAAAGAAGCGTAAAGGGCAGAAAGTACCCCAGCTGTATAAATAGCAGTAGCAAACATGTTAATAAGCATAATACGCTTTGGAATACCACCGATACGCAGTCTATGAATCATTTCTAACTTTGGAAAGCGGACATATTTTTTTGTGTACTTTAATTTTTGAATGTTATTCGTTTTCATCATTCGAATGAAAGAACCGTCTGTTTCAAAGTTTTGAATGACATATCCAAATAGTTTTGTCAAAGTTGGATACAGTATAATCGCAAGCAATGTACCGATAGAAGCAGATAATAGTACAAGACGTATAATATGCTCTAAATCAATAGAAGGATCTAGTTTTGCTTCGTCCACAATCCCGCCAAGTAAAAAGGCTTGTAGTAAGTTTGACGTTCTTGAAATGAGTAATACGATTCCTACGACGGATAATGCGACAGCAATCTTCTTTAAACGAACCCCCGCTAATCGAATACTATAAGAGCTTGTTTCAACTGCGTGGATTACAATTGTGAAAGCCATTATAAAAATTAACGTAATTGACATTTGTTTCACCAGTTTCTATTAAAATAATTGTAACTTTTTTACTTTATCATATCTATCGTATTTTGTAACTGAAAGTATGTGACATATGGAAATTGATTTTTCGAAAAAATAGATAATGATAGTATAATAGGGAGAAGTGGAAGAGATGTTAGCAGTTATTTATACAGCAAATTAAGTGGAGGAATGAAACATGTATAAAACATTTCTATTTGATTTAGATGGAACTTTAACGGATCCGAAAGAAGGGATTGTAAATTCGGTTTTGTATGCGTTAAAAAAAGTAGGAATTGAAGAAGTACATATAAGTGAGTTAGATTCATTTATAGGTCCTCCTATTCAGCAATCATTCGTAGAGAGATATAATATGAGTGAAGGAGAGGTTGAACGTGCAGTTTTTTACTTCCGTGAGTATTTAAAGCAGCGTGGATTGTTTGAAAATAATGTATACGAGGGGATTCTGAAGCTCTTGCAACAATTAAAAAGTTCAGGAAATCGCATATTCGTAGCTACTTCAAAGCCCACTGTATTTGCGAAACAAGTTATAGAGCATTTTCAATTAACGAATTATTTCGAAGATATCCTTGGAAGTAATTTAGATGGTACGAGAATAAAAAAAGAAGAAATAATTGCTCATATTTTACAAACAAATGAAGAACTAAATAAAGAAGAAATGATAATGATTGGTGATAGAAAGCACGATATAATAGGTGCGAATCAGAATGGAATTGCTTCAATTGGTGTTTTATATGGCTATGGCTGTGAGAAAGAACTGACTGAAGTTAGTGCGACTTACATAGTGAAAGATGTTGAAGAACTGTATCATTTTTGTGTAAGAAAAATTTTAATAAATCAGTAAATATAGGTACTAACAATCCCTTTATAACGTATGATGAGGAATTCGTTTCTGTTTAAAGGGATTTTTCATATGTAATCGAATATTTATAATTAGACATTTTTAGCATGAAAAAATTGTATGAATAAGAGGAGGGATGTCAGAATTAAAAGATTAGTAGAAGTTTATCAATAAATTTTAGAATATTCTGTTTAATGGAGGGGTAAAATTGGAGTTAGTTATTATATTATTAGCACTAAGTTTACTTATGTTCGTAGCATATAGAGGCTTTTCTGTTATTTTATTCGCACCGATATTTGCATTATTTGCAGTATTTTTGACAGAACCTAGTTATGTATTACCTTTCTTTTCTAATATCTTTATGGAGAAAATGGTTGGATTTATAAAGTTATATTTTCCTGTGTTTTTATTAGGAGCAATATTTGGAAAAGTAGTGGAAATGTCAGGAATTGCAGATTCTATCGCAAAAACGATTATTGAGTTAGTTGGTGAAAAACGTACTATATTAGCGATTGTATTAATGGGGGCTATTTTAACGTATAGTGGTGTTAGTGTGTATGTAGTAGTGTTTGCTGTTTATCCGTTCGCAGCTAAGTTGTTTCGACAAGCTAATATTCCAAAGCGTTTAATCCCTGGAACGATTGTTCTTGGAGCAGTAACGTTTACAATGGATGCGCTACCTGGATCACCACAAATTCAAAATGTAATACCTACAACATTTTTTAAAACGAATATTTATGCTGCACCGATACTCGGCATTGTAGGAGCAATTTTTGTTCTTACATTAGGTTTACTATATTTAGAGAGTAGACGTAAGAAGGCAAAAGCGGCAGGTGAAGGATATTTTGGTTTTAATGATGGAAATACTGAAATGGCAGCATCTTTGCAATTAGAACAAAAAAATATGCCATTAATTAATAACATTGAAATTACAAGAGCACAACAACTTATTGCATTTATACCACTTATTTTAGTAGGTGTAATGAATAAAGTGTTTACTATTATGATACCAAAGTGGTATCCAAGCGGTTTTGATTTTTCTGCAATTGGTATGAAAGCATTTGGAAAAGTAGAATTAAGTGCAGTAGTAGGAATTTGGTCTGTAGAATTGGCACTTATTATAGGGATCTTAACAACGTTATTATTATATTGGAAGCGAGTAGTAACAGGTTTCCAAGCTGGATTGAATACAAGTATTGGTGGAGCGCTACTTGCAACGATGAATACAGGAGCTGAGTTTGGATTCGGTGGTGTCATTGCAGCACTTCCAGGCTTCGTAATTATGAGAGATGGCATCTCTGCTACTTTCACAAATCCGTTAGTGAATGGTGCAGTAACGACGAATATTTTAGCTGGAATTACAGGCTCTGCATCAGGAGGAATGGGAATAGTATTAAGTGCAATGGGAGATAAATTTATTGCAGCGGCCAATCAATTTGATATTCCATTAGAAGTTATGCACCGTATCGTATCAATGGCATCAGGAGGAATGGATACACTACCGCATAACGGGGCTATTATTACTATTCTTACAGTAACAGGATTAACACATAAACAGTCCTATAAAGATATATTTGCTATTACAATTTTGAAAACGGTTGCTGTATTTTTAGTTATCGCGTTCTATACTTTAACAGGACTCTATTAAAAATTCGAATCGTAAAGATTCATCAAATCGATAATTTATATCATAAAATATTAAATAGGATAAGAAGGGGTGGAGTACTTGCAAGAAGTTTCTGAGTTTCGTATGCCAAAGTCGGTATTATATGGAAGGAATTCGCTTGAAAAACTGGGGGAACAATCAAAAAAGTTAGGGAAAAGAGCTTTTATAGTTACTGATACAATTATGGAGAAATTAGGATATCTTGAAAAGTGTATACAACAACTAAATAAGAAAAGTATTACTGTTAGTACATATAATAAAGTGGATGCTGAACCTACAAATATACACGTGTTAGAAGCCTTATCTCTTTGTAAAGAGGAAAAGTGTGATTTTATTATCGGTATTGGTGGTGGAAGTTGTATTGATGCTGCGAAAGCAGTAGCGGTTTTATATACAAATGGTGGAGAAGTTGAGGATTATGTCGAAAAGGATATTGAAATAGAAAACAATCCACTACCACTTATTGCAATTCCAACAACTTCTGGTACTGGATCGGAAGTTACAAGTGTAGCAGTAATTACGAATAAAAAAACAGATGTAAAAATGATGATGAAGCATCCTAGTTTTATACCGAAAGTAGCAATTATAGATCCAGTTTTGACAAGTTCGTTACCACCACAAATTACGGCAGCAACAGGAATAGATGCGTTATGTCATGCGATTGAAGCTTATATTTCTAAATTTTCACAGCCACTTACAGATGTACTTGCTCTTTCAGCTATTGAAAGTATTATGAAATATTTACGTATAGCATATGAAGATGGACGTAATATGGAGGCAAGAGAAGCGATGATGATTGCTTCCTTACAAGCTGGAATTGCATTTTCTAATGCATCAGTTACATTAGTTCATGGAATGTCAAGGCCAGTGGGAGCATTATTTCATGTACCGCATGGAATATCAAATGCCATACTATTACCTACAGTGTTAGAGTTTACAAAAACAAGTGCAGTGAAAAGGTTAGCAAAAATTGGACGTAGTTTAAATAAGGATTTGTATTCGAATTCTGATGAGGAAGTAGCAGACTACACGCTTGGGGAAATAAAAAAACTTTGCTTTGATCTTCGTATTCCAAATTTAAAAGAATATGGAATCGATGAAATTGAATTTGAAAATGCTATTTCTAAAATGGCATCAGATGCAATTGAAAGTGGTAGCCCAGCTAATAACCCACGTGTTCCATCATATGATGAAATCAAAGCGTTGTATCGAGAGTGTTTTAATTATAAGTATAAAGAATTTATAAAAACATCAGATTGTTAATTTCAGAATATTCTATAAAAATTTCCTTGGAAATGAAAGTACAATTACTCTTTATTATTGCCATATTAAATTTCCGTAAAACAAGACTTTATATTTCAAACTTAAAGTCTTGTTTTATTATGTATAATATATACAATAAAACGTTGTTATTAGTTTTATAAAAAAGTTTAGGTAGGTGTTGTTTATATGAAAACGATAGGTCTTATAGGTGGTATGAGTTGGGAATCAACTTCTGAATATTATCGAATTATTAATGAAGAAATAAAAGAGAGATTAGGAGGGCTACATTCAGCAAAATGTTTGATTAATAGTGTGGATTTTGAAGAGATTGAACGATGTCAGTCTAGCGGAGATTGGGATGGTGCTGGAGAAATTCTAGGGAATGCGGCATATTCATTACAAAAGGGAGGAGCAGACTTTATAATCATTTGTACAAATACAATGCATAAGGTAGTTGGAAAAATAAAGGCGAAAATTGATATTCCAGTCTTACATATTGCTGATGCAACTGCAAAAGCAATTAAAAGAAAAGACATTCAAAAGGTTGGTCTGCTTGGAACTACATATACAATGGAGCAAGATTTCTATAAGTCAAGTATAGAAGAAAATAATATAAAAGTAATAGTACCATCAGAAAAAAATAGAAAAGAAATAAATAAAGTAATATATATAGAATTATGTTTAGGAAAAATAGTATCTCAATCTAGAGAATATTATAAAAGAGTCATCGAAGAGTTAGTGCAAAAAGGAGCACAGGGAATCATATTAGGTTGTACAGAAATAGGGTTATTAATAAAGCAAGAAGACGTATCTGTCCCGATATTTGATACGACTCATATACATGCAATTGAAGCAGTCAAGGTAGCTCTAGATAGAATGTAATTATATTATGTAAACTAAATTCATATATCTGGAAAACATTCAGAAAATATTTTATAATGTAAGTGGTTACATTTAAGGGGGAATGCGCATGTTTTCAGTTCAACCAATCGCATTTGTACATAATGAAAGAAAGGAAATAAAAGATGATGAGTGGGGAGAAGTAAGATCCCGTATAACTTTAACTGAAATGTATGCAGAAGAAAGTATACAAGGGATTGAAGATTTTTCTCATATTGAAGTTGTTTTTTATTTTCATAAAGTAACTGACGAGCAAATTCAGTATTTTGCTAGACATCCTAGAAATAATAAGGATTATCCTGAAGTAGGTATTTTTGCACAGCGCGGGAAAAATCGCCCGAATCGCATAGGTGTAACAATTGTAAAGGTGATCAAAAGAGAAGGTAAATCAATTATTGTTGAGGGATTAGATGCTATTGATGGCACTCCTATATTGGATATAAAACCAATAATGAAAGAGTTTATGCCGAAAGAAGAAATACACCAGCCTAAATGGGCAACGGATATAATGAGACAGTATTGGAAGGGGAATGGAGTAAAATGAGAATATATGAGGCAACAATTGCAGATTTAGATGGACTAGCATCAGTTTTTAATAACTATCGCATGTTTTATAGGCAGGATTCTGATTTAGAAGGGGCAAAAGTATTTTTACGAAACCGAATTGAGAAAAAAGAGTCCGTTATTTTCGTAGCAGTTGAAGACGGCGAATATATTGGGTTCACACAACTATATCCATCATTTTCTTCCATTTCAATGAAAGAATTATGGATTTTAAATGATTTATTTGTACAAGCGGCGAAGCGTGGAGCCGGAACAGGTAAAAAATTATTAGAAGCTGCTAAAGAATACGCATTAGAAAATGGAGCGAAAGGTGTAAAATTACAAACAGAGATTGATAATTTATCAGCACAACGATTATATGCTGAAAATGGTTATTTGAGAGATAATCGTTATTTCCATTACGAATTAACGTTTTAAAAAATTAAGTTGAAAGAGGCATTTTCAAGAAAAAGAATTTCTTTGTAATGAGAAATTCTTTTTTATTTTTGCCTAAATTAAAAAGTATGACAATAACGATAAAACGATATTTATTTATTGTTAAACAATAAATTGTGTGGTAAAATTATGTTGTCATTAAATAAGTGAGTTATTGTAAATGAATCTTAAATGAAGTTCAACAACGTTCTTAAAAGTAATTATTTTTCTTTCTGGAATTGCAGTGCTTGCCTTATGCATATTTTTAGTGCCGGAAATGGCGAATTTTGTAGCGAATTTGTATCCTAATATCGCTCCGATAAAATATCTTGTTTTCATTGTGATGTATGGAGCAGCTGTGTCTTTTTATGTTGCTCTTTATCAGGCTTTCAATCTTTTACAGTATATTGACGAGAACACAGCGTTCTCGGAATTATCTGTAAAGTAGTTAAAGAATATAAAGCGCTGTGCAGTTACAATCAGTGGTTTGTATGTATTAGGTTTGCCACTTTTTCATTTTATAGCGAAGAAAATGGAACCTCCTATTGGGTTAGTGGGACTTATTATCATTTTTGCTTCGTTCGTTAGCGCTGTTTTTACCGCTATCCTTCAACGCCTTCTACAAGAAGCAATTAACATAAAATCAGAAAATGATTTGACAGTTTGAGGTGGCGGATATGACAATTATTATTAATATTGACGTCATGTTAGCAAAACGAAAGATGAGTGTAACGGAGCTTTCGGAGAAGGTTGAAATTACGATGGCGAATCTTTCTATTTTGAAAAATGGGAAAGCAAAAGCGGTTCGTTTTTCAACATTAGAAGCGATATGTAAAGCTTTGGAGTGTCAGCCAGGGGATATTTTGGAGTATAAAAACGATGAGAATACTCAATAAAAACAGATAACAAATGTAAATAATAGAAGTCAATAAAGAAGGGATAGCCACTAAGCTATTCCTTCTTTACGTTAATTGCTGTTAGTAATAAAAAATATAATTTGAATTGCAATGTCTGCTTATCAAAAGGGAACTTGCTACCTTTGTATTATAGTTGATTTAAAACCCAGTTTGTTGCATCTTCAAAGTTATCTGCAATGTAGTTTGGTTCAATATGTGCCCATTTGTTTCGGTACGTATGCAAAGCATCATACCCAGCGCCTGTTCGGACTAGAATCGTTGTCGCATTTACTTTTGCTCCTGCAACAATATCAGTCCAGCGATCACCAACTACAGCACATTGTGTTAAATCAAGCCCATGTTTTTTTGCTGCTTTAAGCAGCATGCCTGTACTCGGTTTACGGCATTCACAACCATCACCGTGTTTATGAGGACATACATAAATATCATCAAAACCGAAGCCTTCTAATTCTTGTACAAAATCGGCTACAGTTGCTATTCCATCTGCAATCCCAGGTTGATTTGTGAAAGAGAAAATTTTTATATTCTTAGCTTTTAGTTTTTGCAAGGATGTTTTTGTAAATGGAAATAATGTAAAAGATCCTGGATAATGTATTGTAGTGTCACCACCAATTGTACCGTCACGATCAATGAAAATTGCTTTAATGTTTGTCATAGTTATAGCCCCTTCAATTTATAAGTAGTTTAAAAATGTTTTACAAATCGGTAGCCATTTACCTCATAGCCTAATTTTTTGTAAAAAGGATGAGCTTCTACTCTTTTTGTTCCACTAACTAGCCATGTGCCAATGCAATTATGTTTCTTTGCTAATTGTTCTGCATAATCCATCAAAACTTGTCCAATGCCTTTACGTCGTATGTTAGAATCAACGCTAATAATTGAAATCTCTCCATAACGTGTTACATCTTCTAAATTTTCACGTATACGAAATCCAAGTAATCCAAATATAGCTTCTTCTTCCTCGTAAACATATAAAAAATCAAACGGACTCATTTGTACGAATTGTAATCGATTGTTCATATCTTCATAGGAAATAGAGGAACCTTTTAATTCTTTCGTTAAAGAACAAAGTGCGTCTATATCATCTATCGTTGCTTCACGAATTTGAAAAGACATATTATCCACTCCAATAAAATGTAATCAAACATTTAGTATTCTGTTAAAAAATGTTTTTTCCTGCCATAAAAATAAATATTTTATAATGATATATAGATAGTTATATGTTATTCTTTTCCTTGATTGTATTGGAAATGGAAAGAGGGGAAATGCATGTTAGAAGTAAATATCCGCTCAGCTGGATATGAAATAGGTGAAAAAACAATTCGTGATATAGCTTTTTCTATCGAAAAAGGTGAACTAGTTGCTCTTATTGGAGCAAATGGTGCTGGGAAGAGTACGACGATAAAAACGATGCTGGGATTACTTGTAAATATGGACGGTGAAATATCATTCGGTGAAAAGAAAAATCCGTATGCATACGTACCAGAACATCCAACATACTATGATTACTTGACGCTCTGGGAACATATTGAATTATTAATGGCAGCTCGTGGAAGTGAAATGGGAAGCTGGGAAGAAAGAGCGGGACAATTATTACATACTTTTCGAATGGATAAGCATAAACATGAATATTTATCAAAGTTTTCAAAAGGTATGAAACAAAAATCGATGCTAATATTGGCGTTTTTAACTGAGCCAGATTTTTATATAATTGACGAACCCTTTATCGGTTTAGATCCAGTAGCTACGAAAGAGTTTTTAAGTTATTTATATAAAGAAAAAGAGCGCGGAGCAGGAATTTTACTTTGTACGCACGTATTGGATACTGCTGAAAAAATTTGTGAAAGATTTTTACTCATTTCACAAGGTACATTAGTCGCAGATGGACATTTAGAATCTATTCAAATGTTAGCGGAAATGCCGGATAGCTCATTACTAGACTGTTTTGATATAATTGTAAGGCGTGAACAACATGATTAAACAACAATTTTATAAAAGATTATGTCATGAGCTCCAGCGGAAGTGGAATTCTATATGTTCGGTAACAGATTGGACAGTCGCGTTATATATTATTATTCCAACACTTATATTTATGGGAATCTATTATAGGTCACTATGGATAAATGAATTATCAATGGAAGAGACGATTTATTTCGGATTAGGATTACTCGCATTTTATCTAGTAACATATCCGAGAGGAGTTCGTTCGTTTTTTGAGCAAGCGGATAGTTTATTTTTAATTTCGTATGCAACACATATGCGAAAATTAGTCCAGTATGGCATGATGTACACATTTGTTCGAATAGCGATAACGAATGTAATAGTAGTCGTTATTATGTTACCAGTGTTGATGAAAAGTATCGGAGTAACAGAGATACAAGTCGTATTATTTTGGGTATTCTTTACTATATTTCGATTTATGTTGTCGTTGTTAACAAGATTTATTCATGTACAGGTGGGGAAACGATGGGTTTTATGGATTGTAAAAAATGTAGTATTTTCTATGAGCTTGTCCTTTTTTGGAATTAGTTTATTTTTTATTTATAAAAATCTATATTATTCAATTCTATTTATCGGTCTAGTAATTTTCTTAAGTAGTGTATTAGTAAAAGAGAAAATGAATTATAAAAAGTTCTTTTTTAAAGAAATCGAGAAAGAAAAAGAGGAAAGCATGCGCTGGACGAGCGGAATTATGCAAGTTGGTGGTCATGCAGCTAAACCGAGTAGCTCGAATAAAAAACCGTGGATGTTTCCGCGTTCTAAAAGACTATTAGGAAAAAAAGCAGATTCTCTTATTATCGAATCTTTTTTGAAAGAATTTTTCCGTACAAGTACTGCACGAATATTTTATATTCAAATTGTATGTATGAGTACTGCAAGTATAATCATGACTCCAAGGTGGATTGCAGCTATTGTTCTTGTATTTACTGTAGTTGCAATTTCTCGCTATGCGCGTGATTATTGGAATGAATTTACGAAAAAAATGTTTCTTCATTTATATTGTGAAGAAGGAAAATTACTTTTGCTAAGGTGGAAGGCAGATCGTTATTTACTACTACCAGCAATACTCTTGTATGCAATAGTTATACTTGCCCAGTTTTATTTATTGCCAGCTGTGATTGGTGGCTTTGTTTTTATTTTATTAATTGTATGGATTGTATTTTTACCATAAAAAAAGAGCCATTGACGGCTCTTTTTCTAGTCTGTAACACATTGATAAATAAAATATACTAAAACGAGTATGCTTGCGGCGGAATACATGACATCTAAAGTCATTCAAGTGCCTCCTCAATATTGTGGTATTAATATTGTATGAAATCTTACAATTTCATATTCAAGTGAAAAATATGTGAACGTTAACAAAATTGTAAAGTGCAAAAATTATAATCATTTTGTATAATAGAAGAAACCACCGTTATATAAAAAATAATGAGTGAAAGGGGAGGGAACATAAATGCCAAATTGGTTTAGAAAAACCTTAGTCGCATTAATTACCGTATTTACATTTGGTTTAGTGACGCCTCCTTCCATATTGCTTGATAATGCCAAAGCTGCGGACAAGCCTACGAGCACAGCTGGGCAACAAAGTTTGGAGAGCACGTCCTATACATATGAAGAAACGAATGACAGGTTAACCACCGATACTTTTATTACTTATGCAATGCAAGAAGCAGAGAAGCAGTCGATGCAAAAGTTTGGTACTAAAATTGGTCCAGTAATTGAAGATGAATTTAAAGATGTAATATTACCGAAAATTGAAGAGGCAATTGCTGAGCTTGCTAGTGATGTACCAGAAGACTCACTACAATCATTAGCGATTTCTCAAAAACCAGCTGGTGGAAATAATGAAAAGATTTTTCACGTCTACGATACGAAATCAGGAAATGATTTATTGCGTTTCCATGTAAGAAGAGATCATCCGCCGCAAGATGGTTATTATTTTAATTTCCATTATCACCGTTTTGATGATGGATACTCTGGACATCATGAGTTAGGAAATATTTATTGGAATACAAATGTACCGCCGAAATGGTTGTCTTAAAAAGAACAAGAGAAAATCTTGTTCTTTTTTATGTTTATAGAAGGGACAGACAACTATGTTGTTGAATAACATAGGTTTAGAAAAAAGAAGTAAAAGGAGTATGGAGATGCAAAAATACATTGTTTTTGACTTTGATGGCACATTAGTAGATTCGCAAAATATATTTGTACCAATTTATAATCAAATTGCTGAAAAGCACGGATATAAAACGGTAAAGGAAGAAGAAATTGAACATTTACGTAAATTAACGATGCCAGAGAGATGTAAACAACTCGATGTACCACTGTATAAATTACCGATATTAGCGTTGGAGTTTTATAAATTATATCAGCCTGCTATAAAAGATCTTGTTTTATTTCATGGGATGAAGGATGTATTAGATGAACTATATAAAAAAGGATACGGTATTGCGGTTATATCATCTAACTCAGAAGAGCATATTCGGGCATTTTTACACAAGAATGATATAGAAAATATACAAGAAGTGTATTGTTCTAAAAATCTGTTTGGTAAAGATAAAATGATAAAAAGATTTTTAAAATCGAAAAAGATAACAGAGCAGGATATGTTATACGTTGGTGATGAACAGCGAGATGTAGCAGCGTGTAAAAAGGCTGGAGTGAACGTGATTTGGGTATCTTGGGGATATGATGTCATTGAAACAGTGAAAAAAGATGCACCAGATTATATGGTTCATAAGCCGATGGAAATTGTGGAAGTAGTACAAGGAGCGTATTCTTAATATGAATACACTTCGAGCAGGCATTCATCATATTGAATTTTGGGTAGCGAATTTGGAGGAGTCCATTTCTTTTTATAATAAGTTGTTTTCCATAATTGGATGGAGAAAGTTAAATGAAGTAGCATATAGCACAGGAGAAAGTGAAATATATTTTAAAGAAGTAGATGAGGAAATCGTAAGGACGTTAGGGCCTAGACATATTTGTTATCAAGCTATTCATAGAGAAGTAGTTGATGAAGTAGCAGATTTTCTTTCTAGTACGAAAGTGAAGGTAATACGTGGTCCAATTGAAATGAATCATTATTCGGAAGGTTACTATACGATTGATTTTTACGATCCGAATGGATTTATTGTAGAAGTTGCCTATACACCAAAGGCAGAAATGTAAGGGGAATAGATATGAAGATAATTACAGCGCAGCAAAACAATATACAAATTGTAAAAGATGCAGTGGATATTAAAGAAATTTCTAAAGGTTTTTCGCCTGACAAGAAATATATAATTATGAGTGCGAATAATGAAAAATATTTATTTCGGACAGGCGATATAAAAGAGTATGAAAGAAAGAAAATAGAGTTTCAAATTTTAAATGAAATGGTAAAATGTAACGTACAGGCACAAAGGCCAATTGAAATAGGTATATTGGAAGAAGAAGGTGTATGCTATAGTATTTTTTCATATTTAGAAGGGGAAGATGCGAAGAGACTATTGTCTACGTATTCACCAAAAGAACAATATGATATTGGCATAGAGGCAGGAAAAGATTTAGCGAAAATGCATACACTTGAAGCTCCTAAGAATATACTTCCGTGGTATGAAAGAGCAATGAAAAAACATAGGAAATATTTAGAGGCGTATAAAACATGCGGAATTAAAATTGAAAATGATGATAAAATTATTAAGTTTATAGATGAAAATGAAATGTATGTAAAGGATCGCCCAAATCGATTTCAACACGATGATTTTCATTTAGAAAATATAATTGTACGGGATGGGAGATATGTAGGTGTAGTTGATTTTAATGGTTATGACTGGGGCGACCCACTGCATGATTTCGTAAAAATTGCACTATTTGCAAGAGACATTAGTATTCCATATTCAATCGGACAAATAGAAGGATACTTTAATGAGAGAATACCAGAGGAGTTCTGGAAATTATATGCGGTGTACGTTGGCATGACAGTTTTCTCATCAGTTGTCTGGACATTACGAGCAGCACCGCATATGTTGGAGGATACGTTAGAGCGTCTTCATATTGTATTAGAAGATCATAAAAACTTTGAACTATTGAAGCCGATTTGGTTTCAACCAGATAAGATGGATATGAAATAGAAAAGGTAGGTGTGATTCGCACCTACCTTTATTTTTTACCATCAAAATAATTATTTGATTTTCTTAAATGTCAGCGGCTGAGTACTTAACATAGCTGGCACATGTAACTGAAGAGATGGGAATTCACCACTCACATTCATTTCATAAGCGAATAATAAACTCATTTTCATTTGGAATAAGTCAATTTTTGCAGAGAAGATGTCGTAGTGATGATGGTGCAATTGAACCTTCATCTCCATAAATTGTACAAATAACGAATCATCTTGTTTGTATACTTGTAATGTTCCGTATGCAGGATGTTCAAAAGTACCAGTATAATCCTCTAACTTGTGAGAAGGTGTAGTCCCTTTAATTTGTTCAGGAAGCGATTCAGTTGCTTCTTTCATCATTTCCTTCATTTTCTCAGTATCTTCTACAGCACGTTTATGCCAATCAATGGATTCTAATTCAAGTAGTTCGTCATAAATTTGATTAGCGAGATAAGTAGGAAGTAATGTTCCTCCAGCATTCGTTAAAATGACAAGGCCTATGTTTTCTGTTGGTATGAATGAAACAAGTGCTGAAAACCCATCAATATTACCGCCATGATGAATTACCTTATTACCACGGTAAGCGCTAATAAACCAACCAAGACCGTAACTATTTAATGGAGATTCAGGAAGTGATAAAACTGGTTGATCTGGAATGGAATTATGTGGTGTATACATTTGTTGTAATAATTCAGAGGAGATTAATTCATGATTTCCAAATTTACCTTTGTTTAAGTGAAGAAGGACCCAATTTGCCATATCTTCAATTGTAGAATTAATACACCCAGCAGCTCCAACTGTATCGATGTTATGGAATGGAACTTCTTTTATTTTACCTTCATTTTCAACGTAAGGTAAAGCATAATCATCTGTAGTTTGTGAATCTGTAACAGAGAAGTTTGTTTGATTCATATTTAAAGGCTCTAAAATATGTTCTGTAACGTATTGTTCCCACGTTTGATTTGTAATATTTTCCACAATGTAGCTGATTGTTGTATACATTAAGTTGTTATATAGAAACGCTGTTCGGAACGGCGCATCAAGTGGTAAATGTTTTATTTTTTCAACGAGATTTTTTCGAGATAAGGAAGAGCTATACCAAAGAGCCTCATGACGGCTTACACCGGTTCGATGAGAAGCTAAATCTCGTCCGGTAACTTGTGAGCTAGCAAGTACTTCAGATAAAGAGAAGTTAGGTATAAAAGACTGGACAGGACTATCCCAATTAAATTTTTGTTGTTGTGTTAACAAACTTAATGAAAGTGTGCCAAAAGCTTTCGTTGAGGAACCGATTGCGAATCGAGTATGCGGTGTAACAGCCTCTTTTGTTTCTATATTACGATAGCCGAAACCTTCTGAAATAATAACTTCACCGTCTTTTATTACAGCGACAGCAGCACCAGGAACATTTAAATCCTTCATCATTTTTTCAACCGTTGTTTGTAAAGAAGTCATAACAGGCGTTCCGAATTTAGACATACTTCTAACCTCCAAATATAAATTTTGTTCTACCGCACTATACTTTCGGTAATAGAAAATGAAAACCTTTTTAAATTTGGAAAGTTAATAATTTTGTAAGAATTAGTGGGAGAAATTTTATTAATTAGGATTATTAACTTTACCATTTTTCATGTTATGATAAATTGCATATACGATTGAAAGAAGGTTTTCCTACATATGAAACATGCTGAAAATGAATACTTAAATTTATGCCGCCATGTAATGGAACATGGTACGAAGAAAGAAGATCGTACAGGGACAGGAACTGTATCTGTATTTGGATATCAAATGCGTTTTGATTTGAGTAAAGGATTTCCTTTATTAACGACAAAAAGAGTACCATTTCGCCTTGTAGCAAGTGAACTACTTTGGTTTATGAAAGGTGATACAAATATTCGCTATTTATTGCAGCATAATAATAATATTTGGAATGAATGGGCATTTAAGAGCTGGGTGGAAAGTGACGAGTATACTGGTCCTGACATGACTGATTTTGGTCTTCGCTCACAACAAGATGAAGAATTTAAAGTACAGTACGATGAGCAAATGGAATTGTTTAAAAAGAACGTTTTAGAAGATGATGATTTCTCAAATAAATATGGTTATTTAGGAGACGTATACGGTAAACAGTGGCGTGCTTGGAAAACGACAGCCGGTGAGACACTTGATCAATTAAAAGATGTAATTGAAATGATTAAAAAAACACCAGACTCACGTCGTTTAATCGTTTCTGCTTGGAATCCTGAAGACGTACCGAGTATGGCATTACCGCCTTGTCATACATTATTCCAGTTTTATGTAGCGGACGGAAAACTTTCTTGTCAGTTATATCAAAGAAGTGGTGACATATTCCTTGGAATTCCATTTAACATCGCAAGTTATTCACTACTAACACATTTAATTGCACATGAATGTGGTCTTGAAGTAGGAGAATTTGTTCATACAATTGGAGATGCACACATTTATACAAATCATTTTGAACAAGTAGAAAAGCAATTGGCACGTGAACCACGTCCGTTCCCGAAACTTACATTAAATTCAGATGTGAAATCTGTTTTCGATTTTGAAATGGAAGATTTAACGATTGAAGGATACGATCCGCATCCAGCAATTAAAGCACCGGTTGCAGTATAATTGTAGAGGAGATGAAAAAATGATTGTTTCATTTATGGTCGCAATGGACGAAAATAGAGTAATTGGTAAAGATAATAATTTACCTTGGCGTTTACCGAGTGAATTACAATACGTGAAGAAAACAACGATGGGTCACCCGCTTATTATGGGAAGAAAGAACTATGAAGCGATTGGTAGACCGCTGCCTGGAAGACGTAATATTATTGTAACTCGTAATGAAGGATATCACGTTGAAGGATGTGAAGTTGTTCATTCTGTAGAAGAAGTATTTGAACTATGTAAAAATGAAGAAGAGATTTTTATTTTTGGCGGGGCGCAAATTTATGATCTCTTTTTACCTTATGTAGACAAATTGTATATAACAAAAATCCATTATGCATTTGAAGGAGATACATTCTTCCCAGAAATGGATATGACAAATTGGAAAGAGATTTTTGTGGAAAAAGGTTTAACGGATGAACAAAACCCGTATACGTATTATTACCATGTATATGAGAAACAACAATAATAAAAAAGGTTGATGTGAGAATTCGCATCAATCTTTTTATTTATATTCACCAATATAAGTTTATAGATGAGATTCGATAGTGCTATAATGATAGGTAGCATGTAAAAAATGCTAAAATTTTCAAAATTACTAATATAGAAAGAGGAGGAGAATGGATTGAGAAAGATATGGGGGATTCTTTTTCTTTGCTTAACATTCATGTTAGTTGGATGCGGTAAAGAAGAAAAACCACAAGAAGCGTTTGATACATATGTAAAAGCATGGAATAAACAAAAATTTGCAGATATGTATGATCAACTATCAAAAAATGCAAAAAAAGATATTTCAAAGAAAGAGTTTACTGAGAAATATGAAAAAATTTATTCTGGTATCGAAGTAAAAGACTTAAAGGTAGAAACAGGGGAAGTAAAAGAAGATAAAAAAGATGAAGGCCCTGTTCCTTTTAAAGTAAGCATGGATACAGTTGGTGGTAAAATTACTTTTGGCCATGAAGCAAAAATGGTGAAAGAAAAAGATGGAGATAAAGAATCTTGGAAAATAGATTGGACTCCTGATTTTATTTTCCCTGGTATGACGAAAGATAGTAAAGTGCGTATGCAGACAACACAGCCAAAACGTGGTGAAATATACGATCGTAATGGAAAAGGTCTTGCAACGAATGGGAAAGCTTCTGAAATTGGAATAGTTCCAGAAAAATTAGACGATACTGCTCCGCAAACGAAAGAGACAGTAGCGAAGTTGTTAAATATGACTGTAGAAGAAATTGATCAAAAATTAGCTGCTAAATGGGTAAAACCAGGGTATCTCGTACCAATTGGAATTTTGCCTGAAGGGGCAACGCAAAATACGTACATTGATTTAGCAGGTGTTTCAACAAAACCTGTAAATGTTCGTACATATCCATTAGGGGAAGCGGCAGCTCATCTAACTGGTTATATCGGAAAGGTAAATGCTGAAGATTTAAAAACGCTTCAAAAGAAAGGCTATCAAGCTGATGATCCAGTTGGTAAAGCTGGTTTAGAGCAAGTATTAGAGGAAAAGCTACGCGGTAAAAAAGGTGGCCGTGTCTTTGTAGAAGATGCACAAGGAAAAGAAATTAAAAACTTGGCAAAAACAGATGCTGTTGATGGAGAAAACGTAACTTTAACTATTGATAGTGCTGTTCAAGAAAAAACGTACAATGAAATGAAGGGCGAAGCTGGTTCAAGTGCAGCAATTAATCCGAAAAGTGGAGAAACAATTGCACTAGTAAGTAGTCCAGCATATGATCCGAATTTAATTGCACGAGGAACATCGAAAGCACAACGCGAAGCTTGGAATAATGATCCGAAAAAACCGATGACGAATCGCTTTACACAATTATCGGTACCAGGTTCTGTATTTAAACCAATTACAGCTGCAATTGGTCTTGAAACGAAAACGATTGATCCAAAAGAAGAGTTAAAAATTGAAGGATTAAAATGGACAAAAGATTCTTCTTGGGGTAATTATTATGTAACGCGTGTGAAAGATGCAAATCCGATTGATTTTGATAAGGCGATGAAATACTCGGATAATATTTACTTCGCACAAGAAGCATTGAAAATCGGAAAAGACAAGTTTATGAGTGAAGCGAAAAAATTCGGATTCGATGAAAAATTACCAATTGAATATGGATTCCCTGCTTCTAAAATTGCAAATGACGGTATTAAAAATGATATTCAAATGGCAGATACAGGATATGGACAAGGGCAAGTATTAATGACTCCTCTTCATTTAGCTTTAACGTATGCGCCAATTGTAAATGATGGAACGATTCCATCACCGTATATTATTAAAACAGATAAACAACCAAAAGCTTGGAAAGAAAATGTAATTTCTAAAGGAAATCAGGATATATTAAAAACTGCTATGACGAAAGTAATTAATGATCCGGATGGTACAGGGAAAATTGCTAAAATTGATGGAATGACTCTTGCTGGAAAAACAGGTACAGCGGAATTAAAAGTATCCAAAGAGGCCGAAGGAAAAGAACTAGGCTGGTTCGCTGCATTTGATTTGAATTCACCAGATATGGTCATTACAATGATGATTGAAGATGTAAAAGGTAGAGGTGGAAGTAACATTCCAGCTGAAAAAGTAAAACATGTTTTTCAAAAATAATATGTAATAAAAGGCTATCTCTATAAATTATAGAGATAGCCTTTTTGTATGAGGAGTCTTAATATCTGTATACTAAATTTTAAAGAAACAAAATAAATCATTAACTTACGAAAAAAAAGTAGCTATTTTTTATTGACATTAATTAAAACTTTTTGTATTATACTTACATAAGGTAAGTTATTAACTTTTGAAAAATAAATCTTGAATTAAAGATAAAGAGAAAAAAGGGAGAGAATACAATGACAAAAGTACTATTTATCACAGCAAATCCAAATTCAGCAGAAGGTTCTTTCGGAATGGCAGTAGGGGAAGCTTTCATCGAGGCTTATAAAAACGAGCATCCACAAGACGAAGTTGTAACAATTGATCTATTCAATACTACTGTACCAGCAATCGATGCAGATGTATTTGGTGCTTGGGGTAAATTTGCAGCAGGTGAAGGTTTTGAAACTTTAACTGAAGTTCAACAACAAAAAGTAGCAGCAATGAACACAAACTTAGAAACATTTATGCATGCAGATCGTTATGTATTCGTAACTCCAATGTGGAACTTTAGCTATCCACCAGTAGTAAAAGCATACTTAGATAACGTAGCAATCGCAGGTAAAACATTCAAATATACTGAAAATGGTCCAGTTGGCTTATTAGAAGGTAAAAAAGCACTTCACATTCAAGCAACAGGTGGCGTATATTCTGAAGGAGCATACGCAGCTGTAGACTTCGGTCGTAATCACTTAAAAACTGTATTAGGATTTGTCGGAGTAAATGAAACTGAATATATTGCAGTTGAAGGTATGAATGCAAACCCTGAAAAAGCACAAGAAATTAAAGAAGCAGCAATTGCTAATGCTCGTGAATTAGCAAAACGTTTCTAATATAGAATGCCTTAAAAAGTCCAAACACTTGATGTTTGGACTTTTTTTCTTCTTTTTCCTTCGTTTGTCTAGTATAATGAAGGTCGGAATGATAATAGGTGGGGGTTCTGTATGATTCAAACGTTTTTTAAAATCTTTTATTTAATTTTAATCGTAATTGCGATTACACCGAGAATGTGGCGTCTTAAAAGACAAGTAAATACGATGGCGCCAAAAGAAAAAGATAATGCTGTGTACAAAACGACAAATTGGTTTGGTAAGAAAATGGTACGTGTAGCTGGAGGGACAGTAGAAGTGAAAGGGCTTGAAAATGTTCCGAAAGACAAGCCGGTACTAGTTGTAAGTAATCACCAAAGTAATATGGATATCCCTGTTTTACTAGGTTACTTAAATAAACCAATTGGATTCGTGTCAAAAGCAGAAATTAAAAAGTTCCCAGTTGTGCCAACTTGGATGGAACTTATGAATTGTGTATTTATGGATCGTAGCGATCGTCGTCAATCTCTTAAAGCAATTAAAGATGGAATCGAGCTATTAAAGAATGGACATTCTATCGTAATTTTCCCAGAAGGGACAAGAAGTAAGGGTGGCGAAGTTGGAGAGTTTAAGGCTGGTAGTTTTCATCTTGCAGTAAAGTCAGGTGTAGCAATTTTACCTGTAACGTTAGATGGTACATATAAGATGTTTGAAGCGAATGGAAATCGTATGAAGCCAGCTCATGCAACAGTAACAATTTCTAAGCCGATTACACCTGAAGATTATGCGAATATGGATATTAAAGAATTAACGAAGCATACACAGGAAGTTATCGCATCACAATTACATAAGTAGTAAAAAAGGTTTCAGCTTATAGTAAGCTGAAACCTTTTTTATTATGCTGTAGGTAAGACATAAAAGAGTACACAAAAGAACATCATCGCACTACCACCTAAAACGAACAGGTGCCATATGGCATGGTTGAAAGGTAGCTTTTCCCAAAGGAAGAATATAGCTCCGACAGAATATAAAATTCCACCTGCTAAAAGTAGTGAAAAACCATGTCCAGTTAGATTTTCATAAAGTGGTTTAATGGCAACGATTATGAGCCAGCCCATAATGATGTAACATAAAGTTGATGCCTTTATAAAGCGACGTACAAAGAAAATTTTGAAGACGATACCTCCGATTGCAAGTGTCCATATAATAGCAAGTAACGTCCATCCTAATGGGCCACGAAGTGTAATAAGTAGAAAAGGAGTATACGTGCCAGCAATCAATAAGTAAATGGCTGAATGATCTAAAATAGTAAATATTTTTTCAACTTTAGGATGATGGATGCTGTGTAGCAATGTTGAAAACAAGTACAGTAAGAACATGCTTACACCATAAACAGTAAATGCAACTACAGCTGATGCGGTACCGTGCTTAGAAGCATGAATAATCAATATGATTAAGGCAGGGATGCTTAAAATGGCACCGATACCATGTGTAATTGCATTTGCAATTTCTTCTTTTACAAATTGGGTCATTCGTGTCATTTTTTCAGTCATAATGCAAATCCTTTCTACTATCATGAAATAATATGTCATTTCCCTTACCATATCATACACAAGGGCAATAGAAAATGAAATTTGTATAATTGATTATATTTTTGAATTTTTTTGACAAAAGGCAATGGATTTGTTGACGTTTTCAAACTTTTTTGACAAAATAAAATTATGTAATAGTAGGACAAGGAAACTACTAATAAAGGGGATGGGGAAATGTTTTCAAATATTGGCTTTCCAGGGTTAATTTTAATTTTAGTAGCAGTACTCATTTTATTTGGGCCTAAAAAATTGCCGGAAATCGGGAAGGCTTTAGGGGAAACGTTAAAAGAGTTTAAAAAATCAACGAAAGAATTGACAGATGACGCATTTCAAGAAAAGGAAAAGAAAGAAAAAATGTAATGTATTTTCCTTGTAATGGATAAATAAAGTGTGGTGAACGAGTTGGAAGATCGGGAAATGAGCGTAGTAGAACATATTGTTGAGCTTCGAAAAAGAGTAATATATACGGTGTTATCCTTTGTACTATTTTTAATTATCGGATTTACTTTTACAAAGGATATTTATTTTTGGCTTGTAAAAGATTTACCAATGAAATTAACTGTTCTCGGTCCAAGTGATGTATTGTGGATTTTTTTCTCGATTGCTACAGTATTTGCTATCGTTTGTACAATTCCTTTTGCTGCTATACAAATTTGGTTATTTGTAAAACCGGGTTTACATCCAAATGAACAAAAGATGACAATAATGTATATACCGGTATTGTCTATATTATTTATTGCAGGTTTATGTTTTGGATACTTTATTGTAATGCCATTTCTATTTCACTTTTTAACTACGATAGGTAATGAAATGTTTAATACGATGTTTACGACAGAAAAGTATTTTCATTTTGTACTTAATTTAACAGTCCCATTTGCTGTGATTTTTGAATTACCAGTCGTTGTAATGTTTTTAACTAGTATTGGAATACTTACGGCGGAATTTTTAATAAAAATAAGAAGATATGCTTACGTAGCACTGATTATCATTGCATCTTGTATATCACCGCCTGACTTTTTATCTCATAGTTTAGTTGCGGTGCCGCTTATTTGTATTTATGAAGTAAGTATTGCTTTATCAAAGGTTGTTAGTAAGAGGAAAAAGAAAAGAGAAGAAATGCAGTCGAAAAGTGCCTCGTTATAAAGGCACTTTTTTATTTATTGGTTATACTATAGCTATAAACGTATACAATATATAGAAGAAAAAAATTATAGAATCTCCAAAATTTAGACAAACTTTGCGCTTTTATAAGCTTATACTAAATGTATTAAACAATTGATGGATAATGAGATTCCCGTCTCGGAGATATTTAGGATGGGAAGATGGATTAGGTGGAGATGAATAGAGTATAAATCTTCTAGCCATAAGGACTACAGAAATCATATAAGTCTGATTTTACTCCACGTTAAACAACGTGTTACAACGCAAAGTAGAGGAAGTTCAAAAATCCAATGAAAAAGAGGATTGATATTGTGATTACGAAAAGTTTTTATTTCACTCATTCAACAGGGGATTGTATTAAAATATTCGAAATCCCTGTCCTACAGGCGCAGCATCCATTATCGTTTCTAATTCAGTCTCGTCTTCAATTATTTATTGCAAAAATTCAAAAACAAAAACATCCAAGATTTGCATATTCTTTCCGTGAATATTTACAAAATTGTTTGAAGTGGAATGATTATTTAAATGTATATAAAACAAATACTCTTGAAAAAAATGCATGATATAGAGTAGAGACAGGGTTAGGAGCTCTGTCTTTTTCATTTTAGATATAAAAATATAATTAATTTGATGAAATTTCGTTCCAAATTGTTGAAAGCAATGGGAATACTAGTATAATAACAAGGAGAGCGTATTGGAAAGGGAAGAATATAATATGCAAAAAATTAAAATTGTAACAGATTCAACGGCAGATTTATCACAAGAAGTAATCGAGAAGTATGACATTCATGTTCTACCATTATCAATCTCTGTAAATGGACAAACATATTTAGATCGCGTTGATCTACAACCAGATGAATTTATTGAAGAAATGCTTAAATCAGAGGAATTACCAAAAACATCGCAACCAGCAATGGGTACATTTGTAGAAATGTATAACAAGTTAGGTGAAGATGGAAGTGAAGTACTTTCCATTCATATGACAAGTGGAATGAGTGGTACTGTAGCAACTGCAAATAGTGCTGCATCAATGACCGATACAAAAGTAACAGTTGTTGATTCTCAATTTATTACACATGCTTTAGCATATCAAGTAATTGAAGCTGCAAAAATGGCAAATGAAGGGCGCTCACTAGAAGAAATTTTAAAACGTGTAGATGAAGTAAGAAAGAATACTCGTTTATATGTAGTAGTAGATACATTAGAAAACTTAGTGAAGGGTGGACGTATCGGTAAAGGAAAAGCGTTTATCGGTTCGCTGCTTAATATAAAGCCAATTGCTAGTCTTGAAGACGGTGTTTATAATCCTGTAACGAAAGTTCGTAGCCAAGGCCAAATTGTAAAAACATTAGCTAAGTTATTTGAGCAAGATACAGCTGGAAAAGTTGTAAAGGCTGTTGCAATTCCACATGCGAAAGCAATTCCTTTAGCTGAAAGTATGAAAGCGGCGGTTGAAAAAGTGAGTGGGTTTGCTCAATCAGAAATTTTCTATACAACGCCTATAATTAGTACTCATACAGGTCCGGGTGCAATCGGATTTATGTATTTAGCAGAGTAATAAAAAAGCTACTTGAAAATATATTTCAAGTAGCTTTTTTATGTAAATAGAAAGTAAGAAATAAGAAGAGCTATACAGGCACTACCGCTAATGATATAGCGAGTCTGTAAATATCTATTCATAGAAAACACCCTTTATCCCGCAATTTGCGGACAGTAAAACTCCCACCTCAAAATTTAGCTGGAGCAAAGAGGTTAGGTAACGGGCTGTCCGTAAAAACCTTCACTATAGGATTTTCTATATTATATGTTAGATGTAGAAAATCAGTCGCTACGTTACACATGTAAAGTTTCAATTTTTTCATTTATTTGCTTATCATTTGTTGCGTTACTATAAATAAAAGTTTGGCCTAAAAAGAGTACATGCAGTTGTTCCCATGGTAACATGCGCAAATTCCAATTATTTCGAAGTCTAGTTATTGCTTCACGAGGTGTTTCATCGGCGAGTGCAAATGCTCCGTAATGCATCGGTATAAAATGAGTAGCGTTTAAATCTAAATAAGCTTGCACAGCCTCTTCAGGTGAAACATGAGATACTTTCATAAACCATTCTGGTTCATAAGCGCCAATGGGCATAAGAGCAATATCAATTAAAAAGCGTTCACCAATTTCTTTGAAACCTTGGAAATAGCCACTGTCGCCACAAAAATATATGGTTTCCATAGTCGTTTCATTATCAATAATCCATCCCCCCCAGTGAGACGTATTCATATCAAATAAGAATCTTCTCGTCCAGTGCTGAGCAGGTACGAAGTGAAAAGAAACTTCGTTAATTATCGTACTTTCCCACCATTTATACTCTTCTACATGTTTAAATTTCTTACGAGTAAATAATTTTTTTAATCCGATAGGTACAAGGTATAGAACATCATCATTCAACTGACGAAGAGTTGAAAAATCTAAATGATCATAATGACCATGTGAAATAAGGACAATATCAATTTTAGGTAGTGCTTCTATAGAGAGTCCAGGTTCTGTAAGTCTTGGAACTAGCTTTAATTTATTGGCCCATACTGGATCTGTTAATATATTAAGTCCATTCGTTTGGATAAGAAAAGTAGAATGCCCAATCCATGTGACAGTCGTTTTTTTTACATTACTTTGCAAAAATGCACTTTGTTTAACGGGTGATTGTTCTACTAAGAAAGAAAAATCTTTTTTGTTTTGCTTTCGTTCTTTACGCCAGCGTAAAAAAGAGCGAATTGATTTTTTTGTACTAACATTATCCATATTTTCATAGCGCTTTGCCATGAACATCACCTCATTTAAAATCGTTGTATTTGTATTGTACCGAAATGTTGTTAAGGAATACAGTGTAAAACATGGATTAATGTTTAAGGAATTGTTAAAAAATAGGGAAAGGTATTTACAAAAGTAACAATAAAAATAGTTTTATCACTTCTATTTATAGAAATAATAGTAAAAAAATATATTTTGTCTAGTAATTCGCTTGAAATAAAGAAGTAACATACGTAAATTCGTACGATTTCGTGAACAAATGTAGTAAACAATTTTCTCGTAGTGTTAACTTTTGTTATTATAAACATAACCTATTTAAATTTAGGATAGAGAAAAGAGGTTTATAAATGAAGCGTTATCAAAAAATAATTGGTCTTATGGTTGTATTTTGTCTCTTTGTACTTGCTGGATGTAGTGGATCAGGTTCAAAGCTTCGTAAACCATTGAATTGGGATTTAGAAACTTTCCAATTTACAAATCAAGATGGAAAGCAATTTGGTACAAAAGATTTAAAAGGGAAAGTTTGGGTTGCAGATTTTATGTTCACAAATTGTCAAACAGTTTGTCCACCAATGACTGCAAATATGGCCAAGCTGCAAAAGATGGCAAAAGAAGAGAAGATAGACGTTCAGTTTGTTTCATTTAGTGTAGATCCAGACCTTGATAAACCAGAAAATCTGAAAGCATTTATTCAAAAGTTTACAGAGGATACTAGTAACTGGAATTTATTAACGGGATATTCGTTAGAAGATATTACAAAGTTTTCAAAAGATAATTTCCAATCACTTGTAGATAAGCCGGAGAACGGTCAGGTCATGCATGGTACATCATTTTATTTAATTGATCAAAACGGAAAAGTAATGAAAAAGTATAGTGGCATTAGTAATACGCCATACGAAGACATTATACGTGATATGAAGCGATTAGTGGATTAAAAATAAGGGTGCATAGCACCCTTATTTTTTTTGCATTAGTCTATGGATAAAATGTCATGTTGTTGGGGAAGTTTCGGCGCCCGAATTTCTAATACGCCGTTTTGATAAGAAGCTTTTGCTGCTTTTTTATTAATTGAATACGGCAACTTAATCAATCTTGATGCTTCTGAAATGGAACGTTCTCGGCGATAATAGTTATGGGATGTTTCTTCTTCCTCTTCGAGTATCTCTTCTTTTACAGAGACTTTTAAGTATTCACTTTGTATTTCAATTTGGATTTGCTCTTTTTGTATACCTGGTAGTTCAGCTGTAACAACGAGTTCTTCACCAACTTCATATAAATCTACAGGGAATGTTAATAAACGGTTTCCTTTTTGGAAAAAATGATTTAAATCAGCGATTACATTGCGAAGAGGTGTTTGCTCGAAGAAATCATCAATTTGCTTTAAGTAATTACGAACCGGTGGGCGAGAAGAATCTTTTTTTTCTTCACTCATGGTATTCCCTCCTAGAAATCAATTTGCAATATCATATGACAAAAGCGGAGAAAGGTGAGTGCCTAGTTTTCATGTTTTCATAAAAAATTGTTAAAAATGTGAAATGGAGTGATTTTTTTATAGTTTTTGGTCGCCATATTCAGTTGATTATGCTAGTATAAATAGGGTTGATATAGTAGTATAGAAACAGAATGAAAACCGAAAGAGGGTAAGAAGTATGTGTGGTTTTGTAGGATGTTTATGTGAAAACCCTAGAGAGTTTTCAGAAACAGAAAAACATCAATTTGAAAATATGAACACGATGATTTTCCACCGTGGTCCAGATGACGAAGGATATTTTCGTGATGAACATGTACAATTTGGCTTCCGCCGTTTAAGTATCATTGACTTAGAGGCAGGACATCAGCCGCTAACTTATGAAAATGATCGATATGTAATTATTTTTAATGGTGAAATTTACAACTATGTAGAATTACGTGAAATGTTACTTGAAAAAGGTGCAACGTTTGCAACGCAATCTGATACAGAAGTTATTATTGCATTGTATGCACATATGAAAGAAAAATGTGTAGACTACCTTCGTGGTATGTTTGCATTTATGATTTGGGATCGTGAAGAGAAGAAACTTTTCGGTGCACGTGACCACTTCGGTATTAAACCTCTATACATCGCACAGCAAGGTGATACTACATTCTTCGCATCTGAGAAGAAAAGTATTATGCATGTGATGGAAGATAAAGGCGTTAATCCAACGTCACTACAACATTATTTTACGTACCAATATGGCCCAGAGCCAGAAACATTAACAATTGATGTTAATAAAATCGAGCCTGGTCATTATTTCGTAAAAGAAATCGGTAAAGAGATGGAAATCCATCGCTACTGGAAACCTTATTTCAATGCTTCAAGTGCAACGAAAGAGGAGCATATCCAAGCAATTCGTGATGTACTATATGATTCAGTAAAAGTGCATATGCGTAGTGATGTACCAGTAGGTTCATTCTTATCTGGTGGTATCGATTCATCTATCATCGCTTCTATTGCAAGAGAAATGAATCCAAATCTTTTAACATTCTCTGTTGGTTTTGAGCAACGTGGTTTCAGTGAAGTTGATGTTGCAAAAGAAACTGCTGAGAAATTAGGCGTTAAAAACCATAACGTATTCATTTCAGCGAAAGAATTTATGGATGAGTTCCCAAAAATCATTTGGCATATGGATGATCCTTTAGCTGATCCAGCAGCTGTACCATTGTACTTCGTTGCTAAAGAAGCACGTAAACATGTAACAGTTGTTCTTTCAGGTGAAGGCGCAGACGAGCTATTTGGTGGTTATAACATTTACCGTGAGCCAAACTCACTAAAAATGTTCTCTTACATTCCTAGCCCAGGTAAGAGTGTTCTAAAAGCATTGAGTGGTGCTCTTAAAGAAGGATTTAAAGGTAAGAGCTTCCTAGAGCGTGGATGTACACCAATTGAAGAGCGTTACTATGGAAATGCGAAAATCTTCCGTGAAGAAGAAAAAGCTGAATTAATGAAGTATTACAATGAAAGTGTTAACTATATGGATATCACGAAACCATTGTATAACGAGATTAAAGATTATGATGATGTAAGTAAAATGCAGTACATTGACATGTTCACATGGTTACGCGGTGACATTTTATTAAAAGCTGATAAAATGACAATGGCAAACTCATTAGAACTTCGTGTACCGTTCTTAGATAAAGAAGTATTCGATGTTGCATCTAAAATTCCAACTGAACTTAAGATTGCTAACGGAACTACGAAAGCTATTTTACGTGAAGCAGCACGCGGAATCGTTCCAGATCACGTATTAGATCGTAAAAAACTTGGATTCCCAGTACCAATTCGTCACTGGTTAAAAGACGAAATGCATGATTGGGCTATAAATATTATAAACGAAAGTAAGACAGAGCATTTAATCGACAAACAGTATGTATTAAACTTACTGGAAGCACATTGTGCAGATAAAGGCGATTATAGCCGTAAAATTTGGACTGTACTTGCGTTTATGGTATGGCACCAAATTTATGTTGAGCATAAATACGATACGAACAAGTTCCATGAAGAAACAAAACGTGCGTATAGCTTAGTGTAATTAGAAAAACCTTAAGATCGCATACGGTCTTAAGGTTTTTTTCATAAATAGGAAGTATTATTGATACAATAATAGTAAAAGGATGGACAACATATGATTACGTTTGAGAAAGTTACTATAGAAAATGAAAGCGTTGTTAAAGAAATGTTTAAATCGCATAGTTTAGGTGAGAAAAAGGTACAGTATTGTGTGAAAGTTGATGATACATATATTGGTGTAATAGATTATAGTGTTCAAGAGGAACGAGCTGTTTTATCACAGCTAATTATTCATTTTGATTACCAAGGTTATGGTTATGGTACAAATACGTATTTTACATTTGAAGAAATGATGAAACAAAGAAATGTGAAAGAAATAAAAGTGCTACAAGAGGAATTAACAGAAAAAGCGCATTCTTTCATAGAGAGTTTTGGCTTTACTTCAGAAGATGGAGCGTATGTGAAGAAAATATAACGATGATTATTTATGCGATACAATAAATATAAGGCAGGTGGATGTATGACAATGACTTCTGGTCTTGTATTAATTGGAGGGTGCTTTATAGTAGCAGAACTATGTCATATAATCATTCGGAAAAGAATGATTAAGAAAAGAAAGCCGTATGAATTACAATACGTCCCTGTCTTTTTCATTATATTTTGTATGCTTAGTACATTACAAAATATAATGAACTTTCCACCACTTGTGAATGTTTTTTTAAAGTTCGGTTTACTTTATAGTGGTGTTGGAATAGTACTTTTATTTATTTTATTTTGCATACGTTATATTCACTATCAATCGTATATATTTATTTTAAATTGGTTAAAGCAAGATGATAGAAACCGCCTTACATAAGGCGTTTTTTTTATTTGTGATTGTAACAGAACTTGTACATTTCACATAAAATAGGACGAGTAGCAATGCTAACATATTACAAGAAAGGGGCGGGGTAGTAAAATGAAACTTGTTATAGACGCAGGGCACGGTGGATATGATTCTGGTGCTGTTGGTAATGGCTTAGTAGAAAAAAACTTAACGCTTCAAATTGCTAGACGCGTTCGAGATATTTTAACGGTAAATTACCCAATTACAATTAAAATGACACGTGATAGTGACGTGTTTATTTCCTTATCGGAACGTGCTAATATTGCTAATGCTTTTGGTGCGGATTATTTTATTTCATTTCATATTAATAGCGGCGGGGGTACAGGTTTTGAAAGCTATATTTATAATGCGTTATCCAACAGCAGCACTGCATATGCAAAGCAACAAAAGATGCATACAGCAGTAAATCCTGTATTAACAAAATACGGTCTTCGTGATCGAGGAGCAAAAAAAGAAAATTATGCGGTATTAAGAGAAACCGCAATGGATGCAATTTTAACTGAGACTGCCTTTATTGATACAACGTTTGATGCAAATTTATTAAAAAATCCACAATTTATTGAAGATCTAAGTCAAGCGTATGCAAATGGAATAGCGGCTATTTTTGGAGTAGCTCCAAATCCACAACCTCCAAACCCACAACCGACACCTCAAACGAAGGGAATCGCTTATATCCTTGGGAAAAATGTAAATTTAAGAAATGGTCCATCAACTTCTTCCTCAGTTATTCGTCAATTAAATTCTCCAGAATCTTACGTTGTATATCAGGAAAGTAACGGATGGTTAGATTTGGGGAATGGACAATGGGTGTATAATGATCCTTCTTACATTAATTTTGTAAAGACAAGCAATAGTGATGGAAGTCCGATTGGGGTTGCATATATACAAGGGATGAATGTAAATTTAAGAAGTGGTCCATCAACTACATCTGCAGTTATCCGTCAATTAAATCCTCCAGAATCTTATTTAGTATATATAAATGAAAATGGCTGGTTAAACCTTGGTGGAAATCAGTGGGTATATAATGATCCATCGTATATTAAGTATACTCAATATTAGGAATTAAAATGATAATGCAATATGGATGCGTATCTTTGTTATGTATAACTCAGATACGCATTGTAATAACAACATAAATTTTCATACTTATACACTATATGTTAAAAAGAAACATTAGAAAAGCCAATAGAATCGAAATGGTATATATTAAAAAAGTTTTCTGATATACATTGACAATGTATGTAGTATACATTAATCTTTAATTGTTAATGATAATCGATTTCATCTAGGGAGGACATATGATACATACTAAAAAACTAATTATGTTCTGCATTATGATACTCATGGTTGTAATTGCAGGATGTAGTAAAGAAGAGAAAAAAGAAAATGATATATCAGCTAAAGCAAAAGATTCATATACGGTCAAGCATGCAATGGGCGAAACGACAGTAAATGGTACACCTAAAAAAGTTGTTGTTGTTTTAACAAATGAAGGTGCAGAGGCTCTCCTAGCTGTGGGCGCAACGCCAGTGGGGACTACGAAACCACGTGCTGGTGATGAATGGTACCCTCATGTAGCGAAAGAATTAAAAAATACGGAAGTTGTAGGAACTGAACGTGATATTAATTTAGAAGCAGTAATGAAGCTTAAGCCAGATTTAATTATCGGAAATAAAATGCGTCACGAAAAAATATATGATCAGCTAAAAGAAATCGCACCAACTGTTTATGCAGAAACATTACGCGGTGATTGGAAAGAAAACTTTACGCTTTATACAAAAGCTGTAAATAAAGAAAAAGAAGGGCAAAAAGCTCTTGATGATTATAAAAAACGTATTGAAGGAATGAAAGAGAAGTTAGGCGATAAATTGAATTCTAAAGTTTCTATTATTCGTTTCGTGCCAGGTGATGTTCGTATTTATCAAAAAAACTCATTCTCGGGAGTTGTTTTAAATGATATTGGATTTAAACGACCACCATTACAAGATAAAGATGATTTTGCGATAAAAGGAATTACAAAAGAGCAAATTCCAAATATGGACGGGGACTACTTATTTTATTTCACGTCTGATAAAGATGCAGATAAGAATAATGAAGGAAATTCGTTAGCAAAGGAATGGACAGAAGATCCACTCTTTAAGCAACTACAGGCTTCTAAAAATAATAAAGTATTCCAAGTGGATGAAGTAATCTGGAATACAGCAGGCGGTATTAAAGCTGCGAATCTTATGTTAGATGATATTGAAAAATATTTCCTTAAATAAATGATAAAATACATCACTTTTACGAAGTGATGAATTTTTTGTTCGTGAAAATACAGAAAATTCCTTCTTTAAGGGTGACATAAGTTGTACAATAAAATCAATCATGTGATAAAGGAGTGGGGAAGAATGAAAGCTACTCATAAAGAGTGGATCTTGTTTAATGGGAGAATGATTAATACGAAGGAAGAACAGCCGATGGTCGCATTAGAAGAGCGCGGCTTCCAATTTGGTGATGGTATTTATGAAGTATTTAGACTATACGATGGCAAGCCTCATTTATTAGATTTACATTTGGAACGATTCTTTAACTCTATGGCAGAAATAAAACTAATTCCACCATTTACGAAGGAAGAATTAGTGGAAGAGTTACATCAAATGATTGAAAAAAATCAATTTCAAGAAGATGGGAATGTATATTTACAAATATCAAGAGGTGCACAACCACGCAATCATGTATATGAATCAGATTTACAACCGACATATTTTGCAAATCTTGTTTCGTTCCCAAGACCAGTTGCTTCAATGAAGGCAGGGATTAAGGTAACGGTAGAAGAGGACATCAGGTGGAAGTTTTGCCATATAAAATCATTAAATCTTTTACCAAATATCATGATTAAAAATAAAATAAATGAACAAGGGTATCAAGAAGCAATATTAGTACGAGATGGCATTGTGACTGAAGGGTGTCATTCGAATTTCTTTATGGTGAAAAATAATAAATTGATTACACATCCGGCTGACAATTTCATTCTACAGGGCATTACGCGGCACTATGTTATTACATTAGCGAAAGAGTTACATATCGAAGTAGAGGAACGAGAGTTTTCATTACAAGAAGTATATGAGGCTGATGAGTGCTTCTTTACAGCGACGCCGCTTGAAATATTCCCAGTCGTTCAAATTGGTGATGAACAGTTTGGAAACGGCGAAAGAGGACCAATTACAAAGAAACTCCAAGTGGCATATGAAGAAAGTATTAGATTGTTTAAAGTTATGAACTAATATTGAAGAAAAAAGCTGATATTCCTTCAGCTTTTTTTCATGATATAATTCAAGCGTAGGAAAAGATTTGAAAACGCTGTAAAAAGGGGATTTAATGTATGAATTATGAAGGTTTTAAAGAAGTAATTCACGGAAGACGAAGTGTTAGAAAGTTCACAGAACAAGAAGTATCTACTAATGATATAAAAGAAATAATTGATTGTGCTCGTTATGCACCGAGCGATACGAACTCACAAACGTGGGAATTCTTGGTCATTATGAACCGAGAGAAGATTAAAGAAATTGAACAAATGACATGGGATGCTTTACATAAACTTGCGGCAAAAGCAACAGATAATGGAGAAGAGAAAGCAGGGAAATTACTTACGCGTTCTTTCGGACCATATGCGACAGCTTTCTCTGAGGCACCAGTATTAATCGTATGCTTGGCAACACCATATGAATCAAAGTTTCGTGAAAAGATATTTGATCCCATTGCTTTTGTTCCAGATTCAGTTTGGGAAGAAGAAGGGATTAAGAGTAGCTGTTTAGCGGCACAAAACTTAATGTTAGCTGCACATGCAAAGGGACTTGGTACTTGTCCAATGACAGGGCCAGTATTGCTAGCTCAAGATGAACTGCGCCAATATTTACAAATTGAGCCTGAAAAACAAATAAATATGGTTATTTCACTCGGATTTCCGAAAGATAAGCCAAAAAAACTTCCAAGAAAAGAAGTAGAAGAAATCACAACATTTGTTTTTTAAAGTGCAAAATAAAAAGACATTGGACATATCAATGTCTTTTTATTTTGGAGCGGGTATTATATCGATTTGTTGGGCTAAAATGATAAATAAGAAGGAATTACTATTTATTTCATAAAAAAAATTAATGTTCTATTAAGGAAAGTATGATACATTAATCGTGAGCAAGCTTCTATATGTTCATAAAAGTTTTAAAAGTTATTTTTGTATAATAAATTATAATCAAATGACAGGGGGGATGAATTTTGAAAAAATTCATAATCACTGGATTGTCTGTATTGTTATTAGTAGGTTGCGGTGCTCCACAGGAAAAAGAGGACGCGCAATCAAAACAGGAAGAACAAGTTGTAAACGCAAGTGATGAGAATATGGTTGTATTTCCTGAAGGCGCAATGTCAATTGGAGAAGGGAAAGTAAAAGTTATTACTCCAGATGGTACTTCTGAAAATGGAAATATACCGACTGTATTCATCAAAAAGGATACTTTAATTCAGCAAGTTGAATTAGAACTTTCTAATTTTCAAAGTGATAAAGAAACATTCATATTTGTAGATCAAATGTATACAGATAAACATCAAGTAACTAGTACAACACAGACAACAGTACAATTAAAAGAAAAGACGCTGGAAACAGGTAGTCATACAATTACTGCAGTTCAGTATGAAAACAATGACCCGAAAGGAAAGGTTATTAGTTTTAATCAAGCAACATTTGAGACAAAGCCTGCGTCTTAATCAGAATAAAAAGTACATTACTCAAAAAAGTAGTGTGCTTTTTTGTTTGGATGGAATGGTGTAATAGGGAATAATTTATTTCGTTTTCTAGTACGATTAAGCAGTAAGGAATCACTTGTTACTACTATGATGGAGAAAAAGGTTGAAGGTATGAATCGATATGTTCGTATCTTCTTGATTAGTATAATCATGTCAGTAATTTGGGTTACTATACAAGACGTTAATCAACTTACGTTTAATTATCAAACTTATGACTTGTTAATGGGAAGTATATGTTTTGTCATTGTGTGCCTGTTTTATGATAAACTTTGATTAAGATAAGTTTTACAAGAAAAATGTAGGTATTTCATTTGAAATGTCGAATAGTACATACGATGTCGTAATAACAAATTTTCTATTGTTTACTGTGAAACAGGAGAAGGGGAGATAGTAGTTATGAAACGAGCTCTTATTAATATTGATTATACATATGATTTTGTAGCGGAAAAAGGCGCTTTAACTTGCGGAAAACCAGGTCAAGAAATCGAACAGGAAATTGTACATATAACGAAGCAATATATTGAAAATGGAGATTACGTAGTGTTTGCAATTGATAAACATGAAGAAAATGATGAATATCATCCCGAAGCGAAATTATTCCCTCCTCATAATATAGCAGGTACAAATGGTAGAGACTTATTCGGTGAGTTACAAGAAGTATACGAAACATATAAAAATGCTGAGAATGTATATTATATGGATAAAACGCGATACAGTGCGTTTGCTGGAACAGATTTAGAGATGAAGTTAAGAGAAAGAGGAATAGAAGAAGTTCATCTTGTAGGTGTTTGTACTGATATTTGCGTTCTTCATACAGCAGTAGATGCGTATAATAAAGGATTTAAAATTGTTGTTTATGAAAAGGCAGTTGCATCTTTTAATGCGCAAGGGCATGAATTTGCACTTGGACATTTTAAATCTTGTTTACATGCAGAAGTGAAATGAAAAAGAGGCCTTTAAAAAGGTCTCTTTTTTGCGTTTAAACCGAGACGACATTTTGCTCAATTAATTTTTTTATGAATGGACTAATATTTTGTGGTAGCTCATTTAAATTAAAAAACTGTACATGTAATGATTCGACTCGATCAGCTTGTAGCGAGCCACCTGTAATATCTTTGCAAAGGTAAGCGATTGTCATAGGGTAAAATTCATCTCCGTTCGGTAATTTCACAAAAAATTCTTTACCTGAAAATACACTTACCAGCTGAAGTGTACCAATTTCAATTCCTGTTTCTTCAAGTACTTCTCGTCTTCCAGCTTCTTCTGTAGATTCACCAAGTTCCACAAAACCTCCTGGGACACCCCACATGCCATTTCGCCTTTGTTGTAGTAATATTTGTCCTTGTTCATTGAAAACAGCTACCGCAACGCCTGCTAAATTGAGTGGCCTTGATCCAACAACTTCTCTTAGTTCTTCAATATATCCCATTGGTTGTAACCTCCGTGAGTAATAATATTTTCAAATGAACTATTCGATATAATGTAAATGTTTTCCTTTTGTTGAGATGAGTAGTGTAGTTTTAAAGTAAAGTCATAAAAAATTTCAATTGCCAGCTCCCTTTAGGTTATGAAAAAGGGTATATTTATAGAAGAATGTCTAATGAATTTAAAAAATATAGCGGCTTTGTATAGAATTTTTATTAGTTAAGGAAGTGGATGGATGAGTTTATTAACGTATACTGAAGAATTTTTTAATTATGTAAGGGAGTTTTTACTTTTAAGATTTTTGCTATTTGCTTTAGTTTTAATCATTATTTCGTTTGTAATAAACCGTATTATTGATTGGTTTTTTAGGAAATCAAGCTTTTTTGATGAAGAGGTAGAGCAGACAATTCAAAGTGTAATTCGATCTATTTTTAGATATATCATTATCATCAGTCTTATCATATATTTAATTAGCCAATTTGTAGATATAAAAAGTATTATTGCAGGTGCAGGGATAGCTGGAGTTGTCATCGGTTTTGCTGCACAACAGATGCTAAAAGATGTTATATTAGGCTTTGCAAGATTAGCGGACAAAGAGTTTCGAGTTGGTGATTTTGTAACTTTTAACGGAACAAATTCAGGAACTATTGAAGAGATTAGTATTCGTTTTATGCAAATACGTGAATGGTCAGGAAAATTACTTACCATCCCACACGGAGAGATTAGAACGATACAAAATTTTAATAAAGGATGGATGCGTGTAATTGAACGTATCACGGTAAGTTATCAGGAAGATCCAACAAGAGTGAAGGAATTGTTAGAAGAAGTATGTGTTATATGCAATGAAAAATTGGATCAAACTCTTTATAGAGTAGAGGATGAGGCTGTTGAACCATTTAAATACGTCGGTGTTACAGACTTAAATCCTAACCTGAAATATGTTGGCTATGAATTTTGTATTACAGGTTTAATAAAGCCAGAAGATTATTTTGAAACTTCTAGACAAGTAAGATTTGAATTAATGTCTATATTCCATAAGAATCAAGTGCAAATGCCGGCAGCGAATATGGTTGTTACTACTGAAAGTTTACAGCATATTCATGGTGGAAAATCTTTATCGGACAGCTAAAGTAGAATCGCTTGTTAACAAAAATTCTGATTCCAACATTGGATAGAATAACAATAATAAAATGATTGATATAAAGAAAGGGCTGAAGGAATTCGGTTCTTTTTTTATTTATAGAATTTAGAAATTTCTTAATGTTATAATTGTAGTTGGTGATGAGAATGAACTTTGAAGAAAAAGAGATGCATCGTTTAGAAGCATTAAAAGAAATTGCTGAATTATTAAATGAAGCAACAAACTTACAGGATATGTTAGAAAAAGTGTTGCATACATTGTTACAAGTAATGAATTTACAAACAGGGTGGATATTCTTTATTGATGAAAGTGGAAAGCATAGCATGCTTGTAGACGAAAATTTACCAGAGGCTCTTACGTGGCAAGAGAAGAAGCCGATGTGTGAAGGAAACTGTTGGTGTGTAGAACGTTTTGTGAATGGGAGATTAGAAAAAGCGACTAATATTATTGAATGTAAGCGAATAGAAGATGCAATTGAATGTAATTGGGGAGAGACAGAAGATGTTACACATCATGCGACAATTCCGCTTAGGTCTGGATCAGAGAAATTTGGCCTATTAAATGTAGCCGCGCCTCATAAGACACATTTTTCTGAGGAAGAGTTAGCGTTATTAGAATCAATTGCATTTCAAATTGGAACGACAATACAACGTATTCAATTAGTTGAGAAAGAACGTAAATATGTAGTGGTAGCGGAAAGAAATCGACTTGCACGTGATTTACATGATTCAGTAAAACAATTGTTATTTTCTATTATGCTAACAGCAAAAGGTACTTTGAATATGACGCAAGATAGAGAATTGCAAGAGATGTTAAGTTATATTGGAGAATTATCACAAGAAGCATTACAAGAGATGACGTTATTAATTTGGCAATTAAGACCTGAAGGATTAGAGAAAGGATTAGCAGAAGCAATTCAAAATTACGGGAAGTTGTTAGGAGTTCAAGTGGAAGTTCGAATTGATGGGATGGTTTCAATTGGGGATGAAATAGAAGAAGTTTTATGGCGTATTAGCCAAGAGGCGCTACATAATTGTAAAAAGCATGCTTCGTGTGAAAAGGTACATGTTCTTTTAAAAATAGAAAATAACCAGTTATTTTTTTACATAGAAGATAATGGAATAGGATTTATACAAGATCAAGTAAGGGAGTCAGCACTTGGCCTGAAAAGTATGAAGGAACGTATTCAATTAATGAAGGGATCGTTTCAAATTATAACAGAGCTGAGAAAGGGTACAAAAATAGAAATTCAATTGCCGATTTGAAGGGGAGAATAAGATTGAAGATTAAATTGCTATTAGTTGAGGATCATCATATCGTTCGAAGAGGACTTGTATTCTTTTTGAAAACGAGAGGAGAATTTGAAATTATTGGGGAAGCGGAAAATGGCGAAGAGGCATTACATTTCGTGCAAAAAGAAAAACCAGATGTCGTACTAATGGATGTATCAATGCCGAAAATGGATGGAATTGAGGCGACAAAACGTCTAAAGCAATACGATGAGACGATAAAGGTACTTATATTAAGTAGTTTTTCAGAGCAAGATTATGTTATACCAGCACTTGAAGCTGGAGCAGATGGTTATCAATTAAAAGAAGTACAACCTGAGCAACTTGTCGCTTCTATTATTGCAGTACATCAAGGAAATGCGAATTTTCACCCGAAAGTAACACCTGCATTAATGGGGCGTTCCGCAGTAAAGAAGGAAATAGAAAATCCTTTTTCAATGTTAACGAAAAGAGAGCAAGAGGTACTTCGTGAAATTGCGAAAGGAAGAAGCAACAAGGAGATTGCAGCAGAACTTCATATTACAGAACAAACTGTGAAAACACACGTTTCAAACGTTTTAGCTAAATTGGAAGTGGATGATCGTACGCAAGCCGCATTATACGCAGTGAAACATGGGGAGAATTATTCATAAGTATGAATAATTCTGTTATATCGTATGACAGAATACATAGGAGCAATTAAAATTTATAGTAATCCCTAATATAGGTTTTTCTTCTTTTAATAATTAGGTACAATAAAGTGAAACTCTAATCAGGGGGGACCATCCCCACTGATGATTAGTTTAACTAATCGATTTTTACAGGATAAAGCTACGATGGAAGGGGAAGATATGCTATGCCTGGTACAAGAAGTGGGATTGGAAAGATTCAGGCTTCGTTAAATGGTTTATCACCGAAATTGCGAAGTATTGCCGAACATATTTTGAAACATCCACAAGATGTTGTACATAAATCTATTACAGAATTAGCTGAAGTTACGAATAGTTCCGAAGCTACGATATTCCGCTTATGTAAACACCTTGGTTTGCAAGGTTTTCAAGATTTAAAGATTACATTAGCCCGTGAAATTGTACATACACCAATGCAAAATATTCATGAAGAGGTATCAGCAGAAGATAGTATGGTAACTGTTGCTAAAAAAGTTTTTCATTCGCATATTACAGGACTGCAAGATACTTTACATTTGCTAAATGAAACAGCACTTGAGCAGGCTGTACGAGCCTTGCAAGAAGCAAGTCGAATTGAGTTTTATGGAAATGGTGGCTCTGGTATTATTGCGATGGATGCGTATCATAAGTTTATGAGAACGGGTATTTCTTGTATCGCTCATACTGATTCGCATTTTCAAATTATGGGAGCAGGTTTACTCTCGAAAAATTCAGTTGTTATTGGCATTTCTCACTCTGGTAGCAATAAAGGATTACTTGAAGCATTAGAAGTAGCGAAAGCAAGAGGGGCCAAAATTATTGCGATTACGAGCTATAAGAAATCAGCATTAAGTCAACTTGCTGATATAACGTTATATACATCAACACGTGAGACTGAGTTCCGCACAGAAGCAAGTTCATCACGATTAGCACAGTTAAGCTTATTAGATACTTTGTATGTAGGGTTGTCGTTGCAGCGACAAGAGGAAACGCTTAAAAATTTACAAAGTATACGTGAAACGATTTCGATGAAGCGAATATAAAAAAGCTCTTCAAATGAAGAGCTTTCAGACTGTAGACAAACTATTTTTGGAGAGTTCAAATGCTAAAAATAGTTTGTCTCGTATTATATGGATAATTTATCCAATTACATTTATATGTAGTGCTTTCTATATATAATTTACTATAAGTGAGGAAGGTGTCTTATGAAAATATCCGTTTATGTTGCAAGTGCATTTAGCAAGGATCATAAAGGCGGAAATAAAGCAGGAGTGGTATTTATTGAGAATACAAATACATTGACCACTACTCAAAAAATGACAATAGCGAAACAACTGGGTTATGCGGAAACCGCATTTATATCAGAATCTGAAATTGCTGATTATAAATTTGAGTATTTTACTCCAAAAGAAGAAGTTGATTTATGTGGTCATGCCACAATTGGCTCTTTCGCGATACTGATGCATTTAAATAAAATTTTCAAGAATCGCTATACGATTGAAACGAACAGCGGTGTTCTTACTATTACCATAACAGATGACATCATATTCATGGAACAAAATAAACCGATATTCTATGATGTTGTATCTCCAAATGAGTTCACCGACTGTTTTGACATTAAAGATATAGACAATAAATACCCAATCCAAATTGTCTCCACGGGCTTAAAAGATATTTTAATTCCTATAAAAAGCGAAACACAATTACATGCACTGCAACCTAATTTTGAAAAAATTAAAGAAATCAGCAAGTATTATAATGTTGTTGGGATGCATCTATATACTTTTAATGACAATCGAATTATATGCAGAAATTTTGCTCCACTATACGACATTAATGAAGAAGCAGCGACTGGAACTTCAAACGGTGCATTAGCTTGCTACCTTTATGAACAGCACTATTTGCAAAAAGAAGTCTATGTATTTGAACAAGGTTATTCTTTACACTCGCCTTCCGAAATATTAGTTAAATTAGCAACCAATAGCAAAAATAAAATAGAAAAAGTTTATGTTGGCGGTAAAGGCTATTACTGTGAAACTAAGTGTTTAAATGTAGAAAATATTGAGTAAAGAGCTTTTTTTTATCGTTGAGAAGTTTGTTAATTTATTTTCTTTTAGAAATGTATGACTTACATATAGTCAGTGATAAACTCTCATTTTTAAAAATTAAAAATAAAGACCGATTTGTGTAATGATTCAAATATTGTTCATAATTTCACAATTTGTTTATGAAGTGTCATGTTATGATGAACATGTAATGATGATTGAATACTTAAATTTGGTACGGTAACTAGCCAAAGTAGTGAGGAAAGTAGTTGTGAGATAAACTCATTAAAACGCTAGAACACTAAAGGGGAGATCACATATGAAAGCAGTAGTGGTTAATAAAAACAGCAAAGCAAACATCGAAGTGGTTGAAAAAGAATTACGTCCGTTACGCTCAGGTGAAGCGTTAGTAGATGTAGAGTATTGTGGAGTTTGCCACACTGATTTACACGTTGCGAATCATGATTTTGGTAACACTGATGGCCGTATTCTTGGTCATGAGGGTGTAGGTATTGTTACGAAAATAGCTGATGATGTTAATTCGCTAAAGATAGGTGACCGTGTAAGTATTGCATGGATGTTCCAATCTTGTGGACGTTGTGAATATTGCGTAACTGGTAGAGAAACATTTTGCCGTGAAGTTAAAAACGCAGGTTATTCAGTAGATGGTGGTATGGCTGAACAATGTATCGTTACAGCTGATTATGCGGTAAAAGTACCAGAAGGATTAGATCCTGCTCAAGCATCATCAATTACATGTGCTGGTGTAACTACATATAAAGCTATTAAAGTATCAGATATTAAACCTGGTCAACCTATTGTAATCTATGGCTGCGGTGGATTAGGTAACTTAGCTATCCAATATGCTAAAAATGTATTTGGTGCAAAGGTAATCGCAGTAGACATTAATGACGACAAATTAGCCTTAGCGAAAGAAGTTGGTGCTGATATGACTATCAATCCAATTTCTCAAGGTCCTGCTGATAAAATTGTTCAAGAGGAGCTTGGTGGCGCTTATGCTGCGGTAGTAACAGCAGTCTCTAAAGTAGCCTTTAACTCAGCAGTTGATGCAGTACGTGCTTGCGGTAAAGTAGTTGCAGTAGGGCTACCAGTAGAAACAATGGACTTAAACATCCCGCGACTTGTACTGGATGGAATTGAAGTAGTTGGTTCTCTAGTTGGTACTCGTAAAGATTTGGAAGAGGCGTTTATGTTTGGGGCAGAAGGAAAAGTAGTGCCGGTTGTTCAAACTTGTTCGCTAGATAAAGTACAAAATGTATTCGAAGAAATGGAACAAGGTAGAATTCAAGGGCGTATGGTAATTGATTTTAAAAAACATAATTGTGATTGCAAATAATTCACTTTAAATATAAAAATTGTGAGTCTAGCAAAGGACATGTAAAAAAAGTTAGACGGCATAAAAAGATGATCCCTGTATTTAATAGGGATCATCTTCTTTATTTTCTACTAATATCGATGCCAATTAATACTTGATTAATGAGAAACGATTAAAGGTTTACTTTATTTGCAAACGAAAAAGAATCTTTATGTTTAACAAATTTTTTATGATCTGGAACGTTTTGAATTGCTACAATTTGCGAATCTCTTGCTTTCAGTGCATCTTGAATCCCGATGGTCATAAGCTTAATAAATAGAATCGTAATAAAGAATGAAGCGAGAGTATAAAAAATAATCCACCATGAAAGATTCATTTCATTACGATTTAATCCAATAAGGCCTGCCCAATCATTAGATAGAGAAACAGGTTTGAGCACTCCGTCATAGAGTTCACGCATTTGTATGCCGCCAATTACAATGTTAAGCAACGCTAAATGGATAACGAGTATGAGTGTTTGGACGATATGTTCCATAAATAATACAAATAAGCGGTCAAGTAATAAGACTCGTAAGTGTTTTTTAATAATATGAAAACGACTAGCCCCCAGTAATTGTGAACTTAAGATGTAATCTTGTTTCATAAATTCATCAACCTCTGAGGATATGTATAAAGAAAGTGTAGGCAGAGCGACGAAAATAAGTACGAGTACTTGATAAAACGTAAATGAAATATTTGGATCTACCCCATCAGCATTTGACGTGATTACAATATTAACGGGCGTGATAAGTATGAATGCGATAAATAGAGTTGGAATATAATAAAAAACTTCTGAGCATGACTGGAAAAATCTCTTGAGTTTTGGAGCAAATAAACTTAAGAGGATTCCTATACATGTTCCGCATAAAATTCGAAAGAAGCTAATTGCCACGGCTAATAAAATAGTAAATTTTGCTCCTTCTACAATTTGTAAGAAAACAGACTCTCCAAAACGATCAGATCCAAAAGGTGGAATTAACGATGGTGGAAAGGGAGCCTTTCCAAGTAATTCGTTATTTTCATTGTAAAGTAACTGAGGAGGTTTTGGGATGTTATCTTTAAAGAACCAACTATAAATAAAACTAGCTGAAATAAGTATGAATAAATAAGTAAAGCCGATTAAAAAGCGTTTTGATTTCCAAATAGATTTCATAATGATACTCCTTTCAATTGCTTTTTCCATCTATTCATCATGAATGAGATTATTTGGAAAATGGCGTAAAACGGTAAAATAATCATAACAAGTATAATAAATGTAGCTGGAGGTGAAACAAACGCCTTATTAAATAAAAATTGAATAATGCCTTCCATATTAAAAACAAATTCTAAAATGAATAAATTAGAAAGTAAGAAAACAAAAATCGTTTTTAAATGGTGGAAGAAGTGGATAGATATATTTTTGAATAAATGAATGCATAATATATAACTTGATGAAAGGCCTTTTCCATATGCAACCTCTACGTAATGTTTTCCTTGTTCTTCTTTTATGTATAACACCATCATCCGAAACATTTGTAATGTAGGTAAGACAGCTAATGATAAAATAGGGAGTAAATAAGCTCGATTTTCATTAAAAGAAATAATAGTGACAGGAGATTCCCCAAATTTCTGAAGTACCCATATGAAAAATATTTGCAAACAAATCATCATCATCATATCAGGGACAGCTTCTAATATGAACACAATTCGGTTTATCCATTTTTTTATATAATCTTTTGCTAAAAAATAAAAAAATGCCATGCTAGATGATAAAAAGAGAGCAAGAAAAAAGGCTGAAAATAATATAGTAAATGAATATAGGTAAGGTTCTAAAACAGTTGGAAATAATGGTGTTTTTTTGAAATGGCCAAACTTCGGGTCTGATCCTATAATCACTAATGATTCAAGGGAGAAGACCTGTTTTAACATGGTAACGATCTGATTAAAAAAATAAATTGGTTGAAAGGTAAATCCTTGTTGAGTGATAAATAAATAAGGTAAATTTAATAATAGTAAGAGTGATAAAAGAATTGATGAAAGCTTAATTGTGAATTGAGATATTGTATTTAACATTAAATCCCTCCGACATCTTTTTACAACATTATACAATAAATTCTATATTATTGTTTTATTTTTCTGAAAAATAAAAATACTGTTGAATTTTATAGTATGCAAGATATATTTACAAGATAAAAAAGTAATAGTAGGGGCCGCGCTCTATTTTTATCAAGACAAAAGGACTAGTGAACTTAAAACAATAAACAAGAGCAAAATGCACAGAATTTTCATTCTGCGGGTAGTTACTTTTCTTGGCTTGATAGCGATATTACGTGACCGCTAAAAATGAATATTGCTTTTCAACTCTTTCTTCATGCAAATGAGTAGAACGTATGGAGGACTATGTATGTGTTGTTAATGAGAGGAAAGAGTGTATTGCGTAACGAATATAACGTAATTTTACCGCAAGGAGTAGCTAAATTTAGTGTATAAGTGAAATGGAATGAGTAGATTTATTTTTTTATATGAAAAAAATTTTCTTTTTATAACTTGATAAATGAAAAAATATTTTATATACTAATTCATGTAAACGGTTTACTAAATCGTATTTTGCTAGAAATGAAGGGAAGATTCGCATGGAAACAAGGGGGAGAGTAATCGGGATTGATATCGGTACCACAAGTACGAAAACGGTTGTGTTCACAGAAAAAGGAAAAGTCATTGCATCACATGCAATCGATTACCCAATTATTCAACCGAACGTCGGATGGGCTGAGCAAGATCCTGATGTAATATGTGCCGCTGTATACAAAAGTGTAAGCGTTGCCATCGAAAAGGGTAATGTATTACCAGAAGATATTTCTTCAATCGGTATTAGTACAGCTATGCACGCATTAATTGCAGTAGATGAAAATGGTGCGCCATTAACGCGTTCTATCATTTGGGCAGATAATCGAAGTACGAAGCAATCAGAAAAATTATTACAACAAATGAATGGGCATGAAATTTATAGACGTACAGGTACACCAATTCATCCGATGTCACCACTTTCTAAATTGTTATGGATGAAAGAAGAGGAACCAGAGTTATATACAAGTGCTTATAAATTCATTTCCATTAAAGAGTATGTGATTTACCAATTATTTTCACGCTACGTAGTTGATTATTCGATTGCTTCTGCTACGGGGTTATTTAATTTAGAAACATTAAACTGGGATGAAGATGTTTTAACTATGTTACATATGTCACCAGAACAATTATCAACCCCTGTACCAACTACATATATTTTATCAGGTATGAAGCCAGAATTAGCACAGAAGATGGGGATAAGTGCAGAGACACCAATTGTCATAGGAGCAAGTGATGGGGTTCTTGCAAATGTAGGAGTTGGGGCGATATCACCGGGTGCGGCTGCAATTACCATTGGAACGAGTGGTGCGGTTCGAACAATCTCATCAAATATAAATACAGATGAGAAAGGGAGAACGTTTTGTTACGCATTAACAGATGAGCACTGGGTAATCGGTGGTCCAACGAATAACGGCGGAATATTACTGAGATGGTTACGTGATGAATTTGGTAGTCCAGAGCAAGAAGTAGCAAGAAAGCTCGGAATTGATCCTTATGATTTATTAATTAAATATGCAGAAAGCGTACCAGCTGGAGCGGATGGGCTATTGTTCTTACCTTTCTTATCTGGAGAACGCGCACCTTACTGGAATGCAAATGCTCGTGGTACATTCTTTGGAATCAATCTTCAACATAAGCGAGAACATTTTATACGTGCAGTGATGGAAGGTGTTTGTATGAGTGTATATTCAGTAGCACTCGCAATTAGAGATTGTACAGGGCCACTTACTGAAATACGAGTTTCAGGAGGGTTTGCGAAATCTGCATTTTGGAGACAAATGTTGTCCGATATGATGGGGAAAGAATTGCTTGTACCTGAAAGTCATGAAGCATCTGCGCTTGGGGCAGCGGCAGTTGCTTTATATGCTGTAGGAAAAATTGATTCTCTTGAAGAGGTAAAGGATTGGATTGATATTGTTCATCACCATGTACCGAATAAAGAAAATACGGCTATATATTTAGAAATGTTTTATATGTATGAACGACTTTACAATCGCTTGAAAGAAGAATTTGATTGTATAGCTGCTTTCCAACGTAAATAATAGGGGGATTGGGAGAAATGGTAGTTGGGATCGTACTAGCGGCAGTTGTCATACTACTTTTACTTATTACGGTAGTAAAATGGCATCCATTTGTCGCATTAATTTTAACAGCAATTGGTGTAGGATTAGCAATGGGAATGCCTTTAATTGGAACTTCACCAAAAGATCCAGGAATTATTGATTCTATTAAACTAGGGCTTGGTAATACGTTAGGATTTTTAGCAATAGTTTTAGCACTAGGAACGATGCTTGGAAAAATGATGGCCGAATCTGGTGGTGCTGAACGTATCGCTAACACATTAATTAATCGTTTTGGGAAGAAACGAGTTCACTGGGCGATGATGTTCGTTGCATTTTTAGTAGGGATTCCGGTATTTTTCCAAGTTGGATTTGTCCTATTAATTCCGTTAGTATTTACAATTGCGTTAGAAACTGGGGTATCACTTATTACAATCGGTATTCCGCTAGTAGCAGGACTGTCAGTCGTACACGGACTTGTTCCACCGCATCCAGCGGCAATGGCGGCAGTTGGTATTTTTAAAGCAGATGTAGGGAAGACAATTTTATATGCGTTAATTGTCGGACTTCCAACTGCAATTATTTCAGGTCCACTTTACGGGAAATGGATTGGTGCTCGTATCCATAAGGAAGTACCATTAGATATAGCGGAGCAATTTATTGAAAGAGATAAGAAGAAAGAACTTCCTAGCTTCGGAAATACATTGTTTACTATTTTACTTCCAGTATTTCTTATGCTTGGTGCATCCATTGCTGAAGTAGCGTTACATAAAACGAGTCAACTTGCACAAGTGTTACACTTTATTGGAGATCCAATAGTCGCTTTATTAATTGCAACGATTTATTCTTTCTTTAGCCTTGGTTATGCAAAAGGATTTTCTAAAGATAAAGTATTACAATTTACAAATGATTGCCTTGGGCCAATTGCAAACATATTGTTAGTGATTGGTGCAGGCGGCGCATTTAATAAAGTACTATTAGATTCTGGAATTGGAACGACAATTGCAGATATGGCGAAAGAATCGCATATTTCACCGATATTATTAGGGTGGGGAATTGCGGCACTAATCCGAATCGCAACTGGATCGGCAACTGTTTCTATGATGACAGCAGCTGGAATTGTAGCACCGATTGCAGCAAGTACACCTGGTGTAAATGTTGAACTACTAGCACTTGCAACAGGCGCAGGGTCATTAATTTTATCACACGTGAATGATTCGGGATTTTGGATGATTAAAGAATATTTCGGAATGACTGTGAAAGAAACATTATTAACATGGACCGCAATGGAGACTATACTATCAGTTGTAGCACTTGGATTAATTTCGATATTAAATATATTTGTATAGAATGGGAGATTGATTAATATGAAACTAGGTTTAATTGGATTAGGAAAAATGGGATTCCCATTAGCTGAACACTTACATGAAGACAAGCATGAAGTAGTTGTATACGATGTAAATAAAGAGCTTGTAGAAAAGGCAGGAAAACTAGGAATTACTGCACGTCATACATTAAAAGAAATGATCGCTGAATTAGAAGCTCCTCGTACGATCTGGGTAATGGTGCCTGCAGGAGAAGTTGTAGAGTCAGTATTAAAAGATGTGTATCCGTTATTAGATGAAGGTGATATCGTTATTGAAGGCGGAAATTCATTCTATAAAGATACGTTACGCCGTGCTGAAGAAGCGAAAAGCTTTGGGTTACATTATGTAGATATCGGTACATCTGGCGGTGTAGAAGGAGCTAGATACGGTGCTTGTTTAATGGTTGGTGGAGAAAAAGAAATTTATGACCAATTAGAACCTTTATTTAAAGATTTAGCAGTAGAAAATGGCTATTCTTATGCTGGCCGCGTTGGTAGTGGTCATTTCTTAAAAATGGTTCATAACGGTATTGAGTACGGCATGATGCAAGCAATCGCTGAAGGATTTGAAGTACTAGATAAGAGTGACTTTGATTTCAATTATGAAGATGTTGCAAAAGTATGGGCGAACGGATCAGTAATCCGCGGTTGGTTAATGGACTTAACTGAAAAAGCATTTGCAGATGATCCTAAACTTGATGGCATTAAAGGTGTAATGAACTCTTCAGGAGAAGGGAAATGGACTGTTGAAACTGCGCTTGAGTTACAAGCAGCGGCACCAGTAATCGCGATGTCATTATTTATGCGCTATCGTTCTCAGGAAGATGATACATTCCATGGAAAAGTAGTTTCAGCACTACGTAATCAGTTCGGTGGACATGAAGTTGTAAAAAAATAAGGATGTTTTTGAAAAGAAACTTGTGCATAAGCGCAAGTTTCTTTTTTATAGTTTAAGAAATTACTAATTTACAAATACCAATCAATCATCGTTTTTTTGTCACAAATGACAGCTTCAACATTCATTGATTGAACAATATATTCTATATTTTCTTCTTTAGCTAATAATAAGGTTGTAAAGGAATCGTATATACTCATAAACGCATACTCATTGTCTTCGCCAGTAATAATTAACTCATTATTGCTAATGTCCCAAATATCTAATGGAGTAGTATTATTTACCTGTAATAATCCGTTTGTATCAAGAATTGGTTCAGAGAAATATAGATTTCTTGCACCTTTAGAACCGAGGAGTTTAAGTAATTTGTGTAATAAAAATATAGACGTATAATCTTCTGTTGGATAATAAAGATCTTTTTTTAAGTTTGAATGTAGCTTTTCAGCTAAATCCTCTCTTTTATATTCTTCTGAAAGGGCACTAATGGAAGTCAACATGGCCATTGCTAATTCTGCGTATGAATGTAATCCACTACAAGACATCATTTCCTTCCAAGAAACGGATTTCCCATTATGAATGATTTCTTCAGTGCTAGGATAGATGTGCTCATATGGTCTTTTTCTCACAGACTTTTCCCATCCTAAAGGCATTTGGATAAAAGGATGTAGCAATATAGCTGCAGATTTAAAGTTTCTTGGTAGTTGTTCTAAAATTGGTGATTTGTCATCTAGCCAAATGTAATCCAACAAAATATAACCTCCCCTTAGACTTTGAAATGTACGGATTCCCATATTATATTTTTTGGCATTGATTGTATCAAATATAAAGCGAAGTATGAAATATGTCCCAACATAAAAGTAAGAATAAATAAAATGAAGTTTTCATAAATAGTAAAAGGGTGCTTATGTCATCAGTATAGCTAAAAAATGTTGTTACATATGAGAAGAGCGTGCTAATAAAATATGAGGTGGTTAAATGGGAAATGAGCAAGTGAAGTCTGTAAAGGAAGAAAAAAAGTTATGTCTTTGTATGATCGTCAAAAATGAGTCTAGAATTATGGAAAGATGTTTAAATGCAACAAAATCAATTGTAGATTTTGTTTCTATTTGTGATACTGGATCGACGGATAATACGCCTGAAATTATTGAAAATTGGTGTAAGGAAAATGAGATACCTGGAACGGTTCATCATGAGCCGTTTAAAAACTTTGGTTATAACAGAAGCTTAGCTGTTTCATTAGCGCAAAAAACATATCCAGAAGCGGATTATTTATTAATATTAGATGCAGATATGATTTTAGAGGTTGATCCGAATTTCGATAAAACGAGCTTAACGGAAGATCATTATCTTACATTGCAATATGATGTTCATATTAAATATTGGCTTACACGTCTTTTGAAAGCTTCTTTACCATGGAAATCTGTCGGTGTTACTCATGAGTATTGGGATATAGATCGTTCAAAAGTTGGAGTGAATTACAATACGAGGGTAGATCGGTTAGAGACTCTTGTCGTGAATGATCCTGGAGATGGCGGGAGTAAAGCTGATAAATTTGAAAGAGATGAGAGGTTGTTATTACAAGGAATAAACGACCCAGAAACAACGCCGGATTTGCATATAAGATATTTATTTTATTTAGCGCAGACTTATTTTCATTTAAGTCAATTTGAAGATTCGATTAAATGGTATAAAAAACGAGTGGAAGCAGGGGGATGGGTTGAAGAGGTATTCTATTCGTTATTGCGAATAGGATTTTGTTATGAGCAGTTAACAAATCGTTCAGCAAATAAACAAAATGAAGTGACAGATGCTGATGAAAAAGAAACTGTTAAAGGGCAAGAAGAGCAATATTTAGCATTAGCTGTTTTTTATTTTCAAAAAGCGTGGGAATATAGACCAACCCGGGCTGAACCATTATATCAACTTGCAAGGTTGTATCGATTACGATCTCAAAACAATATTGCTTTGATGTATGCTCTGCAAGGGAAGGAAATTCCTTTTCCAAAGGATGATCTTCTATTTGTAGATTATCATGTGTATGATTACTTATTTGATTATGAAATTTCTATTAGTGCTTTCTATATACCTCATAAAAAACATTTAGGGGCCGTTTCGCAAAAATATTTGAAATCGATTAAAGAAGAGATTCCATTTCATATAGCAAATATAGTAGAGAATAATGCAAAATTTTATTAAATACATTTTCGGTTAAAGGAGTAGTGGAGTAATCATGGAATTAATGCGATGGGCGATTGAACTAGGAGAATCGGTGCATGGAAATACGTATGAAGAATTGATGCCACTACTAGACTATTATTATGATCGTGATCATTTAAAAGCGTATTGTATCGCAAATCTTCTTTTAAACATGGATGTATTAGATGAACATCGGGAAAGAATCGAATTAAGAAGATGCATTGCTGCTTATTATGCTGGATTATATAAAGTAGCAAGAAAACATGCAAATGAGTTAGTACTTAAACATCCGGATGTAGATTTATATAAAAATAATCTAAAATTAATGGAAGCTTATTTGAATAAAGAATATGATTATTGTCTTTTTATATGCCCAAAGACATACGGTAGTTTCATAGATGTTGCGCGAGCTTTAAAGTGGCGGTTGGAGCAGGAGGGGAATACAGTAATTATATCAGAAACAATACTGGGAAATGTAAAGAATACAATTGTTTTTGGAGCGCATACATATGCATATAACCCGAACCTTCTTCCGAAAGACGCAATTATTTATAATTTAGAACAGCTATACGAAGGAAGTCCATATGCGCACCCCCTTTATTTAATATTATTAAAAGATAGAGTGATTTGGGATTATAGTAAACAAAATATAGAATGGTTAAAACAAAAAGGGGTAGGAAAAGAAATAAAACATGTAGAAATGAACTATGCTCCAACTTTGGAAATAAAAAAAGATGCATTTGAAGATGAGATTACTGAAGATATTGATATTCTGTTTATAGGTGCTCTTAATCCGAGGCGGCAAGCTATTTTTGATCACCTAAAAGCGATTGCCCCGAATTTAAATATAGTTTTTAAAAATAATGCGTGGGGAATTGTTAGAAATGAATTGATTGCTAGGTCGAAAATTATATTAAATATTCATTTTTACTTATCAGGAATTCTTGAAACACCTCGCGTGTCTTATGCAGTCGCAAATAAAAAATTTATTATTTCCGAAAATAGTAATCCAGAAGATGAGGTAGAGTGGCCGGGAATTGTATTTACTCCGTACGAAAAAATAATTGAAAACGTAATGAAATATATAGAATTACCAGAAGAACGGAAAAGATTAGCGGAAAAAGCATATAATCATTTTGAAGCAAATGAAAGTTTAGGTACATTGAGTCTGAGAGATGAAACGAAGTAATTGTACGAAACTCATACGAAAGTATGAGTTCTTTTTTGTTTATCATACTATTTTATGAAACAAGTTAACTCTTTATATTGTATTTTGTATAGAAATTTCTGATAATATATAAGTAGAACTTAAAAACAAAGGGGAGAAATAATCATGAAACTAGTCGTTATTAACGGTACACCAAGAAAATTTGGCAGAACTCGCGTGGTGGCAAAATATATTGCGGATCAATTTGAAGGGGAATTATATGATTTAGCAATCGAGGAGTTACCTTTATACAATGGAGAAGAGTCACAACGTGATTTAGAGGCAGTAAAAAAATTGAAAACGTTAGTGAAAGCTGCGGATGGGGTTGTATTATGTACACCAGAATATCATAATGCGATGAGCGGTGCGCTGAAAAACTCTTTAGATTACTTAAGTAGTAGTGAATTTATTCATAAACCAGTTGCGTTGTTAGCGGTTGCTGGTGGCGGTAAAGGTGGAATAAATGCATTAAACAGCATGCGAACGGTCGCTAGAGGTGTTTATGCAAATGCAATTCCAAAACAAGTTGTGCTTGATGGATTACATGTGCAAGATGGGGAACTTGGGGAAGATGCGAAACCATTAATTCATGATGTAGTTAAAGAGTTAAAAGCATATATGAGCGTATATAAAGAGGTGAAAAAGCAACTAGGAGTGGAGTGATATGTCCTCCCTTTATCATGATTCTCGCTTGTATTACATTCTAGGGGCCAATAGTCTATCTGCTATTGGTTCCGGAATTGTTATGATAACGATTCCGTGGCTGTTAATTAAAGAGAGTGGAGGAGAGACAACATTTGGTTATGTTTCTATCATTGCAACCCTCATTATGTTTTTATTAACACCATTCATTGGGCAAAGTATTGATCGTTTTTCAAGAAAATCTTTATTGCTATGTAACGAAGGAATCGGAATAGCTGTAATTGGAATAATGTTTATATGGGGATTTGCTGGGCAACCTTATCATTCTATTCACTATATTCTTATTTATATAGCCGGATCATTCTACTATTTATTATTTTATCCTACAATATTTGCGTTCAACCAAGAGATATTTCAAGCGGAACATTATAAAAGTTTAAGTGGAACGATGGAAATACAAGGACAGTTAACACAAGTTATTTCTGGAGCGGCCGCGAGCTTCTTAATTGAAATTGTATCTTTGAAGTGGATTTTGTTAGTAGACATGTTAACTTTTGCTGGAGCATTTTTTCTTTTCTTATGTATACCGTACGTAAAGAAAAAAGAAGTGAAAAGAAAAATAACATTTAAGAAGCAATTATTTGAAGGAATTCACTTTATGAAAAAACGTCCTAAGCTCTTTTGGTTCTTACTGGCCACTTATATGCCGTTTATAGGTGTTATGATGGCAAATTATTTAATACCAGTTTATATTTCGGATATACTTAAAGCCAATGCCTCTGTATACGCAATAGAGGGGATGATGTACGGTGTTGGAGCGGTTGTTGCAGGAATCTGTATTCCACTCATAATGAAATATGTAAAAACAGAAGTTTCAATCGTTATGACGATGTTCATTTATGTAATTTCAATTACCGCAATGAGTATTGAACCTTCCGTAATTTTCTTATATGGACTTGCAATTTTTCATGCAGTTGGAAATGCGGGTACAAGAGTGGCGAGAAATGTATTGATGATGGAGGAAATTCCAAATGAAGTAATGGGACGTGTAGACAGCTTATTTCGCCTAATTGGTACTGGAATACGAATTTTATTATTAATGTTGTTTACAGCGGGTGTATCTAAAGTTGGAGTCATGCTGCCGTTTTACGTATTAAGCTGCATATTGATCTTCTCATTAGGAATCGCTATTTATTATGTACTATCACAACGTAAAGTAGCGGCGCATGTTTCTAATAAATCAATCGTTTGAAAAAACACTTCTGCCTCCCTTTCTTTTTCTATATAATCAAAAGAAAGGGAGTGAATACTTATTTATGAACAAATGGATCTTTCTTATAATTTTATTATTACCGCCACTATACATCATTTATATGACGTTTCGAATGAACAAAGTTGCTCGTGAAAAATTGAGCTATCACTCTCCGTACGTTCTTATACTGGGTGCAAAGTTATTTGGAGATAGACCGTCTTTATCTCTTCAAAATCGTTTGGATGTAGCGTTGGAGTATTTATTTTCCCATCCTGAAGCGAAAGTAATTGTTTCAGGTGGTCAAGGAGAAGATGAAGATATATCGGAAGCTCACAGCATGAGAAACTATTTAATGGTACATGGTATAGATGAGAGTCGTATTTTAATAGAAGATCAATCTACAAATACGTATGAAAACTTAAAGTTTAGTATGGATTTATATAATGTGAAACATGCGGTAGTTGTAAGTAATACGTATCATTTATATCGAACGAAAATAATTGCAAAGCGTTTAGGCATGAAGATGGAGGCACTAGCTGCTGAAACACCAATTCGTTCTAAGAGAAAAATGTATGTTCGCGAATATGCTGCTATTATGAAAACAATATTGTTCGATCGTTAGAGCTCAAATGCGAGCTCTTTTTTAATTTAAAAGCGTATCATTTGAAATGAATGCCATATTCCATCAAAATAAAGGAAACAACAGTAAAGGAGTTGTATTTGTGATTCAATTTAATCATGTGTCAAAATCGTATGAAGATGGCACGAAAGCAGTGGATTCATTGCATTTAGAAATTAAAAAGGGAGAATTTTTTGTTCTCATCGGTCCGAGTGGTTGCGGGAAAACAACGACAATGAAGATGATTAATCGTTTAATCGAAACGACTGAAGGGTCGATTTTAATCGATGGAAAAGATATTCAACAATATAATATAAACGAATTACGTTGGGATATAGGATACGTGTTGCAACAGATTGCTTTGTTTCCTCATATGACAATCGCTGAAAATATTGCAGTTGTTCCTGAAATGAGGCAATGGAGCAAAAAGGAAATAAAAGCACGCGTCGATGACTTGTTACATATGGTTGGATTAGATCCGGATATATATCGAGATCGTATGCCTGATGAATTGTCAGGAGGACAAAAACAACGTGTCGGTGTCGTGCGAGCATTAGCCGCAAACCCGAAAATCGTTCTTATGGATGAACCATTTAGTGCGTTAGATCCATTAAGTAGGGAACAGCTTCAGAAGGATATTGTACAGTTGCAAAAAAAGATTCAAAAAACAATCGTGTTCGTAACACATGATATGCAAGAAGCATTATCACTTGGAGATCGCATTTGTATTATGAAAGAAGGAAAAGTTGTTCAACTAGATACACCAGAAGGAATTATACATAATCCGAAAAATGAATTTGTAGAGGAGTTCATTGGAAATCGTGGACGAACTTGGTATGAGGAGAAAAGTGTAGCAGATGTATTGCCGCTTGATCAAAGTGTGCAATTAGAAGGGCAGGCACTATCATTACATTCTTCTTTAGAAGAAGCGCTAGTTCGTGTGCGTGACGAGGAGGTCGTTCCAGTTGAAGAAAACGGTCAATATATTGGAGCGTTAACAAGTCGTCATATTGTCAATTACATTGTTGAACAAATGAAGGAAAGAGGTTAAACAGTGACTAATTTTATACAAACGTTCCAAGAACGAAAAATAGAATTACTAACTGCATTAAGTGAGCATTTACAAATATCGCTTATTTCATTATTTTTTGCAGTAATTATAGCGGTGCCACTTGGCATTTTATTAACAAGAAAAGAACGAATGGCTGAATTTATAATAGGAACTTCTGCGGTAATGCAGACAGTGCCATCACTTGCATTACTTGGACTATTAATTCCGTTAGTAGGAATCGGAAAACTTCCAGCGATTATCGCATTAGTTGTGTATGCACTATTACCTATTTTACGAAATACATATACAGGAATAAGGGAATTAGATGAATCACTAATAGAAGCCGCGAGAGCTATGGGGATGAATAGTTGGAGAAGGTTGTGGAAGGTAGAACTTCCTCTTGCATTGCCTATCATTATGGCCGGTATTCGTACAGCGATGGTATTAATTGTTGGAACGGCTACATTAGCAGCTCTCATTGGTGCTGGTGGGCTAGGTAAGCTTATATTATTAGGTATAGATCGAAATGATCATGCACTTATCATTTTAGGGGCCGTACCAGCCGCGTTACTCGCTTTATTCTTTGATATAGTACTTCGCATGCTTGAACGACCGAAACGCTCTTCTAAGCGTGTTATATTGACGATATGTATAGTTGTAGTAATGATTGCTTCTCCATTTCTTTGGAGTACAGAAAAGAAAGATATTGTTATTGCGGGCAAACTTGGATCAGAACCTGAAATTTTAATTCAAATGTATAAGCAGCTTATTGAACAAGATACCGATTTACACGTACAATTAAAACCAGGTCTTGGGAAAACAGCATTTGTATTTGAAGCGTTGAAATCAGGTGAAGTAGATGTGTACCCAGAATTTTCAGGAACAGCGCTATCTACTTTCGTGAAAGAAGAACCAAAGAGTACAAATCGTGATGAAGTATATGAGCAGGCTCGCGTTGGACTGGAAAAGAAATATAATATGATTATGTTGATGCCAATGGAGTATAACAATACATATGCACTAGCCATGCCGAAAAAAATAGCAGATCAAAAGAATATAAATACTATTTCTGATTTAGGGAATGTTGCGCAGGAAGCCAAAGTAGGATTTACATTGGAATTTGCTGATCGTGAAGATGGTTATAAAGGAATGCAAAAATTATATAACTATAAGTTCTCGAATGTTAAAACGATGGAGCCGAAGCTGCGTTATAGCGCAATTCAATCTGGAGATGTTAACGTAATTGATGCATATTCAACAGATAGTGAATTGGAGCAATACGGACTAAAAGTGCTAAAAGATGATAAAGGGTTATTCCCACCTTATCAAGGAGCACCATTATTAAGAAAAGAAACGTTACAGAAATATCCTGAACTTGAAAAGGTATTAAATAAATTATCTGGAAAGATTACAGATGAAGAAATGCGAAAAATGAATTATGAAGTTAATGTGAATGGTAAAAGTAGTGAAGAAGTCGCAAAACAATTTTTACAAAAAGAGAATTTACTTCGTTAAATTTACAAGAAATATACAAATTTATATGTTTGAAATGACCGTTCATTACAAAATGAGCGGTTTTTTTGTGCATACTTATACATTTTTTCAAAAAAGTATTCCATTTTTGTTCATTTTCTTTTAGAATAAGTAATGTTTTCCTGAAAAAATATAAGAGAAACGTCTATTAGAGAAAAAGGTGACTTTAATAGTTGAACGAACATAACACCTAGAATGACAGATGGGGTGGTACAAATAGAAAAGAAATTAGGATTCTTTCCATTAATCGCATTAGTAGTTGGAACGATGGTTGGTGGCGGTGTTTTTAGTTTACCGCATGATTTAGCAGTAGGAGCAAACAGTGGCGCAATAATAATTGGCTGGTGTATTACAGCGATGGGAATGATTCCACTTGCGCTCGTATATCAAACGTTAGCAAGACAAAAACCGGAACTTGAAGGTGGAATTTATAGTTATGCACGTGCTGGTTTCGGTGAATATATTGGGTTTAATAGTGCTTGGGGATATTGGCTAGCAGGAATCTTAGGTAATGTCGCAACAATTATGTTACTGTTTAGTACATTAGGTTATTTCTTTCCAATTTTCAAAGGAGGAAATAATGTTGCATCTATCGTTGGGGCATCACTTTTATTATGGACACTTCATTTTCTAATTTTATTTGGAATCCGTGAAGCTTCTATTATGAATGTTATCGCAACAATAGGGAAGTTAGTTCCAATCGTTTTATTTATTGTTGTAATGGTAACAGCCTTTCGCTGGGACACATTTACACATGATTTTTGGGGAGAAGGAACAATCTCAGTTTCCGCTATACTTGGTCAAGTGAAAAATACAATGCTTGTAACACTTTGGGTTTTCATTGGAGTTGAAGGAGCGGTTGTATTATCCGGAAGAGCGAAGAATAGCCGAGATGTTGGTAAGGCAACAGTAATGGGGCTTATTTTAGTAATGTCCATTTATATTTTAATTTCTGTCCTATCAATGGGAGCTATGACAAGAGGCGAACTTTCTGTGTTAGAAACTCCGTCAATGGGACATGTATTAGAGCATGTTGTTGGTCCATGGGGGGCAGGTGCGATTAATATCGGGTTAGTTGCTTCACTTGTCGGTACATTAATTGGCTGGTTTTTACTTGTTTCTGAAATTTCTCATGTAGCAGGAAAAGATGGCGTATTTCCAAAAGTCTTTACGAAAACAAATAAAAAGCAAACACCGCACATGGCATTATGGATTTCAAATGGTGTTGCTCAAATTATATTTATCATCGTTCTGTTTTCAGAATCAACATATCAAATTATGTATTTCATTGCATCAACATCAATTTTATTACCATATTTATTATCAGCGTTATTCCAATTAAAATTAGTCATTACAAACGAGCTAAAAGACGCTAAATTAAAAAATGGAGCGTTAGCTTTAATTGCTTCGATTTACTCTGTATGGCTTCTTTATGCAGCTGGTTTAAAGAATTTACTACTCGTTTCAATTGTGTATGGAATTGGAATTATTGTTTACACGTTTGCAAGAAAAGAACAAGGGAACCGTTGTTTTGCAGGTGCAGAGAGATATGTGATGTGGGCAATTATTGTTGCGGCTATCACATCCCTGTATATGTTATTAACTGGAAATATAAAAATGTAAAAAGTCCTTTTTATTTAAAGGGCTTTTTTCTTTGTTTAGAGAATATTTACTACATAAGATATTCAGGAGGGATGAGAATGGAAGAAAAAGAACAGTTGTCTAGAATAATTGATTTAGCTAGTGAGTTAAGGAAAGTATTAGTGCAAGAATCTTTTTTTAATCATCATCCTGAATTGAGAGGAGTCATTGAAAATTTAGCAAGTTCTGTTGAAAATTTGGCGGAATTACAAAAAAGTAAAGATGAAAATGCTGAAGATCGATTACGTTACGTACTTGCTAAAATGAAAATTGCTCATAATGCAATTTTACAAGAGAAAAAAGCATTTCCTTCTCATTAATATACGTTTTAATTTTGAACCTGGCGGATAACGTCAGGTTTTTTATTTCTAGTTTTTCGTTTCTTTCATACACTAAGAATAGTATGAAAAAAGAAGGTGACTAAGGTGAGATTACATAAAGCTCTTCAGCCAAGTTTTATAAAACGAATGTACTATATGAGATTTTTAGGGAAATTTACAAAAGCTGAGAAAGAGAAGAGTGGAGAGAATTTCTTTGTACAATGCTTATCGCCAATACCATTCACTTTACAGGAACAATTTGCAAATGAACCATATGTATTTGAAGGGGTATGTAGTAATAAAAAGAATGAAAAAATCTTTTCGGAATTAAAGAAGAGGAAATTAGAAAAGCAATTAGTGATGTTTCGTCTTTATTATGAAAGAGGAAATGTATACGTGGAGTTAATATGTACAGAAGAACCGAAAGAAATAGCAAGCAGCTATAAAATGATTCCTGCACCTAAAGTTACAAATAATAAAAAAAGAGAGTCTTTAGAACGAAAACTTAGCAACGGTTATTTATCATTTCTTATGCCAAAATTTCCGAAAGACTTTGAGCCTCCCGAATTATTGTGGCATGATGGAAGACTGTATGGAAACATATCCTTAAAGTCATCAATTAGCTCAATCGCATATTTTGAACAGAAACGGGAATGTAAATATATAAACTGCAGTGACTGGACGAAGTATGTAGAAATAGCGGTAGAAGATCAATTATATTTTGTAAGTGATCATGTGTATGAGCAATTAAAAAAACGAATGCATGAAGAAGGTAAGATAGTTGAAGTAGAGGATATAAAAGTGCAAAAAGAGGAATGGGAATGGGATGAGCGTGAATCATCCTTTTTACAGTATGTACAAAGTATGGTGCATAATAAAGGGCTATATTTGGATGAAACGGATATTTATAATTTCCATATAAGTGTAAAAACAAATATGTTAACGATTCTTGGTGGTATACCGGGCGTTGGGAAATCACGTTTTGTGCAAACTTATGCAGAAGCATTAGGGTTACAGTATGGGGAGGAATTGGTTTGGATTCCAATTTCGCCATCGTATCAAGAACCACATGATTTACTTGGTTACCTTCATCCGAATGGTACTTTTATTGAAAGTGAAACGAAGTTAGTTAGGACGTTAATGAAGGCGAAAGAAAATCAAAATCAACTGTATATAATCGTTTTTGATGAAATGAACATGTCTCATATTGAGCATTGGTTTACTCCATTTCTCTCTGTTCTTCAACTTGAAACAAAAAATCGTATTTTAAACTTGTATGAGGGTGTTCAGGACATTGAGAATTCAATTCCATCAACAATTGAAATTGGAGAAAATATTATATTTGTAGGTACTGTGAATTTTGATGAAACAACGAAAGAGCTCTCCGATCGATTATTAGACCGAACGAACCTAATAACGTTACAGAAAATTCCGTTTTGTGAGATGGGCATGGAACAGGGGAAAGTCGTATTACACCCACCTTTGAAAGTAACAGCGGGAGAATTTCGGATAAATTGGATGAGAAATAAAGCGATGATTGAAGTGTTTTCTGAAGAAGAATTAGAGCTATTAGATAAGTTGCATGTCGTATTGTCATCACATGATGCGTCTAAGGGAATTTCTTTCCGATGTGCAAATGCAATTGCGACTTATTTGCAAAACATACCGTTCCAAAATAACCATACCTATATGATCAGTAGAGAAGAGGGGTTTGATTTACAAATAAAGCAGCGTGTATTAACGAAAATCAGAGGGACCGAAATGATGGTTGGGTCTTTACTTTCTGAAGAAGCAAAAAGGGGAGCGACCTTAGTACCTCTTTTGCAATCTGCACTTGCAAACAGAGTATCTACATTTGAACATTCTTTAGCATATATACGAGAAAAACGTAGGGAACTGGAGCTGTATGGATATGCAAAATGAAGGGCGTTACGAAACAAAAATCGTTGATACGAATGAAACGCTCCCTTTTGTATTAAAGTTAATCATTGGAAATGAGGGGAAAGGAGATTATATTTTATTAAATCGTCTTTGTACATCTACTACAGCATTGGTTCAATGTATTTATAAAGTACAAGAATTAAAACCAATTAGATTGCAGTATAATTATGAAATCCCAATGAATATTACTTTTATATGGAATAAAGTATATGAGGGACAGAAAAATATGAAAGAGGCTCAATATGAAATAAATGAAAAAAAACAAAGAGTATTAATATATGAACATGGGAAAACAGAATTCTTTTATCCATGGCGCTGCGGTTTATACCATTTTGAAGTGCGCATAGAAGATACAACGTATTATGGCGCTTTTCAAATCGTACCGAAAAACTTTTTTGATGATCAATTTGAAATGATTCAAGACTATGTGAAGTCAATTTTAAATGAGTTGATTTTGGATAGAGGTTATTATAAAAAGACTTTCTCTGCACTTAGCGATATTGAGGATTCTTCTTATTTAGTGTTGCTTAGAAAGTTACCCCAAAAAATGAAAATGATAAAGCAAATCTTTAAGAAAATAGAATCAAGTTCAAAATTTATAAATGCATATAAATGGGAAGGAAAAGAGCGAAAGCCAACAAGAAGAGGAACTATAGTGGCAGAAAGAAAACCTTATGCCAAACATTATAATCGTAAGTTTATGGAACAAAAAAATAGTAAGGAAAATGCATTTCTTAAATATAAAGCGATGCAATTTTATCATTATTTAATTGAAGCTAAAAGTTTTTTACGTCAAACAATTGAAATCTTAGAAAGAGAAAAAAAGAAAAAATCAGAAGAGTTTCAAGCCGTAAAAACGATTATACAAACAATTGAGCGAAATGGATCGGTAACCGATAGAGAGAAGCAAAAATATAAAAATATACATTTACTAAAAGAAGCCGATTTACGAAAGAGCTCAATGAAAATACAAGAATATAAAATATTGGCGCATATCGTGCATGAAAATGTACAATACTTTCAAATGTTAATGCACTCTTCGTTTTGGATGGAAGTTACTGAAACAAGTAACATGAACTTACATGATTTACCGATACCACATCAACAATTACTACATCATTTAGAAGTACTCCCGCAATATACGGATCAATCTCCATCGTTATTATTTGTTTATAAGCCAACGTTTTTAGTGTATGAATATTACGCTTTTTTTATCGTTATTTCAATTTTAGAGCAAATTGGTTTTGAGGCTAGAAACTCAATTCGTGAACAAATACAAGAACATTTTTATGTAGATGGATTACAAGATGGAACGACAGTAGTTTTAGAACGAGATGATATAAAGGTGCATGTCGCATTTAATGATTTAATTGAAACACATCCTCTTATTGCATTAAGTAAAGGTAGTAATTTTTACAATGGTGAGGATACGAAGAAGCCAGATATTCGCTTAGACTGTTATGTAAAAGAAGATGGGAACTACGTATATAAATCTTCTATTATTATTGAAGTGAAATACAGTCCAATGTACAATATTTTTCAGCATGTCGGAAATACAAAAGCAACTGAGCAAATGTATAAGTACTGGTCTATAAAGTATGTAGAAGAACAGGATGGAAAGCGAGTCTATTATCGAAGGTCAATTTATGAAGTCATTTGTGTATATCCAGGAAGCCATATGCATAGTAAAAAAATTGAGTCTGGATGCGGTGTTTTCTTGCAGTTATATCCATATAAGACGAAACAAGGGGAAGAGAAATTAGCTGGAAAACATGGGATGGTACAAATTTTTGAAAAATGGTTAAAAAGCATTCAGAAGTAAAAGAAATCCTTTTTCATAAAGGATTTTTTTAGATTAAGAAGAATTATATGCTGTATGGAAAGAAACATAATGTAATTTAGGTTTGAAAAGTGATACGAATGTGTTATTAAAAGGAATGTGAGCGCGGGATAAAAGTCGATTAAATTGGAATCTAATTCACTTTGCAGAATATAATAAGTCATAAATATTTTTAGTTGCATACGAAGATTTGTTCTTATATGATAGATAGCGAAAGCGTTATCAAAAACAGAGCGGCGATGGGAAAGGCGGTTAAATATGTTCCAGCGTGTTCAAACAAAGGAAGAACATTTTGGGTTCGAGCAACTATGGGGAGATTTTTGTGAAGAAAGAAACTTAATGTTTGTAGAACGTAATTTAAATCCATCACGATTTTTATTAATAGAAGATGAACATCCTATTGGTACAGTAGAATGTATTAAGTATACGGTACCTGAACAATCAAATTCTGAGTTTTTCTATCCGTTTTCTAAAAATGATTTAGTAAAAGATTTGAAGAATGTGTATGAAATAGGCAAGTTAAGTATTTCGAAAACATCTCGTGGGAGAGGACATTTCAAAAGGTTAACAGCTATTTTATTTATACATGCGTTAGAAACAAAAGCTGAATGGTACATTGCAGCAGTGACAAAAAGAATGTATATGTATTTACTTACACTCGGTTTTCCAATTGAACCGATAGATAATCCATTTCAGTTTCATGATACTTTACAAGGTGTACCAGTAAGAATTCATGCTCGAAAAGGGGTTACGCATTTGTATTCTTTAAAAGAATTTCGTGATGTGATTCAAGGGAATGCTCATGCACAGGCATTAATTGCAGAATACAGTAAAAATATTATGTTAACGAAATAAAACGAAGTGAATATGTATAATAAAGAGAATAATATTTTTATAAGATATAACTCTTCATTAAAAAAGACCCTTATTATTTTAATAAGGGTCTAAAAATTATAATCCAAATATACTAAAAATCATTTTGCGGCGCTTCGGTTTCTTTTCTCGTTCGTATGTTGGTTTTGAATCAGGAGTAATATAAATGGGTTCTTCTTTCGTTAGCGCAGCTTCTAACTTTTGAATTCGCTCTAACATTTCCTCCATTTCACGACGGTGTTGTAAAAGTTGGTATGTGACGACATCATTTGCCTTATCTTGCATTTGTTCTTCCATTCGATCGAGCCTTCTTGTAATAGTGTTTAATTGATTAGCTAATTGCTCAAAATCATTCGATGATATGTTTTGAACAATTGTATTGACTTGAGTTTTTAATTCTTCAACCTCATTTGAGGAAGCCTTTTGAGTAGGTTGAGGATTTTGAGACTGCTCTATTTGAAATAGATGGTGTTCTAACATTTGATCGACATCATCTTGTGTGAAAATAAAGTGGCCATATTTGTTTTTTTCTATCGTAAGATTTAATTGTTGCGCGATCCGGACAACAGCCTTTGGGCTAACACCTAATTTTTTTGCGATAAATGGTGTTTTATATTCCAAAATAATCCCTCCTATATATATCCTGTTGAATGATTTCGAGCTATGAAGTAAGTTCCCTTCTAGTGCGACAAAAGAAGTGTGGAATCGGCAAAGAAAGTGTTTTTTCACGAAATTGAGTTGAGAAGAATAGTTCGTTTAAATAAAAATGTTTTATCGTAACATTTAGAATAATTTGACTATTGTAAATGAATTAGATTATCATAATGATAAATATCTTTTTTATGTATGCATATAATATATAAAAAGGTGGTTGCTAATGTAGAATTTTGTTAGAGTATTAGAATGCTTACTTCACTTGAATATAATTAAGTAGGAGGTGGCTTCCTTGCTTACAATGTAAGTAAGGAAAAGTATTTGGACATATATAGTATAAGTATAGTGATTGTTTTAATTGCCTTAACGGCATTTTTCGTTGCAGCAGAATTTGCAATTGTTAAAGTGAGAAGTTCACGAATTGACTATTTAATTGCAGAAGGAAATAATCGTGCAACATCGGTCAAAACAGTCATTACAAACTTAGACGAATATTTATCTGCTTGTCAGCTAGGAATTACTGTTACAGCTTTAGGAATTGGGTGGTTTGGTAAACCTGCGTTAAAGCAAATGTTTGATACGCTTTTTGCAAATTGGAATATCTCTACTCAACTAGCAGACATTTTTGCTGTAATTTTAGTATTTTTTTTAATTACTTTTTTACATGTTGTAATAGGGGAATTGGCCCCAAAAACATTTGCAATTCAAAAATCTGAACAAGTAAGTTTGCTTGTTTCTAAGCCGTTAATTTTCTTTTATCGTATTGCATTCCCATTTATTTGGATATTAAATGGTTCAGCTCGAATCATTACGAAGCTGCTAGGGTTGAAACCGCCGAAGGGGCATGATGAGGTTCATTCAGAAGAAGAATTACGGTTGTTAGTTTCAGAGAGTTATAAAAATGGTGAAATTAATCAATCTGAATATAAATATGTAAATAAAATTTTTGAATTTGATGATCGGATTGCAAAAGAAATAATGGTACCTCGAACCGAAATGAATATTATAAGTAAAGAAATGCCTGCTGAAGAAGCTTTGCAAAAAATGTCTCGTGAAAAATATACAAGGTATCCAGTTGTTGATGGCGATAAAGACCACGTAATAGGTTTTGTGAATTTTAAAGATATTTTTACTGAGTTTGTACAACATAAAGCTGTTAATAAAAAGACAGTAGAGCAATATATGAGACCAATTATTTTAGTTATCGATTCTATCCCAATTCATGATTTGTTTTTAAAAATGCAAAAAGAAAGAACACATATTGCTATATTGATAGATGAATATGGTGGGACATCTGGACTTGTTACTGTTGAAGATATTCTGGAAGAAATTGTTGGAGATATTCAGGATGAGTTTGATACGGATGAGCAGCCAGAAATTCAACAAGTTAGTGAAACGAAGACGATACTAGAGGGAAAAGTACTTGTTAGTGAAGTGAATACGTTATTTGGTTTAGGGATTGATGATGATGGTGTTGATACAATTGGTGGTTGGATTTTAACGAAGAATATAGAGATTGCTGAAGAGGATTCCATTGAAATTGAAAATTATAAGTTTTGTGTGAAAGAATTAGATGGACACTATATAAAAAGATTGGAAGTTACAAAGATAGTAGAATCGATTGTTATTTTAGAAGATGAAAAACAAATTTCATTACAAGAGCAAATTAGCTCGTAAACTCTGCTAAATAGCAGAGTTTTTTTGAGCATAATGTTTTTTGAGGGATAGGGGCTATGATACAATGGCATAAGCCAGACCTTTCACTAGGTGAATTATTGTTGTATACATATATTTGGAAGGAGAAGAAGTATGAAAAAGCATTTATATATAAATGGAGATTGGAAATCTGTAAACACGTATAAACCATTATACGCACCATATTCTGAAGAAATATTAGCAGAAATTGCACAAGGAACGGAAGAAGATGTAAAAGAGGCTGTTATTGCTGCAAAAAATGCAATGACAAAAATGAATAAATTATCCGCATATGATCGTGCGATTATTTTAGAGAAGGTTGCACAAAAAATGGATGAAAGAAGAGAAGAATTTGCAGAGATTATTGCAAAAGAAGCTGCAAAACCAATACGTGCTGCTAGGGGAGAAGTGGATCGTACTGTTCAAACATACAAATTTGCAGCTGAAGAAGCGAAGCGTATATATGGTGAGACATTGCCATTAGACGCCGCACCTGGTGCGGATGGGCGTATTGCATATACAATCCGAAAGCCGATTGGTGTAATAGGGGCTATTACACCATTTAATTTCCCATTAAATTTAGTTGCGCATAAAGTTGGACCTGCAATTGCTGCCGGAAATACAGTTGTGTTAAAGCCAGCTGATCAAACGCCATTATCATCTTATGCATTAGTTGAGTTATTTGAAGAGGCAGGATTGCCAAATGGAGCTTTAAATATCATTTCTGGTCCTGGCTCCACGGTGGGTGAGGCAATCGTTAAAAATGATTATGTTGCTTCTATTACTTTTACCGGAAGTCCAAAAGTTGGAATCGGAATAAAACAAAAGGCTGGGTTAAAACGAGTTACGTTAGAACTAGGATCAAATGCTGCTGTTATAATTGATGAAGATGTAGAGTTAACAGATGAAATCATTGAACGTGTAAAATGGGGAGCATTTGTTAATAATGGGCAAGTTTGTATTTCCGTACAACGTGTTTTTGTACATGAAACGAAAATGCATGAATTTCTTTCGAAGCTAAAGAAAGCGATGGAATCAGTAGTTGTTGGTGATCCACTGCTTGAAGAAACGGATGTATCAGCTTTAATTTCAAAAAAAGATGTAGAGCGAATTGATATGTGGGTTCAAGAAGCAATCAAGGAAGGAGCAACTATTTTACACGGTGGTAAGAAGCGGGATGCAAGAATTTTTGAACCGACTGTATTAACAAATGTTCCAAATCATGTATCTGTGCAGTGCCAAGAAGTATTCGGTCCACTCATGACAGTAAATACATTTAAAGAATTTGATGAAGCGATTGAGCAAGTAAATAATTCGCGTTACGGCTTACAGGCAGGAGTATTTACAAATAATTTATTTAAAGCAATGCGTGCAATCGATGAGTTAGAGGTTGGTGGTGTCATGATTAATGATATTCCAACGTTCAGAGTAGATCATATGCCTTATGGTGGTGTGAAAGAAAGTGGCACGGGGCGCGAAGGAATTAAATATGCAATAGAAGAAATGACAGAAATGAAATTAGTATGTATTAAAAAATAAATTAGAAAAACTTAAACTTTGCGCTAAAAAAACGAGTAGGAAATGTTTACGATTCCATACTCGTTTTTTACGCTTCTAGTAACTATTTAATTAAGTGTAACTTTTACTTCATTTCTTGTTTGAAAATAGTATCTTCTACATAAATTTGTTCTTTATCTACAGCAGTAGCATGAGTTAATACTAAACCGATTGGTGTTTTTGTATCTTTATTTTGAACAATTGTAAAAGGAACATTTTTTTCGTTTGCTAATTTAATGTATTTTGATAAATGTGGGTAAGCAATGCCACCATTTAGGAGGAGTTGTAATGATTGAGAAGAGCGCATGCTACCCGCCACTTCAGAGTATACATTACTTTGCATTACTTGACCGATCGTTAAAGCGATTTCTACACGCTCACGTAATGTAGTTAAATACATATTACGTTCTTCTGGTTTGTTTTGCTTTTGGCCGTAAATGCCTTCTTGGAGATAATCTTCCACATTTTTATTTACCATATTTTTCACACCTTTCATTTTCTATTGTACGCAAGAATTAAAAATGATGCAAAAAAAAGTCGTGTTGACTACGGAAATAATGAAAATGTGTGAAGGAAAAAGGGTATTTGCATACAATTAGTTAAATAAGAAAGAAAAAAATAATTTTATCAACAGAAATTAACAAAATGTGACAAAAATCTATTAACGAATCATCTTTTTTGTGTTAATATTCAAAATATAAAGGGTATTCGTCGTATGGAAATGGAGGGAATGGAGGTTTTTCCAATCGATAAGGATATTAAAGAAATATTTTGTTCACACTTGAAAAACAATAGGCACCAATTCGTAGAGAACTGGAAAAACAAAATGATAATTTCCGAAAAAGATCCATTTAAACTAGAAGTAGTTCAAAATGGAGAGGATTTACTAGAGTTGATTATCGAACTTACTATGGAAGATAAAGATATAAATTATCTTCAACCGTTATGCGAGAAAATTGCTATTGAACGTGCTGGAGCAGATGCGAATATTGGAGATTTTGTTTATAACGCAAACGTGGGAAGAAATGAACTTTTCGAAGCGATGTGTGAATTAGATGTTAGCGCTCGTGAATTGAAACCAATTATGGCAAAAATACATACTTGTTTTGACAAATTAATTTATTATACCGTTTTAAAATACTCGGAAATTATATCGAAGAATTTAGAGGAAAAACAGCAATATATTAATGAAACACATAAAGAAAGGCTGACGATTTTAGGGCAAATGTCAGCTAGTTTTGTACATGAATTTCGTAATCCGCTTACTTCCATTATGGGATTTGTCAAACTATTAAAGGCAGATCATCCGAGTTTATCGTATTTAGATATTATTTCGCATGAATTAGATCAATTAAATTTTCGTATTTCGCAATTTTTACTCGTATCGAAAAAAGAAATGTGGAATGAATCGGAACGGTTTTGGCTTAATGACTTGTTTCAAGACATTATACAATTCTTATATCCGAGTTTGGTCAATGCGAATGTTTCAATTGAAAAGAATTTACCGTATCCAATTCCGCTTGTTGGTTATCGAAGTGAAGTGAGACAAGTATTTTTAAACATATTAATGAATTCAATTGATGCTCTTGAATCAATGAAAGAAGAACGAAAAATTATCATTGATGTATTTGAAGAAGATCAAGCTATTCGAATTGTGATAAAAAATAATGGACCAATGATTCCAGCTGAAAATGTAGAAACGATTTTTGAACCGTTTGTAACTACTAAAAAGTTAGGAACTGGTATTGGCTTATTTGTATGTAAACAAATTGTGGAAAAACATAATGGGTCCATTATGTGTCGATCAGATAACGATTGGACAGAATTTCAAATTGCATTTCAAAAATAAACAGTCTACACCAAATGAATGGTGTAGACTGTTTTAATTTGTGAGTATAACGGCTTCTAATTTAGGATCTTTAGTTGAATAACCTACTATTGAAATTGTATAAATAACATTTGGTTCAACATTGAATTTCGGTATAGTCAATAAAACGTTTTTATTATTTGCGAGTGAAATTTCAATATCCGCTGTACCGGGGCTAACTTGCAAAAAATCTGTTATCTGTTTAAAGAGTACATTTTCAAATAAATGATCTCCATCTTTTAAATCGACATTTACAACAGGGGTATCTGGAGAGAAATGTGCAAAGCGTATTTTGGCTTGACCAGCTGGTAAATGTGTATTATCAAGTATAGGTTGTAATTGTAGGTGATTATCACTATTTATTGCAGCAAGAGTATAAGTATGATTTCCCATTATTGGTACCAATGCTGAAAAGATTGGAGTTTCATTTCCGACAGGGACAATATCTATACGGTATTTACCTTGTACTAATGATAAATAAGGGCTGAATTGCTTAAATGAAATATTTTTAATAACTTTTTGTCCGTTTACTAAAATGTCAACCGCCGGTATATTTGGATCGGCATGAAAAATTCTTATATGTGACGGTAAAGTAGCTTCTTGTGAATCCCTTGTTTCATGCGCCTGTACAAGTTTTGAAAGTGCATCGCAATATTTCATATATAATTCTATATATTTTTTAGGATTACGAAACTGATAGTAACGTGCGAGCTGTTCGTATTGCGTAACTTCTTGTCCATATTTTTCAATTTCAGATTGAGACATGAACATTCCTCCTTTGTCATCATTAAAATTATATGCGAAGCAAGAAAGCGGTTATGCGAAAAAATGATTTTATAAAGGGGAAAATTAAAAATTTACAACAAATATGTTGTCATAAAGAGGTGCTTGTGCTTACGAGTATTTTGCAGAGTAAAGCAGTACATATGATTGCACGAAAGTAAAATAAATGCCAAATTGAAAGTGCATTTCAATAACATATTGAATACATGTCCAGCAATCGCTAGAAAACTAGGGTTTTTTTTAATTATAGGCAAATACACATACAAAGTGATAATTGTCCTACATAAATTATAAAGGAAAGGTAGTTTGAATCTGAGGAAAGGGGTGCCACTTCGGGATAGGGATATCCTGATAGTAATTGTGAATGAAGTTATGAAAAGGTTTTGTGTTATAGGCTGTAGGATGAATTTGTAAACTTGATTTTTCTATTTATTTTAGCAATTGACAGTATTAACCCATAAGAGAGCGTCATGACGAACTGATTAATGTGGTTAATCGGTTCTTTTTTTATAGTTTAAAAATGAAAAATTCACATATTAAATATGAATCTGAACTGATTAGAAAGGTGTAGCGTTGTCGAAATTTGTTTTAAAATATGCAATTTAAAGTAGGATAATAGGAAGGAGTTTAACGGGAGTTCCGTCGAAGTGTACAGAATGTCGGCATTTGAGGGCAGCTGGCATTATGCTATAAAAACATTTGGTGATGTAGTCATTTCAGATAAAAGGGAGGGTTACTTGGGCGTATAGAAAAGGGTTGGTCTTCATTTTTAAGTTCTGAATTTTCTGTTTTATAGGTATTTTTAAGCACTCATTTGTATATTTTATAATAGTTTTTTGATAAATTCACTGCTTTTGCAGAGGATTCTTTTTTATGAAAGAAACGTCAATTTTCTTCATATATATATACAAATTGGAGAAATGGGGGAGCGCTATGCGCGATTACTTAATTAAACCACTTGTTGGTCAGCCATATCCAATGATTTCACATGGAAAAGGTGTTTATTTGTATGATCAAAATGGTAATAAATATTTTGATGGTTCGTCAGGAGCAATTACGGCAGGTATTGGGCATGGCGTAAAGGAGATTGCAGACGTTATTAAAAAGCAAGCTGAGGAGATTGCTTTTGTTTATAGATCACAGTTTACGAGTGAACCAGCTGAAAAATTAGCGAAGAAGTTAAGTGATTTAAGTGTAGGAGATTTGAACTGGAGTTTCTTTGTAAATAGTGGTACGGAAGCAAATGAAACAGCTATGAAAATTGCAATTCAGCATTTTCAAGAGCGAGGTATTCAAGGTAAGCATAAAATTTTATCGAGATGGATGAGTTATCACGGTATTACGATGGGTGCGTTATCGATGTCTGGTCACCCACTACGTAGACAACGTTTCGTATCTATTTTGGAAGATTATCCGACTATACCAGCTCCATATTGTTTCAGGTGTCCTGTTCAAAAGGTATATCCAACTTGTCAGCTGGCATGTGCGACTGAATTAGAAAGATCAATTGAAAGAATTGGTGCAGAGCATATTGCTGCTTTTATTGCTGAGCCGATTATCGGAGCAGCTGGAGGTGCGGTTGTTCCGCCAAAAGACTATTATAAAGTCATTAAAGATATTTGCAACCATTACGATATTTTATTTATTGCGGATGAAGTAATGACTGGGCTTGGTCGTACGGGAGCATGGTTTGCGATGGAGCATTGGGGTGTAGAACCTGATATTATGACACTTGGTAAAGGGCTAGGAGCGGGATATACACCGATGGCAGCGACAGTTGTAAGTGATCGTGTTATGGAACCAATATTACGTGGATCACGTTCAGTAATGAGCGGTCATACGTTAAGTGCAAATCCATTGTCTGCAGCAACGGCTTTAGCTGTTATTGAATATATGGAGAAACATAATCTCCCTGAAAAAACAGCAGAAAAGGGAGAATATTTAATAAAAGGCTTACAGAAAGTTCAACAACAATCGACAATCATTGCTGATGTGCGCGGAAAAGGGTTGCTAATTGGAGTAGAATTGCAACCGTTTACAAAAGCGTCGGAGCTTATTTCGGTTGCAGCTAAAAATGGCCTGCTTTTATACCAAGCAGTTTCAGGGCAAGCAGGAAAAGAAGATAGTGCACTGCTAGTAGCACCGCCAATGACAACTACATATTCCGAGTTAGATGAATTACTTTCAATTTTCTCTAAAAGTGTGGAAGAGATGATGCAAAAAGGAGGGCATAGTATCGCATGACAACTATTACAAATACATTCGGTAAATTAAAAGAAATTGAGGAAGTAATTTCTTTGTTCCATGATGATATGACATTAATGTTTGGGGGATTTGGAGGGATTGGATCCCCTCCATCTTTAATACAGGCAATTTTAGAAAAAGGCGTTACAAATTTAAATTTGGTTGGAAATGACACTGGATTTCCTGATGTAGGTATCGGTCGTCTTGTTACAAATGAAAGAGTTAAATCACTAATTACTTCTCACATTGGCTCCAACCCAAATGCAGGAAGGCAACTAAACGAGGGAAGATTACAAATTGAGTTTTCTCCGCAGGGAACATTAGCAGAGCGCATTCGTGCTGGTGGTGTTGGTCTTGGTGGTATTTTAGTTGATGTAGGTGTTGATACGATTGTGGAAGAGGGAAAACGAACGGTTGAAATGAATGGTAAGACATATTTAGTTGAAACAGCATTAACTGCTGAAGTTTCAATTGTATATGCGAAAAAGTCAGATCCGTTTGGTAACCTTGTTTTTGACAAAAGTGCACGAAATATGAATCCTCACGTAGCAATGGCTGGGGATATAACAATTGTAGAAGCAGAAGAAATAGTCCTGCTAGGAAGTTTAGATCCAGAGGAAATCGTCGTTCCAGGTGTTTTCGTAAATTATATTGTACCGTCGGAAGGAGTGAACTGGAAATGGGTATGGGCGTAGAAGTGAGAGATAAGATTGCTAGGCGAGCGGCGAAAGAAATACAAAATGGCATGATTGTAAATTTAGGTATTGGCATACCATCGCTTGTACCAAATCATTTGCCTGACGATATAAATGTTATGTTTCATGCGGAAAATGGAATCGTCGGAATGGGACCAACACCAAGTAAAGGGAATGAAGATGAAAATTTGTGTAACGCAGCAGGTTTACCAACTTCTCTTATAACAGGAGCGAGTTATTTCGATAGCTGTACAGCGTTTGGTATGATTCGAAAAGGTTTGCTAGATATAACGATTCTTGGTTCATTACAGGTAAGTGAAAATGGTGATTTAGCAAACTGGATTGTACCTGGAAAACGTGTTCCAGGCATTGGTGGAGCAATGGATTTAGCACAAAAAGCGAAGCGGGTCGTTGTTGTGATGAATCATGTTGATAAGTATGGAAATGCAAAAATTGTTTCAGAGTGTACATTGCCATTAACTTCAAAGAAATGTGTAGATTTAATTATTACTGATATGGCGGTCATGGAGGTAACTCCGAGTGGACTTATATTACAAGAATTAATGAGTCCATACACAGTAGAAGATGTAAAACGACATACAGAAGCTGATTTTCAAATTAGTTCTAACTTACTAGTAATTGAATGAGGGGAGATGTAATATGTGGAGCAATTAAAAAAGCAAGTTTGTGATTATATTGAGAGTCATGAAGAAGAAAGTGTAAAATTTTTAAAGCGATTAATTCAAGAAAAGAGCGTATCTGGTGATGAAAGCGGTGCGCAGGCGATTGTGATTGAAAAATTACGTGAATTAGGTTTAGACCTCGATATTTGGGAGCCTTCTTTTTCTAAAATGAAAGGTCATCCTTATTTTGTATCACCCCGTACAAGTTTTTCAGATAGCCCAAATATTGTAGCAACTTTAAAAGGAAGTGGCGACGGGAAATCTATGATATTAAATGGGCATATTGATGTAGTTCCGGAAGGGGATGTGAATCAGTGGGAACATCATCCTTATAGTGGTGAGAGAATAGGAAATCGTATATATGGCCGTGGAACGACGGATATGAAAGGCGGAAATGTCGCACTCATGCTTGCGATGGAAGCGATTATTGAATCTAGCATTGAATTAAAAGGAGACATCTATTTTCAAAGTGTAATAGAAGAGGAAAGTGGCGGAGCAGGGACATTAGCAACTATATTACGAGGATATAAGGCAGATGGTGTCATTATTCCAGAACCTACTAATATGAAGTTTTTCCCGAAACAACAAGGTTCCATGTGGTTTCGTCTACGTGTAAAAGGGAAAGCAGCACACGGTGGAACGCGTTATGAAGGGGTTAGTGCAATTGAAAAAAGTATGTTTGTTATAGAACATGTAAGAAAGCTAGAGGAGAAAAGAAATAGTCGAATCACAGATCCGTTATTTAAAGGAATTCCGATTCCAATTCCAATTAACATTGGGAAAATTGAAGGAGGGAGTTGGCCAAGTTCTGTTCCCGATGAATTAATTTTAGAAGGAAGATGCGGTGTTGCGCCGAATGAGACTATAGAGGCGGCAAAAGAAGAATTTGAGAATTGGATTGCTGAATTAAATGATGTGGACAATTGGTTTGTTGAAAATCCAGTAGAAGTAGAATGGTTTGGAGCGAGATGGGTTCCTGGTGAATTAGAAGAAAATCATGAACTTATTACCGCACTTCATCATAACTTTGTTGAAATCGAAGGGAACGAACCAATTATTGAAGCATCTCCTTGGGGGACTGATGGAGGTTTATTTACACAAATCTCAGGTGTACCAACTATAGTATTTGGTCCAGGAGAGACAAAAGTAGCACACTATCCAAACGAGTATATAGAAGTTGATAAAATGATAGCTGCCGCAAAAATTATTGCATGTACATTACTAGATTGGTGTGAGGTGAAAAAATGAAATACTATGAATCTTTTAGAGAACAGACGAATTGTTATACAGTAGAAGGCGTTTTAGATTATTTTAATAAACGTATCCGAGTAGACCACTATACAGGAAATGTTGAAAGTATTATACAGACAATTGACGAACTAGCAGAGAAACATTCTTTCACTAAATGTATTATTAAAGGAAAGGGAGAGCATGTTTCAACATGGCTCTCTTTCGGTTTTTTGTTGGAAGCAACGATACCTCATTATTTTCAAGGACACGATGCATACTTTTTTGTGAAATATAATAATGATGAAAGACGAAATAGTATGCATTGGACTGAGGAAGATACTATATTAAGCGGTGTAAAAGGAAAAGAAATAAAAGAAAAAGTAGTTCCAGAGAAATTTCTGCTGAGAAAAGCGACTGAAGAAGATGCAGAAGAATTAGCAACTGTATTCGGAAAAGTATTTGAAGTGTATCCGACACCTTTAAATGAAGCGAGTTATGTATTACAGACGATGAAAGAAGACGATACAATTTACTACGTGTATGAATTTGAGGGGGAAATTATTAGTACAGCATCTGCAGAAATGAATATAAAAGAAGGGAATGCAGAATTAACAAATTGTGCTACTTTACCTGAATATCGTAAACATGGATTTATGAAAAGTTTACTAATTAAATTAGAGGAAGAGCTCCGAGAAAAATCTATTTTCTGTTCCTATACAATTGCTCGATCGCTTTCTTTCGGAATGAATGCTGCATTTCATCAATTAGGCTATACGTATAAAGGAAGACTGGCGAATAATTGCTACATTTTCGATAAGTTGGAAGATATGAATATATGGGTGAAAGATTTATCTAGCTATTCGAAAGCAGTAAAAATTCCGCCTCAAAATTCGGCTGTAAAGCAAAATAGTTAGGTGGAGCTGGGTGTTCGAAAAAGCCGTACTAATTAAAATATAAAATTGATCAAAATTATAGAACGGAATCGTCATGCTTACAATCGCACATAGGTATGCCGAAAATTCGGCATGTAATTGCTGGATTTTCGGCAAAAGGGGGGATGACATTGCTAGCAGTTTCGACACAAGAAGTCATTGAAGCGATTTTGGGCAGCATTGATGAGGCTATACACGCTGTAGATGAAAATGGAATTACAATATTTTATAACTCTGTAGCTGCAAAACACGATGGATCCAAGATTGAAAAAGTGTTAGGGAAGCATTTGTTAGAAGTGTTCCCGTCTTTATCAAGGGAAACGAGTACATTGATGAAAGTATTAGATACAAAAAAACCTATCGTACATCAAGTACAGCATTATCAAAATTTAAATGGTGAAGATGTTTGTACAGTAAATACGACGTTACCTATTTTTATAGATGGGAATATTGCCGGGGCTGTTGAAATTGCAAAGGATTACTCTACAATTCAAAAACTTACTGACACAATTGTTGATTTACAGTCGAAAATAAAACGGTCATCTAGAAAAAAATTGATTAAAAAGCATGCTGCATTTGAGACGATAGTGACAAATGATACGCGGTTTAAACAGACGAAAGAGCTAGCACAAAAAGTAGCACCAACAGACGCAAATGTTTTAATATATGGTGAAACAGGAACAGGAAAAGAACTGTTCGTACAAGCAATTCATGAAGCTTCTAAAAGAAAAAACAAGCCATTTATTGCACAAAACTGTGCAGCTTTACCAGAGTCGTTATTAGAAAGTTTATTGTTTGGAACGACAAAAGGAAGCTATACAGGAGCGATTGAAAGAGCTGGGCTATTTGAACTTGTTGATGGTGGTACATTATTTTTAGATGAACTGAATTCAATGCCTCTTGATTTGCAAGCAAAAATGTTACGAGTGTTAGAAGATGGAGTCATTAGAAGAATTGGTGATAATAAGACGAGAAAAGTAGATGTTCGCGTTATTACCGCAATGAACCAGCCTCCAGAAATATGTTTACGAGAGAATAAAATTCGCACTGATTTATATTATCGCTTAAACGTATTTTCATTATATATCCCACCGCTTCGTGAAAGAACTGAGGATGTACTATTATTAGCATCTTATTTTTTGAAAGAATATAATAAAAGTTATAAAAAAGGTGTACTTCAAATTGATGAGGAAGCGAAAGATAGACTGCAAGCTTATCAGTGGCCTGGAAATGTCCGGGAGTTAAAACATACGATTGAACATGCTGTCATAATTGCAGAAGGTAATACATTAACAGCTAATTGTTTACCGCGTACATTTCGGAAAGAGAATCTTCCGAAGAAGAAGAGCATATTGCCACTTAGAGAAGCACTTCATCAAACAGAAAAAGAATTAATAGATCAAGCGTTGATTGAAACGGAAGGGAATATATTACAAGCCGCAAAAATGTTAGGTATCCCTCGTCAAACGCTTCAATATAAACTGAGCAAGTACGACAAAACCGCCGAATAATCGGCGGTTTTTGTGTGTTTGCACGAATAAAAGAGCGTTTACATATATAAAAAGTAATGAATATAATGTTAAGTATTGATTTCATACAACGCTTAAAAATATTTTTTCGCTTATGTAATAGGGTTCTCCGCATATTTACTTATCAACAATGTAAAGTTGGCATAACTATTGCTTATATAAAGGATGAGCGTATAAAAAGGGGGAATAGCAATGTTACATGATGTATACAAACCAAATCGTCACTGGAAGGATATCGAATTATGGAAAGATGTTACTGAAGAGCAATGGAATGATTGGGTTTGGCAATTAACGAATACGATCAAAACGTTAGATGACTTAAGAAAAGTAATTAACTTAACACCTGAAGAAGAAGAGGGCGTTAAAATTTCAACGAAAACGATCCCGTTAAACATTACACCGTACTATGCTTGGCTAATGAATCCTGATGATCCACGCTGTCCGATTCGGATGCAATCAGTACCGATTTCGGAAGAGTTATATAAAACAAAATATGATTTAGAAGATCCGCTTCACGAAGATGAAGATTCACCAGTTCCAGGGCTAACACATCGTTATCCAGACCGTGTACTATTCTTAGTAACAAATCAATGTTCTATGTATTGTCGTTACTGTACACGCCGTCGTTTTAGTGGACAAATTGGAATGGGTGTACCGAAGAAACAATTAGATGATGCGATTGCTTATATTAGTGAAACACCACAAGTACGAGATGTATTAATCTCCGGTGGTGATGGACTTCTAATTAACGATAAAATTTTAGAATATGTATTAAAAAATTTACGAGAGATTCCGCATGTTGAGATTATTCGTATCGGAACGAGAGCACCAGTAGTATTCCCGCAACGTATTACAGAAAATTTATGTAACATTATTAAAAAATACCATCCAGTATGGTTAAATACACATTTCAATACATCTATTGAAATTACTGAAGAATCGAAAAAGGCATGTGAAATGTTAGCGAATGCTGGTGTTCCAGTCGGAAACCAAGCAGTAATTTTAGCTGGTATTAACGACAGCGTTCCAATTATGAAAAAACTTATGCATGACTTAGTAAAAATCCGTGTACGTCCATATTACATTTATCAATGTGATTTATCTGAAGGTATCGGTCACTTCCGTGCACCAGTATCTAAAGGTCTTGAAATTATTGAAGGTTTACGTGGACACACATCTGGTTATGCTGTTCCGACATTCGTTGTTGATGCGCCAGGTGGAGGCGGTAAAATTGCACTTCAACCAAACTATTTAATCTCACAAAGTGCAGATAAAGTTGTACTTCGTAACTTTGAAGGTGTTATTACGACGTATCCAGAGCCAGAGAGCTATATTCCAGGAAGAGCGGAAGGATACTTTAAAGAGATTTATCCGAACTACGAAGAAAAACGTTCAGATGTTGGTATCGCAGGTCTTATGAGCGATAAGAAATTTAACCTCGTTCCAGACGACTTACAGCGTATGAACCGTCGTAAAGACTACGAAGATAATGATACTCATGCATCTTTAAAAGATAAACGTGATAAGCGTGATCAATTAAAAGATAAAAAATATCAAGCACAAATGGCTAAATTAGAAGAAAACGACAAAAAAACTGAGGGTGATGCAGTATGAATTGTATGTGGTGTGACAGTACAGAAGCGAAAGAAAGCTTGAATACTGTATATTGGGAATTACCAGATGGTACGAAAGCCATTGAAATCCAAAAGACACCATGTATTTCTTGTTCCTCGTGCGGGATGGACTATCAATCAGACCATACAGTAAAAGAAATTGAAGATCAGTTATTTTTAATTTATACGAAAGATTTACCAAAACAACTAACATATGAAGAATTAATGGGAAGACCACGTCTATTAAAAAGAAATTACTTCGACTTTTAACCAGCTTTTATGCTGGTTTTTTTCTTTTTTGCCTTGTATAATGTACCCAAGTTAGAAAGGTAGGGAATATTTTTGAAAAAGACATTTTACCATTATATGATGAAGCATCGTGCAGCTTTATTTAGAAATGAAATTTCAGATTTAGCAGAGGCGATGTATGATGATTTAAGTTTTCCGAAGCAATCTGAAGACTATGATGAAATTAGTTCATACTTAGAGTTGAGCGGAATGCTAGAAAGTATGTCTATATTTGATGAAGCCTGGGATTTATACATACAAGATAGATAAAAACTATTTGAAAACATACAGAATACATTACTTTGTTTAAAGTGAAGTATTCTGTATGTTTTTTTATATGAAATTTGTTGATTTGAAGCTAGTCTAGTTACTAGCTTTTTTTTGAGTGTAACGTAAATTTTATAAGATTATAATTTTTATTGAAAAAATTTATGAATATAAGCTTCTGTGATAAGCGTTTTTATGTAGGTTGCATATACTGATATCAAAATCACGACGTCAAAAAAAGGAGAGATAGAGATGGCAAGAAAAAAACAACCTAAATACAACGTAGGGGACATAGTCGTGATTACGCTATATGGAACCGTTGGGAAAATCACAAATATGAAGGTTTTAGATGGAGTTTATGTATACGAAGTCAATAATCACGATGGATTTTACGTAGAGCAAACGCTGCAGCACGTTACAGAGCAAGATATGAAAAAGGGCGATACGGAGTGGATTGAATTAAATTATAATTTCACGTTTGGTGATCTTGTGCAAGTAACTGGATATGATAAAGATGTTTTCCGTATTGTTGGTTTTCGTACAGAAGTATGGAGATATAAGAATGACGCATGGGAAGATACAATTTATGAATTGTCACGGATTACGGATGGTGAATGGTTAGAAGCGGATGAGTCAGATTTAACGTTACTTGCCAATGCTCAAACGGCAAATGCAATTTTGAAGAAACTGAAACAAGATAAAGCAGGTATGAATAAATTAGATTTAGGTAAGTTAAAGTCAATTAACAACTCGAAAAAAGTGAGTGTTAAGACGAATCGTCAAGAAATCATTGATGGATTACTTGATATTTATAACGATTATCAATTATTGTTCGATACATTTAAAGATGAAGAATATAAAATTGTAATGGATGTTGTTCATAATTATTTAGTTAAATTGACAGAGAAAAAATAGTTAACTAGAAAGAGAGAATAAATTGAACAACAACATATGCAGTATAAGGTATGCCTACAATTATTAAAAAAATAAAAAGCCACTTTATAAGAGAGTCTGCCCATTGATCTTCATGCATGAACTCTTCTTTTGTTTGTCCTACTTCATATTGATTTTCCATTATTATTTCCCCCTTTGAATAGCTTGTACTACAATCGTATGCATCTCGTCCAAAGCTTATGACCTATAAAAAAATAAAATCTATTTTTCTAATCTCATATACATAATTTTGAGATTTTTTCATAAAACAGAAATAAAGGAGTGATGCTCATGAAGGAAATTGAAGTCGTGATTGATACGGAAGAGATTGCGGAGTTTTTTTATGAGCAACTAATTGAAAGAGGGTACGTCCCGAAACGAGAAGAAATTGAAGATCTCGCAGATATTACATTTGAGTATTTATTAGAGAAATGCATGATTGATGAAGTTTTTGATGAAGAGGATGAATGAAAGTAACGACGGGCATAACTCGTCGTTTTTTTACTCTTTACAAACCTGTCACAAATATAGTCAATAATTATTGGTATAATTAAAATGAAATTTTACTCAAGAGGTGAAGGGATGTTCAAAAAAATTATTGATTCTTTATTAGGAAAGAAAAAATATCGTTCGTATTCAAGTAGTGATTACCGTCGTAGAGGGCGCTCGTATTCAAGTAGCGATTATAAACGACGTTCATCTGGTTATGGACATCAACATTATAAAAGAAAACGTAAAAGCCGTAGCTTCTTTTCAAGTAGCTGATGAAATGGCGTCGTGTACTAGCATTATTTGATAGACCACTGCGGAAAAATACAATTGTTGCAGAACGTTATAAAATTGAATCAGTAATTGGAATGGGCAGTTATGGGGTCACATATGTCGTTAATGATTTACAAGTAAATAGATATAAAGTCTTAAAACAATTAAGACAAAGTAAACAAAGATATGAGTCTGGTAGAAAATCATTTGAACAAGAGAAAATGATTTTACAAACATTAAATCATCATGCAATTCCTAGTCTGTATGATCATTTCATATGGGAGAAAAAGAGCTTCTTTGTGATGGAGTACATGCCTGGTAAAAATTTTGAAGATTATATTTTCATAGATGGGTATGTATATACAGAACGTGAAGTTTTTGAGATTTTATATGAAATATTAGAAATTGTATCGGTGTTTCATAGTGAAGGCATTATTCACCGAGATTTACGCATTCCAAACATATTAATGAAAGAAAATCAAATTAGTATTATTGATTTTGGATTGGCTAAATGGAAAGGTGAGGGTGATGAGAGAGCTACAACTTACGAAGGTGAACAAGCTTTGATGCGAGAAGTCCACTTTCGTAGCGACTTTTATGCACTCGGTCATTTCTCGTTATTTTTATTATATGCAGGATATGAATCTAATGAAAAACAGGAAAAACCATGGTACGAAGAATTAACTTTGGAAAATTATAATCGCGAAATGCTTATGCGAATGTTACAAATAAAAACGCCGTACTATGAGAATGTACAAGATTTAAAACAAGATGTAGCTTCTGCTTTAGAAAGGATGGAGACTCCATGTTTCAAAAGTTTTTAGCAAGCGTTGGTATTGGGAGTGCAAAGGTAGATACTGTTCTTGAAAAAGATGAGTATATTGTTGGGGAAGAAATAGTTGGAAAGGTTCATATAACTGGAGGTTCAGTTAGCCAGCAAATTGAAAGCATTTACTTAACATTATCGACGTCGTATGTACGAGAAGTGGATGATAAAAAAGTAACATCAACGTATGATTTAGAGCGAGTACGCTTAACAGAACCATTTTCTATAGAACCGAATGAAAAAGTTGAAATTCCATTTTCTTTTCCAATGCCAATTGAAGCACCACTTACACTTGATATGAAAACGGTTTGGATTCATACAGGTCTTGATATTAAACATAGTATAGACCCAAGTGACCGCGACTACGTTCAAGTGTTACCCAATGCATTATTAAGTAGTGTTTTAGATAGTGTAAATGAATTAGGGTTTAAAGCACGTCATATAGAATGTGAAGAATTACCGCATCGATTACGTAAGCAAGTTCCATTCGCACAAGAATTTGAGTTTATTCCAGTTTCTGGAGAGTATTATGGGAAATTAGATGAATTAGAATTATTAATCTTGCCACGTGCATACGATCGACTAGAAATTATTATGGAAGTAGATAGAAAATCTCGTGGTTTAGCTGGATTATTCGCTGAGGCGCTTGATCTTGATGAGAAGGTGATTCGTTTTACCGTAACAAGAGAAGATATCCCTGAGATGAAGCAAAAAATTAATAATTATATTTTTTAATAAACTATGCATAAAAAAGAAATGGAGAGGAAAACTAAAACAACCGCTCCATTTTTTTGCATAGTGAGGTTATGTATGTGAAACGATATCGACATTTATACTTGCTAAGTTTTACGTTACTCATTTGTTTTGTCGTATTATCACTTTCGTATCATACCGCTTGTATTGAGAATTTTGACAATATAGTCGCACATTTTATTCAAAGCTTTCGAAACGATTATTTGACGACCTATTTTACTTGGGTGTCTTTTATCGGTTCCAAAAGGATATTTTTCCCATTACTCATTATTCTTGTAATGTATTTTCTCGTTAGAAAAAAGTTGCTTAGTGCATTGCTTCTAACAATTAATTACTACGGATCTCGTTATTTAAACAGTCTGCTTAAACTATGGTACGAACGAGCAAGACCTGATGTTACGCAGCTTGTTACTGCAACTGGATATAGTTTTCCGAGCGGTCATACGATGAATGCTACGGCTTTTTTAGGATTTATTGCATACGTCACAATTACTGAAGATCGTATTTCGTTGCATAAAAAATTGCTAATTATTCTTATAGCAAGCTTTGTTGTATTATCTATTTCAGTTAGCCGAATATATCTTGGCGTGCACTATCCATCTGACATATTAGCAGGATGGGCAGCTGGCGGTAGCTGGCTCGTTTTATGTGTTATATTCCATAAAACGTTCATAAAAAAAGAACCTATGTCATAATAGGTTCTTTTTTCATTGGCTCAACATGAATGTGTGCATGGTAAATTCCAAACTTTTTGCGAAGCATAGCTTCGATGTTGTCGGTAATACAGTGACTTTCTCCAACATCCATACGAGCATCTACTTCAATTGTAATATCAACGTACGTTTGATTCCCGTACATACGTGCTCGAATATCTACAATGTTTTCCACACCGCCAATATGCTCAATAGCATCAGCGTATTCCTCCATTTTATCAGGATCAATTCCATCTGTTAGCATATGAGAAGATTCTACGAAAATCTCCCATGCAGTTTTACAAATAATAAGACCAACAATTAAAGCGGCAATAGGGTCTAAAATAGGCATTTGGAACTGAGAACCGACAATACCTACTACAGTACCGATACTTACGAGTGCATCTGATAAATTATCTTTTGCAGCAGCTTCTAGTGATTTACTTTTTGTTCGTGCTGCAATTTTTTTCGTATACAAATACACGCAGTACATAACGACAGCAGAAAATAAAGCAACCCATGCAGCGAGTACATTAGGTGCTGCTTGTTTCGGATTTAAGAAAGATTGAATGGCACTAATAACAACTTCTAATCCGACTGTTGCCATAATGAAGGACGCAACAAGTGATGCGATTTGTTCGGCCCGTGAATGCCCATACGGATGATCTGGGTCACGAGGTTTACGAGATATTTTTAGACCAATTAATATCGCTAAAGAAGCACCGATATCCGTTAAGTTATTTAAACCGTCAGCACGTAATGCGCTAGAGAGGGTAATATAACTGATGATGATTTTCATAGAGGATAAAAATATGTAGGCCATAATGCTGACAATAGCACCTTTATCAGCTTCTTTATGAGAAAGAGTATCCATTTTAATCACTCACCTTTCTTTAAAGGAATTTCTTTCTATAAATAGAGTATCAAACGAAAGTCGTGTGGGTCTATACAAACATTGTTGACGTTTTATAGCTTTTTAAGAAGGGGATAACAAAGTTTCGTGAAGGAAAAATATGTTGAAAAGTACAAAGTCAGGGTGTGAACCTAATTAGAGTTTATTTACTAAAGAGATAGAAGGGTAGATGGATGAAGAAGCGAATACTTTTCTTACTATGTACTATTCTTATAATGACAGGGTGTAATTCATTAAACGATGAAAAACATCAAAAGATAATTGTGAAAACAGATAAAAGCCCTCTGAAAAATATTTTCCAGAGGGCTTTTATTTTAGTATGCTTCTAAAAACTCAGTAACTTGCTCTTCAGTTTTTGCATTAGCACTATGTAAGTGGCCTAGCTTCTCACCATTTTGGTATACAAGTAAACTTGGAATACCCATTACTTGATACTCTTCAGCGATACTTGGAAACTCATCTTTATTAATAGAATACCATTCAAATTTATTGAACTCTTCCATTACATCTCCGATAAAGTTGTCCATACGTACGCAATCTGGGCACCATGTAGTAAAGAACTTAACAACTACTGGCTCCTCGCTTGCGATGATGTCTTTGAATTCTTGTTCTGTTTTAATTTCTTTCATAAGTAAAACTCCTTTCAATATTACACGAATTTATATGCAAAATTCGTATTTGCAAACATGTTGCAAACTTATTATTTGTTTTTTAGTTTTGTAGTTCGTTCACACTTATAAAACTGTATTTTAACTTGTATATAACATGACTGCACTTCTAAGTGTGAAAATAACGGAACCTCACTTTTCTTTATAAGCTTTTTCCAGGATTGTGTCAAACTTCTGAATTGCAGGGTTACCATTTACATTAAATCGTCTGTTTTTATTATTAGAAAGTTTCGCCTATTTAAAAAGAAAACAAGAAAGAAAAAACAAATAATTGAATTCTAGATTATTTACTGCAATAAATAACCTAAGCTTGAATAATTCTCTATCATGGGAAGATAAAGATGTTTCTTGTATGTTTCATAAACTTAAGGATTCTATCGCTTGTATCAGATGCGGCATCGCTATTTTAACAGTAGAATTGTATTAAAAGATAAGTAAAGGGCATCTAATTAAGATGCCTTTTTATTTTAATTACAAAAATTGAATAAGGTTAGAAATCATATGATTGTAATGGGAATTAAGGGATATTAATAAAAAAATTTTATTAGGGATTTGCCTTAAACATTTATTGCAGTTAAGAATATTTATAATAATATGAACTAAAAAAGGTCCGATTTTTGTAATGTTGGAGGGGATTATTGTGGACATAACTCAAAGCGTATCAAGAATAGTGGTTAATGGAAAAGATCTTTCTTTCACTTCAGTTCAAACCTCTGCATGGAATCATGGACCTGTAAATGATTTAATTGTTACGACGAATCAGAGAGTGAATGAGCTTTATCAATTCATGTGGTCACAAGTACCGGTTACGATTTCGGTATATTTTCTTCAAGGGGCGGATTTACTGAGGTTCGTTAGGGTTGCGGGAATTGATGAGCGTGTAACAGGAGAATATGTATATCATTTCATTTGGTGATAAGAAGAATTCGAGGTAGTCTAGCAGCTACTTTTTTATTTTGTCATTTGAATATAAGCGAGCGGACTAGCTTTATAGTACCCACTGAAATAAAGAATCATAATATAATTTGTAACAAATTATATGGAAGTGAGTTGAAAATCATGTTTTATTCATATTTTAATTCTCAAGCTGGCATGCGACCAGCGTATGGTACGTCTATAACGTATAGTGGAGCACAAAGTACAGTCCAAGCTATTCAACAAGCATTACAAATGCAACAACAAATGCAAATGCAGCAGCAAGGAGTACAACCATATTACTCATCCGTAGAGTATTTTTACCCAGTACATCATGTTACACCGTATGGAAGTTCTTTTCTTACTATTCCATATGGAACTGTATACAACTTATAACTAGTAAGGAATGAAGTGGTGTATATAAATAAGGGTGCAGGTTAATAGCGCCCTTATGAACAATAAAAATAGCTAGTCCAAACCTTATAAATCAATCTTACATAATATGTAGTAATAAGTTTGAAAGGGGAATTAGTATGTCTTGTTATTACTACTGTAAGTATTGTAAGGAGTATAAAAAGAAGCACCATGATTGTTGTAAGAACACTAGTAAGTGCCATGATAACAAGGACAATCTTGTTAGAGCATCGGCATTTAGAGCTAGAAATACTGTGAATCAAAATGTTCCTGCTAATACTTTTGTGAAAGTGTTATTTCAAAATGAACAATTTGATTTAGCGAATGAGTATAATCCAGCAACATCTATTTTTATGCCGAAGACTAAAGGAGTATATTCTATTATTGGAACGATTGGTTTCTTTCCAAACGATCCAACTTTAAATTATAGAGCGCGTGTAGAAATTCGTGTGAATGGAAACGCAGCGATAGCTATAGATAATGACTTTTTTGGTCCAATAAGTTTTGGAAATGTAGTAAGTGTTTCGACGATTGTTCAATTGAATGCAGGGGATGAAGTTGAGGTTTATGCACAAAGTAGTATAGATGGAGTTTTAAGTCCTTTAGAAGATGGTGCACATTTTGAAGTAGCAAGATTTCCTTCTCCGATTAAATAAAGTCATTAAACATTGAGTTTACAGAAGCTTAAAGGTAAATCCTCACCGAAATGGTGAGGGTTTTTTACTCTATTAAAAATAGTAACAGGTCGTCCAAGCTATTCTAATCTATATAGCATACTATATAAAAATAAGTGTAAAGGGGGACTAACTATGTCTTATTATTACTGTAAGTATTGTAAAGATTACAAAAAGGAAAGTCATGATTGTTATAGAAAAAGTAGTAAATGTGATAGGAAGTATGTAAAGGTGAAGTGTTGTGATGATAAGAAAGAGGAGCTTGTAAGGGCATCGGCATTTAGAGCTGTGAATACAGTTAATCAACCTGTTCTAGCAAATACTCCTGTTAAAGTATTATTTCAAAATGAACAATTTGATCTAGCGAATGAATATAATCCAGTAACATCCATTTTCACTCCGAAAACTAGAGGGGTATATAGTGTATTAGGAAATATAACATTTTCTCCAAATGATTTTAATGTGAATTACAGAGCTAGAGTAGAAATTCGTGTAAATGGAAATCTAGCAATAGCGATAGATAATGATTTCTTTGGAACAGGAGTATTTTTTAATAATGATGTTTCAGTAACTACTATTCTTCAATTAGAAGCAGGAGATTCAGTTGAAGTTTTTGCAGAAAGTAGTATTGCGGGCGTAATTGTACAAAATGTTAATGGTTTAAATACGGTTCACTTTGAAGCGGCAAGATTTCCTTCTCCAATTAAATAAAACAGATCATTAAATGTTTTTTAGTAGGTTTAGTTAATCCCCTTACCAAATGGTGGGGGATTATTATTGTTTTTCTAAAATATATAGGTAAACAGGTAAAGTGTAGTTTAATTTGTAGAGGCTTTAACCTTATTCAGATAATGAAAAAAATAATATGTAAATAAGTAACATGCTTGTGAAAACTCAGTGTTAGTAAGTTTACTAGTTTTTTTATAGAACAAGAAAGACGAAATACATAAAAGATCGCATCATTACGTTTTTTCTTTACTATATAGAAATTACATATTGAACATAAATTTGTGTAGGGAATGCTAGTACACTGAAAAGAATAACATAAAGGCGATTACACTATATAAAAACAAAATCAATCCTAAGATGAGTAGTATTGGATGCAGCTTGAACATATTTGACCTCCTTGAGTACATAAAGAATTTTAATATATTGTTGGTCAATTTAGAAGGGGACGGTTACATAAAAAAAGAGCATACATAATAAGTACGCTCCAAAGAAAGATAGGTTTTATGAGTGGATAATCTCCATACGATAATATATGTCCTTTTAATAAAAACGTGTAAAAAATCAATGAATTATCAATGGAATATCATAAAATGAGTAATTTTAGTCTAGGAATGCAGTCATTTTCTTTCTCAGTTATTTTAGGTAACAAAGTTGTGAAAATCGTGCATTATGCGGACTAACAACGGGATAACGATCGTACTTCAGTTACATATTTCTTAAAGTCTGGATATTGCGTGATAGTTTGACATTTTGGGGTGCATAGTTGATTAATAATAGACACATTTGTAATTACTTCGTTACAAGGACCGAAAAATGTAACTTTTAGCTTTGAATTTGGTGGGATTTTGAACACGATAGGCTTTTTTTCCATGAAATCAGCTCCTAATATTGAGTATTATAATTTAATGGATATAGAGTCGTATTAGTATAATATGAAATTTCAGTGGATTTGCTTATAATAAAGAATTTCATAGTAGTAAAAGTGCTTAAAGATGTAAAAGGGAAATTGAGAATGCGAAATAAAATGTTTAATTAATATAATCAATAAATACGAAAATAGTTAATATAACTAATACATTTTTTAATTTGTTACATATCATGTTAGTAAGAATTGTATAAGGAGGTAGTATAAAATAGTGGAAGAAAATGTACAAGCTCAGCTTTCGCCACCGTGGATCACATATTTTAATGAATTAAAAAATTCAATAGGTGCTGATCCAACTGTTACAGTTGGGCCACTTATTCCTGTTGGTGGTAATTATATTATTTTAGTGCATGCGTTAAGTAATGAAAAAGCGAGAGCGTTAGCAACGTTTTTAAAATCTTTTGTACAATTTGGGAATGTAAGTGTGACAGTTATTGTAACGAATAATGAGAATGAAATTGTAAATCCATTTCCTTGTCCACTAGATGCATTTGAAATAGCTCATTTATTTCAAGTAGCACTAGAAAACAATCCTTATTTTGAACAAGTTGTGGTACAGCCTCAGTTCCCTGGCGGACCGAATGTTGTCTTTCCGGTGTTCACTGCGGAAGTCATTCAGTTTTTCAATGACGATATTTCTAACTTATGTCAAACGTTTACAGGTGTTGCTGCCAATGTATTTCGTGATGTAATGAATGATGAGGTTTGTGATAGCCCAATATTATTTTCTACAAGTTGTGTTATGAACAGTGAAAATACACAATTACAAAATAAAGATTTAACACCAAAATTGTTTTATTAGACTATAAAAAGACATTTTCAGTAATAGAAAATGTCTTTTTTATGCACCAATAGTGTTCAGGTTGGACAATTGTAGGTTAACAGGAATAATTTTCAATTAATTAAAATTTTTCTAAATCTCATATTTCATGGAAAGATAGTAATTTTGATTTAAGAATATATAGAAAATGAGGAATGATTTTTATTAACTGAAAGGGAATTGATACTGGAAGTTTTAAGTTAATACTATAGGAGGATTTTTTCTAATATCCGTAAAAATGATCAATACCTAAATTGATAGGATGAGACTACATAACAAATAGTAAGGTATATTTCGAATATGATAATATCTTTTGTGACATACATGTTAAAGCTAATAGAAATATTTCTGAAAGAGAATATATTTTGAAAAACAGTAACGATTCTTTTTATTTATATTATAGATAGCTAGTTTTAGAGAGATAAGGCTTACAATAAAACAAGCTATGAATAAGACATTAAAAAGGAGCTGGAATGTATGGGTTATATTGTAGATATTTCAAAATGGAATGGAACTATCAATTGGGATATTGCAGCATCTCAGCTAGATTTAGTGATAGCTAGAGTTCAAGATGGCTCTAATACGGTGGATTTTATGTATCGAAATTATGTTAGTGAAATGAAAAAGTATAGTATCCCATTCGGTAATTATGCTTTTTGCCGTTTTATATCTATTGCTGATGCAAAGAAAGAGGCACAAGATTTTTGGAATCGTGGTGATCAATCAGCTAAGTTTTGGGTGGCGGACGTAGAAGTTCAAACGATGGCAGATATGCAAGGCGGGACACAGGCATTTATTGATGAATTACGCCGTTTAGGTGCGGAAAAAGTAGGATTATATGTAGGGCATCACATGTATTTATCATTTGGAGCACGTAATATTGAAGCTGATTTCGTATGGATCCCTCGTTATGGAGGGAATAAGCCAGCATATCCATGTGATATTTGGCAATATACGGATTCAGGGAATGTTCCTGGGGTTGGGAAATGTGATCTGAATCGATTAGTAGGAAATAAGTCACTTTCTTGGTTTATAGATTCGAACAAAGCAAATCAACCTAACATAGTGTATACACAGCAACCGAATGGCATTGGTATTGCAGTTTCGAAATATCCTGATGGATACGGAATAAATTTATATGAGAACCCCATGAATCCTCAATTTACAGGTGCACTCACTCAGAAAATTCCATATTTAATCTTAACAGGTTATTGGGGAGGCGGTGAGCAAGATATGATTTGTTTAGGGAACGATAAGCAGTGGGCATATTTAAAACATTTTAAGGTGAAATGGTTTTATGCAACTTCGAAATATCCTGTCGGCTACAGAGTAAATTATTATGAAGAGCCTGAATGTATGAATTATAAAGGAAATATAGATGGATCGACATCTTTTCGAGTGTGGGATAGAGTGGGAAATGCGGTAGATATCGGGCAGAATAGTTGGATACCTGAAGAACATGTAATTATTAAGTAACTATAGAAGTTATATTTTTTTGGAGCATATAAAGAGTTTTCTTACTATACATAGTAAGAAAACTCTTTATATTTAAAAATGAAAATACATGATGCATAATCTACTCATATGAAATGAATTACATGTAGAAAACACACTGTTTTCACAATGACTGTGTATAGTTAATTTGCATAATGATAAAAGTGAGGTATTTGAATTGAAAAAGAAAAAGATATTTATTGGAACGATTATTTCATGCTTGATGCTAGCATTATCTGCATGTGGTTCCTCAGACAACGTAGTAACATCAAAAGTAGGAAATGTTACAGAGAAAGAATTAAGTAAAGAATTACGACAACAATATGGAGAAAGTACTTTATATCAAATGATGTTAAGTAAGGCATTGCTAGATAAATATAAAGTTTCAGATGAGGAAGCAAAAAAGAAAGTAGAAGAAGCAAAAGATAAAATGGGTGAGAACTTTAAATCGACTTTAGAACAACTTGGATTGAAAAATGAAGATGAATTAAAAGAAAAAATGAAGCCAGAAATTGCATTTGAGAAAGCAATCAAAGCAACAGTTACAGAAAAAGATGTGAAAGATAACTATAAACCAGAAATGAAAGTAAGTCACATTTTAGTGAAAGATGAAAAAACGGCTAAAGAAATAAAGGAGAAAGTAAATAATGGTGAAGATTTTGCTGCCTTAGCAAAACAGTATTCAGAAGATACTGGTTCAAAGGAACAGGGCGGGGAAATATCTGGTTTTGCTCCTGGGCAAACAGTGAAAGAATTTGAGGAAGCTGCGTATAAATTAGATGCAGGCCAAGTAAGTGATCCAGTTAAAACAACTTACGGTTACCATATTATTAAAGTGACGGATAAAAAAGAATTGAAGCCATTTGATGAAGTAAAAGATAAAATTCGTAAAGATTTAGAACAACAAAGACTAGAAGATACGACAGGTAAATGGAAACAACAAGTAGTCAATGATTTATTGAAAGATGCTAATATTAAAGTGAATAATAAAGAATTTAAAGATACATTTAAATTTCTAGAAAAGAAATAATGACTGTAATCATAACTAGAAAAGGGAACTCATATAGAGTTCCCTTTTCTAATTAGTGTGTGAGTTATAAATAGATAGTAAGACAATACAATATTACATTTAAATATTAAGAATTACAATGGGAAATTATGGGTTTAAATTAAAGGGATTATAATTATTTCAATGGAAGTAGATATGATACGGTTTTCATTATGCAAGTTTGTTACATATATTTACTCTTTAATAATGGGTATCGAACATAATTTACAAAATAATACATATAATGTTTTTGAATAAATATTTAACGTGGATAATTAGTAAAAAGCTGAGCATTTGATTGGAAAGGATGTTCTTTTTAGTATGAAAATTTTAGGATAAAGAATGAATCGCTTTAAACGCGTCATTTACCATATCAATAAATTAAGGTGGAGAGAATATATGAAAGTAATCTTTCAGGGAGAGGGCGGCGCGAAAATTTTTGAGTCATATGATGAAAATATAAGTGATTTATTAGCAATATTAAAAGAAACGAAAGGGATTAAAATAGGGATGGTTGAGTATAAAGTGTTAAAGTACGAACTTAATTATTTTCGTCATCCGAAAAAATCGGATACAGAGAGAGAGTTACATATAATAGTACAACCTATGTATATGTAATAAAATATAATAATAAAAATCACTGATTCAGTTTTGCAAAGTTTCATAGAGTATGTAAGAAAAGAGAGTGTTGTAAATGTTCTCTTTTCTTATGCTTTGTGAGTTCGTTCATCATAGTATATGTTTTCAGTTATAGATGGTTAATAAACGAAAAAATTTAAAACTTTTTTGTTTGGGTAGGGATTTTATATATGAATAAATATACTATGAAGTATTTTTTATACGAATATTGGAGGAGTATAAAATGAGTTTAGCTAGTTACATAGGCTGTAATGTAGAAATTCCGTTAACGGTTCCAGATTCTAATGATGTAATTGTTTTTGGACCGTGTTTTTCAGATGAAAGTATGCTTGAAATTGTACAAGAGTATCAATTCCAAACAAATTTCACATATGAGGTTTCAACTAGTTGGGGAATTGAACTTGTCGAGTGGCAAAACGTAAAGGAAAAAAAGAAGCGAAAGAAAAACTTTTAACTTTATGCAAGATTATGGAAGGCTATTTGGAAGATGGAGACTATTTCGAATTATTTAGTTGTTGGGTTGGTGATGAAGGTAAGGAACGAGTAGGGGAATTGAAATTAAAAATAAATCATTTTAATATAGATGAATTATGTATTCCAGAAAGAACATTAGTTAGGATAGAAAAATAAAATTTGAAATATTTTTTAGAAAAAGGCGATTTCACTTTGTGTGAAGTCGCTTTTTAGTTGTTATATGTATTTCATTTTACATAAGAAATGAGAAGTTTATTTGATAAAGGAAAAAGAAAGTATAGAGGTAAATAAAATTGTGTTTTTTGTTAAAAAATAATAAGTATGGCTCTTCTCAAAAGAACGTAAGTTCGTGTATAATAAGAACTAATGTTCCTTAGAGGGATAACCTAATTATAATTTAGAAGTAAATCCGAGTTTAGTGAGTATTAAAAATAACTAAGGGATAGTATGACTAAATAAATGTATAAATGATCAAGGAGATAAAAAATGAACGATGTAAAGATACAAAAAGAAGAAAGAGAGTGGGTTCCGTTTACAGTAATATCGGAACAACTTTTAAATATGAGAAAGATTATTGGAGAGAAATTAAAAGTACAAAAACCGCTTTTAACAAATGAAGCAAAAGAGAGAATTTCTGATAAATTATTAAATTCATTACTGTCTGAGAAAGAAATATTGGTAACATATTTTGAAGATGGCTACATATTAACAAGCTACATGACAGTTGTACATATTAATCCGGTAAAACAAATTGTAATTTGCACAGACGCCTTTTATAAAACTTACGTATTTAACGCTATGGATATTATTGAAATAACGTAAAAGAAGCTGAATATTAAATGGCAGCTTCTTTTATTTCTGATTTATGAAATAAATAATACAAGAAAAAGCAGCTAGCTTCGTGCTAGCTGCTGAGCCCCAGGGAAAGGGAGAAAAAGATAGGGTACTCCAAAATCAACAAGAGCTGTCAAACAGCCTGATTATAGTATAGACAAATTAAAATTTTCTATACAGAAAGTTAAACATAAGATTAGGCTGTACCCACTTGGTTTTGATCTGCAAGGTCAGAATCAAATGTATTGGTCGCGCTAACACCGCTAAAAGTATTAACAACAAAACCAACGTTTGATGCGCCGGAGCCATTATAAGCTTTCGTATTTTCTTTCGGAGAAACGTTGTAGAAATCACCTAAGTTAAATGAACCATTACTATTTTGTACAACTAAATTTCCTACAACTGATGGCATAATTTTCACCTGCTTTATAATAAGTTGTTAACATTACTATATGGAGTTATAGTCCAGATGGTTCATACAATAAAAATTGTGGGATAGTAAAACGTTTGGAGCATGGATTTCAATAAAAGTGTGTTAAAATTAATATAATAAAGTTGAGTATTTTTTTGAAAAATTTATATAATTAATATATATGAAAATAAAGGAGGCAAAATGTAATGAAAGATATTATGAAAAAAGTTGATTTAACAGATGCCAAATCAAGTAATCTTGTTGCACTAATTTATAGTAATGAAGTTATATTAGTTGAAGACGCATTTTGTCCAAATGAAATAAAATTAAAGTTTAATGAAATTGCAATTTTATCTGCAATTAAAACAGCTCATATTGCGAAAGTTTCTATTAGGAAAGAACTTGAAGCGCTTTTTCATGATACGGGTGTTATATTAGTGAAACAAAATGTTGATTATGGTAGTAGTCAATCTATTACCATGCATTTTGAGCAATTTAAAAAATTGCAATATGAGATTGAACATTTAAATAAAAGTATGTCATAAGGCAGCTAAATAAAGGTTCTATCATAAAGGTGGAATGTGTTGTGTTGAAAAAGTGGTTTAAAAATTATTTGGGTGAATCGCATTGTAAACATAAATATATTTTTATTAAGATGCAGGATAATGAGGATTTTAAAAAAAAGTACATTAGGTGTAGTTTATATTTACCAGTGTGAGAAATGTGGAAAAGAGAAGTTGAAATGTAAAAACAATAATGAAATAAACAATGAATTTTTAGATAGGTAGCAAAAAGTAACCATGATGGTTACTTTTTTTGTTTATGTATGCAATATCAAAACTATTACTAAAGTATGAGTTGAGTTGATACTATAGTAAATGGCTGAATAAAAATGAAGAGAGTAATATATAGGGAAGGAGGATGAGCGAAATGAAGAGAAAAGAAATTGGTAAGTCTGTAATTATTACAGGTGTGACACAAGGGTTAGGACGTGCGATGGTTGATCGATTTCATGAATTAGGGTGGAACATATATGGTTGTGGACGCTCAAAAGATAAAATTGAAGAACTAAAAAAACAGTACAGTAAAATACATGATTTCCAAGTAATTGATATTTCAGATTCTCAGCAAGTTAACAATTGGGCAAATTATATACTTAATAGACATAAGGCTCCCAATCTGATAATAAATAATGCATCGATTGTAAATCAAAATGCACAACTTTGGAAAATTACGGCTCAAGAATTTGAAAATGTAATGAATGTAAACGTGAATGGTGTAGTAAATGTAATAAGAGCGTTTGTTCCAGCAATGGTAGTTAGGAAAGAAGGGATTATCATTAATATGAGTTCTAGTTGGGGAAGAGAAGGTGAGGCTGAGCTTGCGCCATATTGTGCCTCGAAATTTGCTATTGAAGGTATCACTAAATCTATGGCCCTGGAATTACCCTATGGCATGGCTGTAGTTGCTTTAGATCCTGGAGGGAGTATTAGTACTCCAATGCTGAAGTCATGTGCTCCACAATATATAAATGAATCACCTACACCTGAAACTTGGTCACATAAAGCAATTCAATATATATTGAATATAACAATAGATAAAAATGGAGATTCGTTGACATGTCCAGCATGCATATAAAAAAGCACCTTTAAGGTGCTTTTTTATATTGGTAGTACATTATATCATTCACAAAATCACATATGAAAAATAAAATAAACGATTAAGGGTGAGATTTGTTTGTTTTGAAAGCTTTAGAAAATATTTAAATAGGTGATAAAAATGAATCCACGCGGTTTAAAAGTGACAGGGGCATGGTTTCAAGTGGGAGGGAACCTTACAGCTGCTATTGGGACGACAAGAGGATTTATTGGAGAAGAGAAAGTTGAATCGGACCTTGTTATTGTAGGGAGCTCATTACAAGCCCTCGGGTATATATTACAAATCATTGCGAGCAAGTATGATGACGGGGAAGAAAAAAGAGAAAATCAAAATATAGGCTTAGAGAATCAAAGTAAATTACTTGATAAAATAGGAATTGAGTTATTAGCATTAGGGAATATATCAAATGTAATAGGAACATATTTTAATATAAATGAACAATTGAAAGAAAATGATTTTCTTATTATTATAGGGAACAGTTTACAATCAATCGGTGCTTTTTTAGGAGTAGAAGCAGCTTTGATGGATATAAATGTACTACAGAAAATTATTATACTAGGTAACTCCATGCAAAGTTTAGGAGCTGGATTACAAGCGTATCAAGGCGTTTCAAATTTATTGAAAGATGAGAGAGAAAATGAAGATAGTATTTTTGATAAGAAGGATGAGAGAATAATTGCACTCATTGGTATTTGGATACAAGCGCTTGGAACGTTAATTTCTGCAATTGGAGTAACTGCAATAGAGGAAGAAAATAGGCTAGCAAACAATGAAAAGTCTGAAATACTTATATAAGTAGAAGGAGAGACATTGATTTTAGAGGCAAGTTAAGATTAAAATAGTAGTAGGTTTCTTTGCGTATATTTTGAAAAGTGATATATAAAATACAAAATAAGGAGTTTTCAAGGGATGATGTATTTATTAGCAATTTTTCTTCCGCCTGTTGCTGTATTATTTTGTGGAAAACCAATTCAGGCAATAATAAATTTCATATTAACACTAATATTTTGGGTTCCAGGAGTTATACATGCAATTCTTGTAGTGCATGATAAAAAAGCTGATCGGCGTTTGAAAAAACAAATTCAAGCATATGATGAAATTAATAAGAGGAATCGAAGGTAATTTATCTGTAAAATATTTTTTAAAAAAAGGAGGATTAACCTCCTTTTTTTAGTGGGTGTTAAGTTTAAATTTTTGTGTGGCGGAAAGAATTTTTAATGTAAGTTTTATGATAATAACTTTTAGATTGTGCATGTAATAGGCCAGTATAGATACTTTCTGGTACATTAAAGAAATCGTACATACCATTCTTTAATTGGATTCGCAAAATCATAGAAAAAGGATTGTAGCCAACAGCAACTATATTTTTTGAAATCACGGGAGATAGCTTCATCATTACGCAACTCCTCACTTTTCATTTTTAATAATTTCTTGTAGATGTTGAGGTTATGAAGTTGAAATCCTTATAATTTAAGAGGTATTATACTTATATGCAATATATTAAATGTTTGTTATACGTAATTATAAGGAAGTTCACACGAAGTACATATCGTTGTGCTATTTTTATTTCACCTTTGATTTATAAATAAGAAAATATTGACCATTTGAAAAAAAGGTATATTATTTATACGAGGTATTAAAAATTCACTTTTTACATTCTATGCTTAAAGGGGCAGCGTTATTAGGAAAAATAGAAGTGAAAATAGTTTGTATAAGAAGTATTCTAAAAAATATAATCTGTGAATTGGGAAAATATTGAATGCTCCAGGTCAATATACTTTCTTAATCAAATTCATTTTAGAAAGTGACCTCAATATTTTTAAGTAAATCAACGGGAGAATTGAAAGGCAGGAGAAAGTAACATGTCAGAAAATTATCGTTCTCGAGAGGAACGACGACAAGTTAAAAAGAAAAAACAGCCAGCGTCTAAAACACAAAAACCAAAAGGTAAAACATCATTCTTTCGCAAGTTTTTAATTACTTGTTTATTACTTGGTATTGTTGGTTTAGTGGCGGGGGTTGCTACCTTTTTTGTAATGATTAAGGATGCACCAAAACTTGAGAAAGCAAAACTTGTTAATCCGTTATCCTCAAAAATTTATGATAAAAACGGGGATTTGGTATATGAATATGGAAAAGAAAAAAGGACGAATGTTACGTATGAGCAAATACCTAAATTAGTAGAAAATGCATTTTTAGCGACAGAAGATTCACGTTTTTATGAGCATAGCGGAGTAGATTTTAAAGGTACTGCCCGTGCTGTTCTAGTAAGTCTTAAAGGAGATTATGGTTCTCAAGGTGGAAGTACGATAACACAGCAAGTTATTAAAAACTACTTCTTATCAATGGACAAAACACCAAAGCGTAAGGCACAAGAAATATATTTAGCTTATAAGCTAGAACAACAGTATTCAAAACATGAGATATTAGAGATGTACTTAAATAAAATTAACTTAGGAAACCGTTCATATGGGATCGCAACAGCAGCACAAAACTACTATGGTAAAGAATTGAAGGACTTAACATTACCAGAAGTTGCGATGCTTGCAGGTTTACCGAAAGCACCGAATAACTATGATCCAACGAAAAAAGAAAATGTTCAAAAAGCAACAGAAAGAAGAAATGTTGTTCTAAACTTAATGAATCGACATGGATATATAACAAAACAGGAAATGGAAGAAGCATCAAAAGTTGACGTAGAAAAGGGACTCAAGCCTGCAACTCAACTACAAACAATGCCATATCCTGCATTTATGGATGCAGTTGTGAAAGAAGTAGAAAAAGAATTGCCAGATGCTAATATAGGTTCTGACGGTTTAGAAATTTATACAACGTTAGATCCGAAAGCACAGAAACTTGCTGATAATATTTTAAATAATAATATCATTGATTATCCGAACGATAAATTCCAAGGTGCATTTACATTTATGGATACCAAAACAGGAGAAGTTCGTGCTATAGGTAGTGGCCGTGGAGAAAATAAAGCTGTATTTAAAGGGCACAATATGGCAATTGAATTAGATCGTGCAGCTGGTTCAACGATGAAGCCGATTTTCGACTACGCTCCTGCAATTGAATATTTAAAATGGGCTACGTACCATCAAATTGATGACTCTCCATTTAAGTATTCAACGGGACAAGAAGTACGAAATTCAGATAGAAGTCACATGGGTCCAATTACAATGCGTGTAGCATTAGAAAAGTCACGAAATATCCCAGCAATTAAGACTGCGAAAGAAGTCGGAATTAATAAATCAAAAGACTTCTCTGAGAAATTAGGCATTACATTTAATGCAGCACCGACTGAATCAACAGCGATTGGTACAAATGAAGTATCACCAACTGAAATAGCGGGCGCTTATGCGGCATTTGGTAATGATGGTAAATATACGAAACCGCATTTTGTTAAGAAAGTCGTTTATCCAGATGGTAAGTCACAAAGTTTTGGACAAAAACCAAAACAAGTTATGACAGATTCTACAGCATATATGATTACAGATATGCTTCGTTCTGTAGTTAGATCAGGTACTGGTACATCTGCAAATGTAGCATCTTTAGATGTAGCTGGAAAAACGGGTACGACAAACTACTCATCAAAACAATTAGCTCAATATAAAATTCCAGAAAGTGCAACTCGTGATAGTTGGTTTGCTGGATATACACCGCAATATACGATGGCAGTATGGACTGGGTATATGAAAGATGGCAAAGACGAGTATATTAGTAGTAAAAATACGAAAATTGCACAGTTGATCTTTAAAGAAATGATGAGCGAAATGGCTACAGATAAATCACGCTTTAAAATGCCAAGTAGCGTCATTCAAGAAGGTAGTGAGCTACGTATAAAAGGTGAAAAACGTGATTCATCGCCAAATACTAGCGTACCGGATACAACGGAGCAACCAAAACAAGATCAACAGCAAAAAACTGAAGAAGAGAAAAAGCAAGAAGAATTAAAGAAACAAGAAGAACTGAAAAAACAAGAAGAACAAAAGAAACAAGAGGAACTTAAGAAGCAAGAAGAACAAAAGAAACTAGAAGAGCAAAAGAAACAAGAAGAAGAAAAGAAACAAAATGAACAAAATAACGGAGGAGGCCAAGGAACGACACCTCCAGCGAATAACGGAGGAGGCCAAGGAACGGCACCTCCAGCGAATAACGGAGGAGGTCAAGGAACGGCACCTCCAGCGAATAACGGAGGAAACCAAGGAACGACACCTCCAGCAAATAGCGGAGGAGGCCAAGGAACGGCACCTCCAGCGAATAATGATGGAAGTCAAGGAACTCCAACCCCACCTGCAACAGTACAACCAAATAATGGTGGAAATGCAGGAGAGGTTCCTGCCAATAATGGACAATAAGAAAAATTTATAGAAAAGTTTTCAAAAAAGCACTTAAGATTTGTGGGAATTTACAATCTTAAGTGCTTTTTTCATTTTGCTATAGAAAATTTTATGTTAAGGGCCGGATAGAAGAAAAAGAGTGAATGTAGTTTATGTGAAATGTAACGTAAAGAGAGAAATGATTGTACGTATGGGTTATTCCGGAAAGGGACTAACTGTAATGGATTACATAAAGCATTAAATAAGTGGGAATTATATTCAAGTCTTTAATAAATGTCTTTCTTTAACGGTTACTTTCGTTTGGAAAACAATAAAAAAGTCGAATTTCTTATTTAAGAAATTCGACTTTTTATGTTGAAACTGGATTAAAGGTTCGCTTTATTAAGATGTAGGGTAATACAGTGATAGCTATTAAATGTTAAACGTACCATAAAAATTTTGGAAATAAATTGAAGGGAAATGATAAAAGACTTGAGTCGGAGGTAGTGGAGGATAACTATGGCTATAAATGGTAGTACTACTTGGGTGTGCACCATGATGCCAAAATGAGGGGGTAACTTGACCGGGAATTTGATATTGTTGCCAAGTTGCGGGAAGTTCAATTCCTACATCGGAGCTAGCTGTATGAACTGCAGGAACATGTATCCCAGGAGTCGAAGGAACTACGGCAGTTACTCTTAATGATACCCACATAAAATATTCACTCCTAAGTTGTGTTAATAAATTAGTATATTCTTTTCACACGTATAAAGGTACATATATAGGACTTTCGTTTAAAACATGCGTACAAAGTCTTAAGACTAATGTAAGCTGATGGTGGACTATTTAATATGAAAAGATACGTCTATTTGCGGAGGGAAAAGAGATCAATAAAATGTACAATGAGGTTGTTAATCGTAATATTTTACGAGTGTATGGAGGTATTTTTATGGAACGATTATGGACGAAATCATTTATTAAAATGACTTTCGCAATGTTATTTTTATTTACAGGATTTTATTTACTTGTTCCAACGCTACCGCTCTTTATTAAAGAGATAGGTGGCAATGAATCGCAAGTTGGACTCATGATGGGGATGTTTACGATAGCTGCTGTAGTAATACGACCGATTATTGGAGGAATGCTAGATCAATATGGTAGAAGATCCTTTATTATTTTCGGACTTATCTTTTTTGGATTAACGATGTATTCCTATAATATAGCATCGACTATTGTCCTTTTAGCTGTTTTACGTGTTATTCACGGAGTAACATGGGCTGTTTCTACAACAGCTGTTGGAACAGCAATAACTGATATTATTCCAGATTCACGCCGTGGAGAAGGAATGGGCTGGTACGGGATGGCGATGACAATTGCAATGGCCATCGGACCTATGATTGGATTATGGGTTGTGCAAAATTATTCATTTAATGGTCTATTTTTATTAGCGACGTTGTTATCTTTTATGGCAGTCGTATTATCACTAATAACGAAGATGCCATTTACGCTACAAAAAGAAAAAGGAAAAATTCAGCTATTTGAGAAATCCGTATTAACAATCACGATTGTAGTATTCTTTTTATCGTTTGCATATGGAGGAATAACAACCTTTTTACCGTTATTTGCATCATCAATTCATGTAAATCCGGGAACTTTCTTTCTTGTATATGCAATTGCATTAACAATTGTAAGACCAATTTCAGGGAAACTATTAGATAAGTGTGGAGAAGTATTCATCATACTCCCAGCATTATGTATTACTATTTTAGCTATAGTTGTTTTAACTATTTCAAATGGTTTGATAGGTGTAATTATCGCAGCAACATTATACGGTATTGGATTTGGTTCAGCGCAGCCAGCTTTGCAAGCGGCAATGCTTACAATTGTCGATCCGAGTAAAAGAGGAGTTGCAAATGCTTCATTTTTTACAGCGTTTGATTTAGGAATCGGGTTAGGTGCTATTGTACTTGGAGTTGTTTCACAAATGTTTGGTTATCGTATTTTATTTTCAGGGAGTGCAATTTCAGCATTGATAGCCTTAATTATTTTCGTCTTCTTTGTAAAACAACGATTAGGAAAAAAAGAGTTTGTGTAAACTGGAGGAATAAAGATGGAAATTTCAATTGATCGTAAAGCTCTGCAATGGTTCCAGGAAGAATTACGTATAAAGCACGGTGAATCTGTACGTTTTACTGTAAGGTACGGAGGGGATAGTTCAATTCAGCCCGGATATTCTTTAGGGGTTGTTGCTGAGAAACCAGATGGAGAAATAGTGTCAGTTGAGAAGGAAGGTATTATATTTTTTGTAGATTGTGATGATCTTTGGTATTTTCAAAACTATGATTTATTTGTAAGTTATCATGAGGAAATGGAAGAAATTCAATTTAATTATGTAAAATAATAACTTTATTAAAAATGAATAAGTTTTATATAAAAATTATATTTAAGAGATAGTGAAATAAATATCATATAGTAACGAGCTGTATTTATGTATAGCTCGTTTTTTTTATTTCTCAAATAAAATTAGAATAATTGTATATTTGGCGGTGTTATATGAAAAATCTTTATATCTTGTTTTTTAAAATACGCAAAGAAGTCTATTCTTTCTTTATAAAACATAAGAATTATTTTCAAAAAATTGTATTGTTACAGTAAGAAAAGTGTAGGAAACTTATCATTATAAAATAAATTGAAATCTTCTAAAAACTCTGATACATTGAAGTAGAAATGTAGTTTCACAATATTGTAAAGGCTTACAGTTATGTGCACGAAGATCTATTAGGATTGGAGGAAATAATGATGAAAGCTGAAGAAAAATTTTCCCCGGGATTAGATGGTATAGTGGCAGCGGAGACGAAAATTTCGTTTCTTGACACAGTAAAAGGTGAAATTGTAATTCAAGGGTATGACTTAATCGAACTCTCAAAAACAAAAGAGTATTTAGACATTGTGCACCTTTTATTGGAGGAACACCTACCGAATGAAGATGAAAAAGCAACACTTGAAAAGAAACTAAAAGAAGAATATGCAGTACCAGAAGGTGTATTCAACGTACTAAAGGCATTGCCTAAAGAGACGCATCCCATGGATGGATTACGTACAGGTGTGTCAGCGTTAGCTGGTTACGATAATGATATCGAAAACCGCTCGTTAGAAGTGAATAAAAGCCGAGGGTACAAGCTGTTAAGTAAAGTGCCAAACATTGTAGCGAATAGCTATCATATTTTAAATAATGAGGAGCCAATTGAACCTCTTAAAGAATTATCTTATAGTGCGAATTTCTTCTATATGTTAACTGGTAAAAAACCAACTGAACTTGAGGAAAAGATCTTTGATCGTTCCCTTGTTTTATATAGTGAGCATGAAATGCCAAACTCTACATTTACAGCTCGCGTTATTGCATCAACACAATCAGATTTATACGGTGCTTTAACAGGTGCAGTTGCATCTTTAAAAGGAAGTTTACATGGCGGTGCAAATGAAGCGGTTATGTACATGCTTTTAGAAGCTGGTAATGTTGAGAAATTTGAAGAGTTATTACAGAAGAAACTATATAACAAAGAAAAAATTATGGGCTTTGGACACCGTGTTTATATGAAGAAGATGGATCCAAGAGCACTTATGATGAAGGAAGCTTTAAAACAGTTATGTGATGTAAAAGGTGATTATACACTATATGAAATGTGTGAAGCTGGAGAAAAGATTATGGAAAAAGAAAAAGGAATTTATCCAAATCTTGATTATTATGCAGCTCCAGTATATTGGATGCTAGGTATTCCAATTCAACTTTATACACCAATCTTCTTTAGCTCTAGAACAGTGGGGTTATGTGCGCACGTTATTGAGCAACATGCAAATAATCGTTTGTTCCGTCCACGTGTAAATTATATTGGCGAGCGACATGTACTTAGTAAATAAGAACAACTGGGGAGTTGTTAGCGCCGCCCGCCAGATGGGTGTTTGACCGACACCCATCATTAATAATAACGAATTTTCGACAGAAAGGGAAGGATAGCATGATTAAAACAAATGAAATTAAGCAAAAAGATGCATTATTAGAAGAGATTACCGATTATGTATTAAATAAAGAGGTTACTAGTGCAGAAGCATTCAGTACAGCTCGTTACGTATTACTTGATACACTTGGATGTGGAATTTTAGCACTGCAATATCCAGAATGTACGAAATTACTAGGACCAGTTGTGCCAGGAACAATCGTGCCAAATGGTACACGTGTACCAGGTACGTCTTATGTACTAGATCCAGTAAAAGGTGCATTTAATATCGGATGTATGATCCGTTGGTTAGACTATAACGATACTTGGCTTGCAGCAGAGTGGGGACATCCATCTGATAACCTAGGCGGAATTTTAGCGGTTGCAGATTATATTAGCCGTGTTCGTATTTCAGAAGGAAAAGAAGCTTTAAAAGTACGTGAAGTATTAGAAATGATGATTAAAGCACATGAGATTCAAGGCGTGCTCGCTTTAGAAAACAGCTTAAACAGAGTTGGTCTTGACCATGTATTATATGTAAAAGTAGCAACAACTGCAGTAGTTGCGAAAATGCTTGGCGGAACACGTGAAGAAATCTTTAATGCATTATCACATGCGTGGATTGATAATTCTAGTCTTCGTACATATCGTCATGCTCCAAATACGGGCTCACGTAAATCATGGGCTGCAGGTGACGCAACGAGCCGCGGTGTTCATCTTGCAATGACTGCTCTAAAAGGTGAAATGGGTTATCCAACGGCCCTATCTGCACCAGGATGGGGATTCCAAGATGTATTATTCAATAAACAGGAATTAAAATTAGCAAGACCACTAGAGTCATATGTAATGGAAAATGTATTATTTAAAGTGTCATATCCAGCAGAATTCCATGCACAAACGGCTGCAGAATGTGCAGTGAAGTTGCATCCGGAAATTAAAGAGAGATTAGATGAAATTGACCGTATTACAATTACAACTCATGAATCAGCAATTCGTATTATTGATAAAGAAGGTCCATTAAATAACCCAGCTGATCGTGATCATTGCTTACAATACATTACGGCAATTGGTTTATTAAAAGGAGATATCGTTGCAGACGATTATGAAGATGCAGTAGCAAACGATCCACGTGTAGATGAATTACGTAATAAGATGGTTGTTGTTGAAAACAAACAGTACAGTTTAGATTACCTTGACCCGAACAAGCGCTCAATCGCCAACGCTGTTCAAGTTCACTTTAAAGATGGCACAGTAACAGAAAATGTGGAATGTGAATATCCACTTGGTCACCGTTTCCGTAGAGACGAAGCAATCCCAAAAGTTGTTCAAAAGTTCACTGCAAATATGGCAGGTCATTATTCTAGTAAGCAACAAGAACAAATTCATGAAGTTTGTTTAAATGAAGAAAAACTAGAAAATATGAATGTAAACGAATTTGTAGATCTATTCTTAATTTAATAATAGGGGGAATTTAGAATGGCTTGGGTTGTGAAAAAGCAGTCAACACAAGAGGAGCTTGCGAATCGATTCCGAGCTTTAGTAGAAGCAAATGAAATTTTGCAAATTCCAGGTGCTCATGATGCAATGGCGGCTTTAGTTGCAAAAAATACAGGTTTTTCAGCTCTTTATTTATCCGGAGCTGCTTATACTGCAAGTAAAGGGTTACCAGATTTAGGTATCGTGACGTCTACTGAAGTGGCTGAGAGAGCAAGAGATTTAGTAAGAGCTACAGACTTACCTGTTCTTGTTGACATTGATACAGGATTTGGTGGTGTACTAAATGTAGCGAGAACAGCTGTAGAAATGATGGAAGCGAAAGTAGCAGCTGTCCAAATTGAAGATCAGCAATTACCAAAAAAATGTGGACATTTAAATGGTAAGAAACTTGTTACTACAGAAGAATTGGTTCAAAAAATTAAAGCAATTAAAGAAGTTGCACCGAGCTTATACATTGTAGCACGTACTGATGCTCGCGGCGTTGAAGGATTAGATGAAGCAATTGAAAGAGCAAATGCATATGTAAAAGCCGGTGCAGATGCAATTTTCCCTGAAGCGCTTCAATCAGAGGAAGAATTCCGTCTATTTAATAGTAAGGTAAATGCACCTTTACTTGCGAATATGACTGAATTCGGAAAAACTCCATATTATAGTGCAGAGGAATTTGCGAATATGGGCTTTCAAATGGTTATTTATCCTGTAACTTCACTTCGCGTTGCAGCGAAAGCGTATGAAAATGTGTTTACTTTGATTAAAGAAACAGGTTCTCAAAAAGATGCACTTTCTAATATGCAAACGAGAAGTGAATTATACGAAACAATTTCATATCATGACTTTGAAGAGTTAGATACTGGTATTGCAAAAACAGTATTATCAGAAGATCAATAGATAAAGCAGTGAAGGCGATGAAAATACATCTTTGGCAAAATAAAATGCTTGATGTGAAAAATCATCGCCTTCTATTTTCAAAAAAAGATATTCCACTCATCGTAGACGAGCATAAGCAAAAAGCTATGAAAGCCGAATGATAGGGGGATACATATGGAGAAAACGAAGTTACCATGGGATGAATTTTTTTCACTCAATAAAGATATAAATCATACTTACTTTACACCAGAAGATTTTTCAGGTGATGAAGATTTAATCGCAAAAACGACAGAACAATTCGTTAAACAAGAAATTGTTCCACAAATGGAGAATATTGAACAACATAACTATAAAGTTTCTCGTCAATTATTTGAGAAAGCTGGGGAACTTGGATTATTAGGCATTGAGGTACCAGAAGATTATGGCGGGTTCGAGTTAGGAAAGGCTGTCTCAGGTCTTGTAGCAGAGAAAATGGGTTACGCTGGTGCATTTAGCGTTTCATTTAATATACACGCTGGTGTCGGTACATTGCCTTACATATATTACGGAACGAAAGAACAGAAAGAAAAATATTTACCAAAAATCGCATCGGGAGAATGGATTGGGGCTTATGCTTTAACTGAGCCAAATGCTGGTTCGGATGCATTAAGTGCAAAAACGAGCGCAGTATTGAATGAAGAGGGAACAGCTTGGAAGTTAAATGGTGAGAAGCAATGGATTACAAATGCTCATATGGCAGATGTATACGTTGTTTTTGCAAAGACAAATAAAGGAATGACAGCATTTATTGTCGAAAGAACATGTGAAGGTGTATCCATTGGGTTAGAAGAAAAGAAAATGGGTATTAAAGGTTCTTCAACGGCGACTCTTATTTTAGAAGATGTTGTCATCCCTGTTGAAAATGTTTTAGGGGAAGTTGGGAAAGGGCATCACGTAGCTCTTAATATTCTTAACTTTGCTAGACTTAAACTTGCTTTTGGAAATATTGGAACAGCAAAACAAGCAATTGGTTTGTCGGTTCAATATGGAAAAGAGCGAAAACAGTTCCAAACGGAATTAGTAGACTTTACGATGATTCAAGAGAAAATTGCAAATATGATTATTGCTACATATGGAGCCGAAAGTGCAGCTTACCGTACAGCAGGTGTAATTGATGAAGCAATTCATGAGAGCGATGAAGATCTTATGAAAAAAATGTCTCAATTTGCAATTGAATGTGCACTAAATAAAGTAAATGCTTCTGAAACACTTGCTTATATTGTAGATGAAGCTGTACAAATTCATGGTGGTTACGGTTATATGCAAGAGTACGAGGTAGAACGATTGTATCGTGATGCTAGAATTAGTCGTATTTTTGAAGGAACGAACGAAATTAATAGATTAACAGTTGCCAAAATGTTAATGAAGCAAATCGAACAATTAGAAGATACTGAAGTAGAAAGTGATGTAGCAAATGTCGAAAGAAACCATCGTTACATTTTATTAGCGAAAAAATTGTTGAAACAATCTTTGAAAACGCTCTCTAAAACTCCAAGTCTAAAAATCGACCAAGAACAAGAATATTCACGTGTAATATCAAATATGTTGACGGACGTGTACGTCATGGAATCAGCGTTTTTACGTACGAGAAAAGCAGTAAGTAAAAATGGTGAGGAAAAAGAACGTACGAAGCAACAAATAACGGATGTTATTTGTGAAGAAGGATATCGTAAAGTAGAAGAAGCGGCGATTTCTGTACTTTCAGCGGCTGTCACAGAAGAAAAAGATAGACATGTGATTTTAGCTGAAATCCGTCAATTATTAGTACCTTTATACACGAACGTATTTATGAAGAAGAGAGAAATTGCGAAAGCTATTATAAATCGTGGGAAATATATTGTGTAAATAGGAGGAAAGCGATATGAAAAAGATTGGTTTTATCGGTTTAGGTAACATGGGTCTTCCGATGTCAAAAAATCTAGTTAAATCAGGTTACACAGTATATGGCGTGGACTTAAATAAAGAGGCAGAAGCGTCCTTTGAAAAAGAAGGCGGAATTATCGGTCTATCAATCTTAAAACTAGCAGAAACATGTGATGTAGTTTTTACAAGTTTACCTTCACCTCGTGCTGTTGAAGCGGTATATTTTGGAGCAGAAGGATTATTTGAAAATGGTCACTCGAATGTAGTTTTCATTGATACAAGTACGGTATCGCCGCAGTTAAACAAACAATTAGAGGAAGCTGCAAAGGAAAAGAAAGTAGACTTTTTAGCAGCACCTGTGAGTGGTGGAGTAATCGGAGCCGAAAACCGTACATTAACGTTTATGGTTGGTGGATCAAAAGAGGTATATGAGAAAACGGAATCTATCATGGGCGTACTAGGCGCGAATATTTTCCACGTTAGTGAGCAGATTGATAGTGGTACAACTGTTAAGTTAATTAATAACTTATTAATTGGTTTTTATACAGCTGGAGTGAGTGAAGCTTTAACATTAGCGAAAAAGAACAATATGGATTTAGATAAAATGTTTGATATTTTAAATGTAAGTTACGGTCAAAGTAGAATTTATGAACGTAATTTTAAAAGTTTTATAGCACCTGAAAACTACGAGCCAGGATTTACTGTGAACTTATTGAAGAAAGATTTAGGATTTGCAGTTGACTTAGCTAAGGAAAGCGAACTCCATTTACCGGTAAGCGAAATGTTATTAAACGTATATGACGAAGCTAGTCAAGCTGGATATGGTGAAAACGATATGGCTGCTTTATATAAGAAAGTTAGCGAGCAATTAATTTCTAATCAAAAATAAATTATACAAAGGAGAGAATACAATGATTACAACTGAAATTAAACGAGTAAAAAATCACATTAACGGTGAGTGGGTTGAATCGACAGGTACGGAAGTAGAAGCAGTTCCAAATCCAGCGACTGGAAAAATTATCGCTTACGTTCCACTATCTCCAAAAGAAGATGTTGAAAAAGCTGTTGAAGCGGCAAAAGCAGCATTCGAAACGTGGTCTAAAGTACCAGTTCCGAATCGTTCAAGAAATTTATATAAATATTTACAGCTATTACAAGAAAACAAAGATGAGCTTGCGAAAATCATTACGCTAGAGAATGGTAAGACGCTAACGGATGCAACAGGTGAAGTACAGCGTGGTATTGAAGCAGTGGAACTTGCAACATCGGCACCTAATTTAATGATGGGTCAAGCGCTGCCGAATATTGCTAGTGGAATTGATGGATCAATTTGGCGCTACCCAATCGGAGTTGTTGCTGGTATTACGCCGTTTAACTTCCCAATGATGATTCCGTTATGGATGTTCCCACTTGCAATTGCTTGCGGTAATACATTCGTATTAAAAACATCGGAAAGAACGCCACTTTTAGCGGAGCGACTTGTAGAATTATTCTATGAAGCAGGTTTCCCAAAAGGCGTATTAAATTTAGTACAAGGCGGAAAAGATGTTGTAAATAGCATTTTAGAAAATAAAGATATTCAAGCTGTTTCGTTCGTCGGTTCTGAGCCAGTAGCTCGTTACGTATATGAAACAGGTACGAAACACGGAAAACGTGTACAAGCGTTAGCGGGTGCAAAAAACCATGCGATTGTAATGCCAGATTGCAATCTTGAGAAAACAGTACAAGGTGTAATTGGATCTGCATTTGCAAGTAGTGGAGAGCGCTGCATGGCATGCTCAGTAGTAGCAGTAGTGGATGAAATTGCTGATGAATTCATTGATGTATTAGTAGCAGAAACGAAAAAATTAAAAGTAGGCGATGGCTTTAACGAAGATAACTATGTTGGACCATTAATTCGTGAATCTCATAAAGAGCGTGTTTTAGGCTATATTAATAGTGGTGTAGCAGATGGGGCAACTTTATTAGTAGATGGCCGTAAAATTAATGAAGAAGTTGGAGAAGGTTATTTTGTAGGTGCGACAATCTTTGATGGCGTGAATCAAGAAATGAAAATTTGGCAAGATGAAATTTTTGCTCCAGTATTAAGCATTGTACGTGTTAAAGATTTAGAAGAAGGTATTAAACTAACAAATCAATCTAAATTTGCAAATGGTGCGGTTATTTATACGTCAAATGGTAAACATGCACAAACATTCCGTGATAACATCGATGCTGGTATGATTGGTGTAAATGTAAATGTTCCAGCACCAATGGCATTCTTCGCATTTGCAGGAAATAAAGCTTCATTCTTTGGTGATTTAGGTACAAATGGTACAGATGGCGTTCAATTCTATACACGTAAAAAAGTTGTAACTGAGCGATGGTTTTAATAAAGAGTAGACTGTCAAATTAGTTGTGAAATGAAAAACACCACTATTAATAGTGGTGTTTTTCGTTTTTATCAATTACTTTTTTCAAAAGCTAGTTTAACACCAAATCCAATTAGGACGATTCCTGTTAGCCCTTGAATATAACGTTGCGTTTTCGGTTTTTTCATAAAAGCACTAATTTTATCAATTAAAAATATATAAAACGCAAACCAAAAGGCGGTTAAAACGAGGTAAGTAAGGCCCATTACAAGAAGTTGAATAAATGTATTATGATTTGGATTTAAAAATTGCGGTAAAAAAGTTAAAAAGAAGACTGCTATCTTAGGATTTAATAAATTCGTTAGAAATCTTTGGCGAAAGCAAGAAGTATGTTTGTTTTCATTATTTAAAGATATATCATTTGTATCTACGCCTTCTTTATTTCTTACTGCTAAAAGGGCTTTAATACCGATATATATTAAATAGAGAGCCCCAACGTACTTGAAAATAGAAAATAAAAGAGCTGACTTTACAATAAGTGCAGAAAGACCAATTACAGCAGCTAAAGTATGAATTAATAGCGCGATACATGTACCGAACACTGTTTTTACTCCACCGACTTTACCGGCAATCAATGTATTTTTCGTAGCCATTGCTGTATCTGGACCAGGTAAAATGATAAGACAAATAGACATAATGATGAAAAGAAGATAATTTTCTATCATAGCCGTCCCTCCTTTTTATTTTTAGAATATTTGATTAAAATTAGTGTAGCACAAAAGTGGATTTAATAAAATTAAATCTTATTAAAAATCATTAAATAAAAAGGCTATATAGTAGCTGTAATTACACTACTATATAGCCTCGATTTTATCCAGCTATTTGCGGGTAGTAAGATTTCCACCGCACAAGATTTAGCTGAAGCAAAGAAGTTAGGTGGGGGATGAACAAAACACCCACGCATTACAGTTTCATTTTATGCATTAAGTAAGTTAAAGAAACGATTCACATCTTCTTCTGAAACGTCACTTAACTGTTTATATTTATAATTCGGATTTTGATCTTTATCAACGACAACGGAGCGTACTCCTTCGAAGAAATCTTCATGTCTCATGAAATTTTTAGCAAGTATAAGGTCCGTAGCGAAGCATTCTTCAACGGATTTATCTTGTCCATCAATAAACTGTTTTAAGGTTACTTTTAGTGAAATAGGGGATTTTGATAACAGTGTTTCTTTTGTTTTTAGAGCAAAGGAACTTTCATCTTTCTCCAATGAATGGATGATTTCTTCAATTGTATCGAAAGCAAAATGTGAATTGATTGCTTCTAATGAAGGAGTCAGCTCGCTTTCTAAGTTTGGAGCAGTTGCAAATGTACGAATAACTTCTTTTAAATTAGTATGTACATCATCTTCTTTATGCCAATTTACACTTTCAAGTTCAGTAAGAAACTCTGGTAATGAATCAGATGTCATAAAGTAATCAGCAGCATTAATAAATAATACGTCAGAAGCTTTTAAAATAGATGCTGTTAAAGCAACGAAGCGTCCTGTATATCCAGGTGCTTTATTTAAGAAATATGCAGCTCCGACGTCTGGGAAGAAGCCGATATTCATCTCTGGCATTGCCCATTTCGTACGCTCAGTTACAATGCGATACTTCGCACCATTTGTAAGACCGACACCACCGCCCATTACAATTCCATCTAAACAAGCAATAATCGGTTTTGTATATTGATAAATATATGTATCAATTTCATACTCTTCTTCAAAAAAACGTTCTGCATGTTGCAATGCCACTTCATTGGAACGCGCTTCATAAAGAGTTTTAATGTCGCCGCCTGCACAAAAACCTTTTGTGCCAGCACCTTTTAACACGATAAGTGCAATACGCTCATCGTGTTCCCACTCTTTAAGTTTTTGTCCGATAGGTTGTAACATGTCATAAGATAAAGAATTAAGTGCTTTTGGACGGTTTAAAGTAATTGTTGCAACGCCGTTTTCACTAATAGAAAATAAAACGTGTTCAGTCATAATGCATCCTCCCTTACATATCTTCTTATTCTTAATTCTTGATATGTACTGAAATGTCCTTTATAAATTTTGTCAAAAGTTGACGGTAAATATTAATTTGGTCACCGCATATTTTGACGAGTTATCTTTGCAGGATTTCAGAGACTAAGGGGGAATATTACAACATTACTGTAAGTGTAATTATTTGAAGTTATAATAATAAAAGCGCTATTATATAGGTGTGAATTGTTCATTATCAATTCTAAAAAGAGTGTTTGAAGAAAAAATGAATCGTACAATTGTAATAAAAAACTTTACACTGAATTAGAAATAGAGAAAGGAGAAATCGGAATGCCAGGACCTTTACTATTGTCGGTTATTATTTTGTCTTTTTTAATGATAGGAATAACGCAGTATTTTCATCATACAGATACGACAGAAGAAGTGAAGGATAAAGTACGTCTCGTATTTCCGATTTTTATAATATCTATTTCATTCTGTATTTTATTAAATAAAGATGGGTACATTGTCGCAGTGTTCTCATTTTTCGTCGCAATCGTTTTAATTACCGTTTTATATTATGTAATGAAAGACTTTATACAAAAATAAAGATGTCACAATAGACATTTTTATTTTGGGGAAAATATAAAATTTCACATACCGTATTTTATATAAAATACATAAAACATATAACAATAGAAAAGTGTGTACTTTGCTGTGTATGTACTTGTCAATCTTGCATAGCCACTATACTATTAAAATGTAGAGATTATAAAAAGGGGTTGTATCTATCATGAAATTTGAGATGCACACAAAAATTATTTCAAATGAAAAAGAAGTAAGATTACATATTGAAGAAAATATATTTCAATTAATATTGGATGGTTATCACTTATTTACAATTCAAGAAATATTGCCTTTATATAAATCAAATGAAGAAAGAATTGGAAGTGCAACGATATTGAAGCTAGAGTGGGAGAACGGAAAAACTACAATAAACTATCAACTCGTTTCACTAAAATCAGTAAATTAAAAGGAGTAGAAAAATATGAAGTTATTTCATACAGCGGATTGGCATTTAGGTAAGCTTGTTCATGGCGTGTATATGACTGAAGACCAAAAGATTGTATTAGATCAGTTTGTACAGGCGGTTGAAGAAGAAAAACCAGATGCCGTAATTATTGCAGGGGATTTATATGACCGAGCAATTCCACCTACAGAAGCAGTAGACTTATTAAATGATGTGCTGCAAAAAATAGTTATTGAATTACAAACACCAGTTATTGCAGTAGCTGGTAATCATGATAGTCCGGATCGTATCCATTTTGGAAGTGGTTTAATGAAAAAACAGGGATTACATATTGTAGGTCAATTTCAATTCCCGTATGAACCTGTCGTACTAAATGATGAATATGGAGAGGTTCACTTCCATCTAATACCGTATGCAGACCCAAGCATAGTTAGACACGTGTTGAAAAATGAAGACGTACGTTCTCATGATGATGCGATGCGCATTTTTATGAATGAGCTCTCTGAAACGATGGATAAAGAAGCTAGACATGTATTTGTTGGACATGCATTTATAACTTCTTCAGGAGAAGCGGAGGAGAATACAAGTGATGCAGAACGACCACTTTCAATTGGTGGTGCTGAATATGTAAATAGTCATTATTTTGATAAGTTTCATTACACAGCGCTTGGACATTTACATCAAGCGCATTTTGTACGTAATGAGACGATTCGATATTCTGGTTCACCACTTGCCTATTCTATTTCTGAAGAGAAACATAAAAAAGGTTATTACATTGTAGAAATGAATGAAACCGGTGAAGTAGCGATTGAAAAAAGGTTACTTTTACCACGTCGTAAAATGCGAACAGTAGAAGCGAAAATAGATGAATTATTACAGCACCCAGTAAGTGAAGATTACGTATTTGTAAAATTATTAGACGAAAATCCTGTCTTACAGCCAATGGAGAAAATACGATCTGTATATCCAAATGCAATGCACGTTGAAAGAGCGATGCAACGGCGAGAACTCACAGATACAAATGAAGTAACTGTTTCAAGACATAAAACGGATGATTTATCTCTTTTAAAGGCTTTCTATAAAGAAATGAAAGGGTTAGATTTATCAGAAGAGAAAGAAAGCCTATTTATAGATGTATTACAAACAGTGCAAGAGCGGGAAGGTGAACGAGGATGAGACCGATTCAGCTTATTATGACAGCATTCGGGCCATATAAACAGAAAGAAGTAATCGATTTTGAAGATCTTGGAGAACATCGTATTTTCGCTATTTCTGGGAATACGGGAGCTGGAAAAACAACGATTTTTGATGCGATTTGTTATGTATTATATGGTGAGGCTAGCGGAGAAGAACGTAGTGATACGAGCATGCTTCGAAGTCAATTTGCTGATGATAATGTTTATACAAGTGTTGAACTAACCTTTCAGTTAAAAGGGAAACGCTATGAAATAAAACGACAACTTGGACATAAAAAACAAGGGAATAAGACTATTACAGGACATGCAGTAGAATTATATGAAGTTATTGATGGAGAAAACGTTCCAGCCGTCGATCGTTTTCATGTAACAGACGTAAACAAAAAAATGGAAGATTTAATTGGGTTAAGTAAACATCAATTTAGCCAAATTGTTATGTTACCCCAAGGGGAATTCCGAAAACTATTAACATCTGAGACGGAAAATAAAGAAGAGATTTTACGTCGTATTTTTAAAACGGATCGTTATAAATTAATGCGTGAGTTACTTGATCAAAAGAGAAAACAATGGAAAGACGTCTTGCAAGAAAAACAAAAAGAGAGAGAGCTCTATTTCCGTAATGTTTTTAAATTACCAATCCGTGATGGAGCATTATTAGAGACATTAGTGGCACAAGAACATGTAAATACGCATCAAGTAGTAGAAGTGTTAGAACAAGAAACAACCGTGTATAAGGCAGAGGTTGAGCAATTACAAGTAGAACAAGATGTTCAAACGAAGCAATTAAAGGATGCAGAAACACGTTTTCATGCAGCAAAATCTGTAAATGAGAAATTTATAGATTTACAACAAAAGAATGAGAAATATAACACTTTACAAGAGAACCGTGCAGCAATTGAAGGGAAAGAAAAATCCTTTAAACGTGCGGAACAAGCAAAACGCTTATTACCATTTGAACAATGGTATGAAGAAGCGATGCAAAATGAGCAGAAAGCTGAAAGTTTGTTAAAACAGATAATCGTCAAACAAGAACAGATAATGAATAGTTTTGAGCTTGCTCAGGAGAAGTATGAAGTAGTAAAGAATAAAGAACTTGAACGAGAAGAGGCTAAAAAACTTGTTCAAAGATTAGAAGAGTTACAAGCGATCATTGAATCATTAGCTGAGAGAAAGCTGAATTTACAAAATGCCGAAATTCAAATAGGGAAATTAAAAGAAAGTATGCAAAAGTTGGATCAACAACTAGAAGAGCATACAAGTCAAAAACAGGGAATGTCTGATGAATTGCAGCAATTAGAACAAGCACTTGAGCAATATGTAGCTAAAGTAGAAGAACTAACCAATATGCGAGAAGATGCAAAAGTTTTAAAGCAAGCATATGATGTTTGGCAAGAAAAACAAAAATTTGAGCAAGAAAAAGAAGCGGCAAATAATAAAATGCAAGTGGCAGTTCGTGCGTATGAAAACATGGAGCGCCGCTGGTTAAGTGAACAAGCTGGTATACTAGCTCTTCATTTACATGATGGTGAATCTTGTCCGGTATGTGGTAGTACGAATCATCCACAAAAAGCTACAGAGCAAAGTAATGCGATCGATGAAAAAGAGTTAAACGATTTAAGAGATAAGAAGAACATTGCTGAAAAATTAAATGTGCAAGTAGAGGAGAAATGGAATTTTTATCGACTACAATATGAACAAGTGATAGAAGAAGTTGTGAAGCGCGGCTACAACTCGGAAAAATTAGCTGAAACATATAGTGCACTTGTTCAAAAAGGAAAACAATTAGCAGCAGACGTGAATACGTTAAAAGCAAGTGAAGAAACACGTAAGCAGATTGCTGTGAACATGAAAAGCGTAGAAGAAAAAATAGAAGAACTTCAGAAACAAAAACGGGAAGTAGAAACAATGCAGCACCGTACAGAAATGGAGTGCATGCAACTTCGTACGTCATATGAACATGATAAACGAAATATTCCAGAAAACTTACAAACAGTACAAGCTTGGAAAGCACAGTTGGACCAAGCTATGCAGGAACTTAGGTTAATGGAGGACGAATGGAAGAAAGTGCAGGAAGCGTATCAGCATTGGCAAAATGAAAATATACGTATTCAAGCTGAACAGAAAGGTGCTTCTAATCAATTTGAAAGTGCAAAATTGAAGAAAGAAGAAACTTTCGCACGCTTTATGAAAGAGCTAGAACAAAGCGGGTTTACAGATCAATTCACGTATAAAGAAGCCAAATTAAGCGATGCCCAGATGGAGATGTTACAAAAAGAAATTCAAGGTTATTATTCATCTCTCGAAGTGCTTGCAAAACAAATTGAAGAGTTAAACTCAGAATTAAAAGATAAAGAGTATATGGATATTACATCTTTAGGTGAACACATAAAAGAACTAGAAATTAATCTCGATATAATTAAAGAAAAACGTCAACGTGCGCAAAATGCGGTAACATATATTTCTGATTTACATGAAAACATTAGACGTATTGACGAACAAATTCACGATGAAGAGAAAGCTTTCCAAGAACTTGTTGATCTATATGAAGTAATGAAAGGTGATAACGAAAGTCGTATATCATTTGAACGTTACATCCTAATTGAGTATTTAGAACAAATTGTTCAAATCGCAAACGAACGACTACGTAAATTATCAAATGGACAATTTTATTTAAAACGAAGTGAGCGAGTTGAAAAGAGAAACCGTCAAAGTGGATTAGGATTAGATGTGTACGATGCATACACTGGTCAAACACGTGATGTAAAAACATTATCTGGCGGAGAGAAATTTAACGCATCACTTTGCTTAGCGCTAGGAATGGCAGATGTAATTCAAGCATATGAAGGTGGTATTTCCATCGAAACGATGTTCATCGATGAAGGGTTCGGTTCATTAGATGAAGAATCATTAACGAAAGCAGTAGATGCCTTAATTGACTTACAAAAATCAGGCCGATTTATCGGTGTCATTTCACACGTACAAGAGCTGAAAAACGCAATGCCGGCTGTATTAGAAGTAACGAAGCAGAAGGATGGGTGTAGTCAGACTAGGTTTGTGGTGAAGTAAGCCTAGAAAATGGAGTAGGGAACCTACCGATACTTTTAGTGTCATATGTATGAATAATAAAACGTGGTCTCTTCATTGGAGACGACGTTTTATTTTATAAAATATCTATGAATTATCTGTAGAAGGCGGCGTATTCTCTAAACGATTATAAGTTTTAAAGGCTGAAATTGCCGAGATAACTCCGCCTACTAAAAATAAAGCGGATCCTCCAACTAAGATGATACGACTGACATATGTTTCCCGTGCTTCTTCGACTTCTTCTTGTAACGCTGTAGGCATATGAATTCCCCTTTATAAAAGTTGTTTTATAAATAGTATATACAAACGCCTAAAATGTGTTAAAATAACTGATGATTTTATGCAGTGGGTAATTAGATGAGTAGGATGCGAGTGGCTAAATAAATCTTCATCACAAATTTATGCGAACTTCACATAGAGCACATATTAACATTGTATTATGTATATGTACCAAATAAATAAATAAAGTGAATGTAAGTTCTGTTTTCAAAAATTTAAAATCCTTTTATTTCTATATGAAAGTTTTAATCAAGGGTTTTAAAAAATTTGGAAATAGATCTTATGAATATGGAATTCATATAAAAGGGGAATGTCTTATGACAACATATACGAGTGAAATGAGAAAAACTTTAGTTTCAGAAGAAGATGTAGATATTTTAAAAATTATGGCGCATCCAATCCGCCTGCAAATTGTAAATGAATTAAGTACGAGAAAAACTTGTAATGTAACACAATTAACAGAGTTACTGAATATTCCGCAATCTACTGTTTCACAACATTTATCAAAAATGAAGGGTAAAGTGTTACGAGCAGAGAGAAGAGGTTTAGAAATTTATTATCATATTAACAATTTAAAAGCGAGTAAGATTGTTAATGTTTTAGGGTATATAAACTAGTGAAATATTTTTATATAAAATGGCCCCTGCTGTTGAGCAGGGGCTATTTTGTGTTGTTTTATGTATTTGTATTTAAAACTTTATAGTTTTTATGATTTACAATTGTTCGATCAAATTCAAAAGTACCACCGCTTACATTTGTAATTTCAACTAAGACCGATTCAGTATAAAGTTTTAGTACAGATCCTGTAATCTTTAAATTGTTTCGTTGAAAAAGTATAGTATCCCCTACGTTTGCTTTCATAGTACCTCCTTAAAGACAGAAATATTTTTTATTATATATATTAAACCACGGATAGATATATTAGTGAATATTTAGTTTTATTTATTGGAAAAAAATTTGTGATTTTATAAAAAATAAGGTACATCGAAGTATAAAAATTTTTTCTACTTGTAAAGGGAAATTTTAATTTAGCAATTGTATAACATGAGACATAATTTTTATAAAAGAAGATGATAAAACAGTTGTAAGTTGTATTGAAGCTAAACATTATAAAAGCTACTTATGTATTTAATCAGTAGTTTTTTGTATTTCGTCCTTCGTTTTCTGTAACTGATTCCATGTTTTTGACGCTCTATCTTGTAAGTGCTTACATAGGCGGAAACATCTTATACAATGAAGGTGTTAAATCAAAAGAGGTGACCAAAATGAACATAAAAAAAGTAAATTTAGCGAATAGCATTGAAATAGAAAGAGGAGGCGGAAAGGTATGAAAAAATCAACTGTTAATCCATGGTTTGTTGTTCTTGGCACAGTTATAGTACAGATGGGGCTTGGAACGATATATACATGGAGTTTATTCAATCAGCCTTTAGTTAGTAAATATGGTTGGAGTCTTAACGCTGTTGCGATAACTTTCTCAATTACTAGTCTTTCTTTAGCATTTTCAACTTTATTTGCGAGTAAATTGCAAGAAAAATGGGGACTTCGTAAACTTATTATGATAGCTGGATTAGCATTAGGACTAGGATTAATACTTAGTTCACAAGCGTCCTCATTAATATTGCTTTATGTACTAGCAGGAGTTGTTGTAGGTTATGCAGATGGTACAGCATATATCACTTCACTATCAAATTTAATAAAGTGGTTTCCGGAGCGTAAAGGTTTAATTGCTGGTATTTCTGTCTCTGCATATGGTTCAGGTAGCTTAATTTTTAAATATGTTAATGCACAGTTGATTGAATCAGTTGGTGTATCGCAAGCATTTATATACTGGGGTTTAATTGTTACAGCTATGATTGTAATTGGTGCTTGTTTAATCCATCAAGCCGCAGATCAAGGAGCAGTTCATGAAACAAAAACTAAGGAATACACAACGAAAGAAATGTTAGGCACAAAACAAGTATACTTATTATTTATAATGTTATTTACATCATGTATGAGTGGCTTATACTTAATTGGTATGGTAAAAGACATTGGTGTTCAACTTGTGGGACTTAGCGCAGCAACAGCAGCTAATGCGGTGGCTATGGTTGCAATCTTTAATACATTAGGTCGTATTATTTTAGGACCGTTATCGGATAAAATTGGTCGTTTAAAAATCGTTACTGGTACTTTTGTTGTTATGGCGAGTTCAGTTTTAGTTCTAAGTTTTGTAGATTTAAATTATGGTATTTACTTCGTATGTGTAGCAAGTGTAGCGTTTTGCTTTGGTGGAAATATCACTATTTTCCCAGCTATTGTTGGTGATTTCTTCGGTATGAAAAACCATAGTAAGAACTATGGAATTGTGTATCAAGGATTTGGATTTGGGGCGCTTGCAGGTTCCTTTATCGGTGCACTTCTGGGTGGATTCAAACCAACATTCATGGTGATTGGTGTATTATGTGTCGTGTCATTCATTATCGCAATTTTAATTCAAGCACCTAAACATAAAAAAGAACAAGAAGAAGAGTATCGCAGCGTAGCATAAGTATATAAATCTTCTATAACACTATGATTACGAAAAAGCATCCTATTCTATTAATTAGGATGCTTTTTTTATGAGTTATTTTAACAAGGTTAAATTACTTTTTGGATTTTTATAGATGTAAAAGTGAGTGAAGTACTTATTTGGATTATATTGGAATATAATAAATTAATACATCGCATTCGAAATATATATTAAATCTTAAATAACAAAGAAGACATTCATTAGTATTTGCAAGATTTGTTTTCAGAAAAATATTGAGAAAATATATACTTGAGTTTTTCATAAAGCGTTGTTAATGAACGTAGCTCTAGTTTATCTTCTTCAATTTTAAAAAGAGGAGTTTGAATTTTATTTATAATATAAGTACTTTTAATGCGTTTACATATGATTTTATTAAGAAACATTAAAATACTTTATCTGAAAAATAAAAAAAGATTGACAAGTTTATTGAGAAACATTATCATTTCGGTGTAAGATAGTAAATGAAAAACATTATCAATAAAATAGATTTTAAAGTAATGCGCACTTGACCAATTAGTTTAGTAAGTGTATTATTTTTTACAACGCTGATGATAATGAAAATCAATATCATTATTATTAGTGTTACTTAATGAAATTAATGTTTATGTGAAAGGATAGAGAAAATGAACTTAGGGGAATTTGATGGGAAAACAGTTTTAGTAACAGGTGCAGCACAAGGCATAGGCAGTGTCGTTGCCAAAATGTTTTTAGAAAGAGGAGCCACAGTTATTGCGGTTGATCAAAATGAAGAGGGGTTAAATGTACTCTTAAATCAAAATGAATTAAATAAAACACGTATGAAAACGTTTCGTTTAGATGTGAGTGATAGCACTGCTGTTGAAGACATTGTAAATCATATTGCAAATGAAATAGCGCCAATAGATATTTTAGTAAACGTTGCAGGGGTTTTACGTATGGGAGCAATTCATTCGTTAAGTGATGAAGATTGGAATAAAACATTCTCTGTAAATACTACAGGGGTTTTCAATATGTCCCGAGCGGTAAGTAAAAATATGATGTTAAGAAAATCAGGGGCAATTGTTACAGTCGGTTCAAATGCGGCAAATACGCCGAGAATGGAGATGGCTGCGTATGCTGCGTCAAAGGCTGCAACAACGATGTTTATGAAGTGTTTAGGATTAGAGCTTGCAGCATACAATATACGCTGCAACTTAGTTTCTCCAGGTTCTACTGAAACTGAGATGCAAAGATTACTATGGGCTGATGAGAATGGAGCTAAAAATATAATTGCTGGTTCTCAAAATACATATAGACTCGGAATTCCATTACAAAAAATTGCACAACCTTCAGAAGTTGCTGAAGCAGTGTTATTTTTAGCTTCAGATAGAGCAAGTCATATTACAATGCACAATTTATGTGTCGATGGCGGTGCTACGTTAGGAGTTTAATAAAAAATCAGGAGGTTATTATATTATGAGTGAACATACAGCTGTAAAGGAATTGTCAGAAAAACTTTTAGAAGATTATAAGACTGAATCTTCGTTCTTTTTTGCTTCACCAACTCGAACGATATTAGCAGAAGGAGAGTTTACTACAGTAAAGCATCGTGAAATTGAAAGTTTCCCAGAGCTTGTGCAAGCGACATTAAGTAATGCGAAACAAGCTGGAAATCCAAATCCTATTGTTATGGGTGCTTTGCCATTTGATCGTAGAAAAGAAGTCCAACTTATCGTACCAGAATATAGTAGAATTTCTGAGCGTTTACAATTTGATACAACCAATCAGCTTGAAACAAATGAGAACGTAACATTTGAAATGACGCCAGTACCAGAACCTGAAGTTTATATGAATGGTGTGAAGCAAGGAATTAAAAAAATACAGGACGGTGATTTGAAGAAAATCGTTCTATCTAGATCGTTAGATGTTAAATCTTCCGAAAAGATTGATAAGCAAAAACTTCTGCGAGAATTAGCAGAGCATAATAAGCATGGTTATACATTTGCTGTGAATTTACCGAAAGGTGAAAAAGAGAACAGTAAGACGCTAATTGGAGCAAGCCCTGAATTACTTGTTTCACGTAATGGTATGCAAGTTATTTCTAACCCGTTAGCTGGTTCGAGGCCACGTAGTGAGGACCCAGTAGAAGATAAAAGAAGAGCAGAGGAATTACTTTCTTCTCCAAAAGATTTACATGAACATGCGGTAGTAGTTGAAGCGGTTGCCGCTGCACTTCGTCCGTATTGTCATACATTACATGTTCCAGAAAAGCCATCAGTTATTCATAGTGAAGCGATGTGGCATTTGTCTACAGAAGTGAAAGGTGAACTTAAGGATCCAAATACTTCTTCTTTACAATTAGCAATTGCCCTTCATCCTACGCCAGCAGTTTGCGGAACTCCGATGGAAAAGGCAAGAGAGGCTATACAGTATATTGAGCCATTTGACCGCGAGTTCTTTACAGGAATGCTAGGATGGAGCGATTTAAATGGAGATGGAGAATGGATTGTTACAATTCGTTGTGCTGAAGTACAAGAAAATACACTTCGTTTATATGCAGGAGCTGGAGTTGTTGCTGAGTCAAAACCAGAAGATGAGTTAGCAGAAACATCAGCTAAGTTCCAAACAATGTTAAAAGCTTTAGGGTTAAGAGATAGTTCACTTAATGAAAAATAGGGGGAAGAAAGAATGCTAGTAGGTTATAGGGAATGGCCAAAAGAATTTGCCGATCGTTATCGAGAAGAAGGGTGTTGGCTTGGTGAAACATTTGGAGGAGTGTTAAGAGAGCGAGCTGAGAAATATGGAGATCAAATCGCGGTTGTAAGCGGTAAGACGCATGTAACGTACAGTGAACTTGATAAAAAGGTAGATCGTTTAGCAGCAGGTTTACTGAATTTAGGAATAAAGAAAGAGGACAGAGTTGTAATACAGTTACCTAACATTATCGAGTTTTTCGAAATATGTTTTGCACTATTTCGAATTGGAGCGCTTCCTGTCTTTGCACTGCCTTCACATCGAAGTAGTGAAATTAGTTGTTTTTGTGAGTTTGGTGAGGCGAGCGCTTACGTTATTTCAGATAAGGCCCTCGGTTTTGATTATCGAAAACTAGCAAGAGAAGTGAAAGAGAAAGTGCCAACTTTACAACATGTAATTGTAGTGGGAGAAGAGGAAGAGTTTGTGAACATAAATGATCTGTATATGGATCCTATCTCATTGCCAGAAGTTCAGCCCAGTGATGTTGCATTTCTCCAATTATCAGGAGGGACAACAGGTCTTTCTAAATTAATTCCTAGAACACATGATGACTATATTTATAGTTTACGTGTTAGCGCTGAAATTTGTAATTTGAATGCAGAAAGCGTCTATATGACAGTTCTTCCAGTAGCACACAATTATCCAATGAGTTCTCCAGGAACATTTGGAACTTTCTATGCGGGTGGAAAAGTGGTATTGGCAACTGGTGGTAGCCCAGATGAGGCATTTGCTCTTATCGAAGAAGAAAAAGTTACAATTACAGCGCTCGTTCCGCCATTAGCAATGATTTGGCTTGATGCTGCATCTTCTCGTAATGCCGATTTATCGAGCCTAGAGGTTATTCAAGTAGGTGGTGCTAAGTTTAGTGCTGAGGTTGCAAAACGTATACGCCCTACATTTGGATGTACGTTACAGCAAGTATTCGGTATGGCGGAAGGATTAGTGAACTATACCAGATTAGACGATCCGGAAGAAATTATTATTCATACACAAGGTAGACCAATGTCTGCACACGATGAAGTACGAGTTGTTGATGAAAATGACAACGATGTAAAACCTGGCGAAGTAGGTAGTTTATTAACACGAGGTCCATATACAATTCGTGGTTACTATAAAGCCGAAGAGCATAATGCACGATCATTTACAAAGGATGGATTTTATCGCACAGGAGATCTTGTAAAAGTAAATGAACAAGGATACATCATTGTAGAAGGAAGAGATAAAGATCAAATTAACCGTGGTGGTGAGAAAGTTGCTGCGGAAGAAGTTGAAAATCATCTATTAGCACACGATGCGGTTCATGACGTAGCAATTGTATCTATGCCTGACGATTATTTAGGTGAACGCACCTGTGCTTTTGTTATAGCTCGCGGACAAGTTCCAACTGTAAGTGAATTAAAAATGTTTTTAAGAGAACGTGGTATAGCGGCTTATAAAATTCCAGATCGAATTGAATTTATTGAATCATTCCCGCAAACAGGAGTCGGAAAAGTCAGCAAAAAAGAACTACGTAAAGTCATTGCTGAAAAACTTATTACAGTAAAACAATAATAAAAACCGGAAGGAAGTGATTAGATGGCTATCCCATCTATTTCAGTATATAAAATGCCAATTGAATCAGAACTACCAAAAAATAAAGTGAATTGGACACCAGATCCGAAACGTGCAGTACTTTTAATTCATGACATGCAAGAATATTTTCTTGATGCATATAGCGATAAAGAATCACCAAAAGTAGAACTTATTTCAAATATTAAAATGATAAGAGAAAAATGTAAGGAACTTGGTATACCAGTTGTTTATACAGCACAACCTGGTGGGCAAACGTTAGAACAACGAGGTTTATTACAAGACTTTTGGGGTGACGGTATTCCTGCTGGACCGGATAAAAAGAAAATTGTTGATGGACTTACTCCTGATGAAGATGATATATTCCTAACAAAATGGAGATATAGTGCATTTAAAAAGACAAATCTATTAGAAATTTTAAATGAACAAGGAAGAGATCAACTTATTATTTGCGGTATTTATGCGCATATTGGCTGTCTTTTAACAGCTTGTGAAGCATTTATGGATGGTATAGAGCCCTTCTTTGTAGCAGATGCAGTTGCTGATTTTTCACTAGAGCATCATAAACAAGCATTGGAGTATGCATCTAATAGATGTGCAGTAACGACATCAACAAACCTACTGTTAAACGATTTGCAAAGTGTAAAAGGTGATGAGAGTGAAGGAATCACTATACAGGAAGTGCATGAACTAGTTGCACAACTACTTCGTGAGCCAATAGAAAGTATTGATTTTGATGAGGACTTATTAAATAGAGGACTTGATTCGGTCAGAATTATGAGTTTAGTAGAGAAGTGGCGTCGTGAAGGGAAAGAAATCACTTTTGCAGATTTAGCAGAACATCCAACTGTTGCAGGTTGGTACAGTTTACTATCTTCACAAACAGCACAGGTGCTGTAACAAATAGACTACATAATAAAGGGGTAGTAAAGAATGCCTAACAGTCAAAAGATTCGTCATTCGTTATCATCTGCGCAGTCTGGTATGTGGTTTGCGCAACAATTAGATCCGCTTAACCCAATTTATAATACTGGGGAATATGTAGAAATAAACGGAAATATTCATCAAGAAATTTTCGAATTAGCTGTACGTAAAGTTGTAATAGAAGCAGAAGCACTTCATGTTCGCTTCGAAGAGGATGAAATTGGCCCATGGCAAGTTATTGAAGAATCACAGTTTTATATGCATTTTATTGACGTTCGTAAAGAAGAAAACCCTGAAGAAGCTGCTAAAGTATGGATGAAAAATGATTTATCTATGCCCGTCGATTTGAAAAAAGATATTTTATTTACGGAAGCACTTATTCAAGTTGAAAATAATCGTTTCTTTTGGTATCAGCGCATCCATCACATTGTGATGGATGGCTATGGATTTTCACTTCTTAGCCAAAAGGTAGCGAATGAGTATACATCACTTATAGAAGAAACAAACAAGAATGAAAAGCCATTTGGTTCTCTTACAAAAGTTGTACAAGAAGATATTGAGTATCGTGAGTCTAAACAATTTCAGGAAGATCGTACTTTTTGGTTAGAAAAGTTTGCTGATGAACCAGAAGTTGTAAGCTTGGCAGAACGAGCACCGAGAACATCAAATGGATTTTCACGAGAAACAGCTTATTTATCTAGTTCTAGCACGAAAACTTTACTAGAAGATATCAATATTTCGTTAACAAGTTGGCCGGAATTCATTGTCGCTGTAACAAGTATTTATATGCATAAATTAACAGGTGAAAATGATATTGTTTTAGGTTTACCGATGATGGGGCGTCTAGGTTCTGTATCTATTCATACACCAAGTATGGTAATGAATTTAGTACCACTGCGTCTCACTGTAACTCCAAATATAACTCTTGCGGAATTATTGCAGCAAGTTTCTAAAGAAATCCGAGATGTACGTCGTCATCATAAATACCGTCACGAGGAATTAAGAAGAGACTTAAAGTTACTAGGTGAAAATCAAAGGTTGTTTGGACCGTTAGTGAATGTTATGCCTTTTGATTACGGGCTTAATTTTGCTGGAAATCGTGGTATTACGCATAACTTATCAGCAGGACCTGTAGATGATTTATCGATAAATGTATATAAACGTTTTGATCAAAATGAGCTAATGATTCATTTTGATGCGAATCCCGAAGTATATAATGGCGCGGAGCTAGCATTGCATAAAGAAAGATTTATGAATCTATTTGAATTAGTAATAAAGAATTATGAGAAAAACGAGTCGATTGGAAAAATAAATATTACTCTGCCTGAAGAAAATCATAAGGTTTTATTAGAATGGAATGAAACGAAGGAAGATGATGAGTTAATCAGTCTACCTATATCATTTGAAAAACAAGTGCAAAAAAATCCAAATAAACTAGCGATTACTTGTGACGGTATAAACCTTACGTATAAAGAGCTAAATGAACGAGCGAATGAACTAGCACATTATTTAGTAGGAGAAGGAATACGACCAAATCAGTTTGTAGCTTTAGTATTCCCTAGATCAATAGAAATGGTAGTTAGTATGCTAGCAGTCTTAAAGGCTGGTGCAGCATATTTACCAATAGATCCAGAATACCCAGCAGAAAGAGTTAATTATATAGTAGATGATGCAAAACCAGTTTGTATCATAACACATTCATCTGTTTCATCTAAGTTAGTTATAGAAAATGGTATGAAAAAAATTGTATTAGATGGCGAAGAAACGAAACTAGCGTTACATACATATTCTCGTATGAATATAGCATGTAAGAATGATGTATTACTTTTAAACCCAGCCTATACAATATATACTTCAGGCTCAACAGGAAACCCAAAAGGTGTAATTGTTCCTATGAGAGGTTTAAGTAACTTTTTAATGGCTATGCAACAAAAGTTTTCGTTAAATGAAAATGATCATTTATTAGCAGTTACAACTTTTGCGTTTGATATTTCTGCTCTAGAAATTTATTTACCTCTTATTAGTGGTGCAAGTTTAACAATTGCGCAAAAAGAAGACATACAAGAGCCTTCTGCATTAACGACACTTTTACAAGAAGAAAGAGTGACCGTTATGCAGGCTACACCGACGCTTTGGCAGGCGTTAGTAACTGATTATCCAGAGAAGCTACAAGGGCTAAACATACTTGTTGGTGGTGAAGCTCTTCCAGCGCATTTAGCAAATAAATTAAAAGAATTAGGTTGCTCAATAACTAATTTATATGGACCAACTGAAACGACGATTTGGTCTACTTTCATGAACATTGATGAAAGTGAAAAGGGTATACCTCCTATTGGAAAGCCAATTTCCAATACAGAAGTGTATGTATTGGATGCAGGGTTACAACCAGTTCCACCTGGAGTTATTGGTGAATTATATATTGCAGGGGAAGGACTTGCAAGCGGATATTTAGGAAAACCTGAGTTAACAGCTGAACGGTTTGTTGCAAATCCTTATGGAGAATCAGGGAAGCGCATGTACCGTACAGGAGATCTTGTGAAATGGCGTAGTGATGGTGCGTTAGAGTACATTAGTCGCGCAGATCATCAAATTAAAATTCGTGGATTCCGAATTGAATTAGCTGAAATTGAAACGGTATTACAACGACATGAAAATATTCAACAAGCGGTAGTAATGGTACGAGAAGATCGTCCAAATGATAAACGCATCATTGCATATATCATTGCAGAAGAAAAGGAACCGATTAATCTTTCAGAAATTCGTTCTTATGTTTCAGAAAGTTTAGCGAATTATATGATACCATCGGCATTTGTTGTGCTAGAAGAATTACCATTAACGCCAAATGGTAAGGTTGACAGAAAGAAATTACCTGCGCCTAATTTTAATGGAATGAACAATGAGAGGGTTGCTAGAAATCCGAAAGAAGAAATATTATGTGATTTATTTGCAGAAGTACTTGGTGTTTCTCGAATTAGTATTGATGATAATTTCTTTGAAATGGGTGGACATTCCCTTCTTGCATCTCGTTTAATGGCAAGAATTCGTGAAACGTTAAGTGTGGAATTAGGTATCGGGAAACTATTTGAATCACCAACTGTTGCCGAACTGGCGAAACAATTAAACCATGCAAAAAGTGCAAGACCAGCTATTCAGAAAGCAAGTAGGCCAAATGAAGTTCCACTTTCATTTGCACAGCGCAGGTTATGGTTCTTAAATTGTTTAGAAGGTCCAAGTCCTACTTATAATATTCCGCTAGTCATTCGTATGAATGGAATATTGAATGAGGAAGCATTACAAGGTGCTTTTTATGATGTAGTTGAGAAACATGAAACACTTAGAACAATTTTCCCTAACGTATTAGGTAGTTCCTATCAGAAAATTTTAGATATGGAAAACTTAAATCTAGAAATGATTATAACAAAAACATGTAAAGATGAATTAGAAAGTGTACTTTCAGAGGCGGTAAGATATAGTTTTAACCTCGATATTGAGCCGGCAGTTCGTTTGCAACTTTTTACAGTGAGTGAAAACGAACATGTATTATTAATTTTATTACATCATATTGTAGGTGATGGCTGGTCATTACAGCCGTTAACGAGAGATTTTACAGCGGCGTATAAAGCACGATGTCAAGGTGACAGAGTTCAGCTGGAGACACTTCCAGTTCAATACGCAGATTATGCACTTTGGCAACAACAATTGCTAGGTGATGAAACGACACCAGAGAGTCTTATTTCAACACAATTAGATTTTTGGAAAGAAGAACTTAAAGGTTTACCAGATCAAATGGAGTTACCTACAGATTTCCAGCGTCCAATTGAGACGAGTTACCGCGGGGAAACAATTCATTTTCATATAGATGAAGGTATGCATAGTAGGTTAGTAGAGCTTGCACGTAAAAATGGAGTTAGTTTGTTTATGGTGTTACAAGCAGGGCTTAGTGCACTATTTACAAGATTAGGTGCAGGCACTGATATACCAATTGGAAGTCCCATTGCTGGAAGAAATGATGATGTACTTTCAGATATTGTTGGTTTATTTGTAAATACATTAGTGTTACGTACAAATACTTCAGAAGATCCAAGTTTTAAAGAATTATTAAATAGAGTGAAGCAGGTAAATCTTGCAGCTTATGAAAATCAAGATGTTCCATTTGAAAGGCTTGTTGAAGTGTTAAATCCAGTACGTACTCGAAACAGCCACCCGTTGTTTCAGGTTATGTTAGCTTTTCAAAATACACCAGAAGCAACGTTTCATGTACCAGGTTTAGAAGCGATCCTTGAAATTCAAAGCGTCGGTTCTGCGAAATTTGATTTAACATTTGAAATTAGTGAGAGTAACGGGGATGATGGTACTCCGAACGGTTTACATGGATTACTAGAGTTTAGTACCGATTTATATAAACGTGAAACGGTTCAAAAACTAATAGAACGATTCATTTTGTTATTAGATGATGCGGCGACAAATCCGGATCAATCCATTGGCAGATTAGAAATATTAACTTTAGCAGAGAAAAATACAGTATTAGAAAAGTGGAATGGTGGTTTTCAAATTGCACCAGAAATGACATTGCCACAATTATTTGAAAAACAGTCTCATATAAATCCAAATTCTATTGCTGTTGTCTTTGAAGATAAGAAATTAACTTATGAAGAGTTAAATAGAAAAGCAAATAAAATAGCTCGATTCCTAATAGCAAAAGGGATTGGTCCTGATCAACTCGTTGCTTTAGCGATGCCAAGATCATTAAACATGGTGGTAAGCTTATTAGCTGTTCTTAAAGCTGGTGCTGGATACCTTCCGTTAGATCCAGATTACCCAGCAGATCGTATTTCATTTATGCTACACGATGCGAAACCATCATGTGTTTTAACGAATTCAGAAGTGGAAATTGAATGTGACGAGGCACTAAAAGTTTTAGTTGATGATGTGAAAGTAATAGCAGAAGTTGAGAAATATAGTGAAGACAATATTGATGAAGTGGAACGAATTAAGCTATTATCTCCATCACATATTGCTTACGTTATTTATACATCAGGCTCAACGGGTAGACCGAAAGGCGTTATGATACCTCATCAAAATGTAGTAAGACTTTTAGGGGCAACTGATCATTGGTTCCAGTTTGACGGAAACGATGTTTGGACGATGTTCCATTCATACGCTTTTGATTTCTCGGTTTGGGAAATTTGGGGACCTTTATTATACGGAGGGCGTTTAGTTGTAGTGCCACATACTGTAAGTCGCTCGCCGAAAGAATTTTTACAGCTTCTTGTTAAAGAAAAGGTTACGGTTTTAAATCAAACTCCATCAGCGTTCTATCAATTGATGCAAGCAGATCGTGAAAATGAAGAGATTGGCCAAAAATTATCTTTACGATATGTTGTTTTTGGAGGAGAAGCACTTGAGCTAAGTCGCTTAGAAGATTGGTATAGTCGACATCCTCATAATGCACCAAAGCTTATTAATATGTACGGTATTACGGAGACGACAGTGCATGTTAGTTATATTGAATTAGATGAAACTATCGTCTCTTTACGAGCAAATAGTTTAATTGGGTGCAGTATACCTGACCTTAAAGTGTATGTGTTAGACAACTATTTACAACCAGTGCCACCTGGAGTAGTTGGAGAAATGTATGTTGCAGGTGCAGGGCTTGCGCGTGGATATTTAGGAAGAGCAGGATTAACGGCTGAACGCTTTATCGCAGATCCATTTGGCAAGCCAGGTACAAGAATGTATCGTACAGGAGACTTAGCTCGCTGGCGTAAAGATGGGACGCTAGATTATATAGGACGTGCAGATCATCAAATAAAAATTCGTGGATTCCGAATTGAATTAGGAGAAATAGAAGCAGTCATAATGAAGCACCCTAAAGTTGAGCAAGTAGCCGTTATTGTACGGGAAGATCAACCAGGGGATAAACGGTTAGTTTCTTATATCGTCGCATCAAATGATGAAGAGATTGATACGAATGAAATGCGTCAGTTTGCTAGTGGTAGTTTACCAGATTATATGGTTCCATACGCTTTTGTAGTAGTAAATGAGTTACCTTTAACTCCAAACGGTAAATTAGATAGAAAGGCATTGCCAGCTCCAGAATTTATCGCATCATCTTCTAGTCGTGGTCCAAGAACACCGCAAGAAGAAATGTTATGTGACTTGTTTACAGAAGTGCTAAGTGTACCTCAAATTGGAATTGATGACGGATTTTTTGATCTTGGTGGGCATTCACTCCTTGCAGTACAGCTTATGAGCCGCATTAAAGAGGCGCTTGGAGTGGAACTAAACATTGGCACTTTATTTGCAGCACCGACTGTTGCAGGGTTAGCTGAAAGACTTGAGATGGGGAATGGTCAAAGTGCACTTGATGTGTTGCTTCCATTACGAGCAAGCGGGGATCAATTACCACTATTTTGTGTACATCCAGCAGGTGGATTAAGTTGGTGCTATGCAGGACTTATGAAATCTTTAGGAACAGATTATCCAATCTATGGTGTACAAGCACGTGGTATTGCTAAAAATGAAGAACTTCCAAAAACTTTAGAGGAGATGGCGGCGGATTACTTGAAACACGTTCGTGAAGTACAGCCTCATGGACCATATCGTTTACTAGGCTGGTCGCTTGGAGGAAATGTTGTGCATGCAATGGCGGCGCAACTACAAAATGGAGGGGAAGAAGTAGAATTACTCGTTATGCTTGATTCTTATCCTGGACACTTCTTACCGAATACGGAAGCGCCTACTGAAGAGGAAGCGTTAATAGCATTACTTGCTTTAGGCGGATATGACCCAGATAACATGGATGGTAAACCACTTACAATGGAAAGTGCAGTTGAAATCCTTCGTAAAGATGGAAGTGCATTAGCAAGTCTTGAAGAAGAGACTATATTGAATTTGAAAGAAACATATGTAAATTCAGTAGGGTTGTTAGGGAAGTATGTACCGAAAGTTTATAACGGAGATATCTTATTCTTTAGATCTACTGTTATACCAGATTGGTTTGATCCTATTTCTCCAAATACGTGGCTAAATTATTTAGACGGGCAAATTGTGCAGCACGATATTGATTGTAGACATAAAGATCTATGTCAGCCAGGTCCACTCACGGAAATTGGACAAGTATTAGCGAAATATTTGCAGAATAAGAAAGGGGTAAGTAGAGTATGACGAATCCATTTGAAAATGATAATTACACATATAAAGTATTAATAAATGAGGAGGGCCAGTATTCTCTCTGGCCTGCTTTTCTCGATGTACCTATTGGCTGGAATGTCGTATATGAAGAAGCTAGTAGGCAGAGCTGCTTAGAATATGTTGAATATAACTGGAAAGATTTGAATCCGAAAAGTAATCAAGTTCGCGAAAAAACATTAGCAGGAAAACGATAATGAAAGCAAAACTAAATCCAAAAGTAGTTGTAAGTATCGTGTATATAACTGCGATGTTTATGGCTGCGATGGACGCAACGATTGTAAATGTAGCACTGCAAACGATAAGTAGAGAACTACAAGTACCTGCATCTGCAATGGGGACGGTTAATGTTGGGTATTTAGTTAGTTTAGCTGTTTTCCTTCCGATTTCTGGTTGGTTAGGAGATCGTTTTGGGACGAAAAGAGTATTTTTAATTGCTCTTTTCGTATTTACAATCGCTTCTGCTTTATGCGGAATGGCTAACGATATTACTTCATTGAATATTTTTCGTATCATTCAAGGTGCTGGTGGAGGACTTTTAACACCGGTCGGAATGGCGATGTTATTTCGAACATTTTCACCAAAGGAAAGACCGAAGATTTCCCGGTTCATTGTACTTCCAATTGCTGTAGCGCCAGCAGTTGGGCCTATCATCGGTGGTTTCTTTGTAGATCAAATGTCTTGGCGTTGGGCATTTTATATTAATGTACCGTTTGGAATCGTTGCATTGCTATTTGGACTTCTATTTTTAGCAGAGCATGTTGAAAAATCAGCTGGTCGCTTTGATTCTCTTGGCTTTATTTTATCAGCACCAGGATTTGCGATGCTCATATATGCACTCAGCCAGGGACCATCAAAAGGGTGGATTTCTCCAGAAATTATGAGTACCGGGGTAGCTGGGCTTGTATTCATTGCGTTGTTTATAATCGTAGAACTGAAAGTAAAGCAACCGATGTTAGATTTACGCTTATTAAAAGAACCAGTATTTAGAAAGATGAGCATTATATCATTATTTTCATCAGCTGGTTTATTAGGAATGTTATTTGTTTTTCCACTTATGTATCAAAATGTGATAGGAGTTTCCGCGCTAGAATCAGGACTTACGACATTTCCAGAGGCGATTGGATTAATGATTTCTTCACAAATTGTGCCATGGTCATATAAGAAATTAGGAGCTCGAAAGGTAATTTCTATTGGATTAATATGTACGGCGGTTATATTTGTTTTATTGAGTTTTGTAAATCACGATACGAATCCGTGGCAAATCCGGGCATTATTGTTTGGCATTGGTATTTTCTTAGGTCAATCTGTCGGTGCAGTTCAATTTTCTGCCTTTAACAATATCACGCCGCCTTCTATGGGGAGAGCGACTACTATATTCAATGTGCAAAATCGATTAGGTTCAGCAATAGGAGTAGCTGTTTTAGCTAGTATACTAGCTGGTTTTGGAAGTAATAACGTTCAATCCGATTTTTTACCATATCAAGCAGCATTAATTGGATCAGCAATATTTTTGCTCATAGCACTACTATTTTCTTTACGTATTTCCGATAAAGAGGTAATGTCAAAGAAGAAAGAAAAAACATTATCAGTATCAGAAAAAGAGAAAGTACTTGTCAATGAATAACAATATACGTATGCTTTTTTATGAAAATTGATATTCGTTGAATAAAGGAGAGTTTACATGATAGAAAGTAAAGTTGTAGATTCTATTCCAACTTTGAATGAGAATGATTGTCAAATATGGTGGGCAAGAATTTCAGATTTACAATCATGGCATTACAATTTACTAAATAATATAGAGCGAGAGAAAGCAAATTCGTATCATCATTCGGCAGATCGAGCTCGTTTTATAATAGGTTGCGTAATTAGTAGATTAGTTCTCGGCAAGATACTTTCTATGTCACCAGTCCAAGTACCAATTGATCGAATGTGTTCCGTATGTAAATTGCAGCATGGAAGACCACAATTACCAGAAGGTATGCCGCAATTATCTGTTTCGCATTCAGGTGAGTGGGTTGTCGTTGCATTTACAAAATCTGCACCTGTTGGCATAGATGTAGAACAAATGAATCCAAATGTAGATGTTATGAAAATGGCAGAAGGTGTATTAACAGACATTGAAATAGCACAAGTTATGAAACTGCCAAATGAACAGAAAATAGAAGGTTTTTTAACATATTGGACTCGAAAAGAAGCGGTGTTGAAAGCGACAGGTGAAGGACTAATGATTCCACCAGTACATATTACAGTATCAGCTCCAAATAATCCTCCAAGATTGTTAGTTTTTAAGGATAAGCAAGAGTTGGCAAATAATACAATGATGGAAGATGTAAGGCCTAGTTTAGATTATATGGCTTCTGTTGCAATATTCAGTAAGGAAGTGACTGAAATTACGCAATTAGACGCGGTAGCACTTTTAAATCTTAAATAAAAAATTATAGAAGAGGTGTTCCTCATGTTAGTGGCGGAAAATAGAAAGAATGAATTCACTTATAATATACAAGCAATTAAAAATATTTTATTTTCTGGAGATACATCATCCATTCACGCTTTAGAAAAGCTTTTAAATGATACAGTTCAGTTTGATGTTCTTGAACAAGAGGCACTTGGTAGACAGTACATTCCGAAAGAAGCAAAGAATTTCTTTGATAAAGATGGAACATTTCTTTACCGTGTATCTAATGTTAGTTATAAAGGTAAGGTTTTATCTGAAAATCTAATTTTTGCAGACACTTCGTTTTTACCGGACGCAATAAAGAGTGAATTAGAGAGTGGAAATATTCCTGTTGAAAAGCTTATAGAAAAGATGGAAGTAAGAAGAAACGTATTATATGAAGGATATCAGCCATCTGGAAATATTATCGAATTGTTTGATGGATGTTCTGTTACAGCGAATGTGTATCCAACTAGAAAGTATCAAATTGTAAGTAACTGCAAATGTGTATTTTATATTTGTGAAGTGTACCATGCAGAGAATATAAAGCAATTGCTTAAATGAAAACAAGAAACCAGCCTATAAAATGGCTGGTTTCTTGTTTATTTAACAGCTTCTTTTAATTCTTTACCTGCTTTAAATGCAGGAACTTTACCAGCTGCGATTTGAATTTCTTCGCCAGTTTGCGGATTACGTCCTGTACGAGCAGATCTTTCGCGCACTTCAAAAGTTCCAAATCCGATTAATTGAACTTTATCGCCAGATTGTAATGCATTAGCAATTGTGTCAAATACGGATTGTACAGCTGCAGAAGCGTCCTTTTGAGAAATATCAGCTGATTGTGCTACGTTTTTAATTAATTCTGTTTTGTTCATGTTTTCACCTCATAAAAAAATTTTTGGAATGAATGTTTTAGTATAATAGATAGTAAAGATAAAGCTATCACTATGATTAGAAAGAATACTATATAATTATGTTAATTTCGTTGCAAGAGACTGAATCCCTTCTATTATTTAGGGATTAATTAAGAATCGATGCATATAAAAAGCTTAAGTATGAGGATGAGGGGGAGTATAGGAATGATTTTTCGTGAAAAAAATGAGAAGGAAAGTATATTAATTCGTCAACATGATCATGGTTTTTTAGCTGGAGAGATTGCAAAGCATATAAAAGAGGACTTTTTTGAAGGTAAAACATATTTAAAAGAAACAGTTGATGCAATATATGAGCATGACAGAGGATGGATAGAGCTTGATAAAGTACCAATTTTGAATGATGCTAAAAATATTCCATATACATTTATGGATTGTCCAAGCCCATTACGTTTTGTTTTTTATACGATTGGTTTGAATGAAATTGAAAATTCTAATCCATACGGGGCATTGCTTTGCAGTAAACATTTTTTATCATTTCCACTAAACGAGGAAGATGAAGAGATGATGTCATTTTATAAACATGAATTAGAACGACAAAAAAGAATTTTGAAAACGTCAACAAAGGAACAGTTTGCGATGTTTGATAAACATTATAGATTATTAAAGTTTTGTGATGAACTTTCTTTATACGTATGTATGAATAAGCCTGGTGTAAAAAAGAAAGATGAAATTGATTTATTTAAAGATGGTTTTGAAGGAACAGAAATGTTTAATAGTAAGGAGGAGAAACTTATTCAAGCTGAATGGGTAGACGAGGAAACAATTCGGATTACACCATTTCCATTTCAAACGGAATTTCATACGTATGTAAAATATAAAACGATAAATAAACAGGAAATGAAAGGAAAAGGGATTGCAAAGGCTGATAGAGAATCGGAAATGAAGAAACAAACCATTCGTTTCATACAATAAGGAGGTAATATAAATTGAAAGACTATATATTAAAACAGTGTGATTACCATGCTTGGGCTAATACTAGATTATTCAATCGATTAAAAGAGTTACCAAACTATGAGACAATTTTTAATGAGCAGATACAGAGTGTATTCCCATCCATTAAGGATACTTTTGTGCATATTTATATTACAGATCAAGTGTGGTTACACATATTGCATAGTAAAAGTATGAATGAAGCAATACAAGACCGAGAAGATTTACGAAAACAAATTGAAACTAAATCGTTACATGAATTAGAAAAAATGTTTGAAAACATGGCAAATCAATATAAAGACTTTTTAATTACAATACAAGACGTGAATGCTGTATTTGTTATTGAGAACCCATATGCAGGGGCATTAGAAACTTCAATTTTAGAGTTAGTACAACATGTCGTAAATCATGGTACATATCATAGAGGAAATATAACAGCGATGATTCGTCAACTTGGTCATTCGTCGACAATGATGGATTTTGTACTGTATTTACATATGGTTAAAAAGCATGGAGAGTAATATAGTTTGTAAGAAGGAGAGGCTTTAATTATAGAAGTCTCTCCTTCTATTTTATTCCGCATTCATGGTAGATCGACTGATTAAAGTTTTCTTAAGAAGCTTTATTTTCTTGTAATTGCTTAGCGTATTGTACAGCCTTAAATGCATTGACTCTACCATTTTTCCAGTACGTACCTGTACCACTAATTTTATCAGAAGTTGACTCAATAATTTGGCGAATTTGTGTATTGCTATATCCTTGATTTGCTAAAAGAGCAGCGACTCCTGCAACATGAGGTGTTGCCATAGAAGTACCACTTAATGATTGATACGAGCTTCCTTTATAAGTGGAGTATATATTTGAACCTGGTGCTGCAACATCTACCCAGCTACCATAAGTAGAAAATGAAGATTTCTTATCTGCTTGATCTGTAGAAGCAACTGCAATTACTTCGCTGTAATAAGCAGGGTAATTAGCTTTTGTATTTCCAGCATTTCCAGCAGCTGCAACTATAACAGAGCCTTTATTCCATGCATATTGAACGGCTTGTTGTAATGCAGTACCACCATTTGGAGCTCCTAAACTTAAACTAATTACTTTTGCCCCCGAATCAGCAGCTTCTCGAATACCTTGCGCTACAGCATCAAGTGTACCACTTCCTTGATTATCTAATACGCGGACAGCATAAATTGAAGTTTGTGGGGCAACACCAGCAATTCCGACACTGTTATTCGTAAGGGCTCCAGTAATTCCAGCGCAATGTGTACCATGACCATTACCATCATCAGATGTATTGTCGTTATCAACATAATCATGCCCGTAAATTACTTTCGAAGCCAAATCAGGGTGTGAGCCTTGAACTCCTGTATCAATAATAGCTACTTTTACACCAGGATCACTTCGTTGGCTATCCCAAGCTTGTGGAGCTTGAATCTTTTGCAATCCATATTGATTTTTAAAATATGGGTCGTTCGGAGTCCAAAAGGCGTGAACGTAATAATTCGGTTCTGCATATTCTACATCTGGATTATTTTTATAACTCTTTATTTTTTCTTTTACAGTACCTTTCGAAAATTGAACGACTTCAAAACCTAACTTATCATCTTTAGATAAGACATTAGCTCCGACAGATTTATGAAAAGATTGCACGTTACTTAAAGATGCATTTTGCTTGAACTTAACGATTAATTGGTTAGGAACGTAATCAGTAGATGATGTTTCAGCGCTTGAAGTATTCGTGTTAAAGAAGAAACCACCAATAATAAATGATAAAACAGATAGGAAAACAATGATTTTGTTTTTCAAAAGATTTTTCCTCCCTTTTCTTGGATAAGTTTTTCAGCGACGCTTTAATGTCGCATTCCTTTTCAACTATATAGTTAGACCATACGATTTATGTCATTTATTTGAAAAACTTTTAGTGGAATAAAAAAGGGAAAGATTGATATAAATATATTTTTAATGATATTTACTGAGTAAGAAAACAAAAAAAGGAATGCTCATTATGTATGAGTCATTCCTTTATTATTGATTAACTTGCCTGTTTTTTATGACTTTCTTTTAATTTCTCTGCTTGTAAAAAGCGATTCGTTTCAGCGACAACAATACTACTTAATCCAATTAGACCAATTAAGTTTGGAATTGCCATAAGTCCATTTGCAATATCCGCAAATGTCCATACGATGCCTAATTTTAAATTCGCACCAATAGCAATCATGATGATAAAGATTGCTTTATAATATTTAACAGCACTTTCTCCGAATAAATAAGCTACACATTTTTCTCCATAATACGACCAGCCTAAAATAGTAGAGTAGGCAAATAAAATAATTGCGATACCGAGAATCATACTACCAGCAGTACCGAATACAGATTGGAATGCAAGTGTTGTAGCTTCAACGCCAGTTTTACCTGATTTCCATGCACCTGTTGTAATTAATACAAGTCCTGTAATTGTACATACAATAAACGTATCTAGAAAAGTACCGGTCATAGAAACTAATGCTTGCTTTGCAGGTGAATCTGTTTTTGCAGCCGCCGCGGCAATAGGGGCACTCCCTAAACCAGCCTCGTTCGCAAATACACCGCGCGCCATTCCGATTTGAATAGCTGATGCAACTGTTGCTCCGATAAAACCACCAGCAGCTGCAGTACCAGTAAATGCACCAGAAAAAATAAGTGAAAATGCTTCTGGAATTTGATCGTAGTGATAGAAAATAATAATAAGGCCAGCAATGATATAAAAGAAAGCTTTAATAGGAACGATATATCCTGTCACTTTCCCGATTTTTTTAACTCCGCCTAAAATAACAATAGCGATTAAAAACGACATCAATATACCAGTTAGAGCAGGGGGGAAAGAGAAATTAATTCGCATTGCCTCTGCAACTGAGTTAGATTGCACCATATTACCGATACCGAAAGAAGCAGTTGTACCGAATATGGCGAATAAAACAGCAAGCCATTTCTTTCCTAAACCACGTTCTAAATAGTACATTGGTCCACCCGAATATTCGCCATTTTCATTACTAACACGGTATTTCACCGCAAGAATTGCTTCGGCATACTTTGTTGCCATCCCGAACAAAGCAGTAATCCACATCCAAAAGATTGCACCGGGACCACCGATTGTCACAGCTGTTGCAACACCAGCGATATTTCCCATACCAATCGTTGCCGCCATAGCTGTCATAAGCGCTTGGAAGTGGCTAATATCTCCAGAAGAAGATGTATCTTCTGATTTTTTAAAAGCTAGTTTGTGAGCGTATAATAGTTTACTAAACTGTAAACCTTTTAAACGCACTGTGAGAATGATACCAGTACCAACGAGTAACAACAACGTTGGTAGTCCCCACACATAGTGATTGATTTGTTCTAACACTTTACTTACTGTCTCCATCTGTATTCTCCTTTTTTAGAAAAAAATAAAAACCACTTCAAGTAAATGAAATGGTCTCTGGAGAAACAAGGGATAGAAAAATAAACCGATACAAATCGGCATTTTCTTTCGCTTGTCTCTGTCCTTTTACCTGAGAGATTATCCGCTATAGTAGCGGATTTGCTCCTTCGGTGCTCGTTTTCCTCTGCGCTATATAAAGCGAAAGGGAGTCTCTCCAGAGATTCGTCCCCATGCAGTTCTACTTGTAACCAAGACCTGAGAGTTTCAAAGTTGGTTTTACAACTTTTTGCCCCGTCGGTAGATCAATAGACCTTCTCCTGAATGGTTCATCCGAATTATAAAATTTACAAACACATTGATTGTAAATCAATAAAAATATTATAGACAGACAAATTGTAAATTGCAATCATTTTTTATTTTAAAATAGTAAATAGTTTTATTTTTTTGTAAGTCCTAATTTATCTTCAACTTCATATAAAGTAGATAAAGCGATGACAATATGTTGATCCGCAAGTCCTAAAGCTTGTTTTGTTTTTTCAATAGTTTCATTGGTTGGAGTAGAGTTATTTGCTCCGTCTATAATCAAATTTGCTGCATTTTTCATGAAATTTGATGCGGATTTAAACTGAGTTGTGAATTGAAGTAGTTGTTTTTGTATATCTATATCTGTTATGTTTTCTTCAATTTTAAGTGTGTCTATTTCGTTCATAATTGTTTCATACTGCTTGGAAACGGCATTCATTGTAACTAATAGTTTATTTCGATCTACTGAATCTCCATTCGTGTTAATCTCTTCCCAGGCAGGCAACCAATCTTTTTCAATGATTTCATTATAATTAGTAGTCAATTCATTAATTTTAGGTTGTAATTTCGTTTTGAAAGTTTTTGTATCCGCTGTTTCTACAGGTGCTTTTTCGTTGTTATTTTTAACATTAGTAACGTAGAAAATTGTACCGAAAATGATGAAAATAGAAATAATAACTGTCCATTTAGTAAAAAGTAATTTCTGCAATATGTAACGCCTCCAAAATTTAAAAACTTATAATTATAATATATAACAATAATGTTGTTTGGAGTAGAGAAAATAGGTTGGAAATGATTTGAATTATGTCTTTTCTATACATAAATAATTAAAGTTAGTAAAATGATGAAAGTTATATGTGAGAAAAGAGGATTTTTAGTGAAAATGAATAGAAGAAAACTAGTTTCAAGTATTTCAATGGCTATGTTATTAGTTGGTGTAATTGCATTCATATTTATGAATAAAGAATCTAAAATTAAAGGTTTTCCAGTACCAATGTCAGCAATTCATATTAACGATGATAAGGAAGAGGATTATCAATATATAAGTGTAATGCCAATTACAAAGGCGAGTGGATGGGAGAACTTAGGGGAAAACGGGCATACTGTTAGTTTTAAAAAGGGGGAGCGGAAGGTAACTGTATTACATTATCCAGGAGAAATTACGTATTATTTGTTTGAAAAATAATTGATGATAAAAGAGATAGGGAGTAGATGATAATGTAAGATTGTTTACTTTCTATCTTTTTTGGATTTTAATTCTGAATTGTTTGAATTAAAATTATTATGCGTATAGTATAAAATAATATGTTTTATTGAATGATATAGATAATCGGTAATACATAATAATGTTATGTAAACTATAAGCGGGGTAAGAAAGCAAAGCAAGAGATTTTAATTTTTATATTTTAGATGTATTTTTACACGGTAAGTATTCCAATAATCAACTTACAACATTTACGGAGGGCATCAAACTTTGAATAAGTAATGGAGTTGATAACAAAATAAATTAACGTTTGTGTATATGGAAAAATAGAAAGTATGGCGAGTGGGAAATGGATCGAATCATAGGGGGGAATTAAAAATGTTACTAAAAACAATCTACTGTAAGGTGGAAGAAGAGAAAAAAGAATTGTTTTCCAGTGCGCAAGAAAAATGGCATGATATACAACACCTAGATGGTTTTCATGGACAATTTGGTGGATGGAATGAAGATGAGGCATGTGTATTTACTTTATGGGAAGATAGAAGTGTATATCAATCATTTATGAATGCTTCTCACGATACAATTTATTTAAATAGTAATCAAGAGGATACGTTTCTTTCATGTGAAATTGAATTATTTCAAACGTTGTATGATATAACTGATATGCATTTGGAAGATATTGTAATAGAGGGAGCATTCGTAAGAGTTGCTATATGTGATGTAAAGTTGGAAAAGGAAAAGCATTTTTTACATAAGCAAGAAACAATTTGGAATAAAGGAATGGAAAAAGCAAAAGGAATGCTAGGTGGAGTAGTTGGGAAGTCTTTAAAAAATGAAAATCGTTACATAGTGTTAACGTATTGGAAAGATGAAATAGCGCACCAACATTATGTGGAAGAGATTTTCCCAGATTTATATAAATTAGCTAATATTCATGAAGATATAGAAGAGATAAAAGGAAAACAAGCTGTATGTAAGGAAGAATGGCTTGTATATTAAACGCTGAAAAAGTGCATAAATGATTGTATAATAACGATATTTTCTTATAAACAAGTAATTAATAGAAGACGTTATATACCCTTTCATGTTAATATATTTAAGTTATAATAGGAGGCTTACCCTTTTGTATTGTACGGTAGAAGCAGTGTGAGCTTGAAATTTTTTTTAGAAAAGGATGTGCCTAATTTGCGTATCAATAAATTTATTAGTGAAGCTGGAAAAGCGTCTCGACGTGGAGCGGATAAACTAATTAATGAGAGAAGAGTAATTATTAACGGTAAGGTTGCAAAAATTGGTGACCAAGTAAATCCAGGTGATGATGTACGAGTAAATGGAGAGCAGCTTCGAATTGCTCGAGATCACGTATATATCGCTTTAAATAAACCAGTAGGTATTACATGTACGAGTGAAAAAGCTGTAAAAGGTAACATTATCGATTTAGTGAACCATCCTTTACGAATTAGTCACATTGGACGTCTTGATAAAGACTCAGACGGTTTAATTTTGTTAACGAATGATGGTGATATCGTTAATGAAATTTTACGTGCTGAAAACAAACATGAGAAAGAATATATCGTTTCAGTAGATAAGCCAATTACTCCTGATTTCTTAGAGAAAATGGCAGCGGGTGTTAAAATTTTAGGAACAAAAACGCTTCCTTGTGAGATTACACAGCTATCAAAATATGAGTTCCAAATTATTTTAACCCAAGGGCTAAATCGTCAAATTCGCCGTATGTGTGAAGCTTTAGGTTATCAAGTATACACGTTAAAACGTACGAGAATTATGAATATCGAATTGAATAATTTACCAGTTGGACAGTGGAGAGATTTAACGAAGAAAGAGAAAAGACGTCTATTTGCAGACTTAAATTACGAACCACAAGATTGGTAAAATTGTGAAGTGAAACCAAAAAAATTTGGTTTCACTTTTTAAATTAAATAAAAAATTTTTTTAAACACTTGCAAAAATAAAATGAATAAGATATATTAAATAACAATAAATGGATGTTTTACAAAAAGCAAAGAAAAGGACACGAGTTATTTTACCCGGTTATACAGAGAAGGAAGGAAAGCTGAGAACTTCCTAACGCAGAAAAATAACTTACCACCTTAGAGCTGCACTGGGGANAAGAAAAGGACACGAGTTATTTTACCCGGTTATACAGAGAAGGAAGGAAAGCTGAGAACTTCCTAACGCAGAAAAATAACTTACCACCTTAGAGCTGCACTAGGGAAATTAAGTATCTAGTGCCGTGTATGCGACGTTATCGCAAAAGAAGCCATTATGTTTTTTGTGATGGGAATCTGGGTGGAACCACGGATATAAGCATATTCGTCCCTATATTTAGGGATGAATATGCTTTTTTGCATTCAATTTCATAATAAGCGAAGAAAAGGACACGAGTTATTTTACCCGGTTATACAGAGAAGGAAGGAAAGCTGAGAACTTCCTAACGCAGAAAAATAACTTACCACCTTAGAGCTGCNCGAGTTATTTTACCCGGTTATACAGAGAAGGAAGGAAAGCTGAGAACTTCCTAACGCAGAAAAATAACTTACCACCTTAGAGCTGCACTGGGGAAATTAAGTATCTAGTGCCGTATAAACGACGTTACCGTAAAAGAAGCCATTGTATGTTTACAATGGGAATCTGGGTGGAACCACGGGTATAAGCACGCTCGTCCCTATTTTAGGGATGAGTGTGCTTTTTATTATGAAATGGAGAGATGAAAAATGAAAGAACAAATGATTGAAATTAAATTTCCAGATGGTAGCGTGAAAGAATTTGTAAATGGAGTTACTTTAGAAGAAATTGCTGGATCCATTAGCAGTAGTTTGAAAAAGAAAGCAGTCGCGGGGAAAGTAAATGATGGATTATATGATTTACGCCGAAATATTGAAGAAAATGCGGAAGTGGAAATCATTACTATAGATTCAAATGAAGGTGTAGAAATCGCAAGACACTCTGCGGCACATATTTTAGCGCAAGCTGTAAAAAGATTGTATGGTGATATAAATCTTGGAGTAGGGCCTGTTATTGAAAATGGATTTTATTATGATATGGATCTTCCAAGTAGTGTAAACATAGAAGATTTACGAAAAATCGAAAAAGAAATGAAAAAGATTATAAATGAAAATATAAAGATAGAACGAGTTGAGGTTTCTCGAGAAGAAGCAGCTAAGCTGTTTCAAGAAATAGATGATAGTTTGAAATTAGAAATTTTAGAAGCAATTCCTAGTGGAGAAAGTGTAACACTATATAAACAAGGTGAATTTGTAGATTTATGTAGAGGACCACATTTACCATCTACAGGTTATTTGAAAGCATTTCAATTAACTCACGTTTCCGGTGCATATTGGCGAGGTGATAGTAATAACCAAGTGCTTCAGCGTATATATGGTGTTGCATTCTCTTCTCAAAAAGAATTAGAAGAGTATTTACATTTCGTTGAAGAAGCAGCAAAAAGAAATCATCGTAAGTTGGGAAGTGAGCTTGAGTTATTTATGTTTTCTGAAGAGGCTCCGGGAATGCCGTTTTATTTACCGAAAGGACAAATTATTCGAAACGAATTGGAAGCATTTTTAAGAGAAATTCAAAAAGAGTACAATTATCAAGAAGTACGCACTCCGTTCATGATGAACCAAGAAGTATGGGAGAGATCAGGGCACTGGGGACATTATAAAGATAATATGTATTTCTCTGAAGTAGATAATAAAAGTTTTGCATTAAAACCGATGAACTGCCCAGGGCACATGCTTATGTTTAAAAATAAATTGCATTCTTATCGTGAATTACCGATTCGTATGTGTGAATTTGGTCAAGTACATCGTCATGAATTTAGTGGTGCGTTAAACGGATTATTAAGAGTACGTACTTTCTGCCAAGATGATGCACATTTATTTGTAACTCCAAAACAAATTGAAGATGAAATTAAATCCGTAATGGCGCAAATTGATTACGTATATAAAACTTTTGGATTCGAATATGAAGTAGAGCTTTCTACTCGTCCAGAAGATTCAATGGGTGATGATAAATTATGGGAGCAAGCAGAAGCAGCATTAGAAAATGTATTACAATCGCTAAATTATAAATATAGACTAAATGAAGGTGACGGTGCATTTTACGGGCCGAAAATTGATTTTCATATTAAAGATGCTTTAAATAGAAGTCACCAGTGCGGAACAATCCAGCTTGATTTCCAAATGCCAGAGAAATTTGATTTAAATTATATAGATGAAAATAATGATAAGAAAAGACCAGTTGTTATTCACAGGGCAGTTTTAGGGTCATTAGATCGCTTCTTAGCAATATTAATTGAGCACTTTGGAGGTGCGTTCCCGGCATGGGTGGCACCAGTTCAAGTGAAAGTAGTTCCGGTTTCAAATGCAGTACATGAACAATATTGCAGTGAGGTTGCACATAAATTAGCACAAGCTGGAGTTCGTGTTGAACAGGATGCACGAGATGAAAAATTAGGATATAAAATAAGAGAAGCACAAATGCAAAAAGTACCGTATTTTCTTGTTATTGGGGATAAGGAAATGGAAAGCGGAGCTGTAAATGTACGTAAATATGGGGAAGAGAAGTCAGAAGTTGTTGCGCTAGATGTATTTGTGGCAAGGATTGAAGAGGAAATAAAGAATAGAGAATATTGATTGTAAAGAAAACACACTATTAAAAATTAGTGTGTTTTCTTTTTTATCTTACAAAAATGTAAGGTAAATGTAAGCGAAATCGAGGGAACGAGTTGTAGAAAAATGAGAATATGAAGTAGGAAATAGGTTCATGTTACGGATGTAACTCTTATTGAATGCATAATTAAAAAATTCTTAAGAATTCACATGACAAAATAATAAGAAATATGTGAGAAATTGATTTTATACAAAAGGGATGGAGTGAAAGAGATGTCAACAAATGTAGTTACTGTAGAAAGTGTAGAAAAAACGTATGGGAAAAGAAATGAGAATCAGTCAAAAGCATTAAGGGGCGTATCGTTAAGTATTAAAGAAGGAGAATTTGTCGGGATTATGGGGCCTTCTGGATCTGGAAAAACGACTTTACTTAATGTGATAAGTACACTTGACCAGGCGACAGGTGGTAGTGTGACGATAGCTGGAACAAATATTACTTCTATGAAAGGTAATGCATTATCAGATTTTCGATCTCAAAAATTAGGTTTTATCTTTCAAGATTTTAACTTACTAGAAAATTTATCAATTTATGAAAATATCGCTTTACCACTTTCTTTGCAAGGCGTACCGTCCAGTGAGATTACTGGAAAGGTAAATGACGTTGCAAAAAAATTAGGCATCACTGAAATTTTAACAAAATATCCGACTGCTGTTTCTGGAGGACAAAAACAAAGAACAGCGGCGGCAAGAGCTTTAGTACATAATCCGGCAATTGTATTAGCAGATGAACCGACAGGAGCGCTTGATAGTAAAAACGCAAAAAGTTTATTAGAAGCGATGCAAGATTTACATGAAAATCACAATGTAAGTATTTTAATGGTTACACACGATGCATTTAGTGCAAGTTATTGTGAGCGTATTTTATTTATTCAAGATGGTCTTCTTTATAAAGAATTAAATCGTCAAGGCACTCGAGAGAATTTCTATCAAGACATTTTAGGTGTGCTCGCTCATATGGGCTCAGCTGCTGAGTCTAAGTAGGGGGCGAAACTATGTTATTTAAATTATCACGTCATAGTATGAAAAAGATGTTAAAAGATTATATGGTTTTACTTATTGGTCTCGTTATTAGTATTAGTATTTTCTACATGTTCCAAACGATGGCGATGAATAGTGAATTTACGAAAGATAATAGCCTAATTAGTAGTATTAGACTCGTCTTTTGGGTAGGTGCAATACTATTATCTTTCATTACTGTATTTTATATTATATATGCCAACTCTTTCTTGCTCACGTTAAGAAGAAAAGAACTCGGTATGTACATGATGCTTGGTGCGAAAAAGAAAAAAGTAGCACAGTTATTATTTATTGAAACATTCGGTATGGGGATTGTAAGTATTATTATCGGTATTGTAGTAGGGATGTTACTTGCAAGTGTAGCAGGAAACTTTTTAATGAATGGAATGGAAATTTCAGCAAAAGGTAGTTACGCATCTGTATACACACCAGCAATTTTAGTTACAGCTATTTTCTTCTTAATACTATTTTTCATTACTGGCTTAATGAACAGCGTCCGATTGTTACGTAAAACTGAACTAGAGTTAATTCGTGAAGATGAAACACTAGATGAAGTGAAGAAAAGTAAAACTCGCATTATTATAATGACAGTACTTGGTGTATTACTGGTAAGTACAGGGTACTATTTTATGATCAATGTAAAAATATATGCTGAATTAGGTTTTATTATAGCAACCATCGTTACAACACTTGGCACATATTTTATCTTTAGTTCATTACTCCCATTTTTTGTGATGAAAATTAAAGGGAATAAAAAACGAAATGAAATTGGTCTAAATAGTTTTACATATGCACAGCTACGCTTTCGAGTAAATAGTTTATCGAGAGTATTAGGTACTGTAGCGATGTTAATTGCATTAGGAGCAGGTGCGATGACTGCAGGTATGGCGTTCCAAAAAAATGTAGGTATTATGACAGACTTTTCTCGTGTATATGATGTTGTAATTCATGATCCGAATGATCAAGACAAAGCGGCCTTGAAAGAAATGGAAATTGTTGAAGAGAGCAATTACAAATATAAAGTAGATGGAGAAGCGGTTTATTATTTACGTAACGACTTAACTGCGAAACCACCACTTGTTTCAGACCATTTTGATACAAAAACTTTAAAAGAGCCTGTTCGTAAACGTGTGACTGAACCTTTAACTGAACCTGTATATTCAGCTTTAGAGGCTCCTGAATTAGCAAAATTCCCTCAAATGCCAAAGGATTGGGAAGACGCAGTTGTAAGAGAGATACAAATTACGCATAATCAATTTAGCGGAAAACCAGTAAGAATTGCAGACGAAGAGCATTATAAAGGGATTCAAGGAACAGAACACACTGTAACATTAGCAAAAGTAGATGATATGAAAAAATATAAACCGTTATTGATCGAAATAGACAAGAGACAAAAAGAACAAATTGAAAAAGCAACAGGTGCAAAGGTAGACTTATTTACGAAAATGACAATTTATCAGTTTATGAACAGCTTCATGAGCGGAACAATGTTTATGGGATTTTTCCTCGGAATTGCCTTTTTAGCAATGATGGCGAGTTCCCTTATGTTCAAAATATTAACAGGTGCTTCTCGTGATGTACGCCGTTATGAAATGTTACGAAAAATCGGCGTAAGACGTAGTATGTTAACGAAAAGTATATATAAAGAAATTTCATATTTATTTATCTTCCCAGCAATCATTGGCATCTCTCACGTTTTAGTGGGGCTTAACTTATTCAGCTTTATATTAGTTGATCCGTTTGTAAAAGTGTGGGTGCCAATAGGAATCTTCTTAGTCATTTATTTCATCTATTACTGGATAACTGTTCAACTTTATAAAGGGATGGTAATGCCGAAAGAAGAGGTAGCTAAATAGTTTATGAAAAGAGTCCTTGTTTTGAAAATAGGGCTCTTTTTATGTTTTTTATAAAGAAGGAAAAGATTGATAATGGTCGAAAAACATAATGTTATTTCCAATAAATTACTAAAATGATAATGTTTTATTAAGAGAAACGACCCGAAGTATGAAAGAAATGCTACAGTTATTTCGAAACAAAGTGTATGCACGTTTTTTCTAGGGAATATTTTAGAGCGACTTAGTTCTATGATTGCTGGAATTATTCTTTCTATAGAGAGATAGAAAGAATAAAAAAGATAGCTGAAGACAAATTGTTTTCAGCTATCTTTTTTGTTTAATTTAGTGATGTCCAGCTAGTAGAGTAAACGCTATTATTAGGAGAAAACCACTAGTTGCCCACATTAGAAATGTAAGGAAAGAGAGCTGTTTCTTAGCTTTCCAAAGCATTTCATGAATTGTGACATATCCAAGTGAACCAATAGCACTTCCCATAATGAGGCCTTGCAGGTGACGAGCTTTTCCTTCCATCAAAATTCCAAAAACCGTACCAGTACCGAGAATAAGAGAAAGTAATAAAGTCGTTAATAAAAAGGAAATATATTTATGCTTTGTAAAAAGAAATGGAATAATTAAAGCTAATCCTTCTGGAATATGGTGCACGACGATTGCTATTAAAAAGGGAATGGCAGAGTCATTATGATTTATAAAAGCTGTACCTAACGCAAATCCACTAGGTATATTATGAATAAATATAGCGAAAGAGAGAAAAAGGAAGGTTTGCCATGCTTGTTGATCTTTTTTATGTATCATTGGATGATGACAATAGTTATCTAATAAGCTCATAACTAAAATACCGATGGCTATACCAAGTATAGGCCCAATTATTTCATAGCTTGAAAATGTTTCAGGGATAATTTCAAGTGATAATAACCCGAATAAAATACCACCACATAATGCGTATAAACGATGCATCTTTTCTTCAATGAGTTGGCGTGTTGCTACTCCAACAGCACCACCTAACAGTAATCCACCGAACGAAAAAAATGTTACAATCATTGGGATCCATAAACGTTCCATAGTATCACACTCCGATTCTATTCCCTTATTTTTAGCTTACGAAAAATTAAGTTGGATTAGTCCAAGTAATTGTGTTTGAGTATAGAGAAAAAAGTAGTGATTCGTTATAATTTATATATTAAATTTAAGTGAGAAAATGAAAAGGGGAATTGGTTATGCAACAAATTAAAAAAATAGGAAACTCATTTTGGTATATGACACCAGTTTCTGAAACGGATAGACCTATATTAGGAATGGTTGTTGGAAAAGAAAAAACTTTAATGATTGATGCAGGGAATTCAGAAGAACATGCACAATTATTTTTAGAAATGTTAAAAGAACAAAATGTATCGAATCCTGATTTTGTAGCACTAACGCATTGGCATTGGGATCATATTTTTGGATTATCTGTATTACGGAATGCATTAACTATTTCGCACGCTGAAACGAAAAAAGAAATGCAGGCAATAGTATCTTATGAATGGACAGATGAAGCGTTGGACGCACGCGTAAAAGAGGGTACTGAAATTGAATTTTGTGCGGATTGCATCAAGAAAGAGTTTGAAGAAAAAGCGAGAAATATTAACATTATTCCTCCAACCTTAACGTTCCAGGATCAAATGGAATTAGACCTTGGTGAAGTGACCTGCGTGTTAAAACATGTGGGCGGAGATCATGCACATGATTCTGTTGTTATGTACATAAAAGAAGAAAAGATATTGTTTTTAGGAGACTGTATATATGCAGATATTTTTTCTTCGAAGTGGAACTATACGACGAAAAGAACGTTTAAATTGATAGATGAATTAGAGAAATTTGATGCTGAGACATATATTCTTTCTCATGGGGAAGCGATAAATCGAGAGGAGTTTTTACAAGAGATTCGTATGTTAAAAACAGTAGGAACTTATACAGAAATTCATAAAGGCGATGAAGAGAAGATAAAGGCAGTGTATAAACAAGAACTAGATAGAGAATTAAATGAAGATGAGTTAGAAACAATAACGTATTTTGTCAATGGTTATGAAATGAATAATCAATAAGACACTACATTAATCCAATATAATTAAATTGCACAAAAAGAGTATTGAAATTTAATTCAATACTCTTTTCAATAGTTAAATATGTAGTTTCAACTAAATTCTAAATATAGGGGTTCATCGTCTGAAGTGATTTTATTCTATTTATTTTTCGTATAGATAGTGGTTCAAGTAGAAGCTTTCTTTGCTAATTCAGTAATATATTCAAAGAATACATCACGTTTTACATCATAAACGACATTTACAGGTCGTCCATCAGCAGTTTCCTCTGTACGCCCCTGACTTGGTCCATATGTATGAACGATACTATTAATCGTTTCAGTTTTTGCAAGGCTAGTGTTTCCGACAAGCGCGGTAGTTAGTACATCCCATAAATAATAAGTAGAGTTCGTTGAGAAGTGAACGAGAGGGGGGACCATTGCATAACATTGACCAAGGAAATCAACACCAATATACTTTCTCTCTTTTGCCCACTGTTCACGTATGTTTATAGTTAACGGAACTTGGTTTGTACTTTCTAGTGTCACTAAGTCGATTTTAATTTTTGCATCCCATACACGAGCCACTGCTTCAGGGTCCCAAAACGAATTCCACTCAGCTGTTCCATCATGCTCTGGTTCATGTACATTGCCTGCTGTAAGAAATGTACCACCCATCCAAACGAGACGTTCAATTTTATCTTCGATTATGGGAGCTTCATATAATGCACGAGCAAGGTCAGTTAGGGGCCCAGTAAATAATAAAGTTGTTTTTCCTTCCGTTTGTAGAAGCGTTTCTATTAAATGATGATGCGCGGGTTTTGCCACCACGGGTGTTACAACTTTTCCAGACTCATTTAAAATTGGTAGAGCATCTACATAAAATGCATGCATCCGCCAGTCTTTTGGAAACGGGTTTTGCCCGCGAGAGTTTGAAGCGGCTACTGCAATATTACCTTTGCCGAAGCGATCGATAATTTTACGACTGGCAGACATTGCGGGTTCTAAATAGCAGTCTGCTGGGATAACAGATACACCGGTAAGCTCAACGTTTTCCATTTGAAGTAATAAAAATAATGAAATTAAATCATCTACGCCGCCATCATGATTGAAGTACACTTTTTTCTTCATTGTAATCTCCATCCTATATGATTTAGTTAGAAATTAAATATGAATTGAGGAGAAGTCATCAATAATTTCCACCACTTCAATTTCTCCATTAATCAGTAGCTCAGGAAGTTCATTTCTAATATTTCCTTTCCAATACTCTCTAGCTTGTTCGATTTTTTGAGAAAAAGGAATACCATCTTCTTTTGGTAAAAGATTCCCGTCACCTTCAAAAGAACTTCCGATTACTTGTAGTTTAACAATCTGTAAAACTTCTCGATTGTAAGAATCAAATAATGCTTTCCATTTTAAAGCATCTTCATAGCTTTTTGCAGCGTATAAACAAGATAATCTGGAAGGATATTCAGGGAATTCTTGTAGTCTAACCATTTCTACAATTGTTTCTCTAGCTGCTCTAATTGTTTGATCCATATAACTCATGACTACTTTAGCATTTTCATTATTTATATGTAATTCGTTATTTTTATAGTGTTTATTTAAAATTTGTATGCCATCTTCACCATTAGCATTTAATTGTTCTCTTTCAAAAAAGAAGTGATATAGAGTATTGTGTTGATTTTTGTTAAAAGGAATGATTTGTCCGATATGCATTTTTTTCTTTGTTACGATATGATATACGAAAAATCCTTGTTCATTCATGGTTATCCTCCTAGTAATAATGTAATGCAATGTTAAATTTAGTAATTCAACATTGAAATATATAAAACCTTTATAAGTAAAAGTGAGAATTTGAGTTGAAAGTAAAGAAAATACATGAAAACGTTTTAAATTTGTTCACAAAATGTTCACTTACGAAGGGGGTTTCAATATCGATATAATGACAAAGACTCAAAGAGAAAGGATGATGAATTTTGCCAACAACAAGAAAAGAAAACCTCCAATTTGGTATGATGATGTGCCTTGGGATGGTTATCGTAATGACTTTTTACAATTTACTAATGAATGAAACAGGAGGACCAATTTATATTAAAGAGATTGCATTAGAACTATTAATTGGCTTTATTATTGCGCTATTAATTGAAATATGTATCGTTGGACCTTGTGCGAAAAAAATTGTATTCATGTTGCCATTTGATAAATCTAAGAAAATAAATATTATCGTTGCGATGGCGACAACTATGGTAATCGGAATGGTGTTCTTTATGTCATTTTTCGGTATGGCTATGATGCATTTACATGGTGGACTACAAGGAGCTTCATTTGTTTCAATTTATTTTTCAATTTTTATTAAAAATTTCATAATGGCATATCCATTACAATTAATTATTATGGGACCGCTTGTACGTTTCTTATTTGCAAAGTTTGTTATGAAAAAGAAATCTTTTAATGTAGCGTAATTCAAATTTATAAAATTTTATATATAAATAATAAAGATAAACACATCTCGCATTTTTGAGGTGTGTTTTTTGTTCATTCCAAGTTATTTTCATAGTGATGTGACATTTGTCCTTTTGCCATTATAGGATTATAGCTTTTAATTAAGTCAGAAATAAAAGATGAGGAGATGATTTTTTGAAAGGTATTATATTTGCTGTTTTTGCGGGGATATTTATAACACTTCAAGGAACCTTTAATGCGAAACTTAGTTCACATATCGGTATATGGTCGACGAGTATTATAACCCATTTAATTGGATTCCTTATTGCAACAACTGTATTTTTGTTAAAGAAAGAAGAGAAAGTAACAGATTTAAAGAGTGTGAAAAAAGTATATTTAGCAGCGGGTGCATTTGGTGGATTCATTATTTGTGCAGAAACGATGGCGATATATTCACTAGGAGTTACATTGACAGCTGGCACACTAATGGTTGCTCAATTGTTAACGGCAACAGTTATTGAAATGAAAGGACTGTTTCATATAAAAAAGATACAGATGGAGAGATATCATATTGTGGGAACAATAGTAATGATTATAGGTATTGTTGTATTTAATATGTAAATGAAAGGAGAAATGAATATGGAGGATAAATCAGGTTTAATTACGCATTATTTGAGAACCAATAAAACGCTCGAGATTTTTTCAGAAATAGATACAGTTTATTTTCAATTAAATTACTTTGAAAAAGGCGAGCTTATTTGCAATATAGATGACGAAATGGATCGTTTATATTTTGTTGTTAAAGGTAAAGTAAAAGTTTACACGATTACATCAGAAGGAAAGAAACTAATCCTTCGCTTTATCAATCCATTGGCCATTGTTGGTGATATTGAATTAATTCAAAATAGCAAAGCACATAATGTCGTTGAAGCTTGTTCAGATGTTATAGCTATCTCCATTTCTAATACGGTTATTAGAAACAGGTTATTACATGATCCTATATTTATGAAGTTCTTACTTGAAAACATTGCGAACACGTTAAAAATATCGACTCGTTTTACTGCTCTTAATTTACTTTATCCTGTAGAAGTACGTGTAGCTAGTTATTTACTTTCAATTTCAACAGATAGTAACGGGGATATGTACAAAGGGGATTTGGATACGACTTCGGTAACAAGTATTGCAGACTTTATAGGGGTAAGTTATAGGCACGTAATTCGGGTATTACAAAGATTTTATAATGATAAATTAATTGAAAAGAGTAATGGAGTTATTGTCATTAAAGATTTTTCTAGAATGAAGGAAGTCGCTAAAGATAATATATATGAGCAATGAAAGGGAGAGGAAGATTTTGATTGGATTTAGTTTAGCTATATTAGCAGGAATATTAATTAGCTTACAATCTGTTTTTAATGCAAAAGTAAATGAAAATGTAGGACAGTGGTTAACGACTACATGTGTCCTTGGAATAGGTCTCATTAGTTCTATTCTATTTTATATCATTACAGAAAACAGTATTAACATTAAAGTGTATACTACAAATTATTTGTTTTATGTAAGTGGACTGTTTGGCATCGGGTTAATTATTTGTATAATGGGTGCAATAAAGAGCTTAGGTCCAGCATATACGGTGCTAATTAGTCTTATTACTCAATTGGTCGTTGCGTTATGCATTGATACATTCGGATTATTTGGAATGGAGAGCATTCCATTACAAATAAATAAATTAGTTGGTATAGGTTTATTAATTGTGGGGGTAGGAATTTTTAAAAATCTATTTTTGAATAAGAAAGCTATTCATATAAGAAAGGGTAGGGTCTAAAGAATATAAAGGGAAAAAGTGTGAATGGTCAGAACTTATACATCTAGATAGTAATAAGTGAGCTATAGGGAGATAGGATAAATGAATCAGTTAATGTTGCAAGATGGTGTACACTATTTGAAAATCAATGGGATTATGCATTGGTGTAAAGTTGCAGGGACAGCTCATAATACAGTCCCTCTTATTATAGTACATGGTGGTCCAGGTGGTAATCATTATGTATTCGAAAGAACGCTTGGTTTGAAGTTAGAAGGAAATATGACTGTAGTTTATTACGAACAAAGAGGTTGCGGACGAAGTGAGGCACCAGAAGATGACGGTGAGTACTCAATCAATACTCTAGTCGAAGATTTAGAGGAATTAAGAAAGCAATTACATGTAGAGAAGATAAATTTGTTAGGATATTCTTTTGGTGGACAACTTTGTTTAGAGTATGCTTTGAAATATCCAAAAAATGTTGAACAAATGGTATTACAAGCACCATCGTTAGATGATTTTAATGATATGTATACTGTGCAGATAGAAGGTTTTCTACAAGTAACGAAAGGGGAAGTGAAAGAACAAATATTGATAATAAGTAAGTCAGAAATTCCTTTAAAAGAAAGGTATAATCAAGTTTGGAGTATAGTTGATACAGAAAATGTAGATCGACTATTGTTTAAAAATGAAGAATTTGCAAAGCTAAATAGAAGGTTTTGGGAGGAAAGTAAGTTAAGTAATACAGGGAAGATGAGTAAAGTTATTTTTGGAACAAAATCATCTTTACCGCTTATTGAGCGTATTAAAGGTTTAGAAATTGATACGTGTGTCATAGTTGGAGCGCATGACTATAACACGGGTGTAGGAATGAGTTATAGAATAACGAGACAATTGAAAAATGGTAAACTTGTTATATTTGAAAATAGTGGACATTTCCCAGATATCGAGGAGACGGATAAAGTATGTGAAACGATTATTGAGTTTTTGGAATAAAAGGGGGATATTAAGGTCGAACCGAATTAATAGAGTTGAATTGGTTATTGGGATATTAAATCATGTAATATGCTAATTGTTTACTTGTAATTGAGGAAGAATCAATTAGTGTATTTGGAAAATAAGTAAAAAAGACCTCGTAAGGTGGAGGTCTTCTTGATTTATTATTTAATATTTTGAACTTATATGAACGGAAGTAGAAGAGTATGATAAGCACTTTCAGGGAACGAGAATATAACCGAAAATAAAATATTACTTAACATATATAACTAATGAATGCAATGTCTTTTTCAGTTATTAAGTTGTAAATCATTTTATGATAAAATCTTTTACATAATTTAATAAAGGGGTAGTTTTCAATGGGTTATTTCTCAAATGGTTTATTAGTTTTGTTTGTGCTAATCGTATGCAGTTGTATATTTTTTGGTTGATAATATAATGAGAGTCTTATATAAAAGAAGTTATCTTAAGTGAGATAACTTCTTTTTATTTTATATTGAGAAGGAATTCTATCTTTCTTATTGAAGTTTGTTCTAGTTATTTTTACATCAATCAGATTTGTGTAAAGGGAATTTTATGAAATATAAACAAGTCAGAGAATAGGGAGTATTTACATGGAAAATAGTATACGCCACACAAGTGAACATCCTACAGATTTTAATGGATTATTATCCTTATACGAATCTTTAGGATGGAATTCTCTTAAATTAACGGTTAACGAGTTAGAACAAATGTGTAAGCAAAGTTGGTATGCAATTTATGTTTTTGATGATAAGAGGTTAGTAGGGATGGGGCGTGTCATATCAGATGGAGTCATAACAGGCATTATTTGTGGAGTTGGTGTATTGCCAAAATATCAGTCTAGTGGCATCGGAAAAGAAATAGTGAAACGATTAATCCAGCACTGTGAACAAAACAAGGTTATTCCACAACTTATGTGTGTAGAAAAATTGCAATCTTACTATGAATCTATAGGGTTTGAAGCATTCTCTATTGGGATGACAAAACATATTATAAGATAAAGGTGCTTTATCCCGCTATTTGCCGGGCAGTAAAACCCCAACGGATTAAAGTTTCACTTTATATTTTCAGTTTACTCGTACATATTTTCAAACTTCAGTATAAAGGAGAATGGCTGTATGGAGATTGCTAAAGGGATAGAAATGTTACAACTTGAATTTCAAGAATTTGTTATTCATCCAATTCTTTTATGGGATGATGAAATGGCAGTATTAATAGATACGGGTTTCCCAGGACAAATTGAAGATATACAAGTAGAGATGGAAAAGGTTGGGGTATCATTTGATAAGTTAAAAGTCGTGATTTTGACGCATCAGGATATTGATCATATAGGTAGTCTTCCGGAGTTGTTGCAGCGCTGTGGAAATAATATTAAGGTTTATGCGCACGAATTAGATAAGCCATATATTGAGGGGGATTTGCCTTTATTGAAGGAAGGAAATGTAGAGAACCGACCAAAAGGAAAAGTGAGTGATACTGTGATTGACGGACAAGAACTTCCGTATTGCGGTGGAATACTAATTCTTCATACTCCAGGGCATACTCCGGGTCATATTAGTTTATATTTGAAACGAAGTAAAATTCTTATTGCAGGAGACTCTATGTATAGTGTGAATGGGATGTTAGGAGGAATTCACGCCCCAACAACTATAAATATTAAGGAAGCAAAGCAGTCTTTGAAGAAGTATTTAAATTTACATATTGAATCTATAGTTTGTTACCATGGGGGATTAAGTAAGGAGAATATAAATGTTCAACTTCAAAATTTGTAAAGTTAAAATGGAGTTTTTTGTTAAGTGACGTTGAAGTATAATCTGGTTATTAGTATATAAATAAATTATAAAAGAGCATGTTTGAAAAAATTAAACATGCTCTTTTATTAAAGTAAATCAGTTTAATATGAATGACCTAACCCATTCCAATAAAAAGAAACGATTTCTTGTGCTAATTCATCTATATTTGCAAGAATAGGATTGTGATTCTCATCTTTAAAATTCCCAATTGATAATAAAGATACGAAAGCATGAGCCGCAAATTTAGCGTTTCCTTTCGGAGTTTCTCCGATGTGCATCGCATTATCGAGTGCTTTTTCTAGTACTTCATACATATTATCTTCAGCATTTTTTAATTCTTTCAATTGTTTTTCAGATAACGACAGTTTTGCATCTTTCATAAAATTTTTCATATCAATATCCATCGTTGCGTGTAAGTAAACTTTAGCGAAGTCTAATAATCTTTCTTCTAACGTTTTGTTTGTAGAGAGTATTTGAGACATATTTTCGCGTATACGTACCATCATTTCGGTCATAGTAGCGGTAAATAAATCGGCTTTTGTTGAATAGTAATAGTAGACAGTTGCTTTCGTAACACCACAAACTTTTGCGACCTCATCCATAGAAACGACTTGATAATTTTGTGTAAGAAATAAGCGGGTTGCCACTTCTAAAATGGTTTCTTTTGTAGATTTTGTATTTTTATTTTGACGAGGCCTTCCGAGAGGACGTTGTTTTTGTTCCAAATACATTCGCTCCTGACATTTATGATTGAGATAATTATAACATAATTTTCAATCATTCTTGATTAATTAACCGACCAGTATATATAATTAATAATGGAGGAAAAAAGGAAGGTGGGTTTTTATGAAAAAGCACCCGTTACATATGTTAGGGAGGCTTGTAGCAGGGAAAAATACGCAATGGATCACTTTATCGGTGTGGGTTCTTATTACATTATTACTTTCATTTACGTTACCACAAGTAAACAGTACGAAAGAACCGAATCCAAAAAATTTACCTGAAACAGCTATGTCACAGCAAGCGGAAGCGCTTATGAAAAAAGAGTTTCCGAATAATACAGGGAATCCGTTGTTAGTAGTATGGTATAGAGATGGTGGATTACAGTCACAGGATTATAAACTCATACAAGACGTTTATAAAGAGTTAAAAGCTAATCCTTTAAAAGAACAATCAACGTTACCGCCATTTGATACAATTCCAGAGCAAGTATTATCAAAAAGTGCATCAAAAGATGGTACATCATTTGTTACACCGGTATTCTTTAATAAATCTGCTGGTACGGATATATTAAAAGGAAATCTGGAAAAGCTTGAAAAAAAAGTGAATAGTAAGGTGGATGAAGATCCATTTAAACAAAAAATAAGTGAATCTGGTTTACATGTTCGATTATCTGGGCCTGTAGGTATTCAAACGGATGCAGTTAGTTTATTTAGTCAAGCAGATGTGAAATTGTTAGTGGCTACTGTATTATTAGTCTTGATCCTATTAATTTTGCTTTACCGTTCGCCAATTTTAGCAATTTTACCTATACTTGTTGTTGGCTTTGCATACGGTATCATTAGTCCTACACTCGGTTTTTTAGCTGATCACGGATGGATTAAAGTAGATGCCCAAGCAATATCAATTATGACAGTATTATTGTTTGGTGCTGGAACGGACTATTGTCTATTTTTAATTTCAAGATATAGAGAGTACTTGTTAGAAGAAGAAAGTAAATATAAAGCATTACAACTTGCGATTAAAGCTTCTGGCGGTGCAATAATAATGAGTGCGTTAACTGTTGTACTTGGATTAGGAACATTACTACTTGCTCATTATGGTGCCTTTCATCGATTTGCAGTACCATTTAGTGTTGCTGTATTTATAATGGGAATCGCGGCTTTAACCATTTTACCAGCACTATTATTAATTTTCGGTAGGATTGCATTTTTCCCGTTTATACCGAGAACAACTTCAATGAATGAGGAGTTTGCAAGAAAGAAAAAGAGGGCTGTAAAAGTTGAAAAATCAAAAGGCTCCTTTAGTAAAAAACTTGGAGATGTAGTAGTACGAAGACCGTGGACAATAATTATGCTAACTGTGTTTGTATTAGGTGGATTGGCTTCGTTCGTACCACGTATTCAATACACATATGACTTATTAGAATCGTTTCCAAAGGATATGCCTTCTCGTGAAGGGTTTACGTTAATTAGTGATCATTTCTCAGCTGGTGAACTAGCACCAGTAAAAGTGGTTGTTGATACGAAAGGAAAAGAGCTTCCTATTAAACAAGAACTAGAGAAATTTTCTTTCGTAAATACAGTGAAAGAGCCAAAAGAGGGAAAAGAAAATAAGCAAATACAAATGTATGAAGTTTCTTTAGCGGAAAATCCATACTCAATTGAAGCGTTAGATCAAATTCCTAAATTGAAAAGTAATGTAGAAAAAGTATTAAAAGATGCTGGGATTCGTAATACTGAAGATCAATTGTGGATTGGTGGAGAAACAGCTTCATTATATGATACAAAGCAAATTACTGAACGTGATGAATCAGTAATTATTCCAGTAATGATTAGCATTATCGCTTTACTATTACTTGTCTACTTACGATCGGTTGTTGCGATGATTTATTTAATTGTAACTGTCGTTTTATCATTCTTCTCAGCGTTAGGAGCAGGATGGATATTGCTTCATTACGGTATGGGAGCGCCGGCCATTCAAGGTGCGATACCGTTGTACGCATTCGTATTTTTAGTTGCTTTAGGTGAAGATTATAATATCTTTATGGTTTCAGAAATATGGAAAAACAGAAAGACACAAAATCACATGGATGCAGTAAAAAATGGTGTAATACAAACAGGTAGTGTTATTACATCGGCAGGTTTAATTTTAGCAGGAACTTTTGCAGTGTTAGGTACACTTCCAATTCAAGTATTAGTTCAATTTGGTATTGTAACTGCAATTGGCGTATTACTAGATACGTTTATCGTAAGACCGTTACTTGTACCCGCAATTACAGTTGTGTTAGGCCGATTTGCTTTTTGGCCAGGTAAACTTTCAAGAAAGAGTGAAGAAATACAAAAGGTGGATGCATAGTTAAAAAAGCCAAGGATATTTTCCTTGGCTTTTTCAATGTAGTTAATTAATTTTTTGAAGTCAAATCATCAGCTGAAGCGTGATCAGCATCTTCAATTGTTGTTTCGGGCATTCCGTATAAGCCGTTCATTGCTTGTTCTTCGATAGTAAGGTTTGCAGTATTATTATTTTGAATAGATGTAGTGTTTTCAGTAACATTTTCTTTTTTATTCATATTTTTGTTATTCATGTATGTATCCTCCAAATTTCATTTGATTTATCTATAGTATGTGGATGGATTTCCAGAAATATGTGAATTGATTCTTACATATGTTATATAATTAAATAAATAATTAGGGTGAAATGTACACTGTTAGGAGTGAACAATTATGGTGAAAGCAAGGGAATTAGCCTTCTAAAATAAAAAGAAAATTTTAGGAGGCTATTAGAATGAAGTTCCATGTAATTGATAGAGAAGATTGGAATAGAGAGCAGTATTTTGAGCATTATTTAAAGTTGAAATGTACATTTAGTATGACTGTGAATGTTGATATCACGATGTTATTAGAGGAAGTATATCAAAAGGGAATAAAATTTTATCCCGTTTTTATATATTTAATTTCTAGAGTAGTAAATAATCATAAAAAATTTCGAACATGTTTTAACGATGAAGGAGTTTTAGGCTATTGGGAGGAAATGATACCGAATTATACAATCTTTCATAAAGATGATAAGTCTTTTTCAAGTATATGGACGGATTATTCAAGTGATTTCCGCACTTTCTATAAAAATTATGAAGACGATATGAGATGCTATGCTAATGTTCATGGTCTTTTCACGAAAGAAAATATTCCGCCTAATGTATTTCCGATTTCTAGCATACCTTGGACTAGTTTTACTGGATTTAATCTTAATATTAATAATGATGAAAAATTTCTATTGCCAATTATAACTTGTGGGAAATATTTTAACGAAGGAAATAAGGTTATGCTACCAGTTTCATTGCAAGTACATCATTCGGTTTGTGATGGATATGATGCGAGTCAATTTATAGAAGATTTACAGCAGTTAAGTAATACTTGCAACGAGTGGCTTAAGTAATATCTAATTTTTAATTATATAAAGTGAAACTTTAATCAGTGGGGGGGTTCAGCCCTCACCAATCGGGCGTTCACGGGCAGCAGGGCCCCACCTAACTTCTTTGCTTTTGCTGAATTTTGAGGTGGGGGTCTTACTGTCCGGCAAATAGCGGGATAAAATTGAAAATGAATAAAAGAAGAGAACATGTTGATATTACATGGTCTCTTCTTTTATTCATTAATACTAAGTAATTGTGGAAAATATAGGGTGATTTGTAGTTTAATAGTAAAGAGAGTGATTAGTATTAATTTTCTTTGTTTTTAAAAATTTAAGGATATAAATGTTTTAATAGGGGGGAATAAAGTGAAATTCTTAAGCATTGAAAAAGATGAAATCTTAATTGGGAATATGGCAAAATTGTATTGTAAAGTATTTGAGAAAACAAATTTCAATGAAATGATCGAGCGAATGAATAGGCATATAGAATATACAGGTTTTAAAGGTATAGTAGCAATAAATGATGAAAATGAAGTAGTTGGCTTTACTTATGGTTATCGCTCAATGGAGGGACAGTACTATAATCAATTAATGAGAGAAGCGTTACATCTAGAGCAAGTAGACGAATGGTTACAAGATTGTTTTGAATTTGTAGAGTTAGCAGTTCACCCACAATACCAAAATGAAGGTCTTGGAACGAAATTACATAATAAATTACTAGAAGGGCTTTCAAATAGAACAAGTGTTTTAACAACACAAATAAACAATGAAAAAGCACGTTCGTTATATGAAAGATTAGATTGGGTAAATGTATTAGAGCCATTTCATCCAAGTAAAAATGATGTTCCATATATAATAATGGGAAAAGCATTAAAAATAAAAGTGAATTGATAATTATGGAATTCACAATAGTTGTTGGTTTGTAATAATGAAAGGGAAAACAACAATGCTATCTATAGAAAAAGCTACAATTTTAGATGCTGAGAAATTAACAGAAATAATGAAAAGAACATTTGATGCAGAAGCAAAACAATGGCTATACGGCCAAGATAATGTCATTGATTATAACATTCAACCGCCAGGATATTCTTCAGTTGAAATGATGGAATATTCCATTGAAGAATTGGATTCTTTCAAAGTTGTCATGGATAAAGAAATAATCGGAGGGATAATAGTTACGATTTCTGGTAAGTCGTACGGTCGAATTGATCGTATTTTTGTAGATCCTGTTTATCAAGGAAAAGGAATTGGATCACATGTTATGAAATTAATAGAAAAGGAATATCCGAACATAAAGATTTGGGATCTCGAAACATCTAGTAGACAAATTAACAATCATCACTTTTATAAAAAGATAGGTTACCAAATGATTTTTGAATCGGAAGATGAGTATTGTTACGTGAAAAGAATAAAAACAAGCTCAAACAAAGAGAGTGTAGTTACAAATAAAGATATGAAAAATAGTCAATACGAAAACTGTAATTTAGCAAATACAGAGTATTATCAAGTGAATTTAAAAAACAGTTCATTTGTTGGTAGCAATATAATGAATACGAATATGAGTAATTGTAATGTAAGTCAATCAAAGTTTAGAAATATAAATTTTAGAAGGTCATCATATGCAGATTTAAATCTTTCTGGCAGTAAATTTAATTTGGTGACTTTAGGTGGAGTGCAATTTAAAAATACAAGTCTCGGAGATGAGAAGGAACCTATTGTATTCGATAAATGTGATTTGGAAGGTAGCACCATAAGTAATAGTAATCTGAAAAATATTGAAATAGAAAATTGTGATATAGTCGGCATGAAACTAAATGGTATTCTGATTGAAAATTTGCTTAATTTATATAACAAGGTGAAAAGTTAACCATATCCATATAGTTGTTAATCTTTTAGGAAAATAAGTATTATATCGAAATAATTATGTGAAAATGACATAAAGAAATACGAGTGAGAAGGTCATTCATACACGTTTCTAGAATACACACAAACAAATATATTGTTATTTATATGGAGGAGAGAAAGATGGGGATCAACGTTAGAGCAGTAGAAATACAAGATGCTAGAGCAATTCATCGTATATGTATACAAGATGAAGTTTTACCGTATATGGTTTTCTTACCTAGCATGCGTGTAGACGCTATGGAAAATAGAATTCGAAATTTAGCACCAAATCAATTTGAATTTGTTGCAGAATATGATGGAGAAATTGTTGGGTTTGTAGGTTTAACACAAAGTCCGGGACGAAGATCTCATTCAGGCGATTTATTCATTGGGGTCGATAGTGAATATCATAATAAAGGAATTGGGAAAGTACTTCTTACGAAGATGCTTGATCTGGCTGATAATTGGTTAATGTTAGAGAGAGTAGAACTAGGTGTGTTAGAAACGAATCCAAAAGCAAAAGCTTTATATGAAAAATTTGGATTTGTAGAAGAGGGAGTAAAGATAGGGAATTTGAAAGCTCAAGGAAAGTTTATTAATGAAATTATGATGAGTCGTTTTAGACCGGATGGTTTAATTGTACATAATTAATAGTTAAAAGCATGACAGTATACTGTCATGCTTTTTTATTAGAATTTGGCTGTAATAAAAATAATACTAAACCAATAAAAATAACGGTAATTCCTAGTCCTTGTTGTAAAGAAATGGTCTCATGTAATATAAAGTACGCTAGTATACAAGTTCCAATTGTTTCTCCTAAAATGCTCATGGAAATTAAAGTAGCACTCATCCATTTTAATAACCAATTAAAAATGGTTTGTCCTAAAATTGTAGCAATGAAAGCTAATCCAATAAAGCACAACCAAGTTTGTGTAGAATAATGGATGAAAGATTCTTGTTGCGTGAAAGCAAATATGCCAAGAAAGCCAGCACTACTTCCATAACTAATTACCGAATATGGTATAAGTGCCAAATCTTTACGAACGTGTTGGCTAATGAAAAAATAAGCAGTAATGATACCGGCAGCGATAAATGCTAAAATATCTCCATATAAAGCTGCTCCACTAATTTGGAAATCTTGCCAGCCAATAACGATACTACCTGAAATAGCGATGAGGCAACCAATAACCGCTCCTTTCGTAAATCTCTCCTTAAATAAAAAATAAACACCAATCATTGAGAACAAAGGTTGTAGCGTTACGATAACTGTAGAGCTTGCTACAGAAGTATATTGTAATGATTCAAACCAAAGTACATAATGTGCAGCTAAAAATAGCCCAGATATGGATCCGAATCCCCATTGTTTTTTCGTTAAAGTTTTTAGCTCATCTCGACTATTTTTATTAAATAGTAATAACGGTAACAGAATCAGTGTGGCAAAGAATAATCGGTAAAAAGCAATGATTGTAGCAGGAGCATCTGCCAATTTTACAAAAATTGCAGAAGTTGATAAGGCGAATACACCAAAAAATAAGATGCAATATGAAAGAATAGGTGATTTCAAAGTTTGTCCCTCCGATAGAATGTTTATTATAATAAACTTAATACGATATAATGTACAAAAGTAAGTATATAAGTCCCAGAGATGATAGGGAAGGATTATTTGCCTTTGTTTAGTATGTCAGCACAAAGACAAAGAAACATGCATTATGATGGACGAAAGGAATTTTTACTATGATACATGATAGGCTTGGACAAACGGTATTAAGTTACCGTAAGAAAAATAACATGACAATTCGTGAATTCGCTGATTATGCAGGGATTAGTACATCGTTAATTAGCCAAATTGAAAGAGGGCATGCTAATCCTTCTTTAAATGTTTTGGAATTAATTGCAAAAGCATTAAATGTACCGCTGTTTACACTTTTTATTAACGAAATTGATACAGATTCGCTCATTTCTAAGAAAAAAGATCGAAAAAAAGTATATCGGGAAAACAATAATCACATTGTATATGATGTATTAACACCTGATTTTATGAAAGCACGTATTGAAATGCTAATGATGGATTTAAATAAACAAGCAAACACAACAGAAAGCCATTATTCCCATGAAGATAAGGAAGAGATTGCTGTTGTTATGAAAGGGGAAGTGTATGTGGAATTGGAGGGAAAAGAATATTTTTTAGAAGAAGGCGATGTTGTACGTATTCCACCGAATGTGAAGCATCGATTTTTGAATAAAAGTGATGAATCGAATCACATTTTATTTGTACTGACACCATCTTTAGGGTGAAAATATAGTGATTTTTATCCCGCATTAACGGGCAGTAAGACCTCCCTCAAAATTCAGCGAAAGTAAAGAAGTTAGGTGGGGGATTAACTGCCCATAAATGCCCGATTGGTAAGGGCTGATTAAAGTTTCACTTTATTAGGGGAGATAGAAAATGGAAAACAAAAGTATTTTAAAAGGCGGCCTTTCAATTATTTCTCAATGCAAAAAAGAAACAAATGATATTTGGCATGCGCATTTTGGAGCAGCTGCAATTGCTAGTTATTTTTTTATGAAAGATAATAATATTGATGAAGAAACAGCTCGTAATATGTATTCGCAAACAAGGATGATGCTGAACAAGAAAAAAATTGGTGAGATGATTGATGATAAAAAAGAAATAGATTTTCAAATTGCGGAGAATATGATTATAAAATCTTTAGAACAAACGATTGATGAACTTCATTGGGTGGGGCATAACGTCATTTATGCGTCATTAAGTTTATTGGCTATGAAAGAGCTACAAAAATGGGGCGATAATCAAGCAATTGAAGGGATTACTACTCTTATTTTATCATTTCGAAAAACAATTCCAGGTAGATCGTGGATTGGTTATACGACGAAAGAAGTAAAACAATTAAGTTTTGAAGATGAGATGAAAAGTGAATTGAGTAATCCAACACAAGTATCTCAGTTCATTTTAAATGAGTTATCGAAATTTAATAGTATTTATCGAGCGGAATCGCATCATGATTTAATTGGGCATTTGCTTACTTACTCCCACGCAATTAATATAATGTACGATTTAGGGCATATAGATATATTTCAACGAGGGATACGCCCGCTTTTAAAACTAGTATACGTACTACGAGCTAGCCAAAAGCTCAAGCTGAATACGGGAATAACTTTACACTCACCTATAGATCGATTACCTTTAATTCAATCTAAACGTGCAAATATTTTACCAACTGAAAATATATTTTGGATAAAAGACTATAGTGAATTCGATTGGGATTTTGGTCATGTATTTAAATTCTCATATAGTTATTTTAATCATATAAAGAGAGCTCCAGATTATAAAGATATAACATTAGAAAAATTCCGGTATGTTATTAATTCTTAATGAACGTCAATAATCTGTAAGAGGGAGCTTAATCTAGTTTCTTTTTTGTTAGTAGTATATTATTTTTTCAAATTTGTAAGATTTTACATGCGTATTTTACTTTTACTAATTATGTAAGTAGGCTATACTGAAATACATACATTTTATTTTTGGAGAGATGTAAAACGACATGGAACTAGCGAAATTAGAAAAAGTAATTGAAATAAAAAAAGAAGAACTTTTATATTTAGTATCGGATTATGGAATTCAACATGAAAAAGTATTGGCATTGAGTCAAGAACTAGACAAATTAATCAATTACTTTATGTTTTTAAAATAAAGAGAACTATGACGTGGTTTGTATATGTTATAGTTCTTTTTTATTAGGTAATTTGAAAATATATTCAAATATATTGTCTAATTTCTTACAGAATGCGCAACTTGCTAGTCGAATATAAGGACTTTTGGTTATAATAAAAAGGAATTATTAATTGTATCGGTTAGGAGCGCAGCACATATGAAAACAGTTGTTGTTATCGGTGGAGGTATAACGGGACTTTCTACTATGTTTTATTTAGAAAAATTAAAAAAGGATTATAATATCGATTTAAATTTAATTCTTATTGAGAAAGAAGAGTATTTAGGTGGTAAAATCCATAGTGTGGAAGAAAAGGATTTCATTATGGAGTCAGGAGCGGATTCAATCGTTGCTCGTAATGAATATGTTATGCCACTTGTAAAAGATTTAAATTTAGAAGATGAAATGGTATATAATGAAACGGGTATTTCTTACATATATTCTGAAAACATGTTACATCCGATTCCTTCTGATACTATATTTGGGATACCGATGAGCGCCCAGTCTTTGTTTAGCAGTACGCTAGTCTCAACGAAAGGGAAAATCGTAGCTTTAAAAGATTTCATAACGAAAAATAAAGAGTTTACGAAAGATACATCACTTGCTCTATTTTTAGAAAGTTTCTTAGGGAAAGAGTTAGTGGAAAGACAAATTGCTCCTGTACTTTCAGGCGTATATTCTGGTAAATTGAATGAGCTTACAATGGCATCTACACTACCGTATTTACTGGATTATAAAAATAAGTATGGAAGTATTATTAAAGGTTTTGAAGAGAATAAAAAACAATTTCAATCAGCAGGAAATAAAAAATTCGTATCATTTAAAGGTGGACTATCTACGATAATTAATCGCTTAGAAGAAGTGCTTACTGAAACTGTCGTAAAAAAAGGTGCTATAACGACGGCTGTAAGTAAACAAGAAGATCGATATGAGATTTCTTTTGTAAATCATGAAACAATACAAGCTGATTATGTTGTTTTAGCAGCTCCGCATGATATAGCACAAACTTTATTACAGTCTAATGAGTTAAATGAGCAGTTTAATACATTTAAAAACTCATCTCTTATAAGTATTTACTTAGGATTTGACATACTAGATGAACAACTACCAGCTGACGGCACAGGGTTTATTGTAACGGAAAACAGTGATTTACATTGTGATGCTTGTACATGGACAAGTCGAAAGTGGAAACATACATCCGGTAAACAAAAATTATTGGTAAGAATGTTTTATAAGAGCACCAATCCGGTATATGAAACAATCAAAAATTATAGTGAAGAAGAATTAGTACGAGTAGCTTTATATGATATTGAAAAGAGTCTCGGAATTAAAGGTGAACCAGAAGTAGTCGAAGTTACAAATTGGAAAGATTTAATGCCGAAATATCATTTAGAACATAATCAAGCGGTTCAAGCATTGCAAGAAAAAATGACGAATCTTTATCCAAATATATATTTAGCTGGTGCCTCATATTATGGTGTCGGAATTGGTGCGTGTATTGGAAATGGAAAGAATATAGCCAATGAAATAATGGCTACATTAAATGAATAATACTGTAGAATAAATAAAAACTGTTCCTTCAGCAAAATGGAGGAACAGTTTTTATTTATTTTATTTGAATGGAAATTGTATTGTTTTTTACATTGTTTTCTTTTATTGTTAATGTTATTTCTCCAGACTCTTTAAATGAATACGGTGATAGTTGATAAATATCTTTTATATCATGTTTTTCTTGTAATTTATTTACCGGTATTGATACGATATTTGGCTTCCATGTTTCTTGTTTTCCTGAAGGATATTCTATAAGTATTACCGGATTTTTTAACTGTATTGTTTTCCAAGAGACGAAATATAGTTGTACTTCTGTATTTTTTTTTAATAATTCTTCGGAGAAATAACCGAATTCGCCTACATTACCGAAAACAGTATAGTTTTGATTTTTTAATTTAATATCTAAATAACTAGGTTGATATGTTACCGCATGATAAGTTCCATATGAAAGTGAGAGTATGGCAGCGATTAAAATACCGATTGAAAATGTCCTAAAGCTATTACCTTTAAAGCTAGTCATCATGAATGAGTTTGGTGTGAATTTTTTTGCGAATAAAAAAATAAGTAATATGAGTAAGAGGGATAAGCTGATGAATATATACATAGGAAATCTTCACCTCCACAATAAAATAAATATTAACTATATTTTACCATAAATGTATGGGGTAGGTTGGTTGTTTAGAAGGAGAAAATGAAGAAACAATTTCTTTACAGTTCTTGATAATTTAAAATTCGATTTATGGAAATTATAGCGTCATGTTTGAGGTGCAATCAGAAGGTATCTAATTCGTGTATATAGAATTAAGAGAGAATGTGCCATTAGAAATGTTTGATTTATGGAACAATAAGGACTTTACTAATTATACATATTTTTTCTGATATAATGAATGAGTAGAGAGAAAGGAGTGATCCTATGGCATTTCCTATATTAGAAACAGAACGCTTACGTTTAGTTGAAATAGAACAATCTTATTGTCAAAAAATATATGAAATCTTTTCATTGGATGAAGTGACGTGTTACTACGGTATGAATTCTTTTACGGAGTTTGGACAAGCTTCACGTATGATCGAATCTTTTTCAAAAAATTACTTTGAGAAAAAGGCAATACGATGGGGAATTGTGTTAAAAGAAACGAACGTTTTAATAGGAACAATTGGACTAAACAATTTACAATTATGGAGTAAACGATCTGAGATTGGATATGATCTGCATCCTCGCTATTGGGGAAATGGTTATGCTTCAGAAGCAGCTGGAGAAATTATTGATTATGGATTTAAAGATTTAGGTTTGTTTAGAATTGGAGCTATTACATATCCTGAAAATGTTACTTCTTGTAGAATGTTATCTAAAATTGGCTTCCAAAAGGAAGGGCTATTGCGCGGATATATTCATCAAGGAAATAAGCAACACGATGCATTATTGTATTCTATAGTGCGAACTGATGTTGAGGACATAAATTTATAATAAAAAAACCTCTTAATTAAAAGAGGTTTTTTTTATTATAAATTAACCTAATTTAGGTAATAAACGTTCTCCGCTTTTCATGCTACTTTTACATAAAGGGCATTTAGGCTCTTCTTCAAATGAAAAGTTCTTTCTCATCCATCCTAAACAATCCTCTGATTCACATTCCCAAACAGGGGTTTGTTCTGGTGGTACTTCTGCTACATCGTTCTTTCGATTGCGATACATGTAACCACTCCTTTTATGTAAAAAATTTTAGTTATATATTAAAAAGGTTGTTAACCTTGCTGGTAACAACCTTTTTATTGTTTGAATTATAGCTTTACAACGTTTTTAGCTTGAGGTCCGCGGTTACCTTCTTCAACTTCAAAGCTAACTTCTTGACCTTCGTCAAGAGACTTGAAGCCGTCGCCAGTGATAGCTGAGAAGTGAACGAATACATCGTTACCGTCTGCAACTTCGATGAAACCGAAACCTTTTTCGCTGTTAAACCATTTTACTTTACCTGTTAATGTCATGGTAATGCCTCCTAAAAGTAGAAAAATTACAATATGATCGGCCTTATTTGAATGAAAATAAAATTTCACATATTATCAAAAACCCATAAGGAGTACAAACTGTCCCTGATTGATACTTGATAATATGCAAAGAAAATATAGTGTTAAATTGACCTTAATTACTATCTTACAACAAATGGTGGGAAATAGCAAGTGCTGGTAATACCACTGAGTAATCTGGGTGATAATAGTAAAGGCACAAAGGCACCTCTTTTATTTATATATTATTCCTAATTTGGATTTATTCCAAACAAAAATCATTTATATGAAAAAATAAGTTTAAATAAAAGGCTAAATATTATTTTAATATTGCTGATGAGTACCATAATTAGGAGGATAGAATATTGCAAAATAAACAATTTAAAATAATTGAAGCAGCAAAAGAAGGAAGAAGAAAAGTTCATCCTGTTTTTGCTGTCATACTCGCGATTATATTTTTAACTTTAGGTGAATTATTTATGTTGTTTATGCTGATTTTACCGAAAGCAGAAACAACTTTTATGAAGGCGATTTATAGCGACATTGAGATGATATTAACGTTTGGCGGCGCAATATTTTTTGTGTTTTTATGGATTAGATTTGTAGAGAAAAGATCATTTTCATCCATTGGTTTTTGGAGAAATCAATGGATAAGAAAATATTTGAGAGGTACATTAATAGGATTTGTTTTCATTTCAATACCAGTAATTTTATTCCTATTAGCAGGAGTTGTAACATTACAAATACAAAAAATTACAGTAACCGCTATATTGGGTATTGTAGGTTCTTTAGTTGCATTTTTAATACAAGGGGCAACGGAAGAAATTATTGTACGAGGTTGGTTATTCCCGGTTCTTTCTGTTAGAAGTCGTATATGGGTTGGGATTGTTGTGACATCTTTCTTATTTGGTTTTCTTCATTTACTTAATCCAGGTATTACAATTCTTTCAATATCGAATATAATATTAGTTGGTGTATTTGCAGCTTTTTACGTTTTAAAAGACAGTAGTCTGTGGGGGATTTGCGCATGGCATTCCATTTGGAATTGGGCACAATATAACGTCTACGGTTTTGCAGTTAGCGGGATGACCATATATTCAACTCCGCTATTTAAACCTGCAACAAATGGCCCCGAATTCCTTCATGGAGGCACGTTCGGAATTGAAGGTAGTATCATTACAACAATCATGCTCACTGTCGCTTCAATTGTTTTATGGAGAAAGTTATGGGGAAGAAAAGCGAAACAACGAAATTTTAGTTAATGAAAGAGGGAGAAACTATGGGGATAATAGCATTTGAGGGAGCAAGCGCTGTTGGTAAAAGTACCACGTGCCGTGAATTAGAAAAGAATTATGGTGCTTATATAATACCTGAAGTCAATTCTTTATTTGAAAGGCCAAAAAATGAACATAGAACATGGTATTTTGAAAAACAAGTTGAGCGCTGGAATATAGCTGTTCAGAAGTCAGAGCAATATGAATTAGTAATACTCGATGGCGATATATATCAGCCACTTAGTTATAATTGGTGTTTTCATTTTGATCTATTTAATCAGCCATTATCTTTAATAGAAAATTTTTATAAAGAAAAGATGATAAATAGGGAAATTGGTTTTCCGGATCAATATTTTTATTTATATACGAACGATGAAGAACTTAGAAAGCGGAAAGTATCTGATGAAACGAAAAGAAGGAGAAACTTTGAAAAACATTTACATATATCAAAATCGTTTCAGTGTTATTATGAAAATTTAAATTCTGTTACAGATGGGTATTGTAAATTAATTGAGGCGAAAAGTGTAAAATCGAATGAAATAGAAATTGTAAAGAATTTAAACAGTTTAAATGTTTGTGAAGAAAGACGTTTTGATGTTTCGAGGTTAGATGCTATTACGAAGTGGTTAAAAGAAAATCGTGCATAAAGTAAAAACAACGAGTGTTATTTATCGCGCTCGTTGTTTTTTGTTTCTTTATAAATATAAAGGGAAAATTTGTAGAATATTTTCAATATTTAACAGAATAATCTTTCAATTTTAAAGAAAAAGAAATACAATATGAGGAAGTATATATAAATAATATGATAGGGGATGGGATGCGATATTTTGAATGAAGGAACAGTTTTTATATAAGAAGTAATTAGGTAGTAAGAACAGAGATATTTGGGAGGAAACAAGCGCGATGAAAACACTATTTAAAATAATAGGTATTCTAGCTGGTATGGCGGTAATTGGAGTAGGTTTAACATATGGTATGCTGTATTATTTAAATAATAGTAAACCAGCTGCGAAAAAGGCATCACCAGCTGCTCCAGCAGTAGAAGTATTAGCTGATAGTAATGTAAAAGCAGAAGATGCAAAGCTTTTAGAAAATGGCAATTATTCATTGCCGAATAGTGGTTTTAATAAAAATTTTAAATGGACAGATGAGAACATACAGACAGCATTACATGAAATGGCACATCAAAAAGCGAAAGCTGATCAAAAGTGGGGCTATATTTTTATTACACAAGAGCGGATTGAAAGCTTAATTGATATTGTAAAGAGTAATGATCTTGTACAGGGAAGTACATATGTAGAAATTTTAGAACGATGGAAACAAGGAAAATATGAAAAAGTTGATGCAGATCACAATAAGATTTGGAAATTACAAAGCGGGAATTTAGGAGAAGGAAAAGGAGTAATGTCGGAAGCTGAGCAAAAAGAATTAATTAATCAAGTGTTTATGAACAAAGGTACATATTCAGGTAGTAAATTAATTGCAGGCGGGGGACAGACTAATAAATAGTATACTAATTAATGAAAAAGAGTAATTGCTTATTAGGCAATTACTCTTTTTATATGTACGTCTTAATATTTTAGTCTCGTTCAAGTAAGGAAAGAAACGACTGTAATACCGGGGAAATCCATCTGGATTTATGATAGATTACATGACTTTGCATAATGGTTGGAGTTTCGATAGGCTGAAAACATAGTTGTTCTTTTTGGCAACTTTCTTGTACAACGATATAAGGAAGAATTGAAATGCCTAATTCACACATAACGGATTGTTTAATGACTTCAACATTGGAAGTTTCAAATGTTTTAGCTGGAATATTTCCACTTTGACGTAAAAAACGATCTACCATTGGCCTATAGCCGCAGCTTTGTTCTGTAAAAATGAACTGGGTGTCCTGTAATAACTGGAATGGATTTGCGTGTGCAGCGGAATAAGCTGGTAAAATCCATCCAAATGTTTCATTACTAAAAGTACGCGTAATAAAATCATTATGTTCTATACTTTCTCCAATTATGAAGACAACGTCTGTTTCTCCTTCACGTAATTTTTGTAATGCTTGTTCATTTGTGTTTGTTTCAAGTACGATATTTACTTTCGGATTTTTCTGTTTGTAAGTACGTAATAATTGTGGTAATCGGTATACCGCTAATGATTCATTAGATGTAATACTTAATGTACCTTCTAAATAATCTGTATTTTGGGGGATTTCTTGCGCTTTTTCATATATTGCAAGTAATTCTAATGCATAAGGATGAAATTGATGACCTGCTTTTGTAAGTAGCACTTTTTTCCCTAACCGATCGAAAAGAGGAATATGTAAATCGTTCTCTAAAGCTTTCATATGTGCTGTAACAGTAGATTGCGCATAACCTAGCGCATGAGCAGCTTTAGAAAAATTACCATACTTCACAATGGCGCAAAATGTTTTAACATGTCTCATTTCCATAAGCGATCCCTCTTTTATTATCATGATTTGTGAATGATTATATCATGTATTTTAATTTTCCAAATGATTAAATTCCGTATAAAATAAAATTGTGGAAATATTCATTCAAGTGATATTGGAGGAGAAAAGATGATCAAAAAGGGCTATCATGTAGCTGTTGTTGGGGCTACAGGTGCGGTAGGGCAAAAAATTATTGAACTGTTAGAGAATGAAATGAAGTTTAATATAGTTGAAGTTACATTGCTTTCATCAAAACGATCCGCCGGTAAGAAAGTAAGATTCAAAGGACGAGAGATAATTATACAAGAGGCAAAAACAACTAGCTTTGAAGGTGTAGATATTGCCTTTTTTAGTGCTGGGGGAGAAGTATCTAGACAATTTGTAACTCATGCAGTTTCTAGTGGTGCGATTGTAATTGATAACACAAGTGAGTACCGAATGGCACAAGGTGTACCGCTCGTTGTTCCGGAAGTGAATGCGCATACTTTAGAGCGGCATAAAGGTATTATTGCAGTTCCAAATTGTTCAGCATTACAGATGGTAACTGCACTTCAGCCGATTCGAAAATCATTCGGTTTAGAAAGAATTATCGTTTCAACATATCAAGCTGTATCGGGTTCTGGCATTCATGCGATTCATGAATTACAAGAGCAGGCTAAGTCTATGCTTGCTGGTAAAGAAGTGAAAAGTGATATATTACCGGCGAAAAAAGATAAAAAACATTATCCAATAGCGTTTAATGTACTGCCTCAAGTAGATATATTTACAGACAATGATTTTACTTTTGAAGAAGTAAAGATGATTCAAGAAACGAAGAAAATATTAGAAGATGAAAACTTGAAAATGGCAGCTACTTGTGTACGTGTTCCAGTCGTATCAGGGCATTCAGAATCGGTTTATATAGAACTGGAAAAAGAAGCAACCGTTGCGGAAATTAAGGAAGTATTAATGGATGCACCAGGTGTTATTTTGCAGGATAACCCTAGTGAACAGCTGTATCCAATGCCATTATATGCAGAAGGGAAAATAGATACATTTGTCGGAAGAATACGTAAAGATCCTGATACGCCAAACGGATTCCACCTGTGGATTGTTTCCGATAATTTATTGAAAGGTGCGGCTTGGAATTCAGTTCAAATCGCAGAGACTTTAGTGGAAAGGGGGATACTTTAATATAGTTTGAAAAATTGGGGAATCGTTAATGATTTCCCGGTTTTTACTCATTGAAAGTTGGAGGAAGTATGCCGTTTTCTGAGGTGAATGTGAACTTTAAAAATAAAACTTATACTGACTTTTGGAGGGAAGATAAGAATAAATTGATGCCTAAAAGATAAATGGGATAAGATGGTAATATAAAGAGTGCATATACACTGGAGGGATTACCAATGCTAAAAGTTATGTTACCATTTGTTCTTATCTTTTTTCTTGTTATTGCGATGTATATTGCTTATCAAAAGAGAAAAAAATCCGAGATAAAAGGATTGAAAAGTGCGCTAACTTCTATTTGTTTCTTTTCACTCGCAATATTAAATATGTTTGCATATTGGTTTCATTTTGGCGGTGTTTTTACTTGGTTATTTTCAATTGTATTATTGCTAGTTGGTGCATATTTTACAAAATATATTCCAATATCTAAAAAGGTACATTAAAATTTATAAGAGTTTACATGCAATGTTTACTTTTTTGAAAAGAGATTATTCTACTAGATCGTTGTGAAACGATTTCATAGGACAATCTCTTTTGTTTAGTTTTGGAAAGAACGTACTGTGATTTGTAGTTGCTCAATAAATTCTCGAGTGGCAGCACACATATATTTATCTTTTCTATAAATAAGCCCTATTTCAATTATTGGAGTAGGGTTTTCTATTTTAATAGCTTGAATGTTTTTATTTTGTAAAAAGTCTATATATGGTTGTGGTAACACTGTAATTCCCATTCCTTTAGAAACCATTTGGATTAAAGATTCCATCGTACTAATTTCTAAAATTGGTCTTGGTCTAAAGTTGAATTTTTGACAATGAGATGTAATTAGTTCGGTTAAAAAGAAATTTTTAGGTAAAAGAATTAAAGGGTAGTTCTGTAGTTCAGTAATAGATACATGATTACGTTTAGCTAATCGATGACCAGTTGGCACGACCAATGTAAGGTCGCTTTTGTATAGAGGGATGGAGATAATTTCTTTATCTTGCACCGGGAGAAATGTAATGCCGATATCTAGTTCGTTTTGTAATAATTTTTCACGAATATCTCCTGTACGAAGCCCTAATACAGAAAGCTCTATATTGGGATATAAATTATTGAAATTTAAAATAGCTGGTGGTAGTAAATAATTTACGACGGTTAACAAAGCCCCTATTGTTAAGGAACCTTGCTGTAATCCGTTTAGGTCTTGAAGGGCTGAACGAGCTTGTTCGACTTCATGAAAAATGGTTTTACAATGTGATAATAAAATCTTCCCTGCTTCAGTTAAAGATATTTTTTTACCAATTCGATCGAAAAGTGGCATTCCTACTTCATGCTCTAATGCACGTATTTGTTGACTTAGTGAAGGCTGTGAAATATTTAATTTCTCAGCTGCTTTTGTGAAATGTAATTCTTTTGAAACAGCTAAAAAGTATTCAAGTTGTCGTAATTCGATTGAAATCACCTCAAGTATAATAATAGGTTATACCTATCATTATTATATAAATAATTGAATTGAACAATGATTTTAGAGGTTTTATAATCATCTTTATATAGCAGAGAGGGTTGTAAAAATTAATCGAGAGAAAATACATGTAACACCTTTAAAGGAGGAAATAGAATGGCTAATGAATATCGATTATTATCTTTAAATATAGGATTACCAAAAGAGGTTACATACGGCGGAAAAGTAATTCATACAGGCATAAATAAGAAACAAGTAAAGGAACCGGTATATTTATCCTTTGTAAAGTTTAATGGAGATGGACAGGCGGACTTAGTTCATCATGGAGGAGTAGATAAAGCAGTTTGTGTTTATACTGGTGATCACTATCCATACTGGGAACAAGAATTGAATCAAGATCTTGTATATGGGGCTTTTGGAGAAAATATAACAGTTAGTGGTATGCGCGAAGAGGATGTTTGTATTGGTGATACGTTTGAGCTAGGACAGGCAATCGTACAGGTAACACAACCAAGGCAACCTTGTTTTAAATTAGCAAAAAAATATAATATTCCAAAGTTACCACTATATTTTCAAGAAACAGGATATACAGGATTCTATTTTCGCGTATTAAAAGAAGGATGGGTATCATCAGTCGATACATTAAAAAGACTACAGTCTGATCCAAAAGGTGTTTCAGTAGCGTTTGCTAACCGTATCATGCACAAGGAAAAACAAAATATTGAAGGGATAAAAAGGATATTAGAAGTAAATGCACTTTCAAGTAGTTGGAGAAAGTCTTTTGAAAAGCGTATAAGTGGAGAAGAAATTAATACGAAGGAAAGACTTGAAGGGATAAAAGACTAAAAATATTTTATTATAAATAGTGTATTTCTATTAGTAAAAGCTAATTAGAAAGCGCTATTTTTATATAATAAACTAATTAATATCCAAAAATCTTAATATTGTTTTATTCGACTTATTTTCAAATAGTCAAAACATAAAATTAATTAGACTTTTTTTTTATGTTTTATGATAGTATATTGATTGGTAAGACCTCTATTTTTAAGAGTAGGTCATATAAGTATATCTAATTTAATGGAATTTAACATTTGGAGGTACAACATGGGGAATGTTGAAAAAATGGCAAGTCTTCTAATAGAAGAACCGAAAAGAGAGCAGTTATTTCCTTTATTTGAAGAAGTGTTTGAAATTACAACTCAAACATTGAATGATTTTTCGGATAAAGGGTATTGGGATGATACATATAAAGCTTTATCATTTTTACAAGAAGATAAAGTGATTGCAAATGTTGCGGCATTTTCACTCCCATTATTAATTAATGGAGAAAAAATAAATGCGGCGGGTATTCAATCAGTAATGACACATCCTAATTTCCGTAGACAAGGGCTAATGAAACAATTAATGGGTAAAATGATAGAAGAAATCGATAAGAAATGTGAATGTACATTATTGTTTACGGAAAACCCTGAACTATATACAGCGTTTGGATTTAAAGTTGTGCAGGAATATTTGATGACTATACCATACGATAAAAACAATAATAACGATTCACTACTTAAAAAATTAGATTACTATAATGTAGAGAATAGACAGTTAATACATGAAACTATTGATAGTGGCCAAAGACTTTCAAATAATTTTTCAACTTTAAATTTCCGTCCTTCATTTTATTTGAATATGTATGACTCGGAATGGAATGAGAAATTGTATTATTCAGAGAAACTAGATGCTTTAATCGTTTATGAAGTAGACAATGAAAAGTTGAAATTATTTGGAGTATTTGCGCCAGTACTTCCGGTTTTAGATGAAATATGTGGAGAAATCAATGAAAGGTTTACGGAAATCGAATTTTATTTTTCTCCAGATCAATTAGGGATTGAGGATGTACAGTTTACAGAATTACAGTCTAGTAAGTATTTAATGGTTCGAAGTGATAAAGAGTTAGATTTTAAAGGTTATAAATTCCCAGTATTAGCGGAGTTTTAAATGTCTATATAAATGCTTTATATATCGTATATACCAGAACGTATTGAGCAACTCACTATAATGAATGTACCTGAATACTATAAGATTAATGACAATCATGCGTTTATTGTCCGTTCGAAAGCAGAAACTGATTTTTGGCTTAAAACACATTATGGTTTTGAAGTAATGAATGGTCATGTATTTTATAATGAGATGATGACAGACTTTCAAGCTGAAGTTCAGTTACGTATGAATCCAAATTCAAAATTCGATCAAGCAGGTCTTTTTGTTATGATTTCGGAGAACTGTTGGCTAAAAACATCTTTAGAATATATCCCTGAAGGGCCATCTCACTTAGGTGCTGTCGTAACGAATAATGGATATTCTGACTGGTCAACGCAAGATTATCCAACTGAAGAAGCTAAGCAACAAATTCGTTTTCGAATTATTCGAAAACGTGGTGATTATACAATATATGTGAAAAAGAGCCATCAATGGGAACAAATAAGAATCACTCATTTAATGGAGGATATAGGGAATGAGCCTATTAAAATAGGTTTTTACACGTGTAGTCCTTCTAAAAATAAGGGATTTGAGACTGAGTTTTTAAATTTTACAATTGAAGAAATATAGATGAAAAACCGTATTCTTTTCAGTAAGAATGCGGTTTTTGTATTTACATAATATAAAGCACATTTATTGACCAGAAAGTCATTAATGCTTATCATTTAATAATGTTAAATATTAATTTACATAATATAATAGAAGTAATGAAGAAATTACAAAATATATCGCTTAAATAAGGAGGGATATGAATTATTCAGTGGTAATTTCATGGGAAAAGGAGATTATGTATGAAATCATTTCGTAAGTTATTACAGTATTTAAAACCATACATGTTCTTCGCTATTATTGGACCGCTATTTATGGTACTTGAGGTTGCGATGGACTTAATTCAACCGACTATTATGCAACATATCATTGATGTTGGGATTGCAAATCGGGATTTAAATTATGTAATAAAAATGGGGCTTCTTATGATAGGGGCAGCAGCACTCGGTTTAGTTGGAGGGCTTGGGTGTATGATGTATTCTACAAAAGCAGCTGTTAATTTCGCTACAGACATAAGAAAAGATGTGTTTGCGAAAATAGAAACATTTTCTAGTAATAATCGTGATTCATTTGGAACAGGTAAATTATTAACGATTGTGACGAATGATATCACTTCTATTCAATCGGCAATGACGATGACATTACGTGTTCTCGTTCGTGGCCCACTGTTATTTATCGGAAGTATAATTATTGTTTTTGTAACAGCGCGAGAGTTATTTCCAATATTACTTGTAGTTGTTCCAATTTTATTACTTGCAATTATTTTAATTGCAAGTAAAGCAAGTGGTACATTTAAAAAGGTGCAAGAGGCATTAGATAAAGTGAATACAAAGTTACAAGAAAATTTATCTGGTGTGCGTGTTATAAAAGCGTATGTAAGACAAAAATATGAAATCGCTCAATTTGGAAATGTAAATACAAATTTAACGAAGATAAATATTCGAGCTGTGCAACTTATTTCTTTAATGATGCCAATCATTATGCTAGTTGTAAGTGGCGGGATTGTTGCAACATTATGGATTGGTGGAGAAAAAGTATTCAGTGGAACACTTCAAGTAGGAGCGATTTTGGCATTTATTAATTACTTGAATATCATTTTAATGTCACTTATGTCGATTAGCATGGTATTTATTCAAATTGCGCGAGCTTTTCCATCTGCGGATCGTGTAAAGCAAGTGTTAAATACTGAAGTTGATATTATAAGCGAAGCGAATGCGATTGAACCTGAGAAAATCGAGGGGAATATAGAATTTAAAAATGTTAGTTATAGCTATACGAAAAATAATGAATATGTTTTAAAAGATATTTCGTTTAGCATACAAAAAGGTGAAAAAGTAGGGATTATTGGATCGACTGGAAGTGGTAAATCAACCTTAGCGAAACTGTTACCACGTCTATATGATGTGGATCAAGGTGAAATATGTATAGATGGAATAGATGTTAAAACATATGATTTGCAAAAACTCCGTGCTTCAATAGGCTTTGTACCTCAGAAGGCGTTGTTGTTCTCAGGTAGTATAGAAGAGAATTTACGTTATGGTAAAGAAGATGCAACACACGATGAGCTGGAAGTAGCAACTGCATCAGCTTGTGCGACTGAGTTTATCAATAAGCTGGAAGAATCTTATCAATATAATTTAACACAAGGTGCAACAAATCTATCAGGTGGACAAAAACAACGTGTATCAATTGCAAGAGCACTTGTGAGAAAACCACCGATTCTAATATTAGATGATTCTACATCAGCAGTTGATGCGAAATCAGAGGCTACTATTCAAACAGCTTTAAAAACAAAATATAAAGGCACAACGACTTTATTAATTGCGTCCAAAATTTCTTCCATAATGGATGCGGATAAAATACTTGTATTAGATAATGGTGAATTAGTTGGTAATGGTACACATGAACAATTGTTAGAACAAAGTGAGGTTTATCAGGAAATTTATCTTTCCCAAGGTGGTAATTTGTATAAAGAAGGTGGGGAAGAACATGCGTAATTTTCAAGGACAATTTGCTAATAAAGGTAGAAGAAACACGCCAAAGATGGGAAAAGCTAAAAATGCTCAAGGAACTGTAATGCGGATATGGAATTATATGGGCTATCAAAAAGCTGCTCTTATGTTTGTTATATTTCTAGTAGTTGTTACTACATTACTTGGATTATTAGGTCCATATTTTATGGGAGTCATTATAGATCAATATATTGTACCGAAAGATTTAAGTGGTACAGCAAGAATGTGTATGTTACTTATCGCGATTTATGGTGTAACGGTACTTTTAACATGGTTACAAACGTTTGTCATGATTAACGTTGCATTAAAAACAATTCAAAAAATACGACAAGATATTTTTGAGAAAATCCAAACGCTTTCTTTACGGTTCTTTGATGTACGTTCTCAAGGTGATTTAATGAGCCGTGTGACAAATGATATAGATAATTTGAACCAAGCTTTGACACAAAGTGTTGTACAAATTATTTCATCAGCGTTAACTTTTATAGGTGTAACGATTGCGATGTTCGCCTTAAATTGGATTTTAGCAATTGTAACTTTAATTACAGTACCTATTATGTTTTACGTTACAAAAAAACTAGTTGCATATAGTGGTAAAAACTTTGCGAAGCGTCAAAAAGATTTAGGTGAATTAAATGGATTTATTGAGGAAGCAATTACAGGTGCGGATGTTACAACGTTGTACGGAAAAGAAAAAGAAACTGTACAAAATTTCAATAAAATTAATGAACAGCTAAGAGTTTCAGCTACGAAGGCTGATACATTTTCAGCTTTTATTTTTCCAAGTATGAACTTTATTAATAACTTAGGTATGGGGCTTGTCATTGGGACTGGATCAGTTATGGTCTTAAACGGAATGACAACAATAGGTGTTATTGCGGCTTTTATTAATTATTCTCGTCAATTCTCAAGACCGTTAAGTCAATTTGCGACTTTAATGAATACAATTCAAGCAGCAGTTGCTGGTGGAGAACGTGTTTTTGAGATTATGGATGAGGTACCAGAAATTCAAAATAAAAAAGACGCATTTGTTGTACAAAATTTACAAGGGCATGTTGTACTTGAGAATGTTTCATTTGGCTACGCAGAAAATAAAACGATTTTAAAAGAAGTAAGTCTTAAAGCGCAGCCAGGAGAGACAATTGCTTTAGTTGGTCCGACTGGATCAGGGAAAACAACAATCATTAATTTGTTAACTCGTTTTTACGATATACAGCAAGGACAAATTCATATTGATGGAAAAGATATAAAAGATTATGATATTAATTCTTTACGAAGTAAAATAGGAGTAGTTTTACAGGATACGTATTTATTTGCAGGCTCGATTATGGATAATATCCGTTATGGACGCTTAGATGCTAGTGATGAAGAAGTCATCACTGCAGCTAAGGCAGCATCTGCACATTCTTTTATTAAGCATTTGCCAAATCAATATGAAACAGAAATTGCTTCAGAAGGATCGAATTTAAGTCAAGGACAAAAACAACTTCTTGCGATTGCACGAGCAATTTTAGCAGATGCAGATATATTAATTCTCGACGAAGCGACATCTAATATTGACACAAGAACAGAATTACAAATACAAGCAGGACTAAATAATTTAATGAGAGGTCGCACAAGTTTTGTGATCGCTCATCGACTTAAAACAATTGAAAAGGCAGATCAAATCCTTGTTATAAAAGATGGAAATATTTTAGAAAGAGGGAATCATGAATCTCTCATGGAAGATAAAGGATTCTATTTTGATTTGTATACGAGTCAGTTTAAAATATAGTAAAAGCATTGATATGTTGCGGTTTCTCTTGAGAGGAGAAACCGCATTTTTTTATATTTGAAAATATTATTATTCTAATGGTCTTTCACTACATATTTTAACAGCATCCTCCTGCATTCCAGGCAAAACATGTGAATAGCGATTTAATGTTATGAACATATCTTTATGACTGAAGTGTTCTAGATGTATACCTTGTTTCAAAAGTAGCGGAGCATGTGTATAACGTAAATCATAAAATCGAACTTTAAAAATTGGGATTTAAATAAAAAGAGCGCAGTATAGCGCTCTGAGACAAACTATATATTTAGAGAGAAATCAAGATAATATATGGATATTGTTTGAGAATGTTGTAGGTTTTAATTAAAAATAAAGCACACATATAAGTGTGCTTTTATGAACGCTTTAGATTTGTATGACTATATAGTCAACATACAATAAAATATGCTTGTTTAATATAAATGTGTGTCAAATCTATAAAAATATATTTTAGTGTGTATAAGGAACATTAAATGTTAGTTAGCCAAGTCTTTTGTTTTTATCCCGCTATTTGCCGGGCAGTAAGGCCCCCACCTCAAAATTCAGTGGAAGCAAAGAAGTTAGGTGAGGGCCGGGCTGCCCGTAAAAGTTCGATTGGTGAGGGCTGATTAAAGTTTCACTTTATTAACGAATTTGCGCAACTGTTAACGCTGCAGAACGAATATCTACTGTACCTATTACTTCAACGGGGACAATTTGAATTACATCACCAGGGTTTAAGTTAATTAGAATGACACCACTTGATACATCGACTTCACCAGTTCCGATAATATTAGAACGGACTGCGGTTCCGGATCCTGCAATAACATTAGTCGATGAATTTAATGTCAAGAAAAAGCGCGCTGCTTCCGGGGCTACCGGAACGTTATCAAGGCTAATTGTTAATGTATAGCTAATTTGATAAATACCAGCTATCTGAATTTTAATACCAGTTCCAGTACTAATTGTATCATTGATTACAGGGACAGTAATGTTAGGATTTGGGCCTGTACTAGGTAATAGTAGTGGTGTAAATAATGTTGCAAATTGAGGTGAAGTAGCATTGAAGGCAAAACCTAGGGCAGGTAGTGTACTAGGTGCTTGTGCTTCACAATTAAAATTAGCGAATTTACGAATTGATGAGCGCATATTTTCACTCCTTTCTTGTATTTAGATTGCGTGAGTATTAACTTCACGTTTTGGACAATCATAATACAATATATGAAAATTTATAGTAGATAGTGCACAAGCGTTACTATTACGGATAAAGCTATAAATAATATATGGAAAAAGCAGTTAGCTAAATTAGCTAACTGCTTAGTAGGTTCTCTAAGAGCAAATAGGAGAAGAATTATTGTGCCATATAAAAGGTCACTATAGATAAGTGCTCTTTTTGTGAGTGAGTATAAGTTCCTATCATTCTATCTAGTATATGCAATGTACTATATGTAGTTGCTACTAAAATTGATGTGAATTTTTAAAATTAGAGGTTTCTTTTAATGAAACCTCTAAAAAGATAAATCAAGTTACGTTATAGTAAATTCAATTGCAATAGGAGTGCCTCCATCTAGGACTGCTCCTCCTATAATAGTAGCAGCTGTAGTAGTCACACCAGTAATAGTATCACCTGTTTGAATAACACCATTAATATAAAGTGTTAAAAAGGCATAAGAAGCAGGGAATGTTGTTACAGCGCCAGTGTCATCAGTGAAGTCTGTGTTAGCAAAAGTTAAATCTGCTCCAGCAGCAGTTCCTGTTGCTGCTGTACTTACAAATCGTCTTCCAGCTATAAAAGGTTTAACGATAGGCATTTATATTCACCCCTTTTTGAGAATTAACTCAGACAAGTTTTTTGAAGGTTTTGTCCTGTATCGTATTCTATGCTGTGCTTCTACTAAGAGATACGGCTTGTATACTAGTAAATGAGTATAATTATTATGCGTTTTATAAGTTAGGTTCTTATCAGTAATTAAGTGATTAAGGTTGGATTTTGTATATGGTATGTTTAGGTTAAAAAAGAGCTCGTAATCAAATTATTATCTTAGTGTTGTAGGGAAACTGGCGGCCTCAGTGACAGATGGCAAAAATAATTTACGTGGTATTGTAATAAATTCAAGCGCAATTTGCTTTGGATAAATAAGTATTTGAGTTAAATCTAGAGCATGTATTAATAGTATCATGAAGCTTGTAAGAATTAAAAAACTACCCCAAAAGAAACTTTTTGAAGTGTTGCGGAAATCTTTTATTAAAGAAAAGAATGAAAAAAATGCGGTAACAATGAGAATTAAAAATTTATACTTATCAGCCATTGTGATCCTCCTAAAGAGCAGTAATTTATATTATACGGTATTTTTTCTTTATAATTATAAAAAGATTTTAAAATACCTATGTTGTAGACTTATTGTTTTCATTTTGCCTACAATCGTATAATACTAAAGCGAATAATGTTGAAGAACTTTATTAAGCTAGCGGCACACAACAAAATTAATATTATCTAGTGAGAAACATTCTAGTTTACTTCGTAGTCCCAATCCATAAATTGTGAAACTACGAAATAGATTATTAATAAAAACATTTTAAGATTATTATAATATTGATGTGATGTATACAGAAAAGAGGATAAAAAGCATCCAGAATGAGTTAATAGCTAGTGAATAACAATTGAAATAGCACTGAAAATCAATAAAACAGCCATAATGATGTTAAATAATTGATTATGTTTTAATAAAATTTTTTGGAACATGGAACCAAAAAGGCTCCAACTAAATGTACTCAGTAAACCAACTATACCTAGGAATAATGAGAAAAGTAGAAAAATTGAATATGAGTTGTAGTAAGGGAGTATAAAAGTAGAGACTACGGTGAGTCCAAATAATATTCCTTTTGGATTAACAAATTGAAGAAAAATACCCACTGTAAATAAGTTTTTATTATTTTTTTCATCGGGTTCTGCACTGCCTTTACTAGTGATTATTTTAAAGGCTAAATATAGCATATACGCGACACCTAAAATCTTTAAAGGCAATTCAATTATAGGTACAATATTAATTAATACAATATTAAAGAAACTACATAAAGAAGTGAGGATGAAAAAACCGAATGCTACTCCAAAGCAAAAGTTTATACTTCTCTTTAATCCGTGTTGATTTGCGTATGTCATAGCTAAGAAATTGTTAGGGCCAGGTGTGAAGCTGCTTATAAAAACAAATAACAAAAAAGAAAATATTGGCATTTTAAAACCCCCTAATTATTTTGTATGTTATAATGATCAAAAAGAACAATATAACGTGTGCTTTTTATTATACATAACGGACGTTATATTGTATACAATGTAGGAGTGTTTTTTATGGAAGAAATTCAACTTATTCTGGCAAAAAATTTAAAATCAATACGTGAAAAAGAAAAATTAAGTTTAGAAAAGGTCTCTCAATTAACAGGTGTAAGTAAAACGATGATTGGACAAATTGAAAGAGGAGATTCAAGCCCGACACTAACAACAATATGGAAAATTGCTAATGGTTTGAAAGTATCCTTTACCTCTTTAATTAATAATCCACAGCCTGATACGAAAGTGATTTTACGAAATGATGTTCAAGCATTGTCTGAAGACAATGGGAGATATAAAGTGTATCCCTCATTTCCTTTCCAAGATGATAGAAACTTCGAAATCTATACGGTTGAAATTGAAACAGAAGGGAATTTAAGTTCAGAAGCACATAAAGAGGGTACTGAGGAATTTATAACGGTATTTGAAGGGGAATTGAAAATTGATATAAATGATTGTCAATATACGTTAAATAATGGAGACTCAATTCGCTTTAAGGCGGATAGACCGCATACTTATACTAATTCAGGAAGAACATTAACTCGGTTAAGTATGACTATTTATTATCCAGCTTTATAAGCTGGCAATAATATAAAGAGTAAAAGTAAATGTGTATTGTTAAAACCATCTATAAGAGATGGTTTTATTTTTTTGAATAAAAAAAGACACTCAATTGAGTGTCAATATAGTATTGCTCTCGCGTATAGGATTGGAGATGTTTCTCAAATACATATTGAGATGGTCTGTAAAGGAGAAACAATCTTCATCTTTAATGTAACATCGACTTGGGGGAAGTGTAAATTGATAATATATATACGGAAAATTTAGTATAGATGTTTTCTACTATGGATATAGTATAATTTGTTTTTATTACTTACTCACTATAGTAACATTTACTAAGTGAGTATTTAGATTTTTTATTATAAAAAAGAATGAATCATTTTTTAATCAATTCGTATAATTGTAAGAGAGGCACCTGTTGATCCGCCTCCAACTAAATTCACGACGGATAATATACCAAATAATTGTAGTGAAATTGTATTACCAGCATTTAAATTAGTAATTAAATTATTACTATAATTTGAAGTTGATAACGCGGGAGAAAAAATAGAGCCAGGAATTGGCGTAGAAGCGTTTAATAGTAGTCTTGTTCCAGCAAGTAGAGAGGTTGTCGTATTAACTTGATAGGTTAAATGATATCTTCCAGTTACAGGAATTGTAAATATATCGTTTGAGGCGTTAACTGTAAAATTACCGAGGCTTTGGTTATTAGAAAGAGGAATATTAGTGCCACCTAATATCACAGAGATGGGACCACCTAATGTATTATTAGCGAACATAGAGTTTGTTGTAACGATTAAACCAGTACTTCCGGTAGGCCCAGTAAGCCTGTAAGGGAAAATAATGTCAAGGGCCATTGACATTATTTCTTTTTTTCTAATTTCATTATTATCTTGAATATAAATCACCTCATCTTTTTAAATAAGAATGTTATAGATTTAGTACTTTTTAAATAGAATGATTTATTTATTATATTAATTAAAGCGGTTATAGCAACGGTAAAATGTTTAATATATGTAATAATTCTTTGGGAAGAAAAAGAGAATAGTTATAAAGTCATTCTTTAATAATAGGATCATAATGATGTGTATGAATTAAAAAACATGTGGAATGAGGTATTAAATTGAAACGCAATGACAATTTATCATTGAATAAGGGGATGATAGGGCCAGAAAATATTGGACCTACATTTCCGATTCTTCCACCAATTTATATTCCAACAGGAGAAACAGGTCCGACCGGAATAACGGGAGCAACCGGAGAAACGGGACCGACCGGAATAACGGGACCGACCGGAATAACGGGAGCAACCGGAGAAACGGGATCGACCGGAATAACGGGAGCAACCGGAGAAACGGGATCGACCGGAATAACGGGACCGATCGGAATAACGGGAGCAACCGGAGAAACGGGACCGATCGGAATAACGGGAGCAACCGGAGAAACGGGACCGACCGGAATAACAGGTTCAACGGGAATAACGGGACTGACCGGAGTAACCGGGCTAACCGGAGAAACGGGACCAATCGGAATAACGGGACCAACTGGAATAACAGGACCAACGGGAGTAACTGGAGCAACAGGTCCTACTGGGGGTATTGGCCCTATAACAACAACCAATTTGTTATATTACACTTTTGCAGATGGAGAGAAACTTATATATACAGATACTGACGGGATACCTCAATATGGTACAACAAATATTTTGTCTCCTAGTGAAGTTTCTTATATTAATTTGTTTGTTAACGGAATACTGCAGCCACAACCATTATATGAAGTGAGTACTGGTAAATTAACTTTATTGGATACGCAACCACCATCGCAAGGATCTTCAATTATATTACAATTTATCATTATTAATTAAAAGGACAGATCCTTAATGAAAAGGAATCTGTCCTTTTTGTTTCATATTTAAATAGTTAAAATTAAGTGAAGGTACATTCAATTTCTAGATGTTATAAATGGTTGAATGATAGGAAATTTACTTTCAATCCTTTTCATTGTGTATTGGAATAAAATATAGAATGAATTTTTCAATATATTATATGAGAGTTCTCTATGATACAAACGGCTTCATGTTTAAAAAGAGACCACAATTTTAGTAAAGAAATAATGTGAATTTATATGTAAAAAATGGCACCGTTAATTGTTGAGTATATTCAAATTAATATGTGTATTTGAACCTAAGAGATAAACGTGGAAAAATAAAATAAACTCTTAAGTTTAGGTATTTAATCTAAGCAGTCAATTATTAAAAACATATAATTAATATGTGAGTCATGAACATAATTAAATAGCGTTTGCAAGTTTAATTATATTTCATGTTTCCTATTTTAAGTCAATGTATAACACATACTCTTTTACAACTTTATGATCCTTATAATAGGAAAAACTCAAATATAAAACAAGTAAGGAGGACATAAATGACAAGTAATAATTGTTTTGGTCATAACAACTGCAATAATCCGATTGTTTTCACTCCAGATTGTTGTAAAAATCCACAGTCAGTTCCTATTACTAGGGAACAATTAAGTCAATTAATTACTTTACTAAACTCATTAGTATCAGCTATTTCAGCATTTTTTGCAAATCCAAGTGATGCAAACAGAGTAGCGTTATTCAATTTGTTTAATCAATTTTTAATTTTCTTAAATTCCTTATTACCTTCCCCAGAAGTTAATTTTTTGAAACAATTAACTCAAAGTATTTTAGTTTTATTACAATCTCCAGCTCCTAATTTAGGTCAATTGTCAACATTATTGCAACAATTTTATAGCGCACTTGCACAATTCTTCTTCGCTTTAGATCTTATCCCTGTATCCTGCGACTCAAATGTCGATCCTGCAACTTTACAAGTTCTTTTTAATTTATTAATTCAATTAATCAATGCTACTCCAGGTGCAACAGGTCCAACAGGCCCAACAGGTCCAACAGGTCCTGGAGGTGGAGTAACAGGTCCAACAGGCCCAACAGGTCCTGGAGGTGGAGCAACAGGTCCAACGGGAGCAACAGGAGCAACAGGAGCAACAGGCTTAACAGGAGCAACAGGAGCAACAGGTCCAACAGGCCCAACAGGTCCAACAGGTCCAACAGGAGCAACAGGCTTAACAGGAGCAACAGGCTTAACAGGAGCAACAGGTCCAACAGGCTTAACAGGAGCAACAGGTCCAACAGGTCCAACAGGAGCAACAGGAGCAACAGGCCCAACAGGAGCAACAGGTTTAACAGGAGCAACAGGTGCAACTGGTGGCGGAGCTATTATTCCATTTGCTTCAGGTACAACTCCATCTGCGTTAGTTAACGCGTTAATAGCTAATACAGGAACTCTTCTTGGATTTGGATTTAGTCAGCCTGGTGTAGCTTTAACTGGTGGAACAAGTATCACATTAGCATTAGGTGTAGGTGATTATGCATTTGTAGCACCGCGCGCAGGAACTATTACGTCATTAGCAGGTTTCTTTAGTGCAACAGCTGCATTAGCTCCACTATCACCAGTTCAAGTGCAGATACAAATATTAACTGCACCTGCAGCAAGCAATACGTTTACAGTACAAGGCGCACCTCTATTATTAACACCAGCATTTGCCGCAATAGCGATTGGTTCTACAGCATCAGGAATCATAGCTGAAGCTATTCCAGTAGCGGCTGGGGATAAAATACTGTTATATGTTTCATTAACAGCAGCAAGTCCAATAGCTGCAGTTGCTGGATTTGTAAGTGCAGGTATTAATATCGTTTAATTTGTTACAACGTTTAGTAGGAAATTAAACAGAGGTTTGTATATAGTCCTTCCTAAATTTAGGAAGGACTATATTTTTTGGGGGAATAGGTAATAAATCAATTGAATAATCACTCTTTGTTAAGTTCGTATAAAAAGTATAATTTATCCTTTCCTATTTAAGGAATAAGTTATGTAACATAAAAAAATTCCGGTCAGCAAAAAAAGATGAATTCTTTTACAAAAGAATTCATCCATAAAATAAACTATTTATTTTTATTACAGTTACATCCTTTTTTCTTTACATAGCCTTGCTGAGTTAAGTCTCTTTGCGATTGGGAATTGGAAGATTGGGAATTGGAAGATTGAGAGGATGCTGAAGAGCTACTATTTTTATTATAAGAGTAGTTTTTTCGATAGTTATAATTACTCATAGTACTATCACCTCCAATTTAATATATAAATATTATATGTATGTATACTATCAATTGTTACTATTATTAATAGGAAGAGAAGATACAATAAAAAATCTCCTCGGTATTTTCCTAGGAGATAAATGATGATTATTTTGAAAATTTACAAATTAATAACCCCAGTACAGAGGAAAGTAATAAGAATCTTGGCGATAGGGATTAGGCTGTTGAGTAAGGGGGTGGATTGGATAATTTTTCATTTCACGGTTTTGATTGCAGTTTGCCGGAGGACCAATTACAGTAGTTGATTGAATAGGAGAAATCGCTTGTTTCCATTGTTGTTCATTGAGGCAGTAAGTATGGGCCATCATATGAGCCGGAGTTAATCTTAAAATGTCAGAACCGAAAATAACTTCTGGCGCTGGGGCATTGAAAATAGCTAATAAATGAGTATTATCTGCTGTAGCAATTTCATAATGCCACCACGCTTGTGGAATGTTGGCAACTTGCCCCGGTTTTATCGATAAGTTTAATATTTGATTCGTAAATGGATTAAGTAAAGAAACAACAGCAGACCCTGAAATACAATAAACAAGTTCAGCTGCATTTTGATGAATATGTGGTTCTACAACATTTCCTGTACTTAAATAAATATCTAATAAAGAAGTATTTTCTAAAGTATTTAATTGTTTAATGCCAAGTACATTTATATAATTTTGGGCATCTTTCTGAAAAAAATTACTTTTATTTACATCATAAGTAAAATTAGTTGAGGGGGAGGTATAGTCGATGTTGGCAGTCAATTGTATTACCCGCCTTTCTATAGGTAAGTTAGGTTACAAAATTAGGATATGTGTCTAGTCTTTGTTTTGTGCTGTTGTCGATAACTTAATAAATTCACTTATTCCATAAAGAATAAGGTATTAAGATTAAACTATATTCGTATTCCCATTCATACTTTGGATTGATGGAAAAAAGTAATGAAAATGTTAACTTAAAATTACATCAATCATTTATAAGGAGTGAATGTTCATGTCATTTAGTGAAATGATTAGAAATGAAGTACTCAGCTGGGCGGGTGTTTCTGAAAAAACGCATCGATTTGGTGGTATTGAAATAAATTATGGCAAGAAAGAACTTGGCCATCTTCATGGTGATAAATTAGCTGATTTACCATTTCCGAAGTTAAAGCGAGATGAATTAGTGAAGCAGGGATTGGTAAAACCACATCACGTATTACCTGAATCAGGATGGATCAGTTATTATATAAAGAGTGAAGAGGATATTCCATTTGCAATTGAGTTATTTCGTATGCAATATGACCGAATTAAAAAGTAATGAAATAAAGTAGGATAATAAAAATTTATTTTTATGTCACATCCCTCCTTAATCGTTCGTCTTGTATGTAGAACGATAAGGAGGGATTTTATTATGAATACATTTGATATAGCAATTGTTGGCGGTGGGCTTGCTGGATTAACAGCATCTATATATTTAGCGAAAGCTGGAAGGAAAGTGATTGTATTAGAAAAGTCGAGTCAATTCGGTGGCCGAGGGATGACTATAAATAAAAATGGAATCTGCATGAATCTTGGTGCACATGCTTTATATAGAGGCGGGGCAGCGTTTATAACTTTTAATGAGCTCGGTATGAATCTTCCAGGTGGAATACCATCTACAAAAGCACATGGAATATGGAAAGGGGATATATTCACCATCCCAACAGATTTTCGCTCAATTTTATCAACACCACTACTTTCGTGGTCTGCAAAAGTACAATTCTCACGTCTTATGATTCGTTTAGGAAATTTAGATGTAGGAGAAATTCCAAAAATGAGTCTAACTACATGGGCAGAAAATGAAATAAAAGATCCAATGGTTCGCAATATCTTTTATGCGCTATGCCGGACGACAACATATACGTTTGCTCCTACAATACAATTAGCATCATCTGTACTAAAGCAAATACAGCTTTCTATAAAAGAAGGAGTGCTTTATGTAGATGGTGGTTGGGAAACGATAATAACAAAATTAAGAGCTATAGCGAACGATGCCGGCGTGCAATTTTTGGCTAAAAAGCATGTTTTGGAAATAGAGCATTACGAAGATAAACAAAGAATACATTGTGTTGATGATGAGGTTTTTGAAGTAGGTACAGTCATCGTGACGACTCCGCCGAAAGAAGCTTGTAAAATAATAAAAGGTGCAGAAGGAACAAGTTTGCATAGGTGGAGTGAACAATCGGTACCGGTTACTGTTGCTGCATTAGATATTGGCTTGAGACAATTACCCAATCCTACACATCAATTTGTATTAGGATTAGATCAACCTATATTTTTCACAAATCAATCGAGAGCAGCTAAATTAAGTGAAGATGGATCAATTGCAGTGAGTCTAATTAAGTACCATAATCCTGTGCTAGCGATGAATCATATTCATGAAGATAAAGAACAGTTGGAAAGTACGATGGAGTTGTTACATCCAAATTGGAAAAGAGAAGTTGTTGCACAGCAATATTTACCGAAAATAACAGTAGTACATGATTTTCCTCATATTGACCGTGTTGAAAAACCGGGCCCAAATATACCTGAAATGCCAGGTATTTATGTTGCAGGAGATTGGGCAGGGCATGATGAAATATTAGCTGATGCTGCGGTAGCAAGCGGGAAACGTGCAGCGTTACACATTTTAAAGCAATATGAAAGTGAGGTAGTTCATCATGGAAACGGAGCAGTTATATGAAGCGTATCAACCATTATTATTTTCGTTAGCATACAGAATTCTTGGGAGCGTTATGGATGCTGAGGATATCGTTCAGGATGTATTTATCTCGCTAAATAATATAGAAGATCCTCAATCTATAGAAAATATGAAAGCATATTTATGTAAGATGGCGACAAATCGTTCAATTGATAAATTACGATCGGTAGCGCATAAACGTAACGTGTATGTAGGGATGTGGTTACCAGAGCCACTTGTAGAAGAGAGTGATGAGCCATCAAAGTCATTTATAATGAAAGAATCCCTTTCCACCGCATATTTATTACTTTTACAACAACTATCTGAGGTAGAAAGGATTGTTTTCATATTAAGAGAGGTTTTCAGTTATGAATACGAAGAAATAGCTTCAATTGTTGATAAGAGTAGTGTGAACTGCAGGAAGATCTTTCAACGTGCACGAAAAAGCATTTTGGAGAAACCGAAGCAATCAAAATTAAGCACGGAGAAAATGGCTTCTTATGTTGAAAAGTTTGTATCATCATTACAGTGTGGGGATGAGGAAGGTATGTTAGAAGTATTAAAAACAGATGCTATACTCAAAGCTGATGGTGGTGGTAAAGTTACGACTGCGATTAATCCGATTTATTCTGCGGATCGAATTATGCGCTTGTTCTTTGGGATTGCACAACGATTGACAGAAGAGTACACTGTTGATTTCAAAATGGTAAATGGTATGCCAGGAGTTATAGTTACAATAAATAATAAAGTAACGTATGTTCTTTCGTTTGCATTTGAGGATGAGAAAATTTCAAATATTTATATGATGGTTAATCCTGAAAAACTTATGCATTTAAATGTAAAAATATAAAAAAGCGCATTTCTTCAGAAATGCGTTTTTTATTATTTTTCTAACATTTCAAGAGGTACATCTTTTTCGCCAGCTACCTCAAATTTAATTTCCCCGTCTTCTTCATAAATACGTGTAATAATCGGTATAGTAATCATTAATTTTTTATGCTGCTTTCGTTTTCGAGCAGCATCTAAGCTAATCACGTTCATTTGTAAGCATCCTTTCTTCTGGAAATATATAAACAAAGAAAATGCGTCCGAAAAGGGCGCTTAATTGAATTTGAAATACCGATTCATTTAAATGGGGTTTATATAATTTAATAACTGCAATTTTAATATGAAATAATATGAATGGAATAATTGCACGTAGAAATTAACTTTACCAAAAAACGAAACAATATGCTATAAAAAATTATAAATCTTTGTCATATAACAGGAAAAAGGTTTTTGTTTCGCATATAATAAAAAGTAGACGGGCAGCAAGAGCTTTTTCATCATATTGCTTGGAAAGGCGATGAAAAGAATGGATACAGTAGATTCATTATTATTGCAACTTGAACAATATGGAGAAGAGCATGATCGAAATAAAAAAACAAGGGAAGAAAAATTACGGAATGTTTCTCGTGAGATGGGGCAATTTTTATCAATTTTAGTAAAAGGGTGTAATGCAAAAAACATCTTAGAAATTGGAACTTCTAATGGTTATTCTACATTGTGGTTAGCTAATGCGGTAGAAGAAACGAATGGAAATGTAACGACTGTAGAGCTTTCTTCAGAACGAGTTGGAGAGGCACTTGTCAATTTTGAAAAGGCAAACCTGTTACAAAGAATCGATATTCATAATCAAGAAGCCGGGGCATTTTTAGATTCGCAATTAAATCATTCATTTGATTTTATTTTCCTAGATTCAGAGCGTACGCAATACATGTGGTGGTTTGAGCATATAAAACGTATGTTACAACCAAAAGGTTTTCTTGTTGTTGATAATGCAACTTCTCATGCGAGTGAATTAGGTGAGTTTATAAAAATGATTGAAGAAGATGATACGTTTGAAACGGTGTTATTAGCGTTTCAAAAGGGAGCATTTGTAGCTCGCAAAAATAAATAAAAGTGAGCGTAATAGAATTATCACATTGAAAAAGGGTGAATGTCAAAAGATTGAGTGTAGCACGATTGAAAGAACGTAAATTATTTAGGAAATATATGAAGAATCCGCCTTCAGCATGTAGTTCTCTAGGTCTTAAGTCTGAGGAAAATTATGTTGATTACAGGTATACTTATAGTAAGAAACAGGGAATGACTGCATAAACAGACATTTCTAAAAAATCGATTTCAAGCAGGCAGAATGTATATGAAATACGATATAATTGATGAAATATAGTGCATATGAATTCGCACATATAAATAAAGGAGCGATTTTGTTGACTGAACTCGAGAAAAAAGAACCTGTATCCATTGTGAAAGATAATAATGTAGAAGTAGTAGTTGATACAGTTATAAAAGATGCAGAATTAGAGGAACTAAATAAAGAAGCTGATCTTTATGTACAAAAGTTAAATAGCGAGCAAAATACAGATTTATCAAAAGTATTGTCTCAGCTAGGAGATTTAGGGGATAAAGAGCAACAAGCAGCAGGACAAACGTTATCAGCTTTAAAACGCCCTGTAACAGCGATGATGAATGGGAAAAATGAAGAAATTCCAAATACATTGTTAGAATTACGAAAAGTGGTATCAGAGCTTGATCCCAATTCACTTAAAGCAAGTGGTATGAAGAAAATAATGTTTAAAGTATTCAAGAAAAATCCACTTGAAACATACGTGCATAAATACCAATCTATAGATAAACAAATCGAGGAAATTATTAGATCCCTCCTAATTGGTCGTGATAACCTACAAGAGGATACAGTTGGTCTTGAAATGTTAAAAGAACAATCGCACGATAAAATTCATGCTCTTGATAAACAAGTATACTTAGGGAAAAAGCTTGCTGGCATGCTTGAAGCTGAAAAACAAAACCCAGAGCGTCAAAGGGATATTCCGTTAATTAACGATGCATTAGAAAAGATACTTGTACGTACACGTAATATGCAGCAAGCGAAAAGTGTATTATTACAATCTATAGCTTCTGTAGACATCATTAAGAAAAACAATGAAAAATTAACAGAGGCAATACGTAATGCGATTACGATGACGCAAAACGTTGTAACAGTTTCAGCTGCTATTCAGCTAGCATTAACGAATCAACGTAAAACAATTGATGCCGTAAATGCGACGAATGAAGCAATTGAATCGATGGTGTTAAGTAATTCTCAAGCGTTAAAACAAAATACAGAAGAAACGACGAAATTGCTTGAGAATCCTGCTATTAGCATGGATAAATTACGCGAATCATTCCAAAATGTGTTCGCTGCAATTGAGGCATCTGAAAAATCGTCAGAACGTATTATTGAGTCAAGTAAGAAGTTTGTTATTGAACTAGACACATTTAATGATGAGATGAAGCAGAAACTCATTCAGCGTCCAAGGAAATAACGGATTATTAGAGGAGGTGAACAAATGAGTTTCATTCAAACAGTACTATTACTACTCGGTACATTGCTTTTAATAGCATTTACTGTCGTTGTTTTAGTCGTATATTTCGGACGGAAACTGTATTTTTCATGGACGAAGCCATATAAAAAAGCGCAAGATTCTTTAGATAAGTTATCAAACAAATCAATACCGTTTCTACAAGAATTTACACAACACCCACTGTTTTATCGCTGGATTCGCACCGAAGGAAAGAAAGAACAAAATATACTAAATACTCTATTCTGTGCATCAGGTCAACGTACGAGAGAACAAGTCTTCTCGATGTTACCGAAAGAAAAGCAGAAAAAAGTGCATGTAATGGCAAAAACTACGAAAAAGCTTACAAGTGAAGATATCGATGTGGCTGCGATGAAAGTGAAAGATTTCTTAAGACAAGAAACGCAGCAAACTGTAAAACCGACAGACTTATCATTTTATAAATTGTATTTTTATGACCGTTATCCAGACGCATTAAATACAATTCAAGCGTATAAACGCTCAATAAATCCTTCATTACAAAGAACGGTTGATGATATTACAATTTCAGTATTAAATGCACTTCCGTACTATCAAGAGCAACGCATGTTTGAACAACAACATAAACTTGAAACGTTCTTAATGAAAGATTTAACGGCCATGTTATCGTTGGTAGTACAATTACCACCTTCACAAAGACCAGAGAAGGAAGAAGAATTGAAAATCTACTTGGAAAATTTCAAAAAAGAAATGGAAGTAGTAGAGCGAGATATTCGCGACTCAATTGATCATGATTTAAATGTGAAGATGAGAGCAGCGACTGAGAAGTTTAAGAATAAATAACAAAAAGCGCCTTAAAAGCTAAGTATCACAGCTTTAAGGCGCTTTTTGTTATGAGATTTTATTTTGCTCTAACGGTAGTATGACTAGAAGCCACACTTTCATTATGCAATCGATCAACTGCAGTTACGACATACGTATACATTTCTCCAGAAATAACGGTTTTATCTACATAAATTTCTCCAAGTTTTGTTTTTCTTACAGTAGTAAGTAAATTTTTAGGATTTTGTATATCCACTTCATTTTGCCCATTCGCGCGGTAAATAGCGTAATAAGCAGAATCATTATCTCTATTATCAATGATACCGATTGCAATACCTTCATTTCTTGGAATGGCACCTTTTAATGTCGGTTGTTTTGGTGCATCATGATCAATCCAAGGCATAGGCGGGATTAATGCAGGATGTATATATATGTCTTTTGAGAGTCTATCTTTAACTCCAAGTGGATTGTTATTAATATCTTTTAAGCTAAAATGCATACTACCTTTTATTTCAGGATATAGCCGGTTTAATGTAATTTGTCTTGGATATTCTTCTGGATCAGACCAAGCAGAGACGGAGTTATTATTAATTTTATAGGCCGCTTGACCGATGTATAGGTGAATCGGTTTGTTATTTGTTTCTTTAACCCACCAATCTACTAATATGTCATATGCAGCTGGGGTGAAACCTATATTCCAATATATTTGCGGTGTAATGTAGTCAATATATCCTTTTTGTATCCACTCACGTGTGTCAGCATAAAGGTCATCATAGTTTCTTTGGCCTGCGGTTGTGTTAGAGCCAGTCGGATCGTCAGCTATATTTCGCCATACACCGAACGGACTAATGCCAAACTTTACGTATGATTTTTCTTGTTTTATAGCAGTATTTAAATCTTTTACAAGTTCATTTACATTGTTACGTCGCCAATCTTCTATATTTGTAAATTTACCGTTATTATATGTTTCGTATGTTTTCTGATCTGGAAATTCTTCACCGGCTACTTTATATGGGTAAAAATAATCATCCATATGCAGCGCATCAATATCGTAATTTTGTACGATTTCTAAAGCACCTTCTGTTATAAATTTTTTCACTTCTGGAATACCGGGATTGTAATATAACTTTCCGCCATAAGGTACAACCCAATTGGGGTGTTGCCCTGCAGGGTGATTATTTGATAATCGATTTATATCAGTGTGATTCATCGTTATTCGGTATGGATTAATCCATGCGTGGAATTCTATATTTCTTTTGTGTGCTTCTTCAATCATAAATGCAAGTGGATCGTATCCGGGGTCTTTTCCTTGTGTACCCGTAATGTATTCAGACCAAGGGCCGTAATTTGAGGGATAGAAAGCATCAGCTGTTGGTTTAATTTGTACAACAACTGCATTCATACCAGTGCTTTTTACATCGTCTAATAATCTTATAAATTCTTGTTTCTGCTTTTCAATAGGTAAGCCAGTTTTTGTGGGCCAATCAATATTCAGAACTGATGCGATCCATACAGCACGTAATTCATGTTTTTTGTACGTAGTATTTACTTCAGCATAAGTAGAGTGAGGGGAAATGAAAGAGAAAGGGATGAACAAGATGACGATACAACATATCATTAATAAACGTTTAACGATCATTTATACGCCTCCCTATCATATGATTATTTAAAATAATATCTGAGGTGAGGTTGGCCTTGCAATAGAGAAAATTACACATTGAAACATTAATTTAATAGGAAAAATATTTTTAATGAAATTTACTTTCATTATAACTAAATTCATTTACTACTTCATATGCTTGTTAGTAAAGTGAAACTTCCTTTCATTTGAAGGGTAATAAATTATAAGTATAGGAGGATTAATAAATGAAGGTTTTGTTTGTCTGTTCTGGAGGAATGTCCAGTGCAATTGTTGTAAACGCTTTAAAAAAAGAAGCGGAGAAAAATGGTTTGAACATGGAAGTGCATGCAATTGGAACGAATGAGGTAGAGGAAGAAGTAAAGAATGGCTGGGATGTCGTAATGGTGGCACCTCAAATAAGACACCGATTTGACTCTGTAAAAAAATTTGCAGAGGAGGAATCTATTCCGTGTGGCATCATTCCACCGCAAGCATACACGCCGCTTGGAGGCCCGACTTTATTAAAAACTGTAAATGAATTAATCAGTTAGGGGGAAGCGTTATGAATAAGTTTGTCACGTTTCTTGATAAAAACTTATCTGGCCCGATGGCAAGGCTTTCTGAGCAGAGGCATCTACAAGCAATCCGTGATGGAGTTATTTCGGCGTTACCATTTATTATAGTAGGAAGCTTCTTTTTAATAGTAGCATTTCCACCACTGCCGAAAGATAGTTTCATATCGGTTTGGGCATTAAAGAATCAAACAAGTATATTAATACCATATCGTTTAACTATGTTTATTATGTCCTTATATATAGCATTTGGAATAGGATATAATTTAGCGAAAAGTTATAAATTAGATGCTTTATCAGGAGCACAGCTTGCGGTATGTTCACTACTTTTAACATTAACGCCTGAGTTAATTGATAAAAAAGGATTTATGCTTCCAATGACAAACCTCGGAGGTCATGGATTATTTGTGACGATGATTGTCTCTATTTTATCAGTTGAGATTTTAAGATTTTGTAAGAAGAATAACGTAACGATAAAAATGCCAGAACAAGTACCACCGTCAGTATCACGTTCATTTGAAGCACTTATACCTGCAGCATTCGTTATTATTATTATGAGTCTTATTACAGTCGTTTTTAAAGTTGATTTACATTACGTTGTAGATAAACTAGCCGCACCGTTAGTAAAAGCTGGTGATAGTTACTTTGACGTTATTATACCTGTATTTTTAATTACGTTTTTCTGGTCTTTCGGGATACACGGAGTATCAGTTGTAGGTACTGTGGCAAGGCCGCTTTGGGATGTGTATTTAGGAAAGAACGGTGAAGCTGTAGCAAGTGGAGCGAGTCATTTTCCGTTTATTGCACCAGAACCGTTTTATCAATGGTTTATTTGGATTGGTGGTTCGGGCGCAACGTTAGGGCTTGTGTTAGCTATGATCGTATTTGGTCGATCAAAATATTCGAAAGCATTATCGAGAACGTGTATTGTTCCGGGGATTTTTAATATAAATGAACCGGTTATATTCGGTTTGCCGATTGTATTAAATCCAATTTTAATTATTCCTTTCGTCATTACACCGTTAGTAACAGCTACTATAGCTTATGCTGCAACAGCGATGGGATTTGTAACACCAACGCATATTATGCCGCCATGGACATTACCTGCTCCAATTGGTGCTTATTTAGCAACAGGTGGAGATTGGCGTGCGATTGTATTAGTTTTTATAAATATAACAATATCGTTCCTTATTTATTTACCATTCTTTAAAATGTACGACAAAAATATGCTTGAAATTGAAAAGAATGGTGACGGGGAATCTGTTAATCCTTAATCTGCATGCTATTATTTTGAGTGATAGACTTTTTGTCTATCACTTCTTTCACATTAAAACTAGAAAGGGAGAAATAGAATGAATATAAAATTTAGTTATAAAGGCGTATTTTTATTATTATTTGGAGTGATTTGTGCAAATTTACTTTTTGTCCCTTTATTAGGCATGCTAAATCTATCACAAATGCATAGTATCTGGCTCGTTACAAGTATTGCGGCAAGCGTTTTGCTTACGGTAGTTGTTTCTTTCATTGATGGATCGTTTGCATCGAAAGCTCAGTTGTTTTTTAGATTTATATTGTTTTCGATTGGTTGTACGTTCGTTACTTACATGATTGTTTTTTTGTAAATAGGAGGTCATGCACGTTATGTATATTGCAGGGGTAATGTCTGGTACTTCATTAGATGGAATAGATGTAGCGCTCGTTCATATAGAAGGAAGTGGTGTAGATTCTAAAATCGAACTCATCCATTTTACTACTGTTCCATTTTGTAATGATATGAAAAATGAGATCCAACAAGCGTTATCAATTGAAACTTCGAATGTCCAACTTATATGTAGTTTAAATTTTAAACTTGGTTTATGCTTCGCCAATGCTGTAAAGGAAGTTTGTAAAGAGGCCAATTTTCCTTTGAGACAATTAGATTTAATAGGCTCTCACGGACAAACGATTTATCATCAGCCAAAGCAAGAAGGAAATATTATTTCTTCAACATTGCAAATTGGGGAACCAGCAGTAATAGCATATGAAACGAACACGACAGTTATCTCGAATTTCCGAACGATGGACATGGCGGCAGGGGGACAAGGTGCACCACTTGTACCATATTCAGAGATTATTTTATATCGGCATCAAACTAAAAATAGACTACTACAAAATATTGGCGGGATTGGTAATGTTACAGTGGTTCCAAGTAAACGAAGTAATGAGAGTGTTATTGCTTTTGATACTGGACCAGGGAATATGATAATTGATGAAGTATGTCAAAGGTTATTTCAGTTGTCATATGATCAAAATGGTAAGATTGCAAAACAGGGAGTAGTTGTAGATGAAATTTTGACTTATTGTATGAACCATCCATTTTTGAACGTGAAACCACCAAAATCAACAGGTAGAGAACAGTTTGGAGAAGCGTTTGTGACTGAATTATTGAATCGATTTGAAAAGCATAGTAGAGAAAATATATTGGCAACTGTCACAATGTTTACAGCAAGTTCAATTGTTCATCATTATCAGGAATTTATTTTTCCGTATTATGAAATCGATGAAGTAATTTTAGGCGGGGGCGGAAGTTATAATCGTACACTTGTTGAAATGATACGATTTGGATTAAAGGAAGAAAAATGCAAAATATTTACTCAAGAAGATTTAGGCTATTCCTCAGCGGCGAAAGAAGCAATCGCCTTTGCGATTTTAGCAAACGAAACGTATCATCGTAATCCGAGTAATGTGCCGAGCGCAACAGGTGCAAAGCAATCTGTAGTTTTAGGGAATATAACATTCCCTCCAATTTGAAGAGAATGAGGCGAATATATGAAGTATATGATTGGAGTAGATGGCGGGGGAACGAAGACAGAAGCAATTGCATTTGATAAAGACGGTAACGAATTTGCAAGAGCTACAAGTGGATTTGGAAATATATTAATAGATTTTGAAGAAGCTCTTGTGCATATTATGGAAGTGATTGATCAATGCCAGAAAGGGTTATTAAAGGGGGATTGCGTTTGTATTTGTTTAGGATTAGCGGGTGTAAGTGGAGCAAATACAAATGAATTAACATTACGTCTAAAAAAGAAGTATGGAACACCAATTGAAGTATTCAATGACGCAATGATCGCACATGCAGCTACTTTAAAAGGGAATGACGGAATTTTAACAATTGGTGGTACAGGTGCGATTTGTCTTGGAAAGAAAGGAGAAGCGTATGAGTATAGCGGTGGATGGGGACATATTTTAGGTGATGAAGGAAGTGGATATTGGATTGCATTACAATCTTTAAAGAAAATGGCAATTCAATTTGATCAAGGAATCAGTCTTTGTCCATTGAGTTTGAATATTCAAAGGCAGTTTCAACTTTTGACACCGTCTCATATAAAAAGCTTAGTATATACTTCTTCTAAAGATAAAATTGCAGCAATCGCGCCATTAGTTATTCAGGAAGCGAGAAATGGAAATGATGATGCACATGAAATTATAATGCAAGCTGGAAAGGAATTAGCAAGGATTACAGTAAATGTTTATAACAAGTTAAACTTTAAGCACTCAACGCCAATTGCAGTAAGTGGCAGTATATTGCGTTTAGTTCCTGAAATATTTGCTGTATTTAAGAAATGCTGTGAAGAAAGTATGAAAGAAATTATATTTGTATCACAAGCAGAAATGGCAGTGAAAGGAACATATTATTTAATGAGGGATATATATTTTTAAAAATAGCGTATGAGAATTTTTGTATGATTTGTAAAAATATGATGTTAAAATGTATAAAGGGATGTATATTAAAACGTACAATATACGTAGTAATTGAATATTGTATATGTAATCCCATGTAGAAAGTGAATGATTACATGATTAATAGTATGCAGTTTTTATATTTGGTGGCTTCTTATTTAATTGGAAACATCTTGACCGCTTATATAGTAACAAAATTGAGACATAACGTTGATATTAGGGGTGAAGGAAGCGGAAATCCTGGTGCAAGAAATATGGGGCGCGTATATGGAAAAGGGTATTTCATCGCTACATTTTTAGGTGATGCAATTAAAGGAGCAATCGTTGTTACTGTTGCAAAATATCTTTTTGAAGATCCTACATTCGTAATGTTAACATTATTGGCCGTTATTATTGGACATATTTACCCAGTTTTATTTAAAGGTAAGGGCGGTAAAGGTATTTCAACATTTATTGGAGGATTAATCGCATTTAATTATTTGATAGCGCTTACCCTCATAGGCATTTTTATTGTATTTTATTTAATATTTAAAGGATTTACGAAGCCAGGACTAATTACGATTGCTTGTTTACCAATTTGTATGATTCTTTATTCTTATTCTATTGTTACGACTATTTTAAGTGGAATGATTATTGTACTTATTCTATATGTAAATCGAGAATAAAATGAATGTTTAATAAGTGGGGATAGTCTCCACTTATCATTTTTTATTAAATAGATAAAGGAGATAAGGCATGGGGTTAATTTATAAAGTTGCTGATCAAGATTGGGAATTTGAAAGTATACATAAATTAAATTATAAAACTTTTGTGGAAGAGATTCCACAACATGAAGAAACGAAAGACCAGTTTCGTATAGATAGGTTTCATGAAGAAAATACATATTTAATTTGTTTAGATGAGGATAGATTAGTAGGTATGGTCGCGGTGCGGGGAAAACGACCATTCTCGTTAGATTATAAAATTTCAAATTTAGATGTTTATTTGCAAGAGCATGGAGAAAAAGTGTATGAAATTCGTTTACTTTCAGTAGAACGTGAATATAGGAATGGAAGAGCGTTGTTAGGATTAATCCGTTTTCTACATCGTTATTTGCTTCTAAACGGATATGAATTAGCACTCATTTCTGCAACAACACGTGAACTAGCTTTATATGAGCAGATGGGATTCAAAGATTTCCATACGTTAGTTGGTACAGAAGCAGCAACCTACCAGCCAATGTATGTTACCCCTGCTATGTTTGAAGAATCGAGTGTTGGAAGTATTATGACGAAAGAATACACGTTTTTACCTGGTCCAGTAGACATTGAAGAGAACGTTCGAAAGGCATTTTGTACTAAGCCTATTTCGCATCGCTCTAAGTCATTTCAAGTGACAATGGACAATGTGAAAAAACGGTTACTTCACATGACAAAAGCAAAACATGTACAACTTATGTTAGGAACAGGGACGTTAGCCAATGATGCGATTGCTTTACAGTTACGTTCTTTAAAAGGGAAAGGACTAGTATTAACAAATGGAGAATTTGGAAATAGATTAGTTGGGCATGCAAAACGAGCACAGTTACATTTTGATACGTATAAAAAGGAAATGAGAGAGCCGTTTATTTATACAGAATTAGAAGAAATAATGACAACTGGAAATTATGAATGGCTTTGGTTTGTTCATCATGAAACATCTACTGGAATGTTAAACGATTTAAACGAGCTAAATACTCTTTGTAACGAGAATCAAATGAAACTATGTGTAGATTGCATAAGCTCAATTGGAGCAATACCAATAGACTTGAAGGATGTGTATTTTGCAAGTGGTGTTAGCGGTAAAGCGATTAAATCATATACAGGAATTTCTTTCGTTTTTCATAACCACATTGTAAAAATAAACGAGGCTGTGCCGGCCTATATGGACATTGGCATGTATGAAGAAAATGAAAGCATTCCATACTCACAATCATGGAATTTAATTTATGCATTGCAAGAAGCGTTGAAGAGATTTGAAGATGAAAAGGCATTTGTAAAAATTAAAGAGACATACGATTATGTTGAAGAAGTTATTACTGATATGGGCTTAAAGCTTGTTTCACCTAAAGAACATGCCGCGCCAATTATACTTACTATTGTATTGAGCGAAGATCATTCTTCTAAAGTAGTAGGCGATGCATTAGCATTACAAGGATACATCGTTCATTATGAGTCATCTTATTTACAAAAGAATAATTGGATCCAAATTGCATGTTTAAATCATTATAAAGAACGTGATATGAAGAGGATGTTGAATTGTTTGCAAATGTGTTTATTTCAGAGTGGGGTACAAATATAAAGACTTTTTCTTTTCGTATAAAGGAGCTACGACTTACGAAAACTTAGGAATAGAACATTGGAAGAGGTGTAAGTATGATAACTAGAAAACTACCATTACATATAGATAATATTAAAAAAGCTCACAAGATTCTAGATAGAAATGCTCGTAAAACGCCATTAGTAAAATCTTTTTACTTGACTAGTAAAACGGGCGGAGAAATTCATTTGAAATTAGAAAATATGCAATTAACGGGTTCTTTTAAATTTCGTGGCGCATTTAATAAAATGTCGCGGCTCACGGATCAAGAAAAAGAAAGAGGTGTAATTGCATGTTCAGCAGGTAATCATGCACAAGGAGTTGCATTATCTGCTCATTTACTCGGTATTAAGAGTAAAATTGTTATGCCAATTTCTGCACCGCAGGCTAAAGTCGAAGCAACTAGAGGATATGGATCTGAAGTAATTTTACATGGTGAAACATTTGATGATGCAAAGGCAAAATGTGAAGAAATTATAAGGGAAACAGGTGAGACATACTTACATCCATATGATGATGTAGAGGTAATGGCTGGTCAAGGTACAATTGGATTAGATATTCTTGATGATATGTGGGATGTAGATACTGTCATTGTACCAATAGGTGGAGGCGGAATTATTTCTGGTATTTCTGTAGCATTAAAATCTTTTAATCCATCGATTAATATAATTGGTGTCCAAGCAGATAATGTTCATGGAATGAAGGCATCTTACGATAAAGGAGCAATCGTAGAACATTATGAGGCGCCTACTATTGCAGATGGTTGCGCTGTTAAAATACCAGGGGAATTAACATTTGAAATTGTAAAAGAATTAGTAGATGATATTGTAACTGTATCAGAAAAAGAACTGGAAGTAGCGATGAAAGATTTATTACAACGTGGGAAAGCTGTTGTAGAAGGTGCAGGTGCATTAGCAACTGCTGCACTTCTTGCAGGAAAAGTTGATAGCTATATAAAAGGAAAAAAATTAGTAGCGGTTATATCTGGTGGGAACGTGGACTTACAGCGCATATCAAGTGTATGTGAGCACTTTTTTGTCGCTAATGAAGTGAAATAGTTTTATGAAAGAAGAGCTAAGAGAAATAATTTTAGCTCTTACTTTTTGTCTACTGTTTATTGTAAGTAGCAATAAATTTGCTGTTTAATGAATTGTTTTATTTAAGCGCCAATTTTTACACATATCTTGAATGTTACAATAATTATTTCAATATTGTCGAAACGTAAGCAGAAATTTAATATAATAGTTTTAATGTACTAATGAGCGGTGAGGAGGGCAGGTCATGAATAAAGAAGAACAGGTCATGAACGGTTTCAGGGAATTATATAATAAGCTGGTTTGGCTTAATAAAGATAAGATGGAAGAAGGTCTTAAAGGTTTTAAGTCTTCTGAAGTCCACTGCATTGAATATATTGAAAATAATGTGGATTCTAATGTGACACAACTTGCAGAGGCTTTTTATGTGACTCGCGGTGCTATAAGTAGAATGACTAAGAAGCTCATACAAAAAGGCCTTATTGAAAGCTACCAAAAGTCGGAAAATAAGAAAGAAATTTATTTTAGGCTTACCGAAGAAGGGAAAGAAATTTATAAAATCCATGAAGATCTGCACAAAGAGTTTCAAGAGCGGGATAAAGCTGTATTTGAGCAAGTAACTGAAGAAGAATTCGACAGTATAATTAGTTTCGTGGAAAAGTATAGTAGACATTTGGATGCAGAAATAAAGAAACAAGGTATACATATTAAATCCTAATACATTTTAATAATGAAATGGCAGCCTTACTCTAATGAGAATAGGCTGCTTTTTTATTATGTTATTTTTGTTGACTAATCAACAAAACGGAGTTATCGTTTTGTTGACACGACAACAAAATGTTTTAAGGAGAGAAGTTAAATGTCTATATTTAGATCACAAAATGAAAGGAAAACTGAAAAAAGCATAGATAAACATGCTTTACTATTCGGACTTATTTCTGTATTTCTTTGTGGTATAGGTTTCAGTATTATCATGCCTGTAGTCCCATTCTTAGTACAGCCATATACAAGTAATCCGGAAGAACAAGCATTAGTTGTTACACTACTAACTTCCGTATATGCGGCTTGCGTGTTTTTAGCTGCCCCAGTACTCGGAGCTTTAAGCGATAAGTATGGCCGTCGTCCATTACTTTTAATATGCTTATTTGGTTCTGCAATTGGGTACTTAGTTTTTGGTATAGGAGGAGCTTTATGGGTACTATTTGCTGGACGCATAATAGAAGGAATAACAGGCGGGAGCATAAGTACTATCTTCGCATATTTTGCAGACATCATTCCAAAAGAGCAGAGAACAAAATACTTTGGATGGGTGAGTGCAGTTGTAGGTGCGGGAACTATCATTGGCCCCACTATTGGGGGATTACTTGCCAAGTTTGGTGATACTGTACCTATGTATTTTGGAGCAATCATAACGTTAATAAATGTTGTATATGGGATCAAATATATGCCTGAGAGTCTTGACAAAAATAATAGGTTAAAAGAGATTACTTTTGTAAGGTTGAATCCTTTTGCACAGCTAGCAAACATACTTTCCATGAAAAATTTAAAATGGTTACTTGTCTCAGCGTTTTTACTTTGGATACCTAACGGATCTTTACAAGCAATTTTCACGCAATTTACAATGGATACTTTCAGTTGGAAACCTGCACTAATCGGACTTATGTTTTCAATTTTGGGCTTTCAAGACATTGTTTCACAAAGTTTTATAATGCCAAAGCTTTTGATCCAGCTTAGTGATAAACAAATAGCAATTCTTGGGATGGTTTCGGAGATTATAGGATACAGTTTTATTGCGGCATCAGCTTTGTTTTCACTCTATCCACTACTTATCGTTGGAATGCTGATGTATGGTTTTGGGGATTCAATTTTCGGGCCTTCATTCAACGGGATGCTTTCAAAGTCTGGCGGTTCTAGTGAACAAGGAAGGATTCAAGGGGGAAGTCAATCTATTCAAGCTTTAGCAAGAATGATTGGTCCTATTATTGGAGGGCAAATCTATGTATCGCTTGGTCATGCTGCACCTGCTTTTATGGGTATGATCCTTATAGTCGCGGCAATAGCAGTTTTGTATAAGGGGACACATGCAACTGTATAGCAGATAGATATAAGAACAAATAAAAGGGTGTCAGAACTTAGGAACACGTGCTGACACCCTATTTGTTTACGGTTTGAGAGCTAAGAGAAATGCTTTTGTTTAGGGATTTATTCTGCAATGCTCTCATAGTGAAGAGTAATGTTCAGTGAGATTGAACTATCATTAATTACAGTTAGCTTTTTTGAAAGTAAAAAGGTATGTAAATGACTAGTTAGTTTAATTATGCTTGTGCTGAAGTAAATAATGACTCCATTTTTACCTTGCTCTTCTCTCGAATTTCAGCATCTGCATGGCGCATAACATATTTATGCGCTACAGCGATTGCTAAAACATCATCTAATAAGCCAATCCCAATAATAGCAGCTATATCTGGAATGAAATCAATTGTTAATACGTAATAAGATAAAGCGGCTAATATTATGAATTTCGCTTTAGTAGGTAATTCTTTCTTTTTCATTGTGTAGAATAAGATAATACTTTCATATACGCTGGATTTACCGAGGTTTACAGAGCTTTTTTTGAACTTTTTCCAAAGTGTCTGTTTCTCCATATAAATACTCCTTTTACAAAAACATAGATTTTTTAAAAGGATAGACAAAGAAGTGAGAGATTAATCAATGTTATTGTTTTTCTTATTATATATTTCCATAAAAATAGGGGATTACCTGTTCAAAATAATATAATGTGGATTATGCCACGATTCACAGTGTTCCGTTACATAGTATATATATTGTAAAATGTATGTGGATGATTTAGTTATTATTATGCATTTTATAAGCGGTATGGGGGAAGAAAAATGAAAATAATAGAACTACCAATTGAATTCGAATTTAACGGGCAAAAACAATGTATTTATCCAAGTTTAATTATATTACATAATGAATTAACGTTAGTCGATACAGGATATCCAAGTTTTTTACCTTTAATTGAAAATGCAATATTAAAACATGGATATGAGATGAAAAACTTAAAGAATATAATTATTACCCATTATGATGACGATCATATAGGGGCTTTATATGATTTTAAAATGAAATATCCAAATATTAATGTTATTGCTAGTGAAATTGAATCTAACTATATTAGTGGTGATATAAGATCAGAGAGGTTGGCTCAAGCCGAAAAAATGTTAGAACGTATGCCAAATGAAGAAAAAGAATTTGGTAAATGGTTTATTCAACAGTTAAAAAATATAAAACATATTTCCGTCGATGAAAAAGTACATGATGGTCAAATGATTTTGAATAATGAATGTCAAATAGTAGCGACGCCAGGACATACTTCGGGGCATATTTCATTATATTTTCCGAATTTAGACTGTGTAATTACAGGAGATGCAGCGGTTCAAGAGAATCGTGAGTTAGTAATAGCTAATCCGGATTTTTGCTTAGATATAGAAAGGGCGGAAAAGTCTTTAAATAGGATTAAAAGTCTTAAAGCAGCACAGTATTATTGCTACCATGGAGGAAAGCTGACTTTATAAAATAATGAAAACCGGTCTTTCCTAAATCAAAAAGATCGGTTTTTTAGTTCATATATTTTGCGATTTCAACCAAATCAGTAACAGTATATTTCGGTAAAATTGAAATGTATATGTACAAAAGAATATATATAATTTGAGCAAGGATATAGGAGGGAGAAGATGGGTTCGTTATTTGATGTAATAGCAAATGTTATTTTGTTTTATCCTCGAAATGACATGAAATTGAAACACCATATTGCAAAATTAAGTGAATTAGAGTGGTTTCGAAATCTACATGAAGATCCGAAGTATACAAGTTTAATTTGGAGTAATAGAAAAATTAAAAAGTATATTTTGACTTCTGCAAATATGGAACCATTAATAAAATCCGAGAAAAAGCAAAAAGAATTTGTCCATCTAGTACAGGATGAATATAAAAAAAGAAGATAAGAATTTTTTTATTTTTCATATTTAGCGAAACAAATGGTACAATGAAAGCTAATGTGAAAAATAAGGAAAAGAAGTGGTCTATTTGAAAAACTTTTTAGAATTAGGAATTAGTGAAACTTTTAATCATACATTACGTGAAAATGGAATTACAGAAGCAACACCAATTCAAGAAAAGGCAATTCCAGTTATTCTGTCAGGTAAAGATATTATTGGGCAGGCGAAAACTGGAACGGGTAAAACGTTAGCATTTGTGTTACCGATTTTAGAAAAAATCAATCCAGAGTCTAGTGATGTTCAGGCTTTAATTGTTGCACCAACAAGGGAACTAGCTCTGCAAATTACAACTGAAATTAAAAAAATGCTTGTTCAAAGAGAAGATATTAATGTACTAGCGATTTATGGTGGGCAAGATGTAGCACAACAATTGAGAAAATTAAAAGGTAATACACATATTGTTGTTGCAACACCAGGACGATTATTAGATCATATACGACGCGAAACAATTGATTTAAGTAATCTTTCAACGATTGTACTAGATGAAGCGGATCAAATGCTTTATTTCGGTTTCTTATATGATATTGAAGATATTTTAGATGAGACACCTGGTAGTAAACAAACGATGTTATTCTCAGCAACGATGCCAAAAGATATTAAAAAATTGGCGAAGCGTTATATGGATGAGCCGCAAATGATTCAAGTACAAAGTGAAGAAGTAACGGTAGATACAATTGAGCAGCGTGTCATTGAGACGACAGATCGTGCAAAGCCAGATGCACTTCGTTTTGTTATGGATCGTGACCAGCCATTTTTAGCAGTTATTTTCTGTCGTACAAAGGTTAGAGCAAGTAAGCTTTATGATAATTTAAAAGGACTAGGTTATAATTGTGCTGAACTTCATGGTGATATACCTCAAGCGAAACGTGAAAGAGTTATGAAGAGTTTCCGCGAAGCTAAAATTCAGTACTTAATCGCAACGGATGTAGCAGCTCGTGGACTTGATGTAGATGGTGTAACGCACGTATTTAACTTTGATATCCCTGAAGATGTAGAAAGTTATATTCACCGCATTGGCCGAACAGGACGTGCAGGTGGATCAGGTCTTGCAATTACGTTCGTTGCAGCGAAAGATGAAAAACATTTAGAAGAAATTGAAAAAACGCTTGGTGCACCAATACAAAGAGAAATAATCGAACAACCGAAGATAAAACGTGTAGATGAAAATGGAAAACCGGTACCAAAGCCGGCTCCAAAGAAATCAGGTCAAAATCGTCAAAGAGATAGCCGCGAAGGTTCAAGAAGTGAATCAAGACGTGATTCGAGAAATAGCTCGAGAAGTGATTCAAGAAATGAAAATAACCGATCATTTAATAAGTCAAGTAATAAAAAAGGTAGTACAAAGCAAGGTCAGCAAAGACGTGGCCGTTAAAGTATGAAATGGTAATCTGGATGAAGAGATATATCGTTTGTTAATAGAGAAATCGCTATATAATAAAAAATCCTGATATAATTATTAATGCAGAAGGAGTCACAAAAATTTGTGGCTCTTTTTGTATTTAATAATAGGTTGGCGTGCATTTGCACCATAAGAGTAAAGTTTATAATTTCATTTACCGTATTTAAAATAATTTAAAGAATAAAGAAAAAATTAAAATGTGGAGCCTTTATTCGTCTGAAAGTTCAAAAAGATATATAATAATTTTCTGACCATTAATTCATGGAGGGGTATTAATGAAAACTGAAACGTTACACACACAAGAAGACATCTTAAAAATGCTTGATTCATTATTAAGACCTGCAGAACCATTTTGGAATGAGTTTTATGAGAATAGAGAAAAGGATGTTCCGTTTTTTGAAAATGTTCCAGATGAGAATCTAGTTTCGAATATACAAAAAGAGAGAGTTTCAAAAGGGAAGGTATTAGAACTTGGATGTGGTCCAGGTAGAAATGCCATTTATTTAGCGACTCAAGGATTTGATGTAACAGCAGTGGATTTATCTGTAGAAGGCATTAACTGGGCAAAAGAGAGGGCATTGGCAAAAGGGGTAGAAATTCATTTTATTTGTAATTCAATTTTTAATTTAGAGGTTCAAAACGAATTTGATTTTGTATATGATTCGGGCTGTTTGCATCACATTCCACCGCATAGAAGAATAAATTATGTGGATTTAATTAAAAACTCATTAAAATCGGGTGGTTATTTCGGATTAACATGTTTTGCAGCAGGCAATTTAGATGAGCGAAATGGATCAGAAATAACAGATTGGGACGTATATAGAGAATGGAGTCTACAAGGTGGTCTTGCATACTCGGAAGAAAAGTTAAGAGAGATATTTAAAGAATTTGAGGTAATTGAGATTAGAAGGATGAAACAAATGAAACAACCGAAAGAAATGTTTGGAGAATCATTTCTTTGGACAGCATTATTTAAGAAGAAATAAGAAAGTAGATAATTGACAAACTCATCGTTTTTATAGACAATACACTTATAGGAATATACGTTCGGTTTTTTGGCCGACTTATGTTTTACATAAATATATAACAAGGGGCTGTCTCCATATGAGTAACACAAATCAAAAAATTACTACGTTTTTAATGTTTGAAGGCAAAGCTGAGGAAGCAATGAATTTTTATACGTCGCTATTTGATCAATCGGAAATTGTAAGTATTTCTCGCTACGATGAAAATGGACCTGGTAAAGAGGGAACTGTAATTCATGCAACTTTTACGCTAAATGGCCAAGAGTTTATGTGTATTGATAGTTATGTAAATCATAATTTTACATTCACTCCAGCTATGTCTCTTTATGTAACTTGTGAGACAGAAGAAGAAATTGAAACGGTCTTTCATAAACTAGCGCAGGATGGAGCAATTCTCATGCCTTTAGGTTCTTATCCGTTTAGTAAAAAGTTTGGCTGGTTAAATGATAAGTATGGTGTATCTTGGCAGTTAACTCTTGCTGAATAAAAAAGAAAAAGCGTAGCTTATTTGTTTAATGGATTTAGTTAAAAGCTTGAAAAATGAAATAACATAAAAAAGCGTTCCAACTGTCAACAGTTTTGGAATGCTTTTTTTGTGGAAATGAGTTGTTTAAAACTTACCAATTCTACGATTATTTTAAATGAATGATGGAATAGATGTATATTTTTGTGTCTTTTTAGAATTTTTAGTAATTATTAGTATTTATCTGTTAATATAAATGTAAACAACTATGTATGAACTATCAGGCAGGTTAATAGGAAAAGGAAAGTATAAATAGTTAATAAGCTTACACATTGAATGCCACTAGATCGTTTGGAGGACTAATCGCAATGGATACTACACAACAAAACAGTAATGCATGGGATAAGAAGGTTGAAGAAGGTTCTAGATACACGCAGCCTGTAAGTAGCGAGATTATTGAGAAAAGCAAATCAGGTGAATGGGAGATTACAGTCACTACGGAAAAGTCAGTTCCTAGAGAGTGGTTTCCAAAGTCATTAGATGGATTAAAGATACTTTGCTTAGCGTCAGGTGGTGGACAACAAGCACCTGTTCTAGCTGCTGCTGGAGCAGATGTAACAGTTACTGATATATCTAAGAAGCAATTGGAACAAGATAAAAAGGTAGCAAAACGGGATGGTTTGACTTTAAAAACCGTACAAGGAGATATGTCAGACCTTGGTGACTTTGAGGATGAATATTTTGATATTGTTGTAAATCCTGTCTCTAATTTGTTTGTAAAAGATGTTCATCTTGTATGGAATGAAGTTTCTAGGGTTTTAAAGAATAAAGGTATTCTTATTGCTGGATTTACAAATCCATTACTATGGATCTTTGATGATAACCAAGAACAAAAAGGTATTCTTGATGTTAAACATTCAATTCCTTCATCAACATTGGATTATTTGCCAGAGGATGAAGTTCAAGATTACATCGATTCAAATCAAACAATAGAATATGCGCATACTTTAGAAGACCAAATCCAAGGCCAAATTGAAGCTGGTTTTGCTATGACAGGTTTTTATGAGGATGATTTTGGTGGGACAAGGATATTAGATAAGCATATTAAAACATTTATTGCGACAAAAGCTATAAAGTTAAAGATGGATTAAGAATTTTTGCTTGTCACACGGGGCGTTAGTCGAAGAACGCTCTTAAAATAGAAAAAGATGGTGCTTTCCATCCTTTTCCTTATGTATTTTGAGTGTCGAAATTATTCTCAAAACAAATTTTACACTACCAATTGTATAATTAGTTTTTTTATATTAAGAATTTTGCTGACCGAATCTTTTCCCGAGTTTAGCTAACAATTCAGGTTGATCGCTTTGGCTCATTATTACCTCAATAAAGATAAGTTGATTCTTATTAAAAGTTATATTTGTTAAGACTTCTGTTAACTCTGTTTCATTCTCCACTTTAAATGTTAGGCTTTTTTCTTCTGATCCGAATAGGTTCGGCAAGCTAGTATAATCCCACATCTGTATGTCATTATATGGTTGGTTTTGGCCGTGAATGGCACGTTCAACAGTGTATCCGTTGTTATTGATTAAAAATATAATCGGTTTTAAATTTTGACGTAGTATAGTTGATAACTCTTGGGCAGTTACTTGGTAAGAACCGTCACCAATAATTAAAATGTTGCGCCGTGATAAATTGGCGACCTGTGTACCAATTAGAGCGGGCAGTGTATATCCGATAGATCCCCATAACGGTTGTCCTACATATGCAGTGTTATTAGGTAGAGGGATAGCAGCACTACCAAAGAAAGGTGTTCCTTGTTCTACAATTAAGATGTCGTTTTCTTGTAAGAAATGGTACATTTGCTGCCAAAAACGTTTTTGTGTGACCATTTGTGATTTGGGATTGAACTCTTCAGTAAAAAGAGATGATTTTAAAATAAATGGCTTAACGTCAAGAGTATCTTTATTACGATGCTCAATTGAATCACTTAAATGTTGTAAAATATCCTGCATTACAACTGAACCGTATTTTTTATCTATAATTTTCACAGTGTAGGGATGGATTTCTATAACTTGTTCTTTTGTAAAACCTTGTGTGAAGCCGCCTGTAATAGTATCAGTTAACTTCACACCAATACTAATAATACAATCGACTTTAAATTTTCATGTGGTACTACATCATCTAAAAAGGCAAGATTATAATCACCAGGAACCCCGAATGTATGTTCAATTCCTAATTCGTGTAGTCTATCCAATAAATATGTACTTACAGTATATTTTTTTCAAATGAATCATCTCCTAATTATGCAGTGAATGTTTCAATAGACTAAACAGGTTCTAATAAGTTGATTAAAATATTCATTACTAGATTGTGGTATAATTTACATACAGGGGGAAAGTAGATGACACAACATAAAGAAGAACAGATGAATGAGGCATTAGCATTATTTTATTTTGCATATAAAACATTTACTGAAAAGCCAGATGAAATTATAAAAGAATATGGCATTCAACGAGTACATCATCGAATTTTATTTTTTATCGCACGTTTTCCAGGGATAAGTGTAAATGAGTTATTATCATTATTAGAAATAAGTAAACAAGCTCTCCACGGGCCACTACGTCAACTTGTGGAAAAGGGCTTAATTGAGAGTAATGAAGCTACGCATGACCGCCGTGTGAAACAGTTGTCTTTAACAGAACAAGGTGCAGATTTAGAGAAAAAATTGAGCGATGTACAAAGACAACAAATGGGCGCTATTTTTTCAAAATTTGGTGAATCATGTGAAGACAATTGGCATCAAGTTATGAATGAAATGGCAAATAGTCGATCAGGTTTTGATGCTTGGATATCAAAACGGGAAATACCAGTCGATCAAAAATAATGAAAAACTTCTGTTTTTATAGTTTGAAAAAGAACAAATTTTATCCATACATTTGGCAACTATCGTTTGGTTATAGAGTGAATGGATAAAAAGATACATTACTAGATACTTTATACGTGTACGCAATGGAACAATAAAATTCACATTTCCGAAAGGGGAATTATAATGATAAAACTTGTACTTATTCGTCACGGACAAAGTTTATGGAATCTTGAAAATCGCTTTACTGGATGGACAGATGTTGATCTATCAGAGAATGGATTAAGTGAAGCGAGAGAAGCAGGAGCAATATTAAAGAAAAACAGATATACTTTTGATGTGGCTTATACATCTGTATTAAAACGCGCAATTCGGACGTTATGGATTGTACTTCATGAGATGGATCTTACTTGGGTCCCAATACATAAATCTTGGAAGCTAAATGAAAGACATTATGGTGCATTGCAGGGGTTGAATAAAGATGAAACTGCTCAAAAATATGGTGAGGAGCAAGTTCATATTTGGAGAAGAAGTGTTGATGTAAGACCACCGGCTCTTACTGAAGACGATCCTCGATATGAAGCGACCGATCCAAGATATAAAACACTCAAAAAAGGTGAATTTCCATTAACTGAATGTTTAGAGGATACGGAGAAGAGAGTACTTGCTTATTGGCACTCAGAAATTGCGCCGATATTAAAAAATGGTAATAAAGTAATTATTTCATCACACGGTAACACAATTCGCTCGCTAGTAAAATACTTAGACAACCTTTCGAGTGATGGTGTAGTTTCATTAAATATTCCAACTAGTATTCCGCTTGTTTATGAATTAGACGAAAACTTACGTCCGATTCGTCATTATTATTTAAGTATGGATGGAGAAGTACCTGAAGGGGAAATTCCGAAACATATTTCTTTTTAATACGAAAATTTGAAATGAATGCTTGTCTACATATACAATATAGACTCATGGTAAAGTAAAATTTTAATCAGTGGGGGTCTTACTGCCCACAAATAGCAGGATAAAAGACGTGGTACCTTCTAATATATATGCGATGTAGCTAAATTTAGAAGCTTGTCCATGTCTTTTGTCATAAAGAGAGCAGCTTGCGCATGTAATGATATCGTGAGTAGTTTTTGAATGGAGGGTGATGTGATTAATGATCTCTAACATTCGAATTGGCTTATTTGTTTTAGCGATTTTCTTTGTAGTCCTTGTTTTCTTTTATTGGAAAAATGAGGAGTTGTACGAGGAGAAAAAGCAACGTATTAGAAAGACTTGGTATGGTTTGTTTATCATATCTGTCACCGTGTATTTCATGATAAAAGGAATTGATTTAACCCTCTGGAAAAATCTTTTAATGTTTACTGCAATGGTTATTTTTGTTGATATTGCGTTCATTTTAACGCCTAATATTTCAGAAATATGGGGTGCGAAATTTAGCGATATTGGCAAGACAGTTCAATCAATAAAACGATCATTAATTGCATCTAAAGCGAGAGGAGAAATATACACCACAATTATTCAAAATGTTAATCCAGCAGTTTTCGGTACGATGGAATGGCATACGGAAGAAGAATATACAAAGAGCTTAAATGTATTTTTAGATTCATATGGGGAAAAAATTGGCGCGAAAATTGTTGTTTTTGAAGCGGCAAAGGAATTAAATACAAACTTTCGTGGTATTCGCTCGCAATTTAGTATTATCGTTCCGTTAGAACATATCGAGCAATTGAATGAGCAGAAAGCAGTGCAAGTAGAAAATGTCGGGATTATACCAGCAAAAATAGTAAGTGATGTTTTCATTGTTATTGATGGAAAGAAAAATAACCTGCAAGATCGGGATTTTGAAAATGTATATAATTTAACAATACATCATAGTTATTTTAGTAAATAAGGACAGAATCTTTTTCTGTCCTTTTCTTCTATACATAAATTAAAAACAAAATCCGACAAAGTTGAATAAAATTGGACAATCATTCCTACACTAGCATGTAGAGGTGATTGTAGTGGTAAAAGATTATGACAATGATTTTTTTAAAGAAGATAACGAAGATACAACAGATTTCTCTTTAATAAAAGGGGATGCGTTGCAGCAAGTAGAAGAATTAGAAGAAGAATTAAAAAGAAAATCATAAGTGTACACTCTTTCTACATTTGCTATATAATATAAATAAAAGGTTGTATCTTTTTGAAAAGGGGGAGAAGAGATGGCTGAAGTCAATGTACAAAAGTCTTCGTTTTTTAAAGAAAAAAAAGAAGAATCCAATACAGATTTCTCTCTTGTGAAAGGTGCATTAACGGAGAATATAAATCGGTTAGAGAAACTGATGAATAATAGTAGTTCAAAATATATACAAGTGAAAAGAACAAAAGAAAATGCATAGAGCATTTTCTTTTGTTTTTTATTTAATAGTAAACTTATCTTTTACTTTTTTAGGTAAATCTGTTTTCTGAATCTCTTCATAGGACTTTACTTCAATTGATGATATTTCATTTTTGCTATTATCATCTTGATCTACATAAAGGCGTAAAAACGCGTCTTCATTTAATTTATGGTCGTTTTCTTTTTTTGTACTTCTAAATGTAATTTGTTTTTTGACACCATCTTCATGATATGCGGGCAGCGTATAGTTTCGTAAGTTTCTACCATCTACTTTTTCGATAGCTCCTTCGCCTTTTATCTGCATGTAATATACATCTTTACCAATTTTATTTAGTGACGCTCTCTCACAGCCAATAGTAAAACTAAAAAATAATAAACATAGTGTAATAATTGCTGCAAACTTTTTCATTTTCTTTATCTCCTTTAATGTGTTTCTTTAAAAAGTATACGACTATTATTAAATGAGAAAAATCGATATAGCTTACAACGCCCTTATAATGTTGTATGAGTGTTGTAAATAAAATGAACAATAAAAGTTAAAAGAAAGGTAAAATAATGAATCATGGTATAATGATAAAAGACTTACATACTATTTTTTCATTTTGAGAGGAGCTTGAAAAATGTATTCTACTTTAGAACAATTAACAAAGCACCCTGTATTTTATCATTTTGCAGAAATTTCAAAGATTCCTAGAGGATCAGGTAATGAAAAGGAAATTAGTGATTATTTAGTGGGCTTTGCAAAAGAGCGTAACTTAGAAGTCATTCAAGATGAAGCATTAAATGTCATTATTAAAAAAGAAGCAACAGCTGGTTATGAAAATGTACCAGCTATTATTATTCAAGGTCATATGGATATGGTTTGCGAAAAAAATCAAGCAACAGTACATGATTTTGAAAAAGATCCAATTGAATTACGAATCATTGGGGACATGTTATATGCAAATCAAACAACTTTAGGTGCGGATAATGGTATTGCAGTTGCGTATGCATTAGCTTTATTAGATTCAAAAGAAATTCCGCATCCAGCACTTGAAGTCGTTATCACTACTGAAGAAGAAACGACAATGGGCGGGGCTTTTGCTATTGATCCAAATCATTTTGAAGGAAAGATATTTATAAATATTGATTCTGAAGAAGATCATAAATTACTTGTAAGTAGTGCAGGTGGTGCGAAAGCTGTTGAAACAATTCCCGTAATTTGGGATGAAACACCAGCGAATATGGATGCATACCGTCTATATGTTGGCGGTCTAAAAGGCGGACATTCTGGTATGGAAATTGATAAACAACGCGGTAATGCGAACAAAGTATTAGGACGAGTGTTACGTGATTTATCAGCACATACGGAGTTTAACATAAGTGAAGTTCACGGCGGATTAAAAACGAATGCAATTCCGCGTGAAAGTGTAGCTACAATTTTAATTCGTACAGAAGATGTAGGGCAAGTAGAAGAAAAACTAGAATCATGGACACGTGTATTACAAGAAGAAATGCGTGCTGTTGATTCAGATGTTCATGTTACACTGACAAAATTGGATGAAACAGTTGAAAAAGTATTTGCTAAAGAGACACAAAAGCAGCTTATTTCATCATTATTCTTAATTCCGAATGGTATTCAAAGTATGAGCATGGATATTAAAGGTCTTGTAGAAAGCTCAACAAATTTAGGCGTTATTGAAACGTTGCAAGATGAAATTAAATTACGTAACGAAGTGCGAAGTTCTGTAAGTAGTTTAAAACAACATGTTGCAGAAGAAATCAAATATATTGCTGAATTAGTTGGTGCTACATTTGAAATAGAGTCAGAGTATCCAGAATGGCCATACAATCCAAACTCACAAATTCGTAATTTATTTGAAAAAGTACATCAAGAAAAATACAATAAAGAAATTGAAATCTTCGCTGTACATGCGGGGATTGAGTGTAGCGCATTCGTTCAAAAGATGCCTGAATTAGATGCAATTTCATTCGGACCAGACATCTTTAACGTCCACACTCCAGATGAACATATCAGTATCTCTTCTGTAGTGAATAACTGGGGATTCTTCGTTGATGTAATGAAGGTTACGAAAGAATTAGCTAAGTAATAACGACGAAATAAAAAGGAGCCTATAAAAATTTATAGGCTCCTTTTTTGTATTGGAATTTATCTCGCTATTTGCCGGGCAGTAAGACTCCCACCTCAAAATCCAGCGAGAGCAAAGAAGTTAGGTGGGGATCGGGCAGCCCGTAAAAGCCCGATTAGTTTAACTAATAATCAGTGAGGGATGAATAAAACCCCCACTGATTAAAGTTTTACTTTATGAGAAGTCATTTTTCGTTAGTATGTAATATTAAGCTTGAACAATTAATAAGGATGAATTGTTGATGTTTTTTAGTACTGATGAAGGGGTGGAGAAATGAAGGGAAGAAAGCATTTTATTGTTTGTATGGTTTTATTGTTCTTCACATTTAGTTTTATTGGTGTTCAGAAAATAATAGCAGAAGAAGTTGAATTTTCAGGGACAACAGCTCCATTGAATGTAAATGTTAGAGAGGCGAAAAGTTTGAATGCAAATATTGTAGATGTGATTCCCGGAAATACAAAAGTATCTTTTAAAGGATGGGAGTATGGTGAAGCGGTTAAAGATTACTGGACAGGAAATTTAGATAATCGTTGGTTTTACTATTTTAAAGATGGAAAAAAAGTATATGTAACGTCAGCGTATATTAATGGAAATCCTCCAAGTACACCAATAGACCGTAAATTATCTGTACCTAACATATTACAAGAAAGATCAAATTGGTGTTGGGCAGGCACTTCGGTTTCAGTTTTAAATTATTTTGGGAAAACTCCTTCACAAGATCAGTACGTTAGGTATGTTAAGGGTGGATCATATAATAATCCTGCAACTTCACGTGAAATACAATATGGATTATCGGGATATGGTGTTAGTTCAGCTATAAGTTCTGGAGCAAAATCGTATGATTGGTTCAAAAGTCAAATTAATAGTAATCAGCCGATGATTGTACTCATTATGTGGCAAAATGGAGCTAACATCGGACACTTTCTAGTACTTGATGGATTTTATAAAGGGACAAATGGAACAGATTATATAACGTACATGGACCCTTGGTATGGTGATCATTATAATCATAATTTCAGTACGTTCCATAACAATAATAATTTTTGGTGGAGTGAAACTGTTTATAATATCCATGCAAACTAATAATATTAAAAGCGGGGGTTCATAAATGGGAAATCTACTTAAGCTTGTGATACCGTGCATGTGTTTAATGACCGTTATTATTTTCGCTAGTAAAATTAGTTATGCATCAAAAAATAAAAGTGAATCAGTACAATCGATCGCATTAAAAGATTATCAATATAGTAAGGGAAGTTCTTCTGAAAATTTAAATTTTGAAAAAATAACAACATCTCCATTTTCGTTACCAATCTATGCAACAATTCCAGCACAGCAAATTTTAAATAGCTCTGAATTTAAGCAATTGCTATTACCAACAAATGAAAAGCTGTGGTTTATTATGAAGGGTGAGCAGCCAGAAGGACTAATTGTTGCGAATGATACTGAACCGATTCGAACGGGCGGAGAAAATAGAAGTAAAGATTTATATGGATTATATAAAGCAATAAAAAATAATACAAATGAAACAAAAGATATTAGTTATTTCGAATTTGAAGGGCAAGGAATATTGGTAGTAAATCAAAATAATGATCAAGAAATATACCTTAGCAAAGGTGCCGCTGCCATATTAAAACTTCCTGCTGGTCAAAAAGTATTGAGCAGTGAAGTAATACAGAAAATGAAAGAGAGAATTGTAACTAGTTTTGAAAAGTAGGAAGGGCTAATTCTTTTTTGTGTTTATACAAGGTTGAACAGATAACAGGATTAATGGTAGCATTAGGGCTGTTTAAAAGCTAATATTGAATATAAAAAGGTTAGAGAAGTTAATTCTCTAACCTTTTTATATTCTGCTATCTACTGTACAACCTTTTTGCATAGCTGAATTTCCTTATTAGAAAATAAGGGTGCATCTATAAAACCATAATGATAAACTAAAATACCTAATTCCACTCTAGAATTAATATGCCATTTTTCTTTAATATGATTAATTATCGTTGAAATTCTTCTAGGGGTAACATATATTTTTCTGGAAATTTCTGCATCTGTATATCCTTTTGCTACATAAATAGCCACTTCTAATTCTCTTTCGGTTAATATTCTTTTCATAAAATAAGCCCCTTCGAAATTGTTTATATAAAATCAAAAGAAACTATTAAAAGAAATAAAGGTCAAAAATCATATTTATTTCTTTTAATTTCGCTATTTGCGGGCAATAAGATTCTCACCTCAAAATTTAGCTGTGACAAAGAAATCGAACTACCTGTAAACGCCTGCTTGGAGTGGACTAATAATCAGTGGTGATGAATAAAACTCCCATTGGTTATTAGTGAACTTTATTGTAATAATTTCTCATATTGTGATACAAGTTTGTGAAAAACTATAAATCTATATAAATAGTAATTGTAACTATACTAATTTTACATTACATTAAAAGTTGGAAAATATTCTTATACTCATAAAGTGTTACATTTGAGGGAGGAAAGATGGAATTCTACAATCTTGGTATTATTATTAAAGAACTTAGAAAGAAAAAAAATATGTCACAATCTGAATTATGTCATGGAATATGTTCACAAAGCCAAATTAGTAAGATAGAAAAAGGGATTATTTATCCATCTAGCATATTGTTGTATCAACTATCTGAAAGACTTGGTATTGATCCAAATTATATATTTGCACTGACCAAAAATAAAAAAATAAAATATATTGAAAATGTAAAATGTGTAATGAGAGATTGTGTGAAACAAAAAGAATATAATGAGCTTTACGAAATAGTGAAAAAAGAGAAAAACGAAAATAATTTCCAATCAAAAGAAGATAAACAATTTCTATTATGGCATGAAGCGATTGCTATATATTATGTAAATGGAGCAACAATTAATGCTTTTGACATTTTAAATAGAGCACTAAAACAAACTTTAAGTAGTAGTAACTTTTTATCAGAAAAAGAAATAAGCATAATGAATTCAATTGCTATAATACATGCAGAAAATGAAGAGTATGAGAAAAGCATAAATATATTAAAACAAAGTTTAATTAATTTTAATAAGATAGAATTTCCTAGAGAAAAAGAAATCAAATTAAGACTCATTCATACGTTAACAAAATGTCTACACCTTGCAAATCAATATGAAGAAAGCGATTAAGTATAGTGAAATAGGTATAAAATTAGCCATAAATATGAATACTTTATACTTATTAGGTGAATTGTTTTTTGAAAAAGGTGCAATTTTATTGAAAGTTCAGCACTCTAATGAAGTTGGTTTAACATACATAAAAAAGGCATTATTTATATTTGAACTAACAGAAAGAAAACAATATATAAAAATGATCAAGGATAAATATATTAAAAATGAAGAATAAACAAGAAACAATCCTAACATAAGCTATTTTTAATTGGTATTTATTCCTAAAAAAAGTACTGTAATACGAACTATTCCTTATTGTTGTTTATTGCTAAAATAAGTACCGTAATATTAGATAAAAATAAAGGGTGGCATTTTATGAAATCAAGAGGGATTACTCGTAAAGCAGATAGCATGGGGCGTATTGTTATTCCAATGGAAATAAGACGGAGTTTAGGAATTGTAGAAAAAGATTCTCTTGAAATGTTTATAGAAGAGGATCAGATTATTTTACGAAAATATCAATCTCCAAGAGCTTGTGCACTTACAGGTGATATTTCAGACAGCAATATTTCGTTAGCGAATGGGAAGATTATTGTAAGTCCAGAGGGGACGGAACTATTAATAAAGAAGTTACAGCAATATCTTTTAAAATAAAAGGTAAGTAAGGATTTTAAAATAGAATATTCTTGTAAAGAAAGTCCTCTATCATTTAGGGGGCTTTTTTATCCGCTATTTGCCGGGTAATAAGACCCCCACCTCAAAATTCAGCGGAAGCAAAGAAGTTAGGCGGGGGCCCTGTTGCCCGTAAAATCCCGATTGGTGAGGGCTGATTAAAGTTCCACTTTATTACAGTTAGTTCAATGAAATACAAATTACCTTAAAATAGTCTGACTATTTTTTATAAAAAAACTATTCGTTTACATTTTTTGGTTTCGTGTTATATTTTTATTGTTAATATTAGTGTATTGAAAATTCTGATTTCAATCTTAGGAAAATTCTAGGGAAAGGAATATTTGTGCTTGAATTGAAAATCCTATAAACATAGTTTGAAAGTAAAGTATGAAAAGAAATCTCCATTAAATATACTAATTTAATGGAGATTTACGGGGTTAATGTAACTAAAAAGAAATTTTGTTTACTCCACGTTTATGCTCTGTAATTTGGTAACTGTAATAGCTCTGACGAAAAGCAAAGGAGCAAAAAAGAAGTAGGTAGTTTATTTAATAGAAGATATGGTGAAAAAATAAAACAACGGAGGTTTTATAATGAATAAAGGAATACTGCAGATTACAGAAATCGAAGAAATTAGCATTCCTAATGTATTGAAGGATAAAATCAAGAATCTAATAGACCATGAATTAAAAACTCATAATCCTTATACTTGTGATCAAGAAATAGCTGCAAGCTTTTCAAGAGAGTGGCTTAATTGTTTGATTGATTATTCAAAGAAAACTTCGAATTCAGATATGAAAAAACTACTACATATGATAAAAGTAGCGAATTGTGGTGGAAACGTACCACCTACTCTTATTAAAAATATTCCATGTGATCCTATGGAAACCCTATTACCTGGGGAAAATCGCAAAGGTTTTAATTATGGTGAAGACGAAGACGATAGAATGAAAAAATATTTTTATGCAGAATGGGTCACATGGCTTTTTGCCACACTTTTTAATTATGATGCTTTAATTCACCCATCCGAACATGCAGGGAAAAATAGATTTCACCTCATTTCCCCTTTGAACAACGATGAAGTTTTGCGAAATGTCGGTGCAAGCACCGGTGGCGGGAACTTTTATCAACATAACGATGCCACAGTGTATACAGACATGAAAGACCAATCAGATATTGAAGCAAGATTGAAAATATTCAATACGAATTTAGAAATTGTATCAAATAGACTTAATAAATCCGTGGAACGAATAGTGTCTGAAATTACTTGTGGAAAATTTACTAGAGTTGATGCTCTTTTATTAAAAGGAGTGTTAAATTTAAAAACTCAAACTCATATTGGAACGCCAAAATTACTTCAAAAGCATCTTGAAGAAAATCACTTCAGTAAAGATGATATATTGGCGATAAGTAAAATGCCTATTGCTCATATCGCAGGAATGGCGGATGGTGAAATATCGGGATTTGTAGGGGAAATAAACCAAATCATATTTTTGGATGATAATGGTGATATTATTGCAACTTGTTTGAATGGAGCAGAAAATAGATTGATTTATGTGGGAAAAAGTGAAGAAGAAAAATTGAAATTTGACATGTTTTTAGAACTCTTACGAACAACGCCCACTTATAAGGTTCCACTTACATCTGAAGATTTATTAATTATTCCAAATTCATACTATGGTAAACAAACAAATGTAACTCATGGTAGGGAAAGGTTATCTGAGGAAGAATATAAAATTCCGATTGGAGATAATAAGTACGGAAGAAGAATTGTTTGCAGGCAGTACGTTTCCAGCCGATTACGTGATCAGAAAGAAAGTTACTTTACAGATATTATTAACTAGTTTAAAGAGAGGAGGGACGATGGGGAGGTTTGGGGTATAATAGCTCAAGCCTTCCCATATTCTTTGTATGGATTTTACTATTGAATTACTCATATTACTATTTTTAGTAGCTGTATTAGCAGGGTGGATAGATACAATTGCTGGAGGCGGTGGTATGATAACTATCCCGATAATGTTATTAGTAGGTATGTCTCCTTCTGTAGCGATAGCAACTAATAAATTGCAAGGGAGTAGCGGAACTCTCATGGCGACAGTGTTTTTTATTAAGAAGAAAGAAATTAATCTTAAAGAAATGCGTTTGTCCATCTTAATGACCTTTTTTGGATCAGTTTTGGGTGGATGGCTTGTTTTACAGATACGGGCAGAATATCTAATCATGATATTACCTTTTTTACTTATTATTATTGGTCTTTATTTTCTATTATCTCCAAATATAGCAAACGAAGATCGACCGAGAAAAATAAGTATGTTGTTGTTTGCGTTAACAGTGGCTCCATTCCTTGGATTTTATGATGGTTTCTTCGGCCCAGGAACAGGTAGCTTGATTGCTTTAGCGTTCATTCTTTTATATGGATATAGTGCTACACGGGCAACTGCAAATGCTAAGATTTTGAATTTTACTAGTAATTTCGCTGCTTTGTTGTATTTTATTATTTTTGGCCAAATCGATTGGACAATTGGATTGATTATGATGCTTGGTCAAATTATAGGGTCATATATTGGGGCGAAGATGGTGCTTACAAAAGGGACGTCATTAATACGACCAATAGTGGTTATTGTTTGCTTTGTCATGGCAATTAAGATTTTTTTACAAAATATGAACTAAATGTAATAAATATAGTATTTGTATCGAAGTTAGAGTGTTTTCATGTTGTTATTGCAGTATTACACTGTTTAAGATGTGTTCAAAATTACACAATTTGACTAGTGTAATGTATTGCGTTATGCTTTTTCTATTATAAAAGAAAGGCTTGAAGATAATGATTCGTCGTTTGAGAAAGCTAAAAAATGTAGCAGTCGTAGTAAGCTTCTAAGTAAATAGCAAAATATATAATACTTAGAAGCGAGGAATAAAGTTATGAAGCATCCATTATTTAATCATTGGTCAGAAACAAAATATATAAAAGATATAGTAACAAATCCACTCATTGAAGTAGGAGAGTACTCCTATTATTCAGGGTATTATGGTCATCAAAATTTTGAAGATGGTTGTGTAAGGTATTTGTGGGGGGATGCTAAGTCACAAGCACTGTTTAATCCAATTGAACAGATGGGATGGCATCTTGATAAACTCATTATTGGGAATTATGTTTGCATTGCAAGTGGAGTAGTCATTTTAATGGGTGGTAACCATAATCATCACTCAGAATGGATTACAGTATATCCATTCGCTGAGCAAATTGAACAATCATATGAAACTAAGGGCGATACAGTCATTAAAAGTGATGCTTGGATTGGAATGAATGCTATAATAATGCCTGGCGTTACTATTGGTGAAGGTGCAATTGTTGCTGCAGGATCTGTCGTAAGTAAAGATGTTCCGCCGTATACAATAGTTGGTGGAAATCCTGCTAAGGAAATAAAGAAACGATTCACTGATACAGAAATAAACATGTTAATGGAAATGCGTTGGTTTGATTGGGATAGGAAATTGATCGAGAAGGCAATTCCGCTGTTATCTAGTCCATCCATCGAACCATTATTTGCTTTTTATAAAAATGAAGTAAAAAATAAATAAATTAGTTAGTTAGAAAAACTACATTCAGTATTGGGTGTAGTTTTTTTATTACAAAAAACTAATGGTTTAGACTAAAGAAAATTTATCTCTAATATAAGTCTAGCAAATAGCTCAATTGAATAATTAAAATCCCGATTGGTGAGGGTTAATAATTAGTGGGGATGAACAAAACCCCCACTGATTAAAGTTTCACTTTATTTTTTGTAAATGTGGAACAAATGTATTATGTAGATTGTCTATTAATTGTAATCCTAAAAAATATGAAAGTGCGAATCATTTTAAAAAATATAAGGGGATTAAAAATAAGGATATGCGTGGGAATACAAAGTATCAGGGCACCTAAAAGTGTCAGATGAGATGGTCTATATGAAAGCAATCCTAACGTTTAATATGTATATACAATTTGAGAACACTGTCTATTTTTTTTGAGATTATGTTAGAATAACGCTTTTTTGAGTACAAAGATATTGGAGGTAACAGAAGTGAAAGGTATGTTTTGCAAGAGATTTATTGCAATAGTAACAGTGCTTACACTATTTTTTAGTATGTTCGTTACATTTGGAAGAGCAGCAGCGGAAACAGTTTCTGCTATAGACGTTGAAGCAGGATCAGCAATTTTAATAGAAGCAAATTCCGGAAAAATTTTATATCAAAAAAATGCAGATGAATCATTGGCAATTGCTAGTATGACAAAAATGATGAGCGAATACTTAGTTCATGAAGCGGTAGATAAAGGAAAACTTAAATGGGATCAAAAAGTTAAAATTTCTGAATATGCACATAAGATTTCGCAAGATCGTTCATTATCAAATGTTCCATTAGAAAATGGTGGCTCTTATACGGTAAAAGAGTTATATGAGGCAATGGCAATTTATTCTGCAAATGGTGCAACAATTGCTTTAGTTGAAGAGATTGCTGGTAAAGAGGGCAATTTTGTAAAAATGATGAACGATAAGTCGAAAGAGTTTGGAATGAAAGATTATAAATTTGTAAACTCTACAGGCTTAACAAATCAAGATTTAAAAGGATATCACCTAGAAGGGACAACTCTAGACGAGAAAAATAAAATGTCTGCAAGGGATTGTGCAATTTTAGCACAACGTCTTATTCAAGATTTTCCTAAAATATTGAATACAGCAAAAATTCCTAAAAAAACATTCCAAGAGGGTGGTAAATATCCAATTGATATGGCGAACTTTAACTGGATGTTAAAAGGTTTAATTAAGCAATATGAAGGTGTAGATGGTTTGAAAACAGGAACGACTCCAGAAGCGGGAGATTGTTTCACTGGGACAGTAGAAAGAAATGGTATGCGCCTAATTTCTGTAGTGATAAAAGCAAAATCTCATACGGCACGCTTTGATGAAACAAAGAAATTATACGATTATGGATTTGCGAATTTTGAAGTGAAGAATGTCTACGGAAAAGATTCAGTAGTAAAAGGACATGAAACGGTACGAGTAGCAAATGCAAAAGAGAAAGATGTAGTAGTTCAAACGAAGCAAGCTGTTTCACTTCCAATGCGGAAGGGAAACAAAGACGGTTATAAAAAAGAATTTAAAGTATCAAATAAAGAACCAGAAGCGCCTATTAAAAAAGGTGTAACAATTAGTAAAATAATTATCTCGCCTAAAGATAATACCGATCCTGGGTTCTTATCAGGTAATTCATTACAAATAGACCTTGTAACAAAATCTGATGTGGAACAAGCAAATTGGTTTACACGTTTTATACGTAAAACTGGATCTTTTTTTAGTGGTATGTGGGATAGTGCGATTGATATAGTAAAAAGCTAATTTTATAGGATACAACTAAATATTAGTTTGAAACAAAAGGTTTCAAAGTATTATAGATTCTTATGTGGATAGTTTGGAATGAAAGATTGTATTACTTTTCAAATTTGGTCCTTCGGAACTTTTTGTATTTCTATTAAGCTAAAATAAATTTTTATCCATATACTCCAAAAACGCTATTCTTTTTGTAGAAATATACAGAAGGGATGGCGTTTATTATGAATCTTTCGATTTAAAGGATTCTGGTGCAAGGTTAGTTTAATAAAGTTACATGATGAAAAACCACCCATTAAAGTTTCACTTTATAAAAATTTAATAAAATCTTTTCTTTGTATTAAATATTTTGTTTTAAATTATGTATATAAAGAAATGGAGGTCAAATTAACTTTTTACTGCTTATATTAGGAATTTAAAGAAACGATGTTTACAATTCTCTCACTACATTCGCATAGTGGCCTTTATGGAAAGCAAAATCTACAATTTACAAGGAGAACATTTTATGAGTAAGAGAATAAAAGAATTAGATTCCATACGAGGGTTAGCGGCACTTACTGTGGTATTTGGACATTTTTGTTTAATGCTACCATCGTTGCCTAATTCTATTAAATTTTCCCCGCTTAGGTTTTTATGGGCGGGTGGGGAAGCTGTTATCGTTTTTTATGTACTAAGTGGTTTTGTGTTATCGATGGCACTTTATCATTCAAAAACAAATTATTGGGGATATTTAATTAAGAGATTTGTAAGAATTTATATTCCTTATTATTTTTGGATAATTGTTTCCTTTGTTTTATTTATTTTATTTTCGTCGTATGAAGTGGTAGGACTACGGGATTGGTTCTATGATAGGTGGCAAGGGTCTATAACAAAATTAGATATTCTAAACCACTTTGTGCTTCTTAATAACTTTTTTACGGAAAATTATAATCCAGTTATTTGGTCATTGGCTCAAGAAATGCGTATATCTATTGTGTTTCCTTTGTTATTCCTTCTTTTTTATAAATTGAATTGGAAGAAAACGATACTATTTGCTTTGAGCTTTTCTTTAATTAGTGTTTTTCTTAATGTGTTGTATATTGGGAAAGCTGAAGGATTTTATAATGGTTATGCTGATACACTGCATTTTACATCTATGTTTATGGTTGGAATGTTACTTTTTAAGTATCAGGAAAAACTTATCTACTCATATAGGAATATGAAAAAATTTAAAAAAGGATTTCTTATTGCATTAGGGATTATTCTGTATTTATATTCCATTTTAATTTATGGTTTTTCCCGTAATGATACTACTTTCTTATTAAAAGATTGGGGTGTCGTAATGGGGGTTGGTATATTTATTATAATGGCTATGAGTAACCTAAAAGTAAAAGCATTTTTAAATAAGAGTGTATTTGTATATTTAGGAGAAATTTCATACAGTATCTATTTGTGTCATTTTCCAATCATGATGGTACTATTTAAACTTTTGTATACAAAGATACCTATCTTTTTCCTTCTTACTTTATGCATTGCAATGACACTACTTTTTTCTATAGTTTCATATCATTTAATCGAAAAGAAATGTATCAACTGGGCAAAACAAAGAACAACCAATTTTTTGAAAAAAGTATAATTCCTAGAGAAATTTTATTTCTTTAGTAAATATACGAATATGACCGATTCCTAAGTATACTTAGGAATCGGTCAATTTTGGATTCTAAATGTAAATATAATAAAGTGGAATATAATTGAAATCGAAAACCACTTAGAAATAACAATTACGGTGTGAGCTATTGTATAGTATAGATATGGTTAATAATAAAGGGGGAATACATATGTGGAAGCGATTTGTAGCAATTGGTGATAGTTTTACAGAGGGGATAGGGGATGAAGTTGAGGGAATTGCATTAAAAAGCTGGATAGATCATTTTGTTCAACTGTGTGAAAACGATATAAAATATGCTAATTTGGCAAAGCGTGGCTTAGTAACTAAAGAAATTCGCTCGCAGCAATTGGAAAAGGCGTTAACTTTTAATCCAGATTTGGTTAGTCTCATTGCAGGGGCAAACGATGTTTTAAAAGGACGTTGGAATCATGATGCATATAAGAACGATATGGAATTTATGATAGATTCATTAAGTAAAGCAGGGGCTGATATTATTATAGCAAACCTTCCTGATTTTACAGTTAGGCTTCCTTTTGCTTCTGAAAAAAAACAAGTAATAAAAGAACAATTATTAGAGGCAAATGAAGTTATACGTTCACTGAGCAGAGAATATAAGTTTCATCATGTTGATTTTTGGAATCATCATTTAGTTAATGACAATACGCTTTGGTCTAAGGATTTAATTCATCCAAACTCAAAAGGATATGTAAAAGTTGCTGATTTGATTTTTAGTAGTTTGTCTGTACAGAAGACAAAATAATAGTTTGCAATTTAACGAATATGATATTAATTGTGCTAAGCTATGTTTTTTAGTAAATGGAGAGAACTAGAAATTTAGCATACAAAGCGTATCTACGATATATTTCTACAGTAGTGCATAAATGTAGAATTACAAAGAAAGATCACTTATGGAAATAGGTGGTCTTTAAACGTTTTTATAACTAAATTAAAATATATACTGTAGTACTAACAATTTCGTACTACATAAAAATTAAGTTCTCTTATAGAAAAACTGATTTTATATTATCTTAAAATATAATAACATATTCAAATCATATTTTGGGTGTGTATCCTAATTGTGAATAATTTGTAATTTTTTTGAAGTGTAAATATCTAATAAATAAAATAGGTAGTAGGTGCAGAAGTATTAATACTATATTATTCAATTCTGTTATGAGTACATTAGTAATTGGTAGTATTATATTTTTATTATCAATTTTAGTTATTGGAATTAATTTGCATAGAAAATATGTAGGATAAGAAAAGATAAATATACTTTATTGTATATTTATCTTTTTGTTTAGTAGGATTTATAGTCTCTTTAAACTATTATGTTAATAAAATTAAGAAACTTAATTTTTGATATCCTTATGGCTAAAGCCATCTATAAACTGACAATATAACTAAATAATTGTTTGGTATGATTTGTGGGTTGGTTTTTTTATCTGAATTTTCTGATTCAAATATTTCAACTTTATGAATATAGTAGGTGAAATATTTGTGTGATAGTATTTGAGATAGAAAAAAGCCAACTTTAAAAAGGATGTGAATTGAATGTGCAAACAACTATAAATGGTTATATTAAGGTAATGTTTAGCTGTTTTTTAGTGTAAGGTAAAGGTCTATGTTGTAACAGTTGATATAAATACGAAGAAATAGGTGCGCCTAAATTTATCTGACTATTTAAAATAAACTAAACCTTGAGATTAGTCTAGGTTTTGACGAAGTTACATTCTAGGTGAAATCTTTATAATGATTAATTAGGTTTAATAAAGGGGTACCTTATACGCAAAAGCGTTTATATTAGTAACCTAAGGAGCTTGCTTTTATGAAAACTACTGATTCAAAAGGCCTATTAGGAAATAGGGTTTATTTACAAGTTTTCTCTGCTTATTCATTGCTTATGCTTGGTGTTTTTATTGATATGTTAGCGATTATGACTATAGTTGGGTTTGAATGGGAAGTAGATCCTACTATGATTGGATTGATCCCTGTTGCATATGCACTTCCTGGAATTATTTTTGGCTCATGGGCAGGTGTTATTGCAGATCGTTTTAGAAAAATTCCAATTATGATGTTCTGTAATCTAATGGTTGGTCTAATAACAATTGCTCTTTTATTTGTACAAGATATCCACTGGCTCTTAGTGGCATTAATGATTCGTTCCATTTTTATTGTTTTCTATTATCCTGCACAGCAAACACTAACAAGACAGATTGTATCCCCGGACTTACTTACTAAAGCAGTAAGTATCAACGGAATAGTAGAGCAGGGTACCAAGATAGTAGGTCCACTTATAGGGGGCATGTTGCTGAGCTGGTTTCAACCAGAGTTCTGCCTCATTATAAGAGCTATAAGTTGTTTATTAGCTACCTTAGTTCTCATACCCACAATAAAATTTAAAGAAACTATATCGAAAGAATTTGTTGAAAAGCAAAAACAAAGTACTTGGACCGCTTGGGTACAAGGGTGGGGTTATGTGTTATCTAATCGGATAATATTATCAACCATGATTTTCGTTACAATAGCCATGGCAGTATTACAATTAGTCGACTCACAATTCCCAACTTTATTTAAGAGCTTATTCCCACATGATAAAAGTAAAATGGGATATATCATTTCTATTATTGGTCTTGGCGGAATACTTGGTGCACTACTAACTCAGAAATTAAAACAATTTCAATATGGCTGGGTAGTATGTGGAGGTATGGTTTTAATGGGAATTGGTTTTGGGGGGATTGGTTTGATAACGCCCGGTACGGTCTTCGTTTTAGCCTATTTAATTAGTTTTATCGCTGGTATCGGAAGTGGGCTGATGCTTGTATCTAATCAAGTCATTTTACAAATAGAATCCGACCAAGATCAAGTAGGAAGAGTATTTGGTATACAAAGCAGTTTAACAAACGCAGTTCTAATTATTTCTCCTGCTATGAGTGGCCCATTAGTGCATTTGTTTGGAGTAACTCAACTCTATGTTTATGGAGGGATTGGGCTTGTTATTATTGGATTAATTGGAGTTTCACTGCAGAAATATTTATGGGCTAAACATAAACACGAACCTATAAGAGCAAATAATTTTTGAAGGGGAGATTTTTATGACCAATGAGGAATGTTATCGATTAAGCCATCCGCAGCGAAGAATATGGTATACAGAAGTTATTCATTCTGATAAAGGAATATGTAATTTAAGATTTTTATTTAAACTTCATCGGAAAATGAATTATTCAAAATTAAACCAAGTTGTGAATCGCGTTATCAGTGAAAATGACGGTCTGTGCATTAGGTTAAAAGAAAATGGGCATCAGGAACCGAAACAATATTTTATTAAACATGAAGAACAAGAATTTGAGTTTTTTGATTTCAGTAATGTGGAGAATACAAATTTGCTTGAGGAATGGATTGAGCAGAAAACAAAAGACACGTTTACATTATTTAATTCAGATTTATACTATTTCGCTTTAATAAAATTAAACGATAATGAATGTGCAGTCTTTGGAAATGTTCATCATATTATTATGGATGGTTTATCAATTCAAATATTTACTGAGCAAATTGCAAAATATTATTATGAAATGCATAACGAGAATGAGGAAGGCGAAATTAAAAATTCATATGTTCAATTCCTGACCAATGAACAAACATACTTGAATAGTAGTCGCTTTCAAAAAGATCAAAAATTCTGGTTAGAGGAATTTAAAACACTGCCATCTGTGACTGGATTGAAGCCCTATAATACGTACCAAGTTAGCACCAAAGCATCACGTGAGACATTTATATTAACGGAGCATTTGAAGAGAAAGATAGAAAAATTTTCTGAAGATTACAAAATTAGTTTATATACTTTTTTTGTTGCTGCTTTCTCGTTGTCCATGTATCGGTGGACTTCATCGCTTGATATTGGTTTAGGAATGGCTTACGGCAATCGTATGACTAAAATGGAACGAAAATTGATTGGAATGATGGTGAGTACAGTTCCTTTAAGAATGGATATTGATCCAGAAGAAGAAGTACTTTCATTTATTAGCAGGGTGTCCAGAAAACAAAGCAAATTATTGAGGCACCAGAAATATCCATTTGATTTGTTGTTAAAGCAGATTAATAAAGAGAATAATAGTAATGTGAGACTTTTCGGAACTACGATTGATTATAGGGATCGCGATGAAAGTGGTGACTCACTATGGATTCCAAACCATGAAGAGGTACAAGATTTTGCAGTGCATATTGAAAATCTAATTGATATTGACTCTTTACATGTACATATTGATTATCGTGAGGAGCTATTTTCTAAGGAAGAGATAAAACGGTTTTTTAACGTGATGTTAGCGATAATGGAAAACACTTTTGAAAAACCAAAGCAGAAGGTAGCTGAAATAGAAATCATTTCTGAGGAAGATAAAAGAATAAGTTTAGTTGAGTTCAACAATCCTAAACTGAATGTCCCACCTCAAGTAACTATTCATGAAATATTCGAACAGCAAGCGATGATTTATCCAAATACTATTGCAGTTACGTATGAACAAGAAAAAATTACTTATAAGGAGCTTAATGAACGTGCAAACCAGTTAGCTCATTATTTGCAGAAAAAGGGAGTAGGACCTGATACTTTAGTTGGAATATGCGTTGAACGTTCCCTCGAAATGATTGTAGGTATTTTAGGGGTTTTGAAGGCTGGTGGGGCTTATGTTCCACTCGATCCAACATATCCAGAGCAGCGACTTCAATATATTTTAGAAGATGCTAGCATTCAGTTATTCGTGACGCAAGAAAGTTTAAAAGAATTGAAATGGTTACCAGAAAATGTTGAGTCGATTTGCCTGGATCGTGATCAAGATGAGATTGGGAAAGAAAGTAAGACTTTGCCGCTTTCTAATGTCGGTCCCAAAAATCTGGCATATGTAATCTATACTTCGGGATCAACGGGAAATCCAAAGGGCGTTATGATAGAGCATCACAATGTCATTCGGTTATTTAAATCAACGGATTGTTGGTATCAGTTTAATGAAAAAGATACTTGGACGCTTTTTCATTCGTATGCATTTGATTTCTCAGTATGGGAAATTTGGGGAGCATTATTATATGGTGGAAAATTAGTTGTTGTTCCGTACTGGATTAGTCGATCACCTAAGGATTTTTATCAATTATTAGTGGAGGAAGAAGTCACAGTTCTAAATCAGACACCTTCCGCATTTCGACAATTAATACGAGTGTGTGAACAAGAAGATAAGAATAAAAATTTGCAGCTACGTTACGTAATATTTGGCGGAGAAGCATTAGAACCTATTAGCTTGTTACCGTGGTTTCAAAGGTATGGTGAGAAAAACCCACAGTTAATTAATATGTATGGAATTACAGAAACTACAGTTCATGTTACATATTATCCAATTACTCTAGATGATGTGCAGCATGCTTCAAGAAGTAATATTGGAAAGCGGATTCCCGATTTAGAAGTGTATATACTAGACGCTTATCAACAACCTGTTCCTATAGGTGTTGATGGTGAACTTTATATTGGTGGAGCAGGATTGGCACGTGGATATTTAAATAGACCTGAATTAACAGCAGAGCGTTTTATATCTCATCCATTTAGTAGTGATCCGAAAGCAAGATTATACCGGACAGGAGACTTAGCGAGGTATTTGCCAGATGGGAATCTAGATTATCGTGGAAGAATTGATTATCAGGTTAAAATACGTGGTTTCAGAATTGAAATTGGGGAAATTGAGTCTACTTTACATACATATGTATATGTAAAAGAGGCAGTTGTAATTGTAAGAGAAGATCAGCCGGGCGATAAAAGATTAGTAGCATATGTTGTAGGAGATGGAAATGTAGATGGGTGGAGAGAGTATCTTAAAGCGAAACTACCAAGTTATATGGTTCCTTCGGGATTTGTGGCGATGGAAGCTATTCCACTTACAGCTAACGGTAAAGTTGATCGTGAGGCCTTACCTATGCCGGAGGAAAAGCAGATTAATAGTGAATGTGTTGGCCCTCGGAATAGTAACGAACAGATACTGACTACCATTTGGAAGCGAGTATTAGGTGTTAAAAAGGTGGGAATCTATGATAATTTCTTTGAAATTGGTGGCGACTCGATTCTCAGTATTCAAATCATATCTCAAGCAAGTCAAGTGGGGTTAAAACTTACTCCAAAGCAAATGTTTGAATGCCCAACTATCGCTGAGCTGGCACAAGTGGCTATAGAAACGCAGGGAGTACAAGCGGAGCAGGGAATTGTGATAGGTGATGTGCCTCTTACTCCAATTCAGTGCTGGTTCTTCGAGCAAGAACATCCACATACAGAGCATTGGAATCAATCAATGCTTTTAAGAGTAAAAGAAAGATTGGATGTGAAATTACTAGAGGGAGCGATATTAAATTTACTCAAACATCATGATGCTTTACGTTTCCGGTACGAACAGTTACCAAACGGAACGTGGAGGCAGAGAAATGAAGAGACTGATGAGCTGTCAGTACTCCATGTTGTAAAACGGAATCAAGTTAATGAAAAAGAGTGGAATACAATAATACAAGAAGAAATGAACATTAATCAAGCTAGTTTCAATTTAGTTACTGGTCCGTTAATGAGAGTAGTGTACTTTGAAGATAACTTGACTGGAAATGATCGAATATTCTGGGTGATTCATCATTTAGTAGTAGATGGAGTATCATGGAGGATTCTATTGGAAGATTTACAGGTGGTATATAACCAGATGAAACAAGGTCAAGAAGTTCGCTTACCTGCGAAAAGTACATCTTTTAAAGAGTGGTCTGAACGACTCCAGACATACAGTGATTCGGGTATTTCAAAAGAAGTACAAAATTATTGGAATCAACAAGTAGAAAAAGAAACGATGAAAATTCCAATGGACTATCCAATACAAGAAACGACAGAGGAATCGATTGATCAAGTGACGAGGACTTTAGGAATAGAAGAAACACATGAATTGTTACACGAAGTTCCAGTAACTCATAAGACAAGGATTGATGAGGTACTATTAACGGCATTAGGACAAGCTATCGTCGATTGTACAAATCAGCAAACCGTTTCTATTCATCTAGAAGGACACGGAAGAGAAGAGGTAATTGAAGGTATTGATTTATCAAGGACAGTGGGCTGGTTCACGAGTATTTATCCCGTTCATCTCAATTTTCAAGGAACTCAAACACCTATTGAAGGATTAAAGTCTGTCAAAGAACAATTGCGTCGAATCCCAAATCGCGGAGTTGACTATGGTATTTTACGTTACTTGAATAAAGGATTACTTCCGTTTTATCAGCAAAAGCCTTCAATAAGTTTTAACTATTTGGGCCAATTTGATCAGGTTTTCTCAAGGGAATCTTTGTTTATGCAAGAGACAGGATTTACATTTTTAGATCATGCTCCAGATTCCAAACCATCTCATCTAATTGATGTTATCGGAATGGTGAAAGATGAAAAGTTACATTTTGTTTGGATGTATAGTAGAGAACAGTTTTCTAAATTAAAAATTCAATTGATAGCAGATGGTATGTTGAGGCATCTTCGTCAACTTATAAATAAACCAACAACAGAGTCTGCTTTTACGGTATCAGATTTTGCTGATGCAGAGGATCTTACGGAAGAAAGCTTGAGCAAAGTATTACTTAAATTAAAAAAGAAGAGGGTGTAAAAATGGGAGACGTTATTGATATATATGGTTTATCACCTTTGCAAAAAGGAATACTGTTTCATACTTTATACGATCAAGATGATGAACATTCATTTTCCTATATTGTACAAGTAGGCTTCTTGCTCGGGGGGCAATTGGATATTGCTACTTTTGAAAAGGCCTGGGAATATGTTATTCAACGACATGAGGTTTTACGTTCAGTATTTGTGTGGGAGGAAGTAGAAAAACCACTACAAGTGGTTTACCAACGTCTTCCTTTTACTATTCATCAAGAGGATTGGAGCACCTATCCACATGATGAAAGGGCGAAGAAATTACAACAGTTTTTGAATGTAGATCGTAGAAAAGGATTTTTATTGGATGAAGCACCATTGATGAGAGTCACTGCGATTAAAGAGGCAAAAGAGGAAACGAGAATTATTTGGACACATCATCATATTTTGCTAGATGGATGGAGTGTGTCATTGGTCTTTAGTGAAGTGATGGAAGTTTATCTCAAGATGATAAAGGGAGAATTGTTGAATCTTCCTAAACCTCTTCCTTATAAAAAATATATTCAATGGATAAATAAACAAGATCAAAGTCAAGCAGAGGAATTTTGGAAAGAAGAATTAAAAGGGTTCTATGCACCTACTCCATTAGCAATGGAAAGAAAGGAACAAGGACAAGAGAAGGGTTATGGAGAATGTGCTTATCAAGTATCTGAGGAACTTACTGAGAGTTTACAAGAGTGGGTACGAAATAGTCGATTAACGTTGAATACGTTAGTACAAGGTGCATGGGCTTATTTGATGAGTAGGTATAGCGGTGACAGTGACGTCGTATTTGGCGTAACTAGCGCTGGGCGTCCTACTGATTTAATGGGAGCAGAGAATATGGTGGGGCTATTTATTAACACATTACCTACCAGAATTCGATTAACGGATAATACATCAGTAGTAGATTGGCTTCGTAAAATACAAATGAAAGAAATGGAACGAAGACAGTATGAGTATAATTCGTTGATAGATATTCAAGGCTGGAGTGAGGTTCCGCGAAATAGCTCCTTATTTCATACCTTGTATGTGTTTGAAAATTATCCAATTCAAGGTGAGAGAAATGATGATTTAAGATTACTAGATGTTACAAGCACGGAACAAACAAATTATCCTTTAACACTCATTGTAATGCCCGGTAAGAAAATTACTTTAAAGTTGATGTATGATCGAAGCTATTTTAATGAAGAAACAATAAATCTGATTCAGAATCACTTATTGCAAATATTAATTCAGATGACGAAGAGCCTAGATTCAAAACTATTTGAAATTACTCATTTAACAGAAGAAGAACAGATACAGTTACTAGAGGAATGGAATCATACTCAAGTTAATTATTCGGCTGAAGGCATGATTCATACGATGTTTGAGGAGCAAGTTAAAAAAACACCGGAAGCAATCGCGGCTAGTTACGAAAATGAACAAATTACCTATAAAGAGTTGGAGAAGCGTGCAAATCAGCTAGCTCATTATTTACAAAAGCATGGTGTAGGCCCAGAGTCTCTAGTTGGAGTATATATGGAACGTTCATTACAAATGATGATAGCGTTATTAGGTATTCTAAAATCAGGAGCAGCGTATGTTCCACTTGACCCTACTTATCCAGAGAGTCGGCTTCGATATATATTAGAGGATGCTGGAATCGAAGTACTAGTGACGGAAGAGAATTCTAAAAATTTGTTTGTATCTGAAAATATAGAAACGATTTGTATGAATAAAGATTACACTGCAATTGAAAAAGAAGAATCAACCCCATGTATAAGTGGTGTAACAGGAGAAAATTTAGCGTATGTTATGTATACTTCAGGATCTACAGGGAATCCAAAGGGAGTAATGATTGAGCATCATTCAGTAATTAATTATCTAGAATGGATGCAACATAAATATCCGCTTTCTGAAAAGGATGTGGTCTTGCAGAAAACGCCATTCTCATTTGATGTCTCTGTTTGGGAATTGTTTTGGGGCATTCACGTTGGTGCCAGTGTATCTTTCCTACCTCCAGGTGGAGAAAAAGATCCTTCTATTATAGCTGAAGTGATTAAACAACATCAGGTTACTATAGTTCAATTTGTACCTTCAATGTTATCTGTTTTCTTAGATCACTTCAATCGTATTGAATTGAACATGAATTGTTCGTCCGTACGCCATGTATTTTCTGGTGGAGAAGAACTAAGTTCAGGGTTAGTTAGACGATTTCAACAGAAATGGAATTATAGTGGACAAGTGAAATTAACCAACTTTTATGGACCAACTGAAGCCACTATTTATGTGAATGCATTTGATATTCAGCCTAATCAAGAATTTGTTTCTATTGGGCAGCCAATACAGAACACGCAATTATATGTATTAGACCAAAATCAACGCTTGCAATCAATAGGAATTGAGGGTGAGTTATATATTGGTGGTGCTGGTTTAGCACGTGGATACTTAAATCGTCCGAATCTTACTGCTGAAAAATTCGTTTCGCATCCATTCCAATTGGGGGAACGACTATATCGAACAGGAGATTCAGTAAGATATCTAACTGATGGAAATATAGAATTTATAGGTAGAATGGACCATCAAGTCAAAATGCGTGGTTTTAGGATTGAATTAGGAGAAATTGAAGCCACTTTAGAAAAATGTTCGTTTATTAAAGAGGCTGTCGTATTAGTTAGAGAAGATCGTCCAGGTGATCAACGATTGGTTGCATATGTAATAAGCGATGAAAATACCGAGGAGTGGAGAGAGTATTTACAAAAACAATTACCGAATCATATGATTCCAGCGCACTTTGTAGAGTTAGAACACTTCCCGCTTACTCCGAATGGGAAAATTGACCGAAAGGCCTTGCCAATACCTGATGAGCAAGCTATTGGAGATTTAAATGTTCTACCTCGGACGCCATCGGAAGAGCTTATTGCCTCGGTTTGGGGTCAAGTGTTAGGGATAGAAAATATTAGTATTCAGGATTCCTTCTTTGAACGTGGTGGGCACTCACTACTTGCTACTCAAATCGTCTCTCGGTTACAAGAACTGTTCCAAATTAAAATTCCATTACGTGAACTTTTCAAGCACGATACAGTGGAAGCATTGGCGAAACGAGTGGATCAGTTACGAAAAGAAGATAAAGAACGAGAGGTTGCTCCTCTTGTACCTATGAAACGAGAAGAAGTTATCCCACTTTCCTATGCGCAGAAACGTCTATGGTTTATTGATCAATTAATGCCAAATAGTGCGATGTACAATATTCATGCAGCGTGTCGCTTAACAGGTAAATGGTCAATTGAAGCATTGGAGGTCGGATGGAATCAATTGTTGGAGCGTCATGAATCATTAAGGACGACAATTCTAGAACAAGAGGATGAACCTTTTCAACAGGTTCAATCTCATGTGTTCAGACATATTCCTCAAACGAATCTAACAGATCTTTCTTTGGAAGATAGGGAAAGAGAAATGAAACGCCTTATTCAAAACGAGGCGGAGGAACCATTTCATTTGGGACAAGGTCCTCTGATTCGAACACGAATATTGAAAGTGGACAGGGAAGAATGGGTTCTCATTTGTACGATGCATCATATTATTTCAGATGGATGGTCAATGGGAATCTTACTTGAAGAATGGATGGCTTTTTATGAAGGAGCACTAACCGGAAAACCAGTGGAATTGAAGGAGTTATCTATCCAATATGCAGATTTTGTCATGTGGCAGAAGGAATGGCAAAAAGAGGAGAATTTGAATCAGCACCTTCAATATTGGAAGGAAGAATTATCTGGGGAACTACCGGTTTTACAATTACCGATGGATCGTCCTCGACCTGCAGTTCAAACCCATCGTGGTGCAAGTCAGTCCTTAATAGTGGCGAATTCCCTACAGGAAAAGCTCAAAGATTTAAGTCTGCAAGAAGGATGCACTTTATTTATGACATTGATGGCAGCGTATCAAAGCTTCCTTTCTCGTTATACAGGACAGGACGACATTATAGTTGGAAGCCCAATCGCTAATCGAAATGTGAAAGAGATTGAGGGATTAATAGGATTCTTTGCAAACACGTTGGTTTATCGAGCTGATTTCAGTGAAAATCCGACGTTCCAAGAACTTTTGTCGCAGGTAAGAAAAAAAGCGCTAAAAGCATACGAGTATCAGGACATCCCATTTGAGAAAGTGGTAGAATCCGTAAAACCTGAACGGAATACAAGTCATTCACCAATATTCCAAACTATGTTTACTTTACAGAATACGAAACAAGAGTTTCTTCAGCTATCTGAAAGACAAATGGAACTCATGGAAAGCCATGCTTCTGTTGCCAAATTTGATTTGAGTTTATTTGCTTCTGAGACGGAAGAAGGATTATCACTAACCTTTGAATATAATACTGATTTGTTTAATGATACAACCATTGAACGTATGGCAAGTCATTTTAAACATTGGTTAAATCAAATTGTCTCTCATCCAAAATGTGTACTATCAGAACTGAATATGTTATCGAAAGTAGAATATAAGCAACTACTAGAGGAATGGAATAAATCGCGTGTTATAGATATGGAAGAAAGTACGATTCATACAATGTTTGAAGAACAGGTGAAAAAAACACCAGAAGCAATTGCAGTAGTGTGCGAAGATGAAGAACTAACATATCGAGAGTTGGACGAACGCTCGCATCAGTTGGCACATTATTTACAAAAAAATGGTGTAACATGCGAATCATTAGTTGGGGTTTGCGTTACACGTTCATCCGAGATGATTGTCGGTCTTTTAGGAATTATGAAGGCGGGAGGAGCATATGTCCCAATTGATCCAGCGTATCCGGAAAGTCGACTGCAGTACATTTTAGAAGATGCTCAAATAAAGGTACTGGTGACGCAGGAAAAGTTACAACAAAAAATGGTTATACCTAAATTCGTCAACGTGATTTGTATTGATCGTAATCGAGCAGAAATAGAACAAGAAGTAACTACGGTATGTACGAGTGAAGTGACGGGCGATAACTTAGCCTATATTATCTATACTTCAGGTTCCACTGGAAATCCAAAGGGAGTAATGATTGAGCACAGGAATACAGTAACAATGATTCATTGGGCGCACCACACGTATTCCCGAAAGGAATTAGCGGGAGTGTTAGCTTCAACTTCGCTATCTTTTGATTTATCCGTTTTTGAAGTATTTGTTCCCTTAACGATGGGTGGTAAGGTGATTGTCACTGAAAATGCTCTACATCTAGAGAAGTTGTCTTCCAAAGGTGTGACTTTGGTTAATACTGTGCCATCGGCAGCAAAGGAACTGGTTCGAGCAAAAACAATACCTTCTTCGGTAAAGGTGATGAATTTGGCTGGAGAACCATTGCCATATTCGCTTGTTCAAGATTTATACGAGAGAAATACGATTGAAAAGGTGTACAACCTATATGGACCGTCCGAAGATACTACGTATTCCACGTATATGGAATTAGAAAAGGGTGTCATGCATAGGGTCCCACCGATTGGTAAACCAATATTCAATACAGAAGTATATGTACTAAGTGCTGAACAAAAAATGGTTCCAATTGGTGTAGTTGGTGAGTTGTACATTGGTGGATCAGGATTAGCACGTGGATATTTAAAGCGCCCTGACTTAACGAAAAATCGTTTTATACCGCATCCGTTTAAAGAAGGAGAGCGAATATACCGGACTGGAGATTTAGTAAGGTATTTGCCGGATGGAAATTTGGAGTATGTTGGGCGAATCGATCATCAGGTGAAAATTCGTGGGTTCCGGATTGAACTAGGAGAAATTGAAGCGATATTACAAAGGCATACACTAGTTAACGAAGCTATTGTGATGGTGCGGGAAGATTATCCTGGCGACCCACGTTTGATTGCCTATGTTGTAGGAGACGGAGATGCTCAAAAGTGGCGTGATTATCTCAAGGATCAACTACCAAATTATATGATCCCAGCCTATTTTGTTGGATTAAATGCATTTCCACTCACTCCTAATGGGAAAATTGATAGGAAGGCTTTACCAGCACCAGAGAAACAGGAGATAGCAAGTGGTTATATTGCTCCTCGTACGTCTACGGAAAAAACAATCGTTTCGATATGGCATGAAGTTTTAGGTATGGAAAACATCGGAATTCAGGATTCGTTTTTTGAAATTGGTGGCCATTCATTACTTGCTACGCAAGCTGTTTCTAATCTTAAAGAGGCTTTTGCAATCGACATACCATTGCATGATTTATTTATGTTTCATACGGTGGAGCAATTGGCAGAACAGATTGATCAATTGCTCGATAACAAAAATCAAGAAATGCAGAATGGTAGTAAGGAGAATGTAAGTCTTCAAGACTATATTCAAAAGGAAGCAGAAGTGAGTAATGATGAAGAATTACTGGAACTACTTAAGCAATTAGAAGAGCTATCAGAGGAAGAAGCACAAGGGATATTCGAGAGTAATTTGATTGAGGAAGGGGTAAAAAAATGAGAAGTGATTTACTTGCAAAGCTGAGTTCACTTTCTCCTGAGAAGAGAGCATGGCTTCAGAAGCAAATGCAAAAAAAGGAGAATAAAGAAGCTCTCCCGTTGTCTTATGCACAACAACGTTTGTGGTTTATGGACAGATTTAATCCAAATAGTTCTTTATATAATATTCCAACGGTATGGCATCTAAAAGGAAATTGGATACCTGAAGCATTAGAAAAGGGATTCAATCGACTCATTGAACGCCATGAATCATTACGAACTGTTTTTAAAGAAGTAGGAGAACAACCTGTGCAACAAATTGTCGAATTCCTTCCTAGAGCATTACCTGTAAGAGATTACTCTCAACTTCCTCTAGAAGTAAAAGAAAAAGAGGTAGATAGTTTAATTGCGAGAGAAGCGCAAGAACCATTTAATTTAATGAATGGTCCTTTAGTTCGTAATCAGCTTGTTCAATTAGAGAAGGATGAATGGTTATTACTGTGTACGATGCATCATATTATTTCTGATGCTTGGTCCATTGGTATATTCATGAATGAATTACTTGCTTTCTATGAAGAAGAAACGGGCGGAAATCCTGCTAAATTAAGTTCATTATCCATTCAATATGCAGACTTTGCGAAGTGGCAAAAGGAGTGGTTGCAAGGTGATGTGCTAAATCGTCAGCTTACGTATTGGCAAGAAGAATTATCTGGTGAGCTTCCTATTTTACAACTGCCAGTGGATCGACCTCGACCGGTTAAGCAGACTTACTCTGGGGCTACGCATCACGTAATTTTTCCTTATAAATTGCTTAGTCAATTGAAGGATATAAGTCGACAAGAAGGATCTACTTTATTTATGACTTTAATGGCCGCATACCAGAGCTTTCTTGCTCGTTATACGGGACAAAAAGATATTCTAGTTGGTAGTCCGATTGCAAATCGGAACCATAAGGGAGTAGAAGGATTAATTGGTTTCTTTGTTAATACGTTGGTTTACCGATCAGATTTGAGTGGCATCCCTACTTTTCGAGAGATTTTGAACCAAACAAAGAAAAAGGCGTTAAAAGCTTACGAATATCAAGATATACCATTTGAAAAAGTGGTAGAAGCTGTGCAACCTGAACGAAGCACGAGTCATTCCCCTATATTTCAGACCATGTTTACGCTACAAAATATAAAACAAGAACGACTAGATTTGCCTGATAGAAGTATTGAAATGGTAGAAAGTAATATGTCTATTGCTAAATTTGATTTGAGCTTAACTGCCTATGAAGTGGAAGAAGGTCTATTCGTCTCATTTGAATACAACACGGATTTATTTGATAGTAGTACCATTGCACGTATGGCAGGACATTTTGAGAACTGGCTAAATGAAATCACGTATCATCCAGATGAATCATATACAAAGCTGTCAATGTTATCGGATACTGAGCAAAAACAACTCCTAGAAGAATGGAATGATACGGACGTAGTTTATGGTCATGATTGTATGATTCATGAGCTATTTGAGCAGCAAGTTGCACGGACACCTAATGCAGTGGCGGTAGTTTATGAGGGTGGAAAGCTAACGTATCAAGAACTGAATGAAAAATCGAATCAATTGGCACATTTTCTACAAAAACGAGGTATCGGACCTGAATCATTAGTCGGTATATGTATTGAACGTTCTCCTGATATGATTATTGGTCTCTTTGGGATTTTGAAAGCAGGTGGGGCTTATGTCCCACTGGACCCAAGTTATCCCGAAAACCGCCTGAGATACATTTTGGAGAATTCACAAATTCAAGTGCTGTTAACAAAAGAGGCACTACAGGACTGGTTACCTAAAGATATTCGAGCAATTTGTTTAGACCGGGATCAAGTAATGATTTCTAAAGAGAGTAATTTAGCTCCGGTGAGTGGAGTAACAGCAAATAACTTAGCCTATATTATATACACTTCGGGTTCGACGGGAAATCCAAAGGGGGTAATGATTGAACATCATTCCGTTATCAACCGTCTACAGTGGATGCAGAAAAAATACCCATTGTCCGAGGACGATACAATCCTACAAAAGACACCGTTTTCATTTGATGTTTCTGTCTGGGAATTATTTTGGTGGTCATTTGTAGGAGCACGTGTTTGTTTACTTCCACCAGGAGGAGAGAAAGATCCTGCGGTGATTGAGGAGTATATTGAACGATATCGTGTGTCCACCATGCACTTTGTTCCGTCGATGTTATCTACTTTTTTAGATTATATGGAACTATATAATTCGAAAAGGGATGTATCGTCTTTAATTCAAGTTTTTACTAGTGGAGAAGCGTTAAACACTGAGCAGGTTCGCCGGTTTAAGGGGATCTTTTACAATGTTCAGCAAACAAAGTTAATGAACTTGTATGGTCCTACTGAAGCGACTGTGGATGTGACTTATTACGATTGTGATTTAGAAAAAGAGGCAATGCTTATTCCGATTGGTCGTCCGATTGATAATACAGAGTTGTATGTGTTAGATCAATATCAACAAGTGGTCCCGATTGGTGTGGCAGGGGAACTTTACCTTGGAGGAGTAGGATTGGCACGTGGCTACTTCAATCGACCGGATTTAACTACTGAACGTTTTATTCCGCATCCTTTTAAGGACGGGGAACGATTATATCGAACGGGTGACTTGGTGAGATATATGAATGATCGTAACTTAGAATATATTGGAAGAATAGATAACCAAGTCAAAATTAGAGGATTCCGAATTGAATTGGGAGAAATTGAAGCAGCTTTACATGATCACTCATCTGTAAAAGAGGCAGTCGTGTTGGTGAAGGAAGATCGACCAGGAGATAAGCAGTTAGTAGCTTATGTAGTGGGTGAAGGGGATACTGGAGAGTGGCGTGAATATCTCAAGAAGCAATTACCACATTATATGGTTCCGGCATACTTTTTCCAAATTGAAGGTATGCCACTCACTCCAAATGGTAAAGTGAATCGGAAAGCATTATTGGAATTAGAAGAACAGTTCATAAGTGAAGATATTACTTCATCACGAACACCAGTGGAGGAGCTCATTGTTTCCGTTTGGAGCCAAGTGTTAGGAATAAAAAATATTAGTGTGCAGGATTCCTTTTTTGAAATCGGTGGTCATTCACTACTAGCTACTCAAGTAGTGTCACGTTTACAGGAAATTTTTCAAATCGAATTACCAGTACGTGAACTATTTGAATATACAACGGTGGAGTCACTGGCAAAGCGATTAGAACAGCTACGTAAAGGAGATAAAAAACGAGAGATTCCGCCACTAATACCGATGGAGCGAGGAGAAGCTATTCCACTATCTTATGCCCAACAACGTTTATGGTTTATTGATCAATTTACACCTAATAGTGCCCTTTACAATATGCCAATGGTATGCCGTCTTACAGGGAATTGGCTACTTGAAGCATTGGAAACGGGATGGAATCAACTAATAGAACGTCATGAATCACTGCGGACGGTCTTTCAAGAAGTGAATGGTCAACCCGTACAGCAAATTAAATCGTATGCTTTTCAATCAATTCCGAAAACGGATTTAACTATGCTTTCTTCTGAAGACCGAGAAGAAGAGGTTAAACGTTTCATTCAACAAGAAACAGAAGTGCCATTTGATTTAACAGAGGGTCCATTAATCAGGACGAGTATTTTGCACGTGGGAGAGGAAGAATGGATACTCCTTTGTACTTTACATCATATCATTTCAGATGGATGGTCAATGGGAATCCTACTTGAAGAATGGATGGCATTTTATGAGAAAGCAACGGATGGAAAGGTGGCGGAACTTGAACCATTACCGGTTCAATATGCCGACTTTGCTCAGTGGCAAAAAGGATGGCTGAAGGAGGAAGTGCTTGATCAACAACTTCAATATTGGAGGGAAGAATTGTCTGGGGAGCTTCCTGTACTCCAACTTCCTATGGATCGCCCGCGTCCTGCAATACAAACTCATCACGGGTCGACATACACTCTAGTTTTGCCAAGCACGCTACATGATAAATTGAATGAACTTAGCCGAAAAGAAGGGGCTACACTCTTCATGACGCTGTTGGCTGCGTATCAAAGTTTTCTATCTCGTTATACGGGACAAGAAGATATTTTGGTCGGAAGCCCAATTGCGAATCGGAATTATAGAGAAATTGAAGGACTAATTGGTTTCTTCGTTAACACGCTGGTTTATCGAACTAATTTGAGTGGTGGACCGACATTTCAAGATGTACTGTATCAGGTTCGTCAAAAGGCATTGAAGGCGTATGAATATCAAGATATCCCATTTGAAAAAATTGTAGAAGTTGTGCAACCGGAGCGAAGTACAAGTCATTCGCCAATCTTCCAGACTATGTTCATCTTGCAAAATATGAAACAAGAGTTTCCGGTGTTATCTAGTAGAAGTATTGAAATGATAGAAAGCCATAGTCCAATTGCAAAGTTTGATTTAAGTGTGATGGCAGTTGAGACAGAAGAGGGATTACTTTTTACTTTTGAATACAATAAGGATTTATTCAATGCTACTACTATTGAACGGATGGCAGGACACTTTGAGAAATGGCTATATGAAGTTTCTCATCGCCCACAAAATCCGTTGCATGACCTGAGCATGCTATCGGAACCCGAGCGTAATTTGTTATTAGAAACATGGAATGAAACTGTAATGGAAATGTCCCATCAGGGTCTTATTTGCGAAAGATTTGAGGAGCAAGTAGCAATGCGTCCTGATGCGATTGCGATAGTTGATCAAACAAAACAGTGGACTTATGGTGAACTGGATATACAAGCAAATCAGTTGGCAAATGTTTTACAGCGAAAGGGAGTAGCCCCAGAGTCAGTGGTGGGAGTTTATCTTCCGAGGTCAGCAGAGCTAATGGCAAGTTTACTAGGCATTTTAAAAGCTGGTGGAGCTTATGTTGTTTTAGACCCGTTGTATCCAAAATCAAGGTTAGAATACATGATTGAAGATGCAGGAATTCAATTTGTAGTGACGGCGGAAGTACAAGAAGGACATTTCGCACACGTCGAAATGGTGAGGTTAGAAGAATTAACGGTGGAAAGCGTAATTGCACCTACACGTCAAATAAATCCAGAGAACTTAGCCTATATTGTCTATACCTCTGGTTCTACAGGAAAACCGAAGGGTGTTATGGTTGAATATCGCTCATTAATGAATATGGTTTCTTGGCATCAAGAAGTTTATCGTATTTCAGCAGAGGATCGTGCGACTCAGATTGCAGGGGTTGCTTTTGATTCGGCTGTCCAGGAGATTTGGCCGTATCTAACTGCTGGTGCAGCACTCTACTTGTCAACAGAGGAACTGAGAATTAATCCAGAAGCACTAAGGGACTGGCTCATTGATTCACGAATAACAGCTAGTTTTGCACCTACGCCTATTCTGGAAAGACTCTTGAAATTATCTTGGCCAGATAAAACGGATCTTCGTTTTATCATTACTGGTGGGGATCAATTAACACAGTATCCATCTAACGATATTCCTTTTGCGGTAATTAATCAGTATGGTCCATCGGAAAATACCGTTGTTACCACAGATTGTTATGTACCTGTAGGAGTGACAACAGGTACGCCATCGATTGGTCGACCGATTGCGAATACAGAAGTTTATGTGTTAGATTCTCATCTTCAGCTAGTACCAATTGGTGTAATTGGAGATCTCTATATTGGAGGGAAGAGTCTTGCACGTGGATATGCTAATCGTCCGGATCTTACAAAGGAAAAATTTATTCCACATCCTTTCAAGTCAGGAGAACGTCTCTATTATACAGGAGACAAAGCAAGTTATCTTTCTGATGGTAATCTCCAGTTCCATGGACGTATAGATGACCAAGTGAAAATTCGTGGTTTCCGGATTGAATTGGGAGAAATAGAAGCTGTTTTGCAGGCGCATTCTTCTGTGAAAGAAGCTGTTGTATTGGTGCGAGAGGATAATCAAGGTGATAAGAGATTAGTAGCTTATGTAGTTGGTGAAGGAAGTGTCCATGAATGGCGAGAACATCTACAAACACATTTACCTAATTACATGGTTCCAACAAACTTTATTGAGATGGAATTTTTACCACTTACACCGAATGGAAAACTTGATTTGAAGGCATTGCCTATACTTAGTGAACAATCCGCTGAAAATACTGTATACCCAAGAACTCCGCTGGAAGAACTTATTGCTTCAGTGTGGAGTCAAGTGCTAGGAATAAGAGACATTGATGTTCAGGATTCTTTCTTTGAGCTCGGTGGTCACTCTCTACTTGCTACACAAGTGGTCTCACGCTTACAGGAGGTCTTTCAAATCAAATTGCCAGTACGTGAACTGTTCGAATATTCAACGGTCGAGGCATTATCGAAACGAATAGATCAGTTACGTAAGGGGAGCGAAAAACGAGAAATTCCACCATTGATGCCGATAGAACGAGGGGGAAATATTCCACTGTCTTATGCCCAACAGCGCTTATGGTTTATTGATCAATTTGCACCTAATAGTGCACTTTATAATATGCCAATGGCATGCCGTCTTACAGGGAATTGGTTACCTGAGGCATTGGAGTTGGGATGGAATCAGTTGATAGAGCGTCATGAATCTTTGCGGACTGTATTTTATGAAGAGAATGGCCATCCTATCCAGCAGATTCAACCGTACGTTTTCCGTCCGCTTCTGCAAATGGACTTAACTAAGCTTTCATTAGAGGAGCGAGAAAGAAAGTTGGAGCAATGGATTCAAACTGAAGTCGAATCTCCATTTGATTTAGAACAAGGGCCATTGTTCCGTGGGAAACTCATAAGAATTTCAGAAGAAGAATGGATTCTTCTGTGTAATATGCATCATATTATCTCAGATGGATGGTCGATGGAAATCTTACTTCAAGAATGGATGGCATTTTATGAGAATGCGATTGGTGAAAAACAAGCAGAGCTGGAACCACTACCAGTTCAATATGCCGATTTTGCTCAGTGGCAAAGAGAATGGTTGAAAGATGAATTACTATATCAACAACTTGCGTATTGGAAGGAAGAATTATCCGGTGAGTTACCAGTCTTAATGTTGCCAATGGATCGTCCGCGTCCGCCAGTGCAAACCCACCATGGATTAACTCATAATGTTTTGTTATCGTGCTCATTACTGGATAAATTAAACGAACTAAGTCGTCAAGAAGGGGCCACACTTTTCATGACCTTATTGGCAGCGTATCAAAGTTTCCTTGCTCGTTATACGGGACAAACGGATATTATTGTTGGTAGCCCAATTGCAAATCGAAATTATCGAGAAATTGAAGGACTGATTGGTTTCTTTGTCAATACATTGGTTTATCGAGCTGATTTAAGTAATGCACCGGCATTTCAAGAGTTGTTGTCTCAAGTACGGATAAAAGCATTGAAGGCGTATGAGTATCAAGATGTTCCGTTTGAGAAAATTGTAGAGGTTATCCAACCTGAACGAAATACAAGCCATTCTCCGATTTTCCAAACCATGTTTACTTTGCAAAATACGGGACAGAAGCTACCAGAACTACATGGAAGAAATATAGAAGTAATGGAAAGTAATTCCCCTATCGCTAAGTTTGATTTAAGTTTAACTGCTGCAGAAGTGGAAGAGGGTTTATTACTTACTTTTGTTTATAGAACTGATTTATTTGACAGCTTAACTATTGAATCCATGGCTGAACATTTTGGGAACTGGTTGAATGTAATCGTGGAGAATCCTGATAAATCATTAGCTAAGTTGCCTATATTATCAGGATTACAGCAAAAACAGTTGGAAGAGTGGAATAATGATGCTGTAGCATATCTACAGGAAAGTACGATTCATCAGCTGTTTGAAGAGCAAGTAAATCGTACACCTGATGCGGTAGCAGTGGTAGATGAAAAACAGCAGTTAACGTATCGAGAGCTGAATGAAAAAGCTAATCAATTGGCCCACTATCTTCAGCAATGCGGAATTGGGAATGAATCATTGGTTGGACTTTACTTTGAGCGTTCAGTTGAGATGGTTGTTAGTATTATGGGGATTTGGAAGGCTGGAGCAGCCTATGTTCCATTAGACCCATCATATCCAGAAAGTCGCCTACGATATATTTTGGAGGACACTGGAATTCAAGTATTAGTTACGAACGAGTCATTGGAAGACTGGATACCTAAAGAAATGAAGATAGTTTGTCTAGATAGGGATCAAGCAATGATTTCACAAGAAAGCATTCTTTCACCAAAATGTGAAGTAACAGGAGAAACCTTAGCGTATGTTATCTATACTTCAGGATCAACGGGGAATCCAAAGGGTGTCTTGATACAGCATCATTCTGTACTAAACTTGTCACATGGTTTACAAAAAGAGGTTTTCGAACATGAGATACCATCTAACATGCATGTCGGTTTAAATGCGTCAATTGCCTTTGATGCATCTATCCAGCAATTACAAATGCTGCTTTATGGTTCAAGTTTGTATATTATTCCAAATGAAGTACGAAGTGATCCGGAGCAGTTTGTAGCTTATATTAGGGAGAACAAGTTAGAAATCTTTGATATAACACCTTCATTGCTTCAATTACTTATAGATGTCGGATTGTTAGAAACGTGCGATGGCATTCATGTTCCAAGTAAGGTACTGGTTGGTGGTGAAGCAATTATGCCGTCATTATGGGAACAGCTAGTAGAGACTGATAAAATACAGTTTTATAATGTATATGGTCCTACAGAATGTACGGTTGATGCAACATGCTATCATATCAAAAAAGATAGTAAGAGAGTAACAATTGGGCGTCCATTGCCTAACGTCCAAACTTATGTATTAGATAGAAATAGGTTACCAGTTCCAGTTGGTGTGATGGGGGAACTTTATATCGGAGGAGCAGGTCTAGCAAGGGGGTACTTGAATCGTCCAGAGTTAACATCCGAACGATTTATTTCTCATCCATTCAAAGAAGGCGAGAGGTTATATAGAACAGGCGATCTTGTGAGATATCTTCCAGATGGTAATATAGACTACTTAGGAAGAATGGATAATCAAGTGAAGATTAGAGGATTTCGAATCGAACTTGGGGAGATTGAGTCGACTTTACAAGAGCATGACTTGGTAAAAGAGGTAGTTGTAATAGTTAGGGAAAATCAGTCGGGAGATAAGAGATTAGTAGCTTATGTAGTGGGCGAAGGTAGTTTAGAAGAATGGCGAGAGTATCTTAAAACAAAACTGCCAATCCATATGATACCTTCCTACTTTGTCGAAATGAAAGAATTACCGCTAACCATAAATGGAAAGGTTGATCGGAAATCGTTACCTATACCAGATTATCAAGGAACACAAGAAGGCTACGCGGCCCCAAGAAATGAACGTGAACATAAGCTTTCTATCATTTGGGAACGTGTGCTAGGTTCAAAACGTATTGGTATTTATGATAACTTTTTTGAAATTGGTGGAGATTCAATTCTTAGCATTCAGATTGTCTCTCGTGCAAAGCAAGCTGGTTTACAGTTGACACCAAAACAACTATTTGAACACCAAACGATTGCTGAGTTGGCGCAAGTAGTCAAAGAAGAACAAGGTGTACAAGCTGAACAAGGAATTATAACTGGAGAGACGATACTTACACCTATTCAGCAAAGGTTTTTTGCACAAAATCATCCTAATCCACATCATTGGAATCAATCCATGTTCTTTAGAACGAAAGAAAAATTGGACATAGGATCACTGGAAAAGGCAGCGCGTAGCCTTCTACTTCATCATGATGCCCTGCGTTTAAGATATGAACGTTTACCTAATGGGACTTGGGAACAGTGGAATGAAGGAATTAAAGAACAATTGATGCTGACTGTCATTTCATTAGACGAAGTGCCGGAAGCGGATTGGCATGAAGTTATTCAAAAAGAGATTAATGTTGCACAAGAAAGATTGAATTTACATGATGGTCCTTTAATGAGAATGGTGTATTTTGATGAAGATGAGAAGACTGGCCGATTATTTTGGACAATTCATCACTTAGCCGTGGATGGTGTTTCTTGGCGAATTTTATTGGAAGATTTGCAAACAGCGTATACGCAAGCAGTCCAAGGACAAAAAATTCAATTACCTATGAAGAGTACATCTTTTAAAGAATGGTCGGAGAAATTACAACATTACGCTGAAACTGGAATATCAAAAGAAGTGCTACATTACTGGGAGCAGCAGGCTGAACAAGACGTAGTTATACTGCCAGTAGATGGTACTATAAGTAATCCAGTAAGCGCAGTAACTGAGGAAATTACTGTGGTGTTAAACGAGAATGAGACCCGTATGTTATTGCAAGAGACTTTAAGCACTCACCGTGTCCAAATCAATGAAGTATTATTAGCAGCATTGGTACAAGCTACAGCAGCATGTACGGGGCGGCCGATATTAAGCGTAGATTTAGAGGGACATGGTCGAGAAGAGATTATTGAAGATGTTGATTTATCGAGAACCGTGGGATGGTTTACAAGTATTTACCCAGTTCATTTAAATATTACTAATGCTAATACGCCAATTGCAGCATTAAAAGCAGTTAAAGAACAAGTTCGCAAAATTCCTAATAAGGGTGTTGATTATGGGGTGTTGCGTTACATGAACGCAACAATGTGTGAGCAATTAAGCTTCCAATATACACCGTCTATTAGTTTTAACTATCTTGGACAATTTGACCAATTGTTTTCTAGCGATGCAATGTTTATTCCAGAGAACGAATTTAAGCGTTTAGATCATGCTGCCGGTTCCAAGCGATCGCATGTAATTGATGTAATTGGGGTTGTAACGGATGGAAAACTTCAATTCACTTGGGTATACAATGTTGGACAATTTGCCAAATCAACGATTCAAAGTATTGCACAGAATATGCTATATCAAATGAGTACATTGATCCAATTTTCAGATAGAGAATCTGCACTGACCATTTCGGATTTTGCAATGGCTAATCTTAGCCAAGAAGGTTTGACAAATGTACTAAACAAAATGCATCGCGGAAAGAACAATCAGATTACTGATTTATATCCACTATCACCTTTGCAAGAAGGTATGATTTTCCACACATTGCATGACCAAGGGGATGAATATGTTGCACCGTATATAGTGCAATTGAGTTTTATGATTCGAGGGAAAATGAATATTCCTACATTTGAGCAGGCGTGGAAATCTGTAATTCAGCGGCATGAAATTTTTCGTACAGCATTTGTATGGGACGAAATTGAAGAACCTGTACAAGTGGTGTATGAAAATATCCCATTTAAAGTGAACAAAGAAGACTGGCGTACAATGACGAGTGAAGAGATAGAGGAAAAAAGAAAAGTCTTTTTGGAATTAGATCGAAAACAAGCCTTCCAATTTGATGAAGCACCATTGATGCGGGTAACAGTCATTCAAGAAGGTGAGGAAGAATATCGGATTGTTTGGACCCATCACCATATTTTACTGGATGGATGGAGTTTACCATTAGTATTTAATGAATTACTTACAGTCTATCAAAAGAGAATGAATGGAGAAGCTGTGAAGTTACCTAAGTCCTCACCATATAAGAAATATATCCAATGGCTCAGAGAACAAGATAAGGAGCAGGCGGAACAATTCTGGAGAGAGAAGCTAAAAGGTTTTACTGCACCAACTTTACTGGGCTTAGAAAGTAAAGAGGAAGAAAAAGGTTACACAGAGAAGGTTACGTATTTATCAGAAGAGCAGACTCAAGCGTTACAAGGATGGGCGAAACGCAATAAACTTAATTTGAGTACAGTAATTCAAGGTGCATGGGCATATCTCATGAGCCGATATAGTGGAGAAAATGACATTGTTTTTGGTGTAACAAGCTCAGGGCGTTCTACGGAGATTATTGATGTTGAAAACATCGTAGGTCCTTTCATTACAACGTCACCGACGCGAATTCAATTGATGGATGATATAAAATTAATAGATTGGTTGCAGAAGATACAAGAGGAAGAGATAGAAAGAAGACAATATGAGTATGCTTCTTTGACAGAGATTCAGGGGTGGAGTGAAGTTCCTAGAGGAATACCGCTGTTCAATAGTTTATATGTGTTTGAAAATTATCCAGTGAAAGAGGAGTCTTCAGAAAATCTGGAAATTGGTGAATTGGAAGGGGTAGAACAAACCCACTACCCATTAGGGTTAGCTGTAGTTCCAGGAATCCAGTTATCGTTAAAGTTAATGTATGACCGTAGTAAGTTTAATAGAGTAACCATTGAACGAATGCTGGGTCATTTACACCAAGTGTTAATGCAAATGCTCAAAAACATTGATCAAAATCTATCGGAGCTAGTATATATTACGGAAGCTGAACAAAGAAAGCTATTGGAAGAATGGAATAATAATACTATATCCTATCCACGTCAAAATGTAATTCATCAACTATTCGAAGAGCAAGTAAATCGTACGCCTGACGCGTTGGCAGTGGTAGATGAAAAACAGCAACTAACATATCGAGAGCTGAATGAAAGAGCTAATCAATTAGCACATCATTTACAGAAATGTGGAATTGGGACAGAGTCATTAGTTGGCCTTTGCTTTGAGCGTTCAGTTGAGATGGTTGTTGGTCTCATGGGAATTTGGAAGGCTGGAGCAGCCTATGTTCCATTAGATCCATCGAATCCGGAAAGCCGCCTACAATATATTTTAGAAGACACAGGAATTAAAGTGTTAGTTACAAATGAAGTATTACTAGGCTGGATACCTAAAGACATCAAGACAGTTTGCCTAGATAGGAACCAAGCAATGCTTTCTCAAGAAAGCAAACTTTCACCAATATGTGAGGTAACAGGGGAAAATTTAGCGTATGTTATCTATACTTCTGGTTCGACAGGGAATCCAAAGGGGGCTTTAGTACAGCACAATTGTGTAATAAACCTATCCTATGGTTTACAAAAAGAAGTTTTCTCACATGAAATACCTAATAATATGCGCGTCGGTTTGAATGCGTCAATTGCCTTTGATGTATCTATTCAGCAATTACAAATGTTGCTTTATGGTTCAAGTTTATATATTATCCCAAGTGAAGTTCGCACTAATCCGGAACAATTTGTGTCCTATATTAGGGAGAATAAATTGGAAATGTTTGATATGACACCTTCATTACTTCAATTACTTATAGATGGAGGATTGCTAGAAATAAGTGCTGATGTTCATGTACCAAGTAAGATATTAGTCGGTGGTGAAGCAATTATGCCGTCATTATGGGAACAGCTAGTAGAGACAGAAAAAATTGATTTTTATAACGTATACGGTCCTACAGAATGTACGGTTGATGCAACATGCTATCATATCAAAAAAGATAGTAAGAGAGTAACAATTGGCCGTCCGTTGCCGAACGTTCAAACTTATGTATTAGATAAAAATTTGTTACCTGTTCCAGTTGGTGTAACAGGTGAGCTATATATTGGGGGTGCAGGTATAGCGAGAGGATACTTGAATCGCCCAGAATTAACAGCAGAGAGATTCATCCGTCATCCATTTAATGAAGAAGAGCGTTTATATCGTACGGGAGATTTGGTTCGTTATTTACCTGATGGTAATTTAGATTACTTGAGAAGAATTGATAATCAAGTAAAAATTAGGGGCTTTCGTATTGAACTTGAAGAGATTGAAGCGAATCTAGAGAGGCATCCATTGGTAAAAGAAGCAGTAGTTTTGGTAACAGAGGATAAATTAGGAGAGCAGAGATTGGTTGCTTATGTAGTTGGAGATGGTAGTATGCATGATTGGCGTGAATATCTCAAGACACAAGTACCGAATTATATGGTTCCCGCACACTTTATTAAGGTAGACGAGATTCCTCTTACAACGAATGGAAAAGTTGATCGAAAGGCATTGAACAATTTAACTATTTTAAGAGAAAATAACTTTTCTACACCAATCATTCCAAGGGATGAAATTGAATATCAGTTGATTAAAATCTGGCAGGATGTGTTACAGATAGAAGATGTCTATGTAAATGATGATTTCTTTAATAGAGGAGGACACTCTCTCCTTGTAATTAAATTAGTTTCAAAAATTAGGGAGAAGTTTGGAAAAGAGATTAAGGTGTCTACATTGATTAAGAATCCAACAGTGGAAGGAATCGCATGCCTTATTCGTGATAAGCATGATATGACGAAATCAGTAGCAGCGCTAGTTCCACTACAAGAATCAGAGAAAAGACCTTTCTTCTGCGTTCATCCGTTTATGGGGAATGTATTCTGTTACATTCAACTAGCAAGATTGCTTAAGAGCCGTTGTTCATTTTATGGTTTACAGAATCCTCTTATAGAAAAGAAAGAAATTGACGAGTTAACTTTGCCGGAAGTAATTCAACTTTACATGGAAGAAATAAAACGTGTTCAGCCAGAAGGTCCATATCGTCTTGGAGGATGGTCTTTAGGCGGTGCGATTGCTTATGAAATCGCAACTGTATTAAAGAATCAAGGTGAGGAAGTTGAGTTGTTGGTACTCATGGATACTAAAGTACCTTCAAAGCAGGATCATAAAACAAGTGAGGATATGCTCTCATATATATATGAGCATTTCATTCCTAGAGATCTTACTGAGCAGGAAGGAGACCTTGTCCATAAACAAGATATGCTTGTGGAGCAATTAATTATGGAAGGAGTACTCACGCCTGATGCAGATCTTATCAATTTGAAGCAAGTTATCAATGCGCATAGGAAATGCCTGAACATAATGGCAGAGCATGATTTAATACCATACTCTGGAGAAGTTCTCTACTTTAGTGCTGAGGAAGGAAAAGAGTTGTTTACAGATTGGGGACCTTTATTAAAAGGTAGAGTAAATAGGTATTCAGTCCCTGGATCACATGAAGAAATAGTGGATTCACCTGCAGTTGAAAAAATAGCTATGTATCTACTAAATGAATTTGAAGGAATAAAAGAGAAATCCATTTTATTAACGGAAAAGTAGAGAGTATAAAAGATGCAATGCAATGAACGAAAAGGGGAGACCAATACCTGCATATCAAGTGTAGGGAATAATGAATATATTAAGAGCATTACTTTTTAAGGGGATAATGTAAAAAGTAATTGGTAGAGACATAGAAATCTTTATGAGTTACCCATAGTATGATGTAAATACTATGAAATCTTTGTAATAGAAGCGAATGCCTGATGATATTACTGAGGAAAGGTGCATATTTTCATTGATATGTAAATATGCACCTATTCTATTGTATATGCAATAGAATAAAGTTAATTTGAATTTCCGTAACGTTCATATATGAAGTAATTCTTTAAAAAAGGAAGTGATTTATTATACAAATTCAAGCTGTGAAAATACCAAAGAATATTGAAAGTCATTTGTTTAAGCAACTTAGTAACTTAGTTTCAAATGAGAAGAAAGAACGAATGAAGCGTTTATTAAATTCATGCGACATTAATAGAACTCTAATAGGAGATTTACTAATCCGATCTCTAATCTGCCAAAAGTATAAAATTAATAATAAAGAAATTAGATTTATATATAATAAGTATGGAAAACCTTTTGTTGAAAAAATTTCTGACTTTCATTTTAATGTGTCTCATTCAGGAGAATGGGTGGTTTGTACTACTGCTAATTTTAACGTGGGTATTGATATAGAAAAAGTTTCAGAAATAGAGGCTTTTAAATTAGCAAAAGAATTTTTTTCAGCGGAAGAATTTTATGATATATCTAATATGAATTCTGATGAAAAAATTAATTATTTTTATGATTTATGGACATTAAAAGAAAGCTATATAAAAACGATTGGAAAAGGGCTTTATACCCCATTAAATTCATTCTCTATAAAAAAAGAATCACGAACTTCAATTTCATACAAGAATATACCTAAAAACTTTTACTTTAAACAATATAACATTGATCCAAATTATAAGTTATCTGCTTGTGCAACAAGAGATGAATTTCCGCAAGAGATAATAATTAAAGACATTTATACAATTTGCCAAACTATATACAAATTTGAAAGTAAGGAGAAAATCAATGCAGAAGACTAAACTTTTTTGCTTTCCACATGCTGGGGGATCTGCGTTTAACTACGCAAAATGGAAAAATTACTTTAATCCATATATTGAAGTAGTCCCGATAGAATTAGCTGGTAGAGGATATAGAATTGAAGAAAGCTTGTACCAAGGTATGGAAGAGGCCGTAAATGATGCCTACACTAGTATAGTTAAGCAAATAGACGCTTCACCGTACATTCTATTCGGGCATAGCATGGGGAGTTTGATTGCTTATGAAGTAGCTAGAAAAATACAGGGTTCTAATAACGAATTACCCGAATTTCTTGTTTTATCCGGTAGAAACCATCCAAATAGTAAAATAAAAAATATCCGATATAATCTTCCTAATGAACAATTTAAAAGAGAAGTTATTGCAATGGGAGGTACACCATCTGGGGTACTTCAATCAGAAGAATTAATGGAGATTTTTCTCCCTATTTTAAGAGCAGATTTTAAGATTGTCGAGACATATATTCATGAAAATAATATACAACCATGTGATATTGATTTTCTTATATTTAATGGGAAAAATGATGAATTTACTACATATGATCAAGTAATAAAATGGAAGCAATATACAAGTAAAACGTGTACTTTTCATTCTTTTGAAGGTAGTCATTTCTTTCTAAATGAAAATATTGAAGAAATAGCAAAGAGTATTATAGGAAAATTAAATTCTAAAAGATTATCAACTAGTTTTTAGGATTTTTCTAAGTATGCTCATGCCTAAGAAACAAAAATATGAAAGATGAAAAATACAGGCATTGCTGAAATATTGTTGAATATATGCATAGAAGCCTAAACGAACTGTTTAAAGGTAGAAACTCTAAGCAAAATGTACATGAATTAACTTTAGTTTAAGCTGGCTTTACCTATAATACCATCAAGATTCCTTATTATACTTAGTACAAAGTACACAACAGTTAGAGAGGCTGTATGTAAAGCAAATGAATATGTGAAGTGAAAAGGCCGACTCTTATAATTATGAGTGGGCCTTTTGGTTTTATGGATATCAAATTAGTGAGCAACATTTCAAAGGGTATCTTGTGATATAACTAAGTAGAATTTTTTAAACAAGGGGATGATGAGATGAATAAATTGAAGGGGAAAATTGCATTAGTAACAGGGGCTAGTAGAGGAATAGGTCGAAGTATTGCATTACATTTGGCACATGCTGGTGCGTTAGTCGTTGTTCACTATAGTAAAAGAAAAGAAGAAGCAGAAAGTGTAGTGGATAAAATTAAACAAGATGGCGGTTCCGCATTTGCGATTCGTGCAGACTTAAGTACTTTTAATGGCATTAATAACTTGTATTCAATGATGGATCAATCTCTTCAAAAATATATAGGTAATACTACATTTGATATCCTTGTAAACAACGCTGGAATTGGGCAGGTTTTAACATTAGAGGAATCTACAGAGGAGTCTTTTGATGAGGTTATGAATATTAATGTGAAAGCTCCATTTTTCATTATTCAGAAGGCTTTGCCACGTTTAAAAGATGGGGGAAGGATTATAAATATTTCGTCTTTTGTCACAAGGGTAGCCTCCCCAAGTGTTTTTGCCTACAGTATATCTAAGGGGGCAATAAATACACTCACTCATACTTTAGCTCAACAACTTGGTGTTCGTGGTATTACAGTAAATGCAATTCTCCCAGGCATAATTAACACAGAAATGAATGCTGAGACATTGGGTAACCAAGATGGACAAAAATATGCTGCAGGTTTATCGACCTTTAATAGGTGGGGGGAACCTAATGATATAGCTGATATTGTAGGTTTTCTTTCATCATCAGACAGTCGTTGGATAACTGGTGAGTTAATTGATGCAAGTGGTGGATCTTGCTTATAATATTAGAGGAAAAGCCAACTTAAATTAAGTTGACTTTGTAATTCTATTATTTGTTTGTTAAACCAGTGAACTATGTACCATTTTTTAGTTCTTAGAATAGTCACCTTGAGATGGGGCCAAATGTAGTAAGTCAATCAGGGGAGAGAACTAATTATGCTTTAGTATGATTTATGATAAGTATAAATGGTAAAAAGCAATGAATATGCACAATTTCATATGTAAATAGGTACTTTTTGTTAACTCTTTTAAAGGGAAGGAAATGTATGAAATTATTATGATAGAATCAATTTGTATTAAATCGAAAGGGGATGAGAGTATGCTAAAAAGAATGATTATAGGAGTTTCATCATTATTAGTGGGAGCAACAGTTGGCTTAGCGACTGATGTATCCGCAGCACCTGCACCACCATTAACATCATTAAATGTGGTAAAAGTTGAATCTCAATTAGGCGGGGTTGAATTTATTGGTCCTAATAATTTAAGTACAGCTAAAGATCACGGAGGGAGCTATTTATACATTTATACAAATGAAATGGGATATGGTAGAAATCCAATTGCTCAAATGAGTGGTCAAAAACTAAAAAAAGTAGATTCTAAGATGATTGATATAAATGGGGATAGAACAGTGGATGGATGGGAATATAAATGGGATGCTTCAGGACAGCAAAATGGGCAATTTAAATATCAAAATACATCTACAAATGCACCTTGGAATACATTATCTACGTCATTAAATATTAAATAAACTAACAGAAGAATTCGATGTTATTTTTTTATGTTTGTTATATATGTAACGTTTGGATACCTAAAGGAGTCTACGTTTTTAAGTAGGCTCTTTCTAACTAATGATAAGATATCAGCAAATAGATAAACTATTTTTTCTAATCGACAAATTAAAAGTTTACATAACATTTTTCTGGTAAACAATTCTAGGTTTAATAGTGTAATCAATAAAGTAAGGAAATCTTTCATAAAATAAATTAAGTTATTTAGTGGGTCTTTCATCATAAATATCTAAAACTACATATTTATGAAATTTTATAAAATTTTCACTTTATATTTAGTCTTAAATCATACGATTTTAATACAAAATACTATAATTTGATTAGTAATAGCAGTGAAAAAAACATTAAATATATCTAGATTTTAAAGCTAATGTTACTTTATTACGTAATTTGTTTAAAGGGATATATAGGGTTATTATTCAATGTAACTAAAATAATTTAAAAGGAGATAGGAAGTTATGTTTAAAGTAAAAACAAGGGGAAAAATAAAAGAAATTGTTATGGTTTCAACGGCTTGTACCATGTTGTCAATGTATGGAGCACCAATTTCTAGTACAGAGGCAGCAACCCGATCTCATGCCCCATCAGTTTATGTAACACCACAGAATACTGCTGCTTCAGATATTATTAGCATAGACTGGTCACCAGTCCAAACAGCACCTTATACATATTGGGCTGTGCATAACTGGAATCAGGGAGGAGAAGGTGGTGGTTATGCGGGCTTCCAACAACAAAGTGGTTTTGATCAATTCGGTAAACGTACCCTTCACTTTGCGCTTTGGGATCCAATAGCATCAAACCAAGCAATAAAAGCTGAATATTTATCGCCGACTTCAGAAGCCAGTAGATTTGGTGGAGAAGGAACAGGTCTAAAGGTACAAACAACTTATAATTGGAAAGATAGTGAATGGTATCGAATGACTCTACGTTCTTGGCAAGAAGATGGCCATACAAAGTTTGGCCAGTGGATAAAAGATAATAAATTAAATCAATGGAAGTTAGTTGCTATTATGGATCATCCAGTTGCAAATGTGGCATTTAACTATGGTTTATCGATGTTTCAAGAGGACTGGGCTGGTAATGGACAAGATGTAAGAGAAGCACGTCTTAAAAATGGATACAGCAGAAAAGTTTCAGATAAACAATGGAATTCTTGGAATAATCAGCGTATCTCTGGGCAACATGATACGTCCTATCAATACGATGGAGGAGCAACTTCAGAATATCTATGGGTTAGGGCAGGAGGAAATACTCAATCAACTATTGGTACTGGAAAAACCTTTAATATAAATCAGCCTAGTCAACCAGAAATGGGAAATTTAGATTTTGATATTCAAAATACTCGCTTTGAAGATGGAAAATTAAATGTTTCATGGAAATTGAAAGAACAAAGTACTCCACAGTTTAAAGGGAAAATTGAAATCTATGACAATGAAAAGTTAATGGGACAACCTTTGAAAGTAATCGATAATATTAAGTCTTACAAAACTGAGGTAAGTCAAACTATGCAATTGCCTCAAACGGCTTTTGCTAAAATTACATTAACAGACATATTTGATCGAACTGTAGAGAAAAAAGTAGAAATTACAAATGGAAATTCTGATATTTTAGTAGGGAACCAATTTGCATGGTCCCTAAAAGGATATAGTGATCGAGAAATTGCAAAAGTAGATTATAATAAAACAGCAGAAGAGCTGAAAATCAAATTAGAAGCTGGTGTGCCGCATTCTTATTTCAATAGCACATATGCAAGTATTAAAGTCCAGAANGATTATAATAAAACAGCAGAAGAGCTGAAAATCAAATTAGAAGCTGGTGTGCCGCATTCTTATTTCAATAGCACATATGCAAGTATTAAAGTCCAGAACTCATCTGGTAGCGTTTTGTACAATAAGGAAATTATGGGAAATAGACAACAAAATGCTGAAACCCAAACAGTACCTGTAAAAGTAGGAGATTATTTAGAATTCACTCATATAGAAGGGGAAGCAGCAAAGGAAAAAACACGCGCAACATTAACGAATCTTGAAAATAATAAAAATGAGACTATTGGAAAGTCAGCAAGGTATGAGGTTACAAAAGAGGGATTAAAGAAAGTAGAAAAAATGCCAGAGACAACAATTCTAGATGGAAAACAATTTGCATGGTCCCTAAAAGGATATAGTGATCGAGAAATTGCAAAAGTAGATTATAATAAAACAGCAGAAGAGCTGAAAATCAAATTAGAAGCTGGTGTGCCGCATTCTTATTTCAATAGCACATATGCAAGTATTAAAGTCCAGAACNAGATTATAATAAAACAGCAGAAGAGCTGAAAATCAAATTAGAAGCTGGTGTGCCGCATTCTTATTTCAATAGCACATATGCAAGTATTAAAGTCCAGAATTCATCTGGTAGCGTTTTGTACAATAAGGAAATTATAGGAAATAGACAACAAAATGCTGAAACCCAAACAGTACCTGTAAAAGAGGGAGATTATATAGAATTTACTCATATAGAAGGGGAAGTGGCGAAGGAAAAAACACGAGCGACTTTAACTAACCTTGAGAATGGAAAACAGGAATATATAGGAAAGAAAAGAACATATCGGGTTACATCTACAGGTTTAATCAGACAATAGACGTATTAAAAAGTTGGGGGAATCCCCAACTTTTTTTATCATTTTAGTCAAGAGGATTCCTTCTTCAAGGAATGCGAAGTGAGTAGGTGGAGATAAACTGGCTTCGAATAACGGATAGCAGGAAGCTTTATCAATAAGTATGCAAATATTTTAAAAACTAATTTTTATACAAAAAGTGTATACTTATGACAAAAAAGTTTCATTAAACCAATAATTTTGTTTTGGGTAAATTTAAGGTGCGTAATTAATATGCATTTTTTGAGAAAAATGCATAATTATGTCAAATTTTCTTCATTTACATGACCATGAACGTGGTATAAAAATGAAGCATATCCAAAATTATTAAAGGAGCTGAAAAAATGATTAAAAAACTTATTATTGGTTCTATTTTTTTAGGAACAGCAATAGGAGTAAGTAAACCTACATTTGCTTCAACAAATGATTCTCCATCACAGTTTCAAGATAGGGGAAATGCCCAAGTTCAATCAATACCATCACCATGGCAGTATTTAGGGCAAACCTCTAGGGAACTTCAAATTAAAACTAAGGATCCAAAAGTGCTTGCTTTTGAATTAGCAAAAGAGGCTCCATTTTACGAAGATGAATTAGTGGATGTGTGTTCTGCAATCTTAAGAGAAAATGTAAATGTAGTATATTGGACAAGTAAGGAATGGGCTAGATTTGAAGTAGGAAATTACGAGTTTAAACATGAAATGAAAATTTATAGAGATAAAGAACGTCAGCAATTAATTACTTCACTAGAATCATAAAAAAAATAGAAGCTATCTTTAGTAAGATATGCATCCAATGTAGACAGGAAAAGAAAGCACATAAAACTGTTTCGATATTGGAAAGTAAACTAAAAAACAAGTATAATTACTTGTTTTTTTTAGGTACAGTAATTATTTAGAAGGCTTAGCTTGTGCATGGTCACCTACATTAATTGGATAACCATAATCCGCTCTACAACATGATTGGGATACAAAAGCTAGAAAGATATCAATCCATTTATTTTTAAATTGAATTAATATTCCTCCATCATGGTATGATTCGTTATATTTTGAAAAATCATTTCACAAGCAATATGTAATACTTTATGGGAACATTATTAAATTTGAACGATATTAACAGAACTTTGTTGATAATTAGCTAAAAAAGTATTGTACGATTAAATACATTGTGTTACATTTGTGTTACAAAACTATTACTTAATGTTATTATTGTTTCGTTAATGTTTCTTGTTGTTTCTGTAATGTTACGAAATTTATAGATGTTTTATGTGTATAGGAGTGTGTGTAGTAAAGAGTCTGAGTTGAAAATAAGTGCACACTTTAAATTTCCTTTCTGTCTGAATGAAGAAGACTACCAACTAATTAAGGGGTTTAAAGTAAAAACTTTAAATAAAATGTGCTTCCTTTCCCACACACAATTTAGTACATATTTAAAGTACAGTCTAGTTGCTACACAGACTCTTGTACATATAAACATTAAGGTGAAATAGAGATAAGGATTTATTACATAAAAAGCATTACTTAGCTAAACGTAAAAATATTATCTGTGCATTTTGATAAAATGTTAAAATGCCTAGATGATATTTTTTAGAAGATTTCTTGGATATGTTTATGAATAACAATTTCTAATACTTAATGATTCTCTACTGCTAAAATATCCAATAATTTATGTAATTGGATTTATAAGGTGTATGTACATTCACTTATATAGGGAAAATGAGGTTTTTCATATGAAGTATAGTTATAAAGTTTTTATATTTATTTGGACAATTATTTTATTGTTTTTTCTACTTTATTATGGTTACAGTGAATTTTCCGACACCGAGCAGGTGCCAGTCATAACAATCAAAAAATAGAAGTGAAAAATATTGAGAAAACCAAATGAGATAAAAATAGATACAGTAGAAAGACTACTACAGGAAGTAATTAATCGTACGAAGTTAGATGAAATATTGGAAATAAAAAACTTTAATGGAAAATATGTTGATTGCTGCTTGGGGAGAAAATTGTAGATATCACAATTGGTATAAAGATATTCATGAGTTATTCAGAGGTTACGATTTACACTGCCTTAGGAAAAAAAGGATAGGTTTCCGAGACACCCTTTATATTTAAGTAACGATTCAAGCTAATAGATTACATAAAATCAGAGCGGATTGTGCATCGTCTTATTCGAACTACAAGAAACCATAAACGAACAAGTAAAGCGGGACTTAGAGTAAACTGTAATGGTGAAACAGGAGGAGACGCATGGGTGTGGTGTTCAATTTGTCATGAAGAACATCCCGTTCTTTTCTGATATGTTTCAATATAATCAAGGAAACCCCTATCATTCCTTACCATTATGTCAGCACACATATATGGTATACGCTCATTTAACAGAGAATTATGTAGGGGAAGATTTATTTCTTCTGCAAAGTGCTGCAGCATTCCATGATACAGGTAAACCGTTTTGCCGTGTATTTAAAAAGCTCAAAGGGTACCATTCGTATTATGGTCACGAATATGTCAGTACTCACATCGCTTGCCACTTTTTAATGGAACTTGGTTTCGAATAGGAGTTTATTGAGAAAGTATTAATGATTACAGAGTTTCATATGAAGATGTTACATGGCGGGGAAGAGGCAGCACGTGAAATCTATCATTACTGCGGTGATGAGATGCTTACGAAATTATATTTTTTCCGAGATGCAGATGCATTTGCGAAGTAGAGAAGGGAAAAAATGCTTGTAAATATCCACGAACATTGCACGTTCCTTGGTCGATAGGGGTAACAAGTGATGACCGTGTTCTACAAAATATGGACGGATTTGAAACTCAAGAAGTAATCGTACTAGAAAAGTTAGATGGTGAAAATACATCCCTTTATAAAGATGCTATTCATGCAAGGTCGTTATCAAGTGGTCATCACCCATCGAGAACATGGGTAAAAACGTTACAAGGAAGTATGGGGTATAGAATTCCAGAAGGATGGCGTATATGTGGTGAAAATGTATATGCTTGTCATAGCATTCACTACACAGCACTGACTTCCTATTTTTATGTCTTTTCAATATGGAATGAGAAAAATGAATGTTTATCGTGGGATGCAACAGTTGCATGGTGTAAAAAGTTAGGCCTTGCACACGTTCCAGTGTTATATCGTGGCCCCTATAATGAAAAGGTAATTCGTTCGTGCTACAACGGTACTTCACTCTTTGGAGGGATTCAGGAAGGGTATGTACTTAGATTAACGGATGCGTTTCACTATAATGATTTTTCAAAATCCGTAGGGAAATTTGTTCGAAAAGACCATGTGCAATCCAATCAGCACTGGATGACACATGCGGTTATCCCCAATAAATTAGCAAAATAAAAACACGCAATTCCAAATGGAACTGCGTGTTTTTTCGTTTTCTAACATCATTTGACGTTCATGTATGGTTACTCTTATCAGAGAATATACTCCCTAACACGGAAAACTATTAATTTATTAGTTTTTATTCGTAACTTTTAAAGTATCTAATACGACTTTAGTCGCGTCAGCAATAAGCTTATCATTATATTCTGCATCTTCTTTATCATGATTAGAAAGGATGGCAAGAACAATTGGCTTTTTGTTTGGTGGCCAAATAATCGCAATATCATTCCTTGTTCCATAAGATCCTGCGCCTGTTTTATCAGCTACTTCCCATCCTTTTGGTACGCCCGCACGAATCAACTTATCACCAGTCGTATTTCTCTTCATCCAATCTACTAATAATTCACGTTTCTCTGTTGGAAGTGCAGATCCTAATGTAAATGATTGAAGTGTCTTAGCGATCGCTTCTGGTGTACTGGTATCGCGCGTTTCTCCAGGATGTACTTTATTTAATTCAGGTTCAAATCGTTCAGATTTAGTAACCGTATCTCCCGTTTCTCTCAAGATTTTTTCAAATGCGGATGGACCACCTAATTTTTTAAGAATTAAATTATGTGCCGTACTGTCACTATATCGAACAGAAGCATCTGCAAGTTCTTTTAACGTCATTCCTGTATCCACATGCTTTTCTGTAATTGGATTATAATTAGAAAGGTCTTCACGCGTATACGTAATCCTTTCATCAAGAGCTTCTATTGAGTTCTGACGTAAAAGAGCTCCCGCTGCTAATGATTTAGATGTAGAGGCAAATGCAAAACGATCATTTGGATGATAAGCAACAGTTTGATTTGTACCTGTATCCAGAGCATAAATACCAAGCTTAGCATTATATTCTTTTTCAAGCTTAGCAAAAGAATCATGACCTGTATTTTCTTGTTTAATTTGCTTTATTTGTTTTGTTTGCTTAGGTGGTTCAGATGGAGTATTACTATTAGAACACCCTATTAGTGTTACACATGAAAGTAATACGACAGGTACAATCTTTTTGTAGGTAAAGAACTTGTTTAAAACGTACATGAATTTTCAACCTCTTTCAACAATATATGGATTTTGTTTTGGTATTTTAAATACCGATGTTAATTAAAGTGGGTGTTGGATACCAATACTTCTGAAGTTGAATTTTAACAGGATAAGCAGAACCAAAGCGTTTATATGAATGAACGGTTACTGTTTAGGGTGTTTCTTTTTTGCTTACACTTGTAATAGTTTACCTGTGAAAGTATTAAACTCGTAACATTTAAATGAAGTATTTCAATACACACTTTTTTTACATCACTTTACTTTTGGGAATAATAAGTCCTTTCATATTTTTAGGAATACACATAATAGACCCTCTAAGTAATAAATTTGTTCCATTTTAACTTGGTGAACGGTAAAGAAAATACAATGAATTGTAAATGAAACCTGTACGGGAGTATAGTACAGTGCATATGAAAAACCCCTCAATGCTATCTCTGAAAAAATCATAATTCTCGGCTTTATAAACTGTATTTTCAAAAACATTGCGAGCTTGTAAGAAAAATGAAAGGTAATTCAATATGAGATAAACAACCTTACTACTACAATGAAAAACAGAATTATTCTTAAAAATCATGAGATACGATATCAAGTTATTTGCGTGTTTAATATATTTGACCAAATATTCCAGTTTCAATAGGAAAAGTCGAATCAGACCATTAACGAATGGTATATTATTCGTATTTTGGAAAAGTCAAAATGTAGACAAGCATCTTCTATCAAATCTCATTCTTAGTGTGTACATTTGGAGGGGATTTCTCATATGAAATTAGTAAAAGTAACAGATGTTAGTTAGGAGAAAGATGATAATGTTAACAAATTCTATGGGAAGGTGAAGAAAGAAGGTAGCGTAGGTCTATTCCTACGTGTATATCATTTAGATAAAAAAGGTGTAACAGCTTGGGAGGAAGTGTAGGAAGACGAGCTTCCTAAGAAAGTAAAAGAAAAACTAGGTGTGAAATAATCATTTATTTGTGATGGTGGATTCTCCTACGTCGAGGGTTTGCCGTTTTTTATTATATGTTATGTTGTAATTTTTTATATGAAGTATATTGAAAAGATAGGGTAGATCTTCTGGAATGATATTTCCATAATTAATAATTTGTACGTTAACCTTTCCATTATTACTAATTCCTTTTGTATCAACAAATTTCCCCACATATCCCTTTGTACCAATATCTTTTAAAGTACGTATAAAAAATGCCCTTTATCTTATCTTTATCTTATCTTTACCTTATCTTTAAATTTTTATATTAAACTTGAAACCTTAAAGTATTGATGTTTGAGTCTAAAAAGGGCGGGAGATAGATGTTCATTACATAGTTTGTAAATAACCAATTACCTTTGAAAAATTGAATTTTTTATACGAGGAGGAATATATGAAGGATACAAGTAAAAAACAAATTATAAAAGTGTTCCTTATTAGTATTTTAGGCTTAGGAATAATACTTGGAATGCTTTATTTTAATCATAAAACCAATATTCAACAAAATAAAGCACTAGCCACCGAAAAACGTGTATTGCAATATGAGTCTACCTTAAAAAAAGAATTAGAAAAATATAATTTAGGAGAGAAAACTGCAGTTTTATTAGGAATTATGTACCAAGAGAGTAGAGGTGAGGGAAACGACCCTATGCAGTCATCCGAATCACTTGGATTAAAACCAAATGAAATTCAAGAGACAAGCTTGAGCATTAAACAAGGGGTAAAACACTTTGCTAAAATGTACAAATATGGAACGGACAAGGATGTTAGCATGGATACAATTATTCAAAGCTATAATATGGGGCCAGGGTATATTGATTTTATTGCTAGTCAAGAAGTTAAACAACACTCGGAGGATTCAGCCAAAACGTTTTCTAAGATGAAGGTTGATCAAAATCCAGCGATGTATACTTGTGGTGGAAATAAAAATAATTTTAGGTATCCATATTGTTATGGTGATTTCACATATGCCACAAAGGTAAATGAAAAAACAAAACTTATTGAAGAACTTCTTCGAAATGTACATATCTCTTCTAAATAAGTTGCAGAATGAAATATAATGATACCATCAGTTATTAACAATAATATCTAAGAAAAAAACTACTTTCTTTCTTAATTCATACAATTTTCAAAAAAAAATTCCGTGGATGTCAATATTTGTTATATAGTATATTTGTCAAAGCATTACCCCTAAAGTTTCTAAAGTCAAGCTGTAAGATAGTTTGTTTGTTTGGCCCGTATTTTCACCTTAAAATAAAAAAACTTGTAGAGATTCCTGCAAGTTCTTTTTGTTTTAAGGGTTAAAAGTGGATTTTAAATATAGTTGCAATTTTTTGAGGGGGAAAAGTAAATGTTTATAAAAACAGAAAGATTATTAATACGAAAATTTGAGTTCAAAGATTGGCAAGCTGTTCATGAGTATACATCAGATATCAATGTTATGAAATACATACCTGAAGGGGTTTTTACTGAAGAAAATACAAGGAACTTTGTGAATGAAAACATTGGTGAAAACGCTAAGAACTTTCCTGTAGTATTAATTAATAAAGATATTCTGATTGGTCATATAGTTTTTCATAAATATTTTGGTGAGCATACATATGAGATTGGTTGGGTGTTCAATCCAAAATACTTCAATAAAGGATATGCTTCCGAAGCAGCACAAGCTACATTGAAATATGGCTTTAAGGAAATGAAATTACATAGGATTATAGCTACATGTCAGCCACAAAATATTCCATCATATCGAGTGATGGAGAAGATTGGAATGAGAAGAGAAGGCTATTTTAGGAAGTGTATACCACATGGGAATGAATGGTGGGATGAATATTATTACGCTATTTTAGAAGAAGAGTAGTTTTTTAGAACGCACTATTTAAAACGGCAGATTAAAAACAAGTAGGTTATATTTCTTCTGCATATGTTATGAAAATAGTATAATTTAAGAACCCACAATGAAGATAATTACTGATAAAGGTATGGTAGTGATGAGATCAGTTGTAGGTTTTGGTGCAAAAAAGTTATCAAACTTGGACATACTAATACTATTCCTCTACAAAGGCTTATAAACGGTATGAAAACAAAACAGTTGTTCAAGTGTAAGAATTTTGAGCCTAACTTTATTTTGTAAATAGTGAGATGATACATGCGGTACAACTTGAATCTTCGTAAAGAAGTATTTCTACATGTATATTACACTGAAAAAAAGTGCAATAGCTTGGGAAGATGTGAAGATAGATGAGTTTCCAACAAAAGTAAATGAAAAAATAAATATGAAATGATTAGTTACTTGGTGCGGATTATGTTGGTCAAGATAACAAAATGTATTCAGTTATTCCTGTTGGATGGGGTGAAAAAAATAATCTTTGGGCTGAAGAGAAAAACGTAGGCGTGCAATCTAATGAGAATAATCCAAATAATTACAAGCCTCAAATAAACGAAGGCAAGAATATTGAAACGAATGATAAGCCCGCATCTAGTACAGCAGGTATAAAGGCAGATAATAAGCCCGAAGAAGCTACTACCAATTGTAAACCTAATAATAAAGAAGTTGAACAATATCATAATAAGGAACAGCAACATAAGGAAGTAGAAGGATTTAAGCCGAGCGATGCAGACATGGAGCGTATTAAACGACAAGAAGACCGGTGGAATACACCATCAGGTGGTGTTGGTGCTACATGGCAAGAAGAAATGAAAAAACAGAAATAAAATAACATACCTATTATACGGATTAAGTGAATTTAAAGTGGAAAATTTATAGTCTTTATTATATTTCATTATATTCATTCTATAAAATTCAAAAAGATTTCCCAGCACCCTGTCTATTAAAAAACATTAATATTGTTTTTGATATTGTCTTATAAGAAGGAATTCATTTAAGATATTAATTGAAAATATTGATTGGGAGGATGTTAGAAATGGAATTAAATAATGTGGATGGAATTAGTATAGAAAAAAGTACAAGTATTAACATGGAAGAAATGGAGTTATTGTTACTAGCTGATCCCTCAACAGAAGTAGTTAATGGATATCTTAAAAAGGGAGATTGTTTTGTTTTAAAAAAAGGTGCTGTTACTGTAGGTATTATGATTTTAATTCCTACCCGAACAGAAACGATTGAGATTATAAATATAGCAGTTTCCGAAAAAGAGCAAGGAAAAGGATATGGGAAATATTTACTTGGGTTTGCTATAGACTATGCTAAAAAAGAAGAATATAAAACTATAGAAATAGGCACAGGAAATTCTAGTTTAATGCAACTAGGCCTTTATCAAAAATGTGGTTTTAGAATAACCAGTGTGGATAAGGACTTTTTCTTACGAAATTATAATGAAGAAATATATGAAAATGGTATTCAATGTATGGATATGATTAGGTTAACGCAAAATTTATAAAAATTATTTGTACATAAAAATCGCAACCCCCATTAAATGTAGAGGGTTGCAATTTTTTTGATGTAAAGCGTCATTATGATTTTTGGGTAGCATTAAGGAGTTTATGTATTTGAGAATTATTACAAAATCAACAAGTGTTAATAAATTCATCTGTTATGTCAACAATTTGAATATATTTCAAATTGTTTTTTATAATTCAGATAGATTTTTTTCCATTAATTTTAATGAAAAGTAAAAAATATGAAACTCATCCATTTTAGTTATGGTTAAATGTTCATTTAAATCACTAAAAAATGGGATTTATTGGATAATTATAAGCATAATTTTTTCTTTATTCAAGGATGAAAATCGTACTAAATGTAGATATAACAACTATTATATTGTTTTAATGATATAAAAATATTTGGTTTTTTTAAAAAGAATTTTCTGAATTATAAATATTATTATATATTGAGAAAGTGAAAAAATAGAAAAATATCAATTGAATCCCAAAAAATAACGTGTGAATATTATAGATATAAATTACATCTTGATATTTCGCATGAATTTCTACAAATTTAGATGTTTATTAAATTAGGAGGATTGATAGTGCCAAAAATGTAGTTTGTTGCTAATTCAGTATTTTATATGCATCCATGGGATTTTAGAACGCACAGTTATTATTTGCTAGTAAGCATTTTAATATCAAATCTTTTGGGGAAGTGATAAGTAATGGTCACAGTATTAAATAATGAAACTAAAAGTTTATTAGTTGAAAAAATTGCAAATAAAAATGCGTGTATTGGATATGTAGGCCTAGGTTATGTTGGACTACCATCGGCTCTTAAATGTTTAGAAGTAGGTTATGCGGTAAGAGGTTTTGATAAAAACTCAGTAAAAATAAGAAAACTAGAACGTGGAATAAGCTATATCAGTGATATTCAAGATACTGAAATCCAAGATGCTTTACATACAAATAGATTTTTTGTTAGTACAGAAATGGATTATATAAACGAATGTGATGTTGTAGTTATATGTGTTCCTACACCATTAGAAAGAACTAGTAAACAACCAGATTTAACATATATTCATTCAGCAGTTGATGAAATAGTTAAATACATTAAAAAAGGTACATTAATTATCTTAGAAAGTACTACTTATCCAGGTACTACAAGAGAAGAAGTTTTATACAAATTAGAACAGAAAACTAATTTTAAAATTGGTGTAGATATATTTGTAGCATACTCTCCAGAGCGAATCGATCCTGCAAATCAATCGTTTTCAATTCAAGATATTATAAAAATCGTAGGTGGAGTTACATCTAATTGTACCGATTGTGCAGCAGCTTTCTATAGTAACTTAATTAAGGATATTCATAAGGTAAGCAGTCCAGAAGTAGCAGAGACAGCTAAGTTATTAGAAAATACGTATCGTTTTATAAATATCGCTTTTATTAATGAAATGACACAAATTTGTAATGAGTTAAACATAAATATTTGGGAAGTAATTGATGCCTCAGGAACTAAGCCATTTGGATTTCAAAAATTCTATCCTGGCCCTGGCGTAGGAGGACACTGTATTCCGATTGATCCTATTTATTTTAAGTGGATTGCAAATAATAAGGATTTAGCAACAAAAATGATTGATGTGGCAAGAGAAATTAATGAAAACATGCCTAAGTACGTTCTTAATAGAGCACTACAGTTACTAGATGATAAAGATGGTAAGGATATTCTTATGGTTGGTGTTGCATATAAAAAGAATGTTAATGATGCTAGGGAATCGCCAGCTTTGGATATTATGAATGATTTAATGATAGAAGACTATAACGTGGATTATTACGATCCGTTTATAGAGGAACTCATTGTGGGCGATAACACATTGAAAAAATCTATAGATTTAAACCTAAGTCAATTAGACAAATACACTTTAATTATTGTTCATACGGATCATGATTGCATTAATTTTAAATTGCTTAACGAGGTAAATTGTTTAATTTTAGACACAAGAAACATATTTAAAGATGAATCAGTATATAAAAAAAATATTATAAGTTTGTAGGTGATTACATGGTAGAGTTTATTCCTTTTTATCGACCGGAAATCAATGATGAAGATATAGATAGGGTAGTTTCTGCCCTTAAATCTGGATGGCTTTCAAAGGGGCCAAAAGTGATAGAGTTTGAAGAGAATTTAAAAGAATATCTGAATACTGAACATGTAGTAAGTTGTAATTCAGGGACTGCCGCATTACATTTAGCATTACTGTCTCTGGGAGTTGGATTAGAAGACGAAGTAATAGTTCCAAGTTTTACTTTTTGTTCAAGTGTAAACGTTATTATGCATGTAGGTGCAAAACCTGTATTTGTAGATATAGATGAAGAGAATTTATGTCTTGATCTTCAAGATGTTAAAAGAAAAATCACTAAAAAAACGAAAGCAATTATTGCAGTTCACTTTGCTGGATATCCGGCTAAATTAAAAGAACTTCAAAAACTATGTAAAGAATACGGACTGTTTTTGATAGAGGATGCAGCGCATGCATTAGGAACAAAATATGATAATACTTTAATTGGTACACATGGAGATGTTATTTGTTTCAGTTTTTATGCCACAAAAAATATAACAACAGGTGAAGGTGGAGCGTTAGTCACTAAAAATGAATCGATTGCTGAAAAAGCTAGATTATATGGTTGGCATGGTATCACCAAAAATGCATGGAATCGTTATGGTGAAGAAGGAAGCTGGCGTTATGATGTTCTATTACCTGGGTTTAAATATAACATGATGGATCTACAAGCTAGTTTGGGTATTAGTCAGTTAAAAAGAGCTGATGAAATGATTGAAAAACGCAAGAGAATAGCTGAAAGGTACCAAGAGGAATTAAAAGAGGTTCAAGAGTATATAACGTTACCTAATTATACTAACAATCCAAGTGTAAAACACGCATGGCATTTATTTGTTATAAAAATTAATTCTAATTCTCCTGTTAGTAGAGATCAGGTAATTCAAGAAATGAAAAAGAGAAACATTGGGCTAAGTGTTCACTTTATTCCTGTTCACATGCATCCGTATTATGAAGAGAGATTTAACGTATATTTACCTAAAACGGAAGAGATATTTAATCAAATTATTTCATTACCACTGTATAGTGCTCTTACAGACAATGAGGTTGAACATATTATAACGTCTTTAAAAAGTCTATATCAATTAAAAATAGGGAGGTAAATATTTATGAAAATTGGGGTTATTGGTGGCAGCGGATTTATTGGTAAGCATGTTACAAAGGAGTTACTAGCAAGGGGGTATGAAGTAGTTATATTTGATAAATTTAAACCAAGTATTGATGTTCCTTTTAAAGAAATTGATATTTTAGATATTGCAACATTAAGAGAAAATCTTATTGATGTCGATGGGGTAATCCATTTAGCTGCATTAGTGGGTGTTGATAATTGCCGTTTAAATGAAGAAGATGTAGTGAGGGTGAACTTTGAAGGCACGAAAAATATTGTACAGGTTTGTAACGAAAATGGCATAGAAAAATTATTGTTTTCTTCCAGTTCGGAGGTATATGGGGATGGAGTGAGTGTTCCGTTTAAAGAAAATGATATTAAAATTCCAAAATCAGCTTATGGAAAAGCTAAATTAATGTCCGAAGATTATTTGAAAGAATACGCTAGTAATAGTTTGAAAATTAGAGTGGTTCGTTATTTTAATGTATACGGTTCACAACAAAATGATAACTTTGTAATTTCTAAGTTTTTAAAACAAGCTCATAGTGGTGAAGATATTACTATTTATGGAGATGGACAGCAAATTAGATGTTTTAGTTATATAAGTGATATTGTTAACGGAACTATACTAGCCTTTGAATATGAAGGAGAAAACTTTGCAGATTTTAATATTGGCAATAACAAACCTATATCTATGGAAGAACTAGCAATAAAAATTAATGAATTAATGGGCAATAAAAGTAAAATTAAATTTCTTGATTTAGGTGAAGAGGGAGTCCGAAATTCTAGCATTGAAATCTTTAGAAGAATCCCTTCAATAGAGAAAGCTAAATTATTTTTAAACTATCAACCAATTATTTCATTAGATAAAGGACTAGAGATAATAATAGGGGAGAAGTATGGAAACACAGTATCTATATCCTAAGAATCCAAAGAAAATTAAGTATCCCATATATTCTTCTCTTTGGAGTATATCTGATCATGTATTTTTTTTGAAAAGTGTATATAGACCTAATGATTCTAAACTTAAAAAAAGTCTTCAAGCTCTTTATCCGGATGCAGAAATTGTATTAACTAATAGCGGTACATCTGCATTAGTAGTTGGTTTAAAGTACTTAAAAGTGGCAAAGGGAGATGAAGTAATTCTATCAAACTTTAATTGTCCTAATGTAATAGAAGCAATATTAACGGTGGGAGCAAAACCTGTATTAATTGATTTAAACACTAATCATTCAATTTCTCTTAATAAAATAAAAAAACATTGGAATGCTAATACAAAGGCAATTATTCTTACGCACTTGTATGGATGTCATGACGATTTAGAAATTATTGACTGGGCTAGAGAAAATAATATTTATATCATCGATGATGCTGCACAAGCAATGTTTTCTTATCAAAATGGAAAGCCAGTTGGTAGTTTAGGCGACATTGGTATTTTAAGTTTTGGGGGAACTAAACCGATCCCAAGTATTGGGGGAGGAGCGTTACTTCTTAATCGTACAATAAGTGAATTATGTGACATGGGTGAAGAAAAGAAGGAAGAAGTAATTTTAGATTATAAGAATCATTTAAAAACACAATTGGCTATAAAAATAAAAAAGAGTAGAGTACTGAGTTTATTTACTAATTATTGGAGGAAATTAGAGATTCTGCCCTCCTATAATAATAGTAAATTAGATTCTTTACCGGAGAAAACGGAAGTTATAAATCCAAAAAGAATGTCTATAGTACGTTCATTGTTAATTGATAAACACCTACAGAAAACAAAGAAGATTTTAGAAATAAATATATGCAACGCTAGTCTGTGTTATACAATGCTGCAGGAAATTGAAGAAAAGTATGGCGTTAAGATTATATTTTCAGCTCAGAATGTTTATTTAAACTATTTTACCATTATATTCAAAGAATCATCTGATAGATATGAGTGTTCTGTACATTTAGCGGAAAAAGGTATACAAACTTGTTGGAATTACTTACCCCTGAGTGAGATCCCTATTTTTTCGAAGTACGCAACTGAGTCAGAAAATATAGATTATTTATGGCCAAGGGTATTATCAATACCTTTTAAATATCCTTTAGTGAATAAGGACCTTAAGTATATATGTAGTCAAATTCTGAAATATTTAGAGAATAAGAATTAAAAGGTGATTATATGGAAATTGAAATATGTACTGACGCCCAATATTGGGATGCCTGTATGGAAGAATACAATGGTTCTGTATTTCATAGTTACGAATGGGGAAAGTTAATGGAATTATTACCTGGTGTTCAATTTTTCCCAGTACTAATAGAAACACGAGATACAGTAGTTTTAACTCCTATGTATGTACAGGATGGTAGGCTTTTGGGAAGTTTAATTGGTTATGGAGGTCCAATAATAATTGGCCAAGATAAAATAGATTTTTCAGTTTATGAATCCATAATAAATAAGAAGTTTGAAAATAAAATTCAAAAGCTTTTATTACCTATAACGATAAATCCTTTTCAAAGTTATAGTAAAGAAAAGTGGGATTATAAAGAAACTTATATGTTAGATCTACCAAATAGGTTTGAGGATTTATGGACATCGTGTTCTGGAAAAGCTAGGACAAGTGTTAGGTATGCACGTAAACAGAATGTTGAAGTTCGTCCTATAACTGTAGCGGAATTAGATGAGTTTTACCAATTATATCAAGAACATAATACAAGTATAGGAGCGAGTTATTCATTTAGTAGAGAGTTTTTTTATCATTTAGTTCTTAATTTGCAAGAAAAAATCCTTTTCTTAGGGGCATTCTTAGAAGAAGAATTAATTAGTTCCAGCATTTTTATAATGGATAAAAAGGTTTTATATTATTGGATTAACATTAACAATACCGAAGGGAAAAATTCACAATCTTCATATTTACTACTAAATGATGCGTTTGAATTAGCAATTCATAATAAATTAAAGTATGCGGATTTAGGATATTCACATAATAAAGGGATTGCTAGACCTAAGATATACTGGGGGGCAGCTTTGAAAAAATGTTTTTGTTTAAAAGAAAGGATTTAAACTATGATTATTAGTGGCCACCAACCAAGTTATTTACCTTGGTATGGTTTTTTTGAAAAAATTCATAAATCAGATGTGTTTGTATTTCATGATATAGCACAATTTGAAAAAAAAGGTTTTTTAAATAGGAATCGTATTAAAACTTCACAAGGAGCGTCTTGGTTAACTGTTCCAATACAAATGAAGAATTATAAAGAAATTCCATTTAATAAGTTAAAGATAGACAATACTCAAGATTGGGAACGGAAGCATTGGAAAGCAATAAGAATTAATTATTCTAATGCACCTTACTTTAATGTATATAAGGATTATTTAGAAAATTTTTATTCGGAAGATTGGATTAATTTAAATGATATGAACATGAATTTTATTCATTTTATTATCCGTGAATTAAACATTGATACGGAACTATATTATGTATCAGATTTAGAGGGGATTACAGGTAAGAAAAGTGATTTTGTATTAGAGTTGTGTCAGAAATTTAATGCCAGTACTTATTATTCTGGAAGTTTAGGGCAAGATTATTTAGACGAAAATGATTTTGAGAATGAAAATATAGAAATTATCTACCAAAGAATAAGGGATTATTCCTACAAGCAATTATTTGGGGAATTTATACCACATTTATCTATTTTAGATATTTTACTAAATTGTGGACCAAAGGAAACAGAAAAATTAATTAAAGGAGTCTAAAATTTTATGAATGTACTTGTATTTGCCGCTCATCCGGATGATGAAATAATTGGTGTTGGTGGAACAATAGCGAAACATGTGAAACAAGGTGATGATGTACATGTTGTAATACTTGCAGAGGGAAAATCTTCTAGAGCTAAAGAATATAAAGAGCTAGATTTAGAGGTTAAGAACTTATCTTATAAAGAAACAGAGGGGGCATGTACTACACTTGGTGTAAAAAGTTTTGCAAGACTAGATTTCCCTGATAATCGTCTTGATACATTACCCTTACTTGATGTAGTGAAAGAGATTGAAAATCACATTAAAAAAATAAATCCTACAATTATTTATACTCAATATGGTGGAGATATAAATATTGATCATACTGTTGTTTACAGAGCAGTAATGACAGCGACACGCCCTCTGCCAGATACTAATATCAAATGGGTATTTGCATATGAAACTTTATCTTCTACAGAGTGGAATTATAATGAAAAAGATAAGTTTCTTCCTAATTATTTTGTGAATATTGAAAATCATTTGGAGGAGAAATTAAGTGCGATGAGACATTATGAATCTGAGTTAAGGGAATTTCCTCATCCACGCTCTATAGAAGCAATGAGACATAACGCATTTGTATGGGGTGCCAAATCTGGATACCAAGCGGCTGAGGCATTTATGTTAGTAAGGGGGACATGGTAGGTGAAGAGAATATGTTAATACCACAGGTCCCGTTCTTTGGTTTAGATAGTAAACAGATTGACTTAAAATGGGTTGAAAAAGGCTATGGATTAGAAGCAAATATTTTTGATGGGACATCTTTATTTGATAACTCATATACAAAAAGGTTTTCTGAGGTCCTGTCTTTTGTTCAAACCCTTAATCCATCCTTGTTAACGCTGCATTTTCCTACTGATAATGCAGACTATCTCAATGATGAATTTATTAAAAAGCAACTATATGAATTTATTAACCTTGCTATAAAGTATAATGCATCAGGTATAACAGTGCATGCTAATCAATTCATGAATGTCGCGGAATTTCAAAACTATAATCTTCTAGATAATAGAAAAAGGATTATAGAGTTCTTTAATATGCTAGATGAGGAAATAAAAGGGACTGATATATGGATTGGCGTTGAAAACCTACCCATTATTGGAAACTTGGGCGATGATTTTGATCCTATATTTATATATCCCGAAGATTTTACTGATTTGGTTAATCTGGAGTTATCTAACGTTGGAATAACATGGGATATATGTCATTGGTCTATAACCTATCTTACACGTTTAGGTATTTCTAAATTATTAAGGCAAGAAGAAATTGAATATAAGGATTTTCATAAGTATTTAAGCTTAATGGATTATATTAAACATTTTCATTTTAGTTCTTTTAAGCATTTAACGATTCCTTATAGTGAGATACGTTGCTATGAGGGAGAGAATCCGGCTAATGGATCTATTGATGAAAGTTTATTACATGAAACTTTATTAAAAGTGAAGAACAATACTTTGGATAAAAACATAGGAATTGTATTTGAGGTTCAGGAAACTGATTATACGAATAGAAAGAGGTCATGGGAGACTCTTAATTGGTTTCATAAAAATATTACTGGTATGCAAACAAAAATGAATTATTTGGAGATATAAAAGGCACTATCGGTTTATTTATTTTTACATGTAACTTGAGTTAGAGATTATTTTAATGAACCTTTTCTTCTAAGTAAGTGTGTTAGGAGGGAAGGTTTTACTATTAATCTTTTTTAATCATAGGGAGGACAAATGAAAAAACTAACTCTTATAAAGAAGCTTATTGTAACTTTTGGGATTTTGTTGCTTTTCCTTTTTAGTAATTTATCTGAGGATGTAATACTAGTACATGCTATGACTAAGAACGATCAAAGTTCTCTCATGTCAGATAAGGTTCGTGCTAGTCGAGCTATTGAACATACACGTTTTCTGTCTGAGAAAATTGGTCCACGTCCAAGTGGGACTAAGGAAGAACATAAAACAGCTACATACATTGGAGATACATTAAAAAAATTAGGGTATGAAGTTGAGTATCAGGCCTTTCCTGTACCAGATCAATATATTGGGAGTATCTCTTTTAGTGTGTATGGAGAAAAAGAATGGCAAGTTGGAGCAGCATCTAATGCATCTATACCTAAAGATCCTGTCGTAGGGCCGGTAGTTTCTATAGGAAAAGAGAACGATATTAAAAATTCACCTGAGCCAATTCATGGGAAAATAGTATTACTGGAACAAGCTGATACGTATAAGAAATATAATGAACAAGTTGAGTATGCAGCAGAAAAGGGAGCAAAAGCTGTATTGTTATATAGTACGATTGGGGATAGAGGCAACTATGGAGAAGCCTTTAACCCAGTTCTAAAAAAGAAACAATCAATACCTGTATTTGGGCTTGCTTATAATCAGGGAATTAGAATGAAAGATAAAATAGTGCATAATAAAAATATAGTTAGTTTAAAGGCAAAACACGAAATGAATTTGAGTTCATTAAATGTTATTGCGAAAAAAAAGCCCAAATACAAGACAGATAATGAGGATGTAGCAATAATGAGTGCTCATTATGATAGTGTTATCGGAGCACCTGGAGCAAATGACAATGCTTCTGGCGTAGGACTTTTATTAGAGTTAGCATACAATTTTAAAGATATAGAGATTAATAAAGAAATTCAATTCATAGCGTTTGGAGCAGAAGAAAATGAATCCTTAGGTGCTTACCATTATGTTAATCAGTTATCTACAACAGATAAGAAACATATTCTAGGGGTTTTTAATGCAGATATGATAGCGACAAGTTACCAACAGGCTAAGGACTTATATGCAATGACACTAGATGGCTCTCAAAATGAAGTAACAAATACTGCAGTAGCTACTAGTAAAGCATTAGGGAAATCGGTTGTATTAACTGGAAAGTTTGATTCTAGTGATCATGTACCATTTTACGAAGCTGGAATTTCCTCAGCACTATTTATTTGGATGGATGTAGAGAGTTGGAATCCCCTAATTTATCATGTTGAAAAGGTATTCCATACACCTCAAGATACCGTTTTAGAAAATATTTCTCCTCAACGTATGCAGGAGGCACTAGAAATTATAGGGACAAGTTTATATTACTTTATCAAAAGATAGGTTTTTTCGGGGGGGGGGTCAGCATAGCCGACTAAATTTAGATTTTAATAATAATATAGTAAAACTTTTGTTGGGATAAAAATATACTTTGAGCATAGGCGAGGTAACTATATGAGGAGTACATGGAAAGAATTAAAGGGGATGGATCTTAATGTCTGGATCCGCTTTATCGGAGAAGCCTTAAATGGTATTGCAATGATGATGTTAATGCCATTTTTTGCATTATATTTGAAGGATAAAGTGGATTCTCTACTTGAGGTAGGTATAGTTATAGCTTTATCCCCAATTGCGGCGAGTTTTGGTTCATTAATTGGAGGGCATATAGCGGATACTTATGGACGGAAACCAACTATGGTACTCTCTATGGCCAGTAATGGGCTACTAATGCTTGTTTTTTTGTTTATTGATAGTTTTATAGGGTATGCCATTTTATCTATTGGTTTAGGGCTATGTAATTCTTTCTTTGAACCAGCGGCATCTGCAATGGTTACCGATGTAACAGAACCTGAAAAAAGAACTGAGGCATATGGATTACTTAGAATGGCTCATAATATAGGAGCTGCGATAGGCCCTATAATTGGTGCAGCAGTTGTGGTTGTATCAAAAGATGTCATATTTTTGATTACTTCTGGAACCATGCTGTTTTATACAATATTAATGTTATTGTTTCTAAAGGAAACAAAGCCTAAAAATATAATGATACATGAGGAAACACATAAACAGTCAATAAGATTTACGTTAAGAGTTGTTATAAGAGATAGAATATTTCTATTCTATATAGTGACGGGAATCATTATATTTATGGGATTCTCACAATCGGAAGGTATGTTACCACTTCATTTTAGTAATGAGAATACAATGATTTTTGGAAATAGTAATCCATTTCCATATTTAATGACTTTAAATGGCTTATTGGTTGTATGTTTCCAATTTCCTATTTCAAAGTGGTTAACTCACAAACCAATTGGTAAATCAATGCTATATGGTGCTATTCTTTTTGGCGTTGGCCTTTTAGCAATAGGATGGTTACCAAAGTGGTTTCAAGTAATAGACGCAAATGATTTAATTATTCTAGGCTCATTATTAATAGCTTATACAGTTTATACAGTAGGGGAAATGATTATGTCACCTGTCCAAATGACATTCGTCGCTAATATAGCTCCAGAACATTTGAGGGGGACTTATATGGGGGCGGCTAATCTGCAATGGATTACAGGTAATGTATTTGGACCTCTTCTAGGCGGTGTATTACTGGATCAGCTTTTAGGACATATGTTATTTACAATCTTAGGTGTGGGTTGTATTATTTCTGGATTTGTTTACTTACTATTAGATAGACTTATTGAGAATAGAAGTAAACAAATACCTATAAAACAAACATCTTAATTTTAATATTGTTAATGAGTTGAAAATTAAATTTTATGTTTTAAGGATTAAATAAAGTGCACGTTTATTAAGAGTAAACGTGCACTTTATTTATTAGTGTTTAAACTTAATTTATATATAGTGAGTTTTTTAGGTGACGACTTAAGTGTATAAAAGTAATTTGCTACTTTATTTAATTAATTTCAACTAGACTTCTTGTCTTATCAATATGATTAAGTAACATACGATACTCTTCTTCGTACATAGTTACACGTTGTAGAAGGGAATGATTTTCTGTCTCTAAAGTTTTTATTTGACTTTGTAAGTTTGTAAATTCATATGTTTTTTTATAATTTTGTAGAAAGAGAATAATATCATCTAATGTCAAAGATAAAGAGTATGTTTCTTTTTTTGTTGAGAGGGAGAAATATTGTTTCCCACTTCTCGATTTTGTTTTGCTTGTTGTATTTCCTCTTGGTATTGTTTTCTCACGTATGAATTCCAGCGAAATCCACAAGCTGCAGGTGTCCGATTTAGTAGCTTTGCTACTTCCTTGAATGCAGTTAACTGTGTTCCACCGTTACGAATATTCTGGAGTACTGTGGATGCGAGAAGTAAATCGTTATCGTTCGTCCAGGAATCTTGTCTTGAGAGTACCACGTTTTAACCTCCTTTATATGTTTTATAACATTAATCAAATTAAACGTTCTCTTTTCCTTTTGTAAATTTGATATCAATCTCTCATTTTAATCTACTTAGAATAAATCCGTTAATACGTAGATTGCTGATGATGCGTTAGGTGGATTTACTTATATCACCCACCAATTTATTAGTGAAAAATTAATTTCGTTGTACGTAATATTATAGGATCTTCTGACAAGAGACAATTACGCTGATATAGCCACTAATAGGAAATAAGAGTACTTTATCTGTTTGTATTTTGGGTTCTGGATAACGATTGTAATATGAGTTTTTAATAGACATTTAGTAGATATTTGTTAATTTAACATCTCTAAATGGAGGCATGTAACTTGAATATAATAGATTAAAAGAGGATATATACTATCGGGGTTAAAAAGAAAACGAAATAGAGAGGATATTTTAGGTTAGGAAAATTTGAATGGAATTGTCATTAAAGATAGGACCTTTCAAAAAGGGAGGATAATTGACAACTGTAGGTACTATGATTAGGAATTTAATTCTAATCATTTTATGTTGAGAAATAAAAAATTATTTTGTAAAAGGCGCGATGGGGTTTTCTTACTGTAACCATTTCTTATTTATCACTAGACAGCTTGATTAATAAGAGAAAAAAGTTGGTGAGATAAAGGGCATCATTCTAATTAGAATGATGCCCTTCTTAATTTTAAATATAATTTAATGAAATACTTTTTCAATTGTAGGCATAACAGCTATTGGTGGTAGGGATTTAGTCCATGCAGCTGCATATACATTTAATTTCTCACCTAATGTGTAGTTTTCACTATCTGAAACAGGAACTCTTAAAATCTTATTTTGAGAAACTAGATTCCACCAATCATGTTGATAAGCAAGAGCTTCATCTTTTGTAGACGTAGCTGCAACTACTAAATAATTGTTCTCTACTGAAATGACATATCCAGTAAAAGGTTCTTGTTCTTGGTTCTGAATAGAATGAACAGGAATATTGTTGGCGGAAATCTTGTTAAAATCTGCAAAGGCCGGTGTTAATCCGAATGTAAATCCACATCCTAGTGTTAAAGCTGTTACCGTTGTTACGAATGTTTGTTTTTTGTTAAACATGATATATCCCCCTTATATTTTATCCTTACACTATCCACTTTCAATTTACATACATATAAAGCCTTTTAATATTAAGATATTTAACGATTCTGTCACAATTATTCCATAAATGTTAATATTATCTATTAATGGAATTGGGTTTATGTTATAATTCACTAGGTGAACTATTATTGTTCATTTCATCTCTTGATGAATGTATGCCCTTCCTTAAGTGTAAAGATGTTCGATTTTATTGGTGAAGAGAGGATATATCCCTCTTCTTTTTTTATTAATATGGGACTTTAGGGAATGAACAGAAAAAGAACCCTATGGGGTTCTTTTTCTAGGCATATTAACAGTAAGGAGAGTAATGAAATGCTATTTTCAAATCTTTACAAGGAGAAAAATTTGAAAAAGCTTATCATGTTATTATTTTTACATATATGTAATATAAAGTGAATTGATAATATTTAGACTTACTATTAGTAATATTTAATTAAGATAGTTAGTACTACATTAATAGTGTTAACTATCTTGATTGGTATGGAATGTGATAGAAAGCATAAGTTTGTCGCAAATTTATACTTTCATAATTTGAAGAATATTCTTTATATTGATTTTAAAGAAAATACAAAATTTTTACTAGATGTGAGAAAAAAGAATTGAAAATATCCTTTAAAATAAGATATATTTGGTTCAAAAAATTAGAGGGCACCAATTCATTAAAGTAGTAAAAACGTTTTAATGAATTAGTGTCCTTTTTGTTTTAAAAAGAGAATATATTTTCTCAACAGGACAAATGGTAATCAGCTATAAGTATTAGTTATAAGAATAAAAGGAAAATAGAAATTAATAATAAAGGAGAATGCGAAATGATAACATTAATATCTGAAAAAAATCTAGCTGAAATCCACGAAGACGATGTAGATGTATTAAAAGTAATGGCACATCCTGTTCGATTACAAATTGTAAATGAATTAATGCACCATAAAATGTGTAATGTTACACAGTTAACGGAAATATTAAGAATCCCCCAATCNAATGGCACATCCTGTTCGATTACAAATTGTAAATGAATTAATGCACCATAAAATGTGTAATGTTACACAGTTAACGGAAATATTAAGAATCCCCCAATCTACTGTTTCACAACATCTATCAAAATTAAGGGGAACCGTACTCCGTTCAGAAAGAAGAGGGTTAGAGATGCATTATTATATAGATAATGCTAAGGCACGTCAGATTGTTGAAATTTTAGGTTTGTAGATTAATAATACATAAAAGGTTTTCTGTTACAAGGCAGGAAACCTTTTTTATATGTATAACTAATTGTGTGATAATATCATACTGTAGAAACTACCTAACAATAATTTAAATTTAACAGCTTGTTTTATCTTGCCATACACAATTTAACACGATATATAGGTATAAACTTACAAAGAAGGGTTTTAATTAGAAATTAGATATAACAATGGATAATGGTAAGTGTATTAAAGAAATTATAGAATTAATGAAATAAAAAATAATCAATAGTTGTTGTAAAGGCATATATTTATAAGAATGTGGCAGGAATGAAATGAACTTTACAGTTACTTTAACTTGGATGAAAAGAGATTTAATAATTGTTTAATAGAGTTCATTACCTAGTAAATACGGAGTTCCTGGGCTTGAAGGGGAGGATATAAAAAGATAATGTGAATAATCCGAAACAAATATGTTTCGGATTAGAGGTTCGAGATTTTATCCATTTTCATTCAACGGTTTGTAAAAGGTAATAAGTTGAATTTTCTGGATTTTAATAAAGGAAATGTATTAGGTTAATCAATAGATACTCCACCAGAGACAATCAGTTTTGTTGGTGCTGGCGTATCTCCACCATTAAACGAAGAGTGTTGTGATACATTTAAACTAATTATGCTACATGCTAATGCACTTACTACTACCATATTTAATACAATTTTCTTAATCTTTTTCATTATTTTAACGCTCCTTTTCTCAAATATTTCTTATCAGCATTATTACTAATATAGAAATATTTGCTTGCCTTAACATGATTATCTGCCTCATAAAATTGGATTGCTAAAATCCCTGCATATTCTTTTACACAATCCCACATTTCCTCTTTTTCAAAATAAGAAATAGCATCAGTAACTACTTTTTCTAGTTTAATTCTAGGTAGTTCTGTGATTAGTTCATTTAAAACTGCGAAACGATGCTTATATTCCTCATTTCCTGATTCATTTGTATACTTCATTCCTTGCTCGATATATGATTTTGCTGTTTCAATGCCTTCTAAATTATAATATGCTCTTGCTAAGACAAATAATGCTTTAAAATGATTCGGTAGGGTATTTATAATTTCAGAACTCTGTCTGATCGCCAATGGAAATAAATCTTGAATATTATATAACCAGCCCAAATTATGACGTACTCTTAATAATAATTGTTCTTCATTATACTTTTTAAAAACATCAATAACCGTATTGAGACATTCTTCAGCTCTTTCAAACTCTCTTAGATCTATACAAGCTAAACCGTATACATTGTCGCATAAGGCAACATTAATTTCATAGCCTACATGATTCTGGTATACTTTTTTTGCCTTTACTACATGTTGAATTGCTTCAAATGGTTGATAAGATTGATAACAGTAAGTTGAAAATCTATACTCAAACTCGGCTTTTTCTACTGCGTCAGGTATATCAATTAAAAGTTCTTCCGCCTTTTCATAGTGTGTTTTCGCTTCAGTATAATTTGCTAAAATTGTAGAATGAATTGCCTTAAAGAAATGATAATAGTAAGCTAAAAATAAAAAATCATCTTTGATAGTAGAGAGTTTTTCTATTTGATTAAAAGAATCTTTTGTAATACTCATTGCATCTACCAAGACCATATATCTAAAATTCAGTAGGGAATAATAGAATGATACATAGTGATCTGCTTTTAGTCCTTTTAAACTTTCTTTTACTTTTAGGTATGTTTGTTTTGCTTCTTTTACATGATATAAACGAATTTCTTCATACCATTCGTGTAATAATCCCATCAATTGCTCATTACTCTTCTCTTGAACATTCATAATATCCCCCTTTTCTATGTAAAGGCTTATTCTGATAATAACAGGAATTAGATACATTAAATTTAACAATGAGTTTTTTTCATCAATATAAAGAATATTCAGAATATGGCAGTTACCCACCCTTTGTAATGCGACAAAATATAGCTAAGATAGTACAAATTTCGCTAAGTGATTTTTTGATGCTTAAATGTTTGCTATTGAATATATCGTATAAGAGGTGTCTTAGTACTATGGTAGAAAAGGAGGTAGCTTACATTGCTATTTTTTTGAGAAAATATTGGACTTATTAAGTTTCAAGGAATTCAATATAAGTATACTCATGTCTACTTATATTGAAAAGTGAGCGTTAGTTTATGATAAGTTTTGGGATTAATTTACTAAGGACAATGACAAATTTAAGAACAAGAAGAAAAGTAATGGATGCTAGAATTCTGCAAGCGTTAGGGTAGAATTTAAATGTTTTTTGAAAAAAAGAATTAGCTGAAGGGGATACAGTTGCTCTTCATGTACATTCTCGTACTAATTCTCAAGATAAGGGAGTTGCTATAGTTGATATATTTCGTATCAAGGATGGAAAGATTGTCGAACACTGGGATGTAATTCAAGAGATTCCAAGTGAAGCAGTTAATGATAATACGATGTTTTAGGTAGAAGGATATATAAATTCAGATTTATAATAAAAAACCCCATTTTGATTAACCTTTTTTCAAAATGGAGTCTTTTTATTTTCCATATAAAATTAACAGTACCCTTGATGTATGAGTCACATCATAGTAAAAACTCTTCTATAGGCAAGAAGAGTTTTTTAGTAAGTCTATAGCATTCTGGGAGAAATTAATGTTTTTATTATTAATAATGAAAAATAATTAGGATAAGAAGGGGAAAATAGCATGAAAATGAAAGTAATGATTTTAACAGGCTCAGTACTTGCAGCAACAAATGTTACGGGCAGATACAACTTTTAAAGATGTTCTTACTGATCATCATTTGGTCATATAAAGCATAAAAGAGAAAAATATCGTAGCAGGTTATAGAAATCGTATATATGGTTTCGGTGATAGTATTATACGTGGTTAAGTTGCTAGATTACTTTATCATTTTAGCCAAGATGGTTTTTAAAACATAATCAGTACGATTAAATGGGAGACATGAGTCATTGCTTATCGATGGTAAAGTAGACGTATATAATTTAAAAGGAAACCCATGCAACAATATAAATAATAATTTGTATGTGAACGTAAAAAATACCAAGATGGCCCTGAAGGGGAGGGGGGCTTGGTGTTTTTTAGCTAATATCACGATTTTTAAGTAATTTTCATATTCTGTTAACCGCACTAATATCAAGTTTTTTAATTCAATCGTTTAAATTTCGCAAGTGTATTCTTTATCTCTTTATCTTCCACATATCAGTGGGTAATCTTTGTATAATCTGATCTTATCTCTAAATCACAACTGTTACCCCAGTACCATCAAGTTAAAGTTTCATTTTATTTTGCTAACTTGATGGTGATGTGACGTAACCTTAATTATTTGGAAATTTTAAAAAAGTCCCCTTAGTCATGTTAAAGGGACCTTGATCACGCAAATGATCTGTAAATCAATTCATTTTTGATAGGCAGATCATTTGTATGATAATTTTTGTAAATAATTGCTGAATAGTGAATTTACATAAATGCTTTTAGAAGTTCTTGAATTAATGGGATTGCTCCACCTATAAATTTTAAAACTGCCATTGCGATTTCCATATTATTCTCTCCTCTTTTTTCGTATTAGGATATGATAAATCTTTATAAATTCATTATAGTAAGCGCTTACAATTATTACAATACATTTTCGTATGCAATATTGCATATTTATACATTAGATCTCTATCATTCATTTTTTAATGGTACTATAGCGAGGTGAGAGTCTTTAAGGGTTCTCCTTAATAGGAGGAAATATGGAAAGAGTGCAAGCGATTTACAGTAATCAAAAATTTAAGAGTTGGGTTAAACAGGTATTAGCTGTAGGAGGAGTAATAGGGTGCTGTTATTTGGTGTTATATGTTTTCTGCTTCTTAGTTATCATGTAAATATTATACAACGAAACTAGTAGAGTCTTACCTAGAGAGGTAAGGCTCTTTTATTGTAGTACCTCGAGATGAGCAAACTACATACAATATCTATCAGGTTTTTCAGATCACTTTGTATGGTTCCTTGTTTAGAACAATAATTCCTATCATTGAAATTAAATAAACTTCTATTTAAAAGTTTGAATTTATATTGAAAACAAAATTCTATTGATAAAAAATATGTTTTTACTAGATACATATTAAAAAGACAAGTATAAATTATATTAGATTTTGGCAAAGTCTTTTTGACTTGGAAAAGGATTTAAATATTACTTGTAGATTTGATTCCTTTTTACATACTATAATCCTTATATTGCTACGTAAACATAATACAGTAATAATGATTTAAAAGCAAGAATTTTAGTAGCGGTACGTTCACACATCCATCAACTTAAGATTTTAAAGTAGCTCTTAAACAAAAAACTTCTTTTTTTAATTGATTCATAGTAAACAAGAAAGGTTGGCAAATTAACAACTAAAGAGATTTCTTCAGGTAAGCTAATAAGTAATCTATCAAAAGGTCCTTTACAAAATTTATACATAAGTCAATTATAAGATCATGTAAAATTTAAAATTATGTAAATGTTATACATTTTTGTAAAAGACATTCATTGACACTTGCGTATATAAGTAACTATACTCGTTACATCAAATTGAATGTGTGATAATACGATTTTATTATTATTACAAACATGTAAATATAAAAATAGAAAATCCCAATTTGATAAATACAATGGTAGAGGTGTTTATTTTAATGAAGCACAAATTAATTGCAACAGGTATCCTTGCAGGATCTATATTATCCTATTCTTCTAATATTTTAGCAGATACTCATAAATTCCCTGATGTTCCTGTATGGGCTGATAAATCTGTTAATTATTTAGTTGATAAACAGGTATTGAATGGTTATCCAGATGGAACTTTTGGTTCAAATGACTCATTAGACAGAGCTTCGGCTACAAAAATTATGACAAAAGTTTTAGGGATACAAATTGATCCTAATGCAAAACCATCTTTTACAGATTCACAAAACCACTGGGCTACTCCTTATATTGCTGCTGCTGAAAGAGCTGGTATTGTTAAAGGTGAAGGTAATGGAATCTTCAATCCATCCGGGAAAGTAACTCGCGCTGCTATGGCTACGATGCTAGTAAATGCATATAAACTACAAAACACACCAAATTATAACGAGCAGGTTAGATTTGAAGATTTAAAAGGGCATTGGGGAGAAAAATATGCCAATATTTTAATAGATTTAAAAATTTCTAATGGTACTGAGAACGGTTGGCAACCAAATAGATTTATAACACGTGCTGAAGCTGCTCAACTTACTGCAAAAACAGATATGTTACAACAAAATTCAAACGATGAAAAAGAGATTATTACTGCTACTTCATATGAAGATTTAAATTTAACAGTGGCTTCGAAAATTACAGCTCAAGAGATTGATAGTTTTATTGCGAAATATCATTCGGATAGTCCTTTAGTTGGACATGGGCAAGATTTTATCAATGCGCAAAATCAATATGGCGTGAGTGCTCATTATTTAGCAGCGCATGCGATTTTAGAATCTGGATACGGAAAATCAGAAATCGCATATCAAAAACATAATCTATTCGGTCTACGTGCATATGATGGAGATCCGTTTAAATATGCGAAATATTTACCAAGCTACGGCGATAGCATTGCTTATAACGCTAATTATGTACGAGAAAGATATTTAGAAGAAAGTGGTATGTATTATAACGGGCCAACATTAACTGGCATGAACGTGAAATATGCATCAGATAAAGGTTGGGCTAAGAAAATTGCGGGTATTATGGAACGTATTAAACCGTTTCGTGTAGAAGACTATACATATGCAAAAAAATTACCAAAGAATCCTGAAACATTAGATGTCGACGCATTATCTAATGAAATTCCATATAAAATGTATGCAGACGGTTCAAGCTTAAATGTTGTATCATCAGCTACTTACTATCAGGTACCTTATCCATTTAATTTAAAAATTAAAAGTAGACCAGATGTAGCTGTCGAGGAGAATAAAGTTGGTACAGTAACTTCTGGAACAACCATCTTTATTTATCGTGAAGATCCAAATGGATGGGTAGAATTCTCTTTTGAAGCGAATGGAGAAAAATACTGGACATTAAAAAGTAAATTAAGTATGTAATTAAAAAGATCTATTTCACTACTTTTAATCGATTAGATTATAATCTCATATAATTGAGAGACAATTTTTTTACTTTCTTAAAATAAAGTTATGTATACAAGAAAAGTTAGAGGATTATTTTCTCTAACTTTTCTTCGCTAGTATTTGAAATTAAAAAGATGGTGGAGTTACTCCAAATATAACAGTGACCTTGTTTAAAGAAGTGTTTTCCCATTTATGCTTTGCATAAGGTGGGATTTTAACACTATCACCTGTATTGAGAAGTAAAACCTCATCATTTAGATATAGTTTTACTTGTCCTTCCATAATAAATGCTATTTCTTCCCCTTTATGTGCCACAGGCTCCATAGATGAAGCAGTTTGAGGTAACAGATTCATTAAAGCCAATTCTAGTGATCCATCTAAATTAGGAGATAATAGCTCATACGAAACATTGCCGCTTTCAGGAAAAGTTATTTTTTTTCTTTGGTTAGCTCTTACAACTAATTCTTCTGTACTGGTATCCTCTAAGAAAAAATTAAACAATGGAATATTTAATGCTACAGAAATTAATTTTAGTGTTTGTAATGATGGATTTGTGATTCCTTTCTCAATTTGACTTAACATGGAAGGTGTTATATCAGCTAACTCTGCTAAACGTTTACTGGTTAATCCGGCACCTTTTCTAAATGCCATAATTTTTTGACCAACATTAATATTGTTCATATATGTAATCCCCTTTAAATAAGTAAATGAAATTAAATTATTATTAATTTTATTTACTTATACTTAATATATTGTTAATATATACTTAATTATAATAAATTATGATTAATTTTAAAATATCGTATGTACATATGGCAGCAGCTGCGAAAAAGTGGGAAAAAGATTTACTTAGAAATAAAGGGGCTACTATTTTTGAATATACAGCTGGTTATAGTAAAGCAGTAGAAGAAGGGGGAACATAAGTTAATAAGAATCAAATGTGCTATTTTATTAACGATGAAAAATCAAAGCATGTATTTTAAGGTAATGCAGTAGTTGCTACTCGTCTGAATAATTGATATACAAATAAAAGTTGATGGATCGCATCCTCTATTTGTATATCTACCATGTGGAGTAGGATTTGGTGGAGCTTCGTTTAGTTTAAAAATTATGGTATGGGATCATGTACATGTAATTTTTGCTGGGCTATCCATTCTTCGTATATGCTAATAGGTATGATGACCGGATTATATGATGGGATTCCCATACAAGATTTTTAATGAAAAGGATTCTAATAAGTAAAGGACAACTTAAGAGTAGACTTCAATGCTGTATTGTAAAATTTTTAAGGAAGTGAAAAAAGTATGAAATCAGCTTTAAATAGTATTATGATCTCCTCGATTTTTGCAGTAGGAGGGATCCTTTCGCTTTTGTTTAATTTAATGGGGGATCAAGATTGGATCTGGAATTGGGTAGGGCTATTACTAGCATATCTATCTTTGGGCATTTTAATCGGTTTATATAATAAAACTGTGGATCACAAAACATTTCCTAAAATACTAAAAAGAACTTTGTTTATTTCCTTTAATGTAACTATATTAGGGATAATAATAGGGGTAACATACCAACTATTAGGAAAGTGGAATCTTACTATAATGATGTATTATTGGCTGATAATTTTATTACTACATTTAATTACTGTAATAACATTAGTCATCCTAGCATTCGAAAACGGTAATAGTAAAAATTACAGCTTACTATATAGTTTTATTATACTTTTAAACATTGTCCTTACCTTAGGACCAGTATTATTTCCAGTAGTTCTAACTATTATAGGAAATGCCATGAACGTTAGTGCAGGGCACTAATTTTCACCTATATAGATTATTAAAATGATTAGTCCAAAATTGAGATTGTTTAAGTTAAAAAACTTAATAAGCTAATAGGATAGTAAAACTAAACGACATAAAGTGGAATGATTTGATAGAAAGAAGATTATAATATGAAAATTAAGCTTAAGAAAAAAAGAATTATAAGTGTATTGTTAGCTATTACATTAGTAGCAATAGGGTATTACATGTTTCAATCTATTACAAATCCTAAGCTGGTAAATGAGGAAGAGGGAAACAGTGTTCAACAAGTGAGCAGTCTACCTAAAAATGAATTAAAAAAACCAATACCTAATCGTTTTGATGGTAAAGAAAGAAAAGTTGCATATTTAACTTTTGATGATGGACCAGGAAAATATACAGCTAACCTATTAGATGTATTAAAGAAAAATGATGTGAAAGCAACATTCTTTTTAATTGGCGATAATGTGAAAAGGTTCCCAGATTTAGTGAAACGAGAGCATGTAGAGAACCATTATGTGGGTATGCATAGTATGACACATGATTTTAAAAATTTATACACCAATCAGGAATATGTGAAGGAAATGAAAGAGGATCAATCTTTAATTAGAAATGTTATTGGAAACTCCCCGAAATTAACACGCCCACCATATGGATCAATGCCTGGATTAAATGAATCACTTCGAAATGAAGTAGTCAGAAATAATTTAAAAGTATGGGATTGGACAATTGACTCTCTAGATTGGAAATATAATAAACTACCTGTGGATGTAGCGGCCGCAAAAATTGTTCAAAATGTCTTAGCAGGTGCGACGTCTTCAAAGGAAATTGTTTTAATGCACGATATTCATCCACAATCTGTTGCGGCAGTTCCAGCAATTATAAAAGGATTAAGAGAAAAAGGGTATGAATTTGAAGCTTATGATGAGAACAATCATTTTCCAATAAACTTCTGGCATGATAGCCGGATATAAAAGTATTTATGAGTTAAATGAATGGAATAAGAAATTGATATAGGGTTTAAATATATGTAAGAGCGCGTTGATCTAAATATATACCAACACGCTCTTTATTTATTATTTAAATGTAAGTATAGGGTTTTTATCGTATATAAATAATTAAATATCTTTTATTTTTATACAATAAATTACTTAATTGTTATATAAATATTGAATGAATTTAATTGTCGTTTTTAAAAAACAGTAAAATTGGCACAACACTAAACGTAATGGTAGTTATAGCAAGTGTCTCTTGTATCATATTATCTATACTAGGATTTTGGGGCCTTAATAAAGGGGAGCATTGTGAAGTCTTTTAATAGTATGCTGGATAACTTGCAAAAATTAATTGGAGAAGTAAAAAACACAACACAAGAAGTTACTTTTTCTACTGATGGGATGTTACAAGTTACTAAACGAGCATCTCATATATCAAGAGAGGTTGTTCATACTTATATTTGTTATCTATCTTGTCTCTTATTACTTGTATCTTCCAACCACTTAGAAACATATTCTTGCATACGAGATTCTAATGATTGAATCGTTTCATTTGATATAGCAAGTGCTTGATCCGCATACTTATTCGGGAACATGTTGCGCAAAGTAGGTTCATTTTCAGCACCATCTCCTGGTTCACGGTAATCTTCAATGATGTAATCATCGCCATTTTTTGTGACTGTCACACGGACTGGAAGTAAATGTCCTGCTTGAGGAACTGTCTGTGTTTCGCGGTTATATCCTTGCATGAGGGAATGGAGATAGACATACATTTTTTCATCCTTCATCTCAGTTCCATAGATTACATGCGTCTCAAATTGTTTTTTTGTATGATTTAATTTGTCTTGATTCCAGGCAATGATACTTTCTGAAATAAGGGAATCTAGTTTGCTGTTTAGCGGAATCTCCGTTACATCCTTTGCATCATTTTGGACTGAATCACACCCTGTTGTAATGAAAACGAGTGTGATAATGCTTACGGTAATCATTATCTTTCTCAAAATCTTATTTTCATATGTTAATGCAAAACGTCTGCTCATCAATTCACTCCATTTCTCTTCGTGCTAATCATCCACTGACATAAATATTTTATATAACAATAGTAAAATCGTCTTCAAACTAGAAACTTATTCTATCCAAGGGAATATAATACATACTATACCATTCTTACACATAACGGGAGAGACTCTATGAGAAAAGTTATAATGTATTGTGGGATCTTTAGTATGATTCTTTTAAGCGGTTGTATCCGATTCGGAAAAGACACTACAGATACCATTTATCTCATTCCAGAAGCATACGAAGGAGACCTTTTGGTTCTATACAATGTTCCAGGAGCTGAGTTGTTGCCAGAAGAAGATGGGTTTCGTGTTGTTACTTTTTCTGCAGACGGGACCGCAGTAACATCAACACCTAATATGAAATATGGGGAAGTCAACGATACCTATTACACGGTTAACAAGGAAGGAAAGCGCACCAAACTTGACGAAAGCTGCATACGCGTTGGTTCAAATGGAAGCACTACTGAAAACATCGGTGAAGAAAATGAGCATACTTTCTCATACGCGAAATTGGAAGTCACACCTAGTGCATGCTCACAAAGCTTCTCATCATACGGGAGAGAAGTACCAGAAAATCAAGAACATCCTGTAGAGAAGAAACTGAGGGACTTACTGGTGCGTGTAAAAGAGCAGTATATGAAAGTGAAGAGCTAAATTTTAAAATTCTAAAAAGGGTGAATGGATGGATGATGTTAGGGATAGGGCTAATTGTATTAGGCATTTTACTTGTCAGCATAGTATCATACCGAGAAATAAAGAAAGCAGGGGGCGTTACCTGGATTGAAATTCTAGTCTATCCCTTTTTATTATTAATATGCGCGCTACTCGAGCATATTGATTTGCCAGGGTTTTTAATATTTTTAGGTTTGGTATGTATTGTTTTTGGTAGCTGTATGGTCATGGGCGTCAATATTCTATAACATTAAGAGCAAAGCATCTAGTTCAGTTGCTTTTTTATTTTATTTTGTAATTTTTATTTTTAATGTCTATCACACTAGTTACCCAGACATACAGGGTTCCAAGTGCTGGTAAAAAACTTAGCAAGTTGAATGTATTCTCTATAATATAGAATGAAATAAAAATGGAGGAAAAATAAATAGACAATGGAAGAAAAATGTATACGTCACGTTTTAAAGATTTTAAACTTTGCACTTTATTCACCTCAGCTTTTCTGGCATTATGTTTTAAATAAGAACCCGTAAATTTGCAGATTCTCCTGGTGATGATTTTAAAATATGTAACTCAGTTTTAATCATAGAATGTATTGAGTCACTATAAAAATCAAATATTAATTTTCTAAAGAATCCTATACAAACCTTATTGCGTTAGAAATACAGACCTAATTATAACCGTTGTAAATGGATCCAATTAGATTTCGGCCATCCCAGTATCCGCATCATAACTAGTAACACTTCCTGTCATCCCTTTTAAAATACCAACATGGACTGTTGCATCCGCACTAACTGTTACAATTTTCATCACATTCAGCTCCGTTTCGATAATATGCTTTGAATTCCCGCGTGATCATTTATTCGTTAGATAACAAAAACGCACCGTAACCCAGTGCGTTTCAGACAAATATACCTATATGTTTTACTTTGTAATTTGGAAGGAGCCACCATAATAATATGAAGTGTCTATCTTCAGTACTGCTACATATGTACCTGGTGTGTAAACTGTTGTAATAGGTGTTGTGAACCTAGAATAGTAGTGGTGCCCAGCCTCACCTGCAGAAATGGTTTTGTAGCGCTGCAATTCACCTTCTCCGTTCAATCTATAAATCTTTACAACACCCACATCTTTTCCGCCTATATATACCGTCGTATCAAACGTACCACCTTGTTTTAACCTACCAGGGGCTAATTCTTGTATATAGTCCGCATTGTGATGCAATAAGAAATACGTTTGCCATGGCCAATCATCCACAACAGCTGAAGCTTGCTTAATCGTATTTACTTCAGCGCGCGCTTTATCAGGTAGCGTACTGTCTAAAACGATAAAACCCGAAAAGGTTAAGGCACCAATTAAAGCAAATGAACATAATTTTTTCATATTAAATTCCTCCCGTTTATCTGACATTTTCATAGTCTACTTACAGGTATTAGGTTGTCATCCATTAATTGGATTGTTATTATAAAATCAATATATCATTTTCTTTTAATTTAATCAAATTAGAATTTTCTAACAAATCATGAGAATAGATAAAATTCTACCTTTCTCCGTTTTTTCTATCATACAGAAGAAAGAACAGAGGCGATAAAGAAATTTTATTCCTCTCTCTTTTCAAATTAACAACATTTCCCGTTTGTACGGTACGAGACTATATTAAACATAAAATAGACACGAAAGGGGATTGGAATTAGCGAATATTTACATGGAATCTAGGAGATGCAAGCTCAACATTTCATAACGGATCGATGGTTCCATTTCAACAGACTCCGAATCCGACAGTAATTTTGTTCTGTTTATTCATGAGGTAACGGAAGAGAATTTAGAAAAACTTGCTACAATTGCTCATCAGTATATAGAGGAGACCATCCATTGTTACAATTACGGCATTGTAGAAGAAATAGGTTAAAAGAATAAAACATACTGTTCCAAATTAATATTCCGTGTGTTTTTTGAACATATATCCCTTGCTTTTATGTATATATTGAATATATAAATATATTGTGTTATGATGTTAATTAGAAACTCGCGTGTTTCAAATACAACATTTTTATCTTCTTGATGACCTCTTATCTTTCCGTAAGAGGTCTTTTTTATCCCTTCGTATTGCATAGCCGTTAAAATACTATGAAAAGATACTTGAGACTACTACACTGTGATATTCTCTAGTGTTTTTTCTTTATCCATATTATCTATTGTTGGGTAAACGATGAATTATTACTTTTTGTATAATTTTTATACATCCTGCAAATACGTTATTTTTTAGTAGGCAATTAAAATTTACATACATAATGCATAGAACAGTAGTGAGGAGATAACAGGAAGTAATAAATATAAGTTTGGATGACTTCTTATTTTGTAAAACTAGGGTGTAGAAAGGATGAAACAGATGGAAGAAAAACGAATTGCGATTTTTGTAGTGGATGGCAATGTCAAAGTCGCGAGCAAACTCCGTGATGTTGTGTTAGATATTGTTGGTTTTGATAATTTAGGAGAATACGTAGAGCCTGCTTTTACAGGGATATTGTATTAAGAACAGGAGGGAGTATGATTCCAAAAGAAGTAATGGTAGAATACGTCTCAATTTCCTGATTTAGCAAACCTGCTACCAACTGAAATTGTTGTTTATCCGGCTATTTGCCGCGCAGCCCGATTGGTGAGGGCTGATTAAAGTTTCACTTTATTAAATTGGATTAAGAGATTCTTGAAATGAGGTAGTAACAAAACAGCTTTGTGGGAATTAAACAAAAGGCTGTTAAAACAATTAAAGTGTTAGTTAAAAAAAGCTGATAGCTGAGCGAGAAGTAAACAATTAAAAAACTTTACTACATATGTAGCAAGTTTTTTCTTAACGTACGAAAATCTCGTTATGCATTACTATTAACTTAAGATCATGTATCTTATGATGAAAATAATTCTATCTCTCTATTAATTTATTCGAAGATTCTTAAAACTCTTGCGATAAAACGTGGATGTATTTATAATTATAGTTAGTTAAGCTAACTAATTATAGTTGGATTTTCAACACAGGAATAGTTCAATAAAAAACAAGAATCTGAAGCAAATTTGTTAATCTATAGGGCGATTCCTCAAAGAATAGAGCTGTACGCAGAATGAATTAAAAAAAACGGTAGCGAAGGGAAACTAATTAAATGGCAGCTAAGCTTGGTTTATTTATGTTATGAGTATCTGATAATGCACGAGACAAAGAAATGGTATGTCGCTAATTACTTGCTTTCTGTGCTTCTTGTGTATAATTAATTGAGAAGTAAAGTTATTAAATAAAATACATGTAAGTATAAAAGATAAAGTTGGAGAAGATAGATAAATACGTTGGATTATTAAATTCAACGTATTTTTACAGAATAAAAGTTAGTCTAACTTATTATAAGTTAAGCTAATTTAATTAGAAGGAGGTGAAAATTGTTTACAACTTGTCTTAGTAATAATACAAATTACTTAAATATACTGATTTCTATGGAACTTAAGAAATTTGGAACAAATAACAAGGAGGGTTTAATTAATGAATAGTTCTAAAGAAAATAATCCTATTTTGGCGGTCGTTAGCTCCAGCGGTAATCAAATTCATTTCTTCAATACGAAAAATTTTGAAAGAATAGGGGTTATAGATTCTCCAGTTACAGAACCTCATGAATTATGTTTCGATTCTAAGCGTCAATTGTTATATGTAAGTATTACTTATCGCTCAGGTTTTTATAGAAATAATCCGGAAAAAAGCCATGAAATTTTAGTTATCGATATTGATCAATTTAAAGTAACTGATATCATTGATATTTCGCCGGAATTTGCACCACATGGTTTAGTTTATAATGAAAAAAAAGACTTATTGTATGTAAGTGTTGAATCTGGTGAAGGAGGAATTTTAATTATTAATCTTAACACAAGAAAAGTGCTAGATAGAATCTCTACAGAAGCAACAGGTCCACATTGGTTTGTGACGAATCCAGATGGTACAAAAGGATATTCCTCTAATAAAGAGGCGCCCTTTATATCGGTTTTAGATACACATAATAAGGAGTTAATTGGAAAAGTATCTATGCCCTATGGTAGTGAAGAACTAGCTATTTCTCCTAAAGGTAATCGAGTTTATATCCCTTCACCATGTTTACTTGGAGACTACAAAGAGGAGCAACCTACACTTAGCATCATTAATACAGAAACCAATAAAATTATAAAGACAAAATCATTTTCAGATTTAATTACTCCGGTTCATGTAACGAATGATGGGAAAGTATTGGTAGGACATACGCGTTTTCAGAATAAGAATGGAGAGAGAACAAGAAGTATGTTTTCTCCAGCACCAGGGTATGTTTCTGTTCTTGATGGAGAATCGTTAAATATGTTAGGTACAATAGAAGTAGATTTACTCCCAATTACAATGCGTTCTTCTACGGACGGAACGGTTGGATATGTTTCTAACCTTAGATCAGGGACAATAAGTGTATTAGATTTAGTTAATTACAAGAATGTTCATACCATTGAAGTTGATCCAGGAGATCGAAATGCAGATCCTTCTGTAAATCAAGGAGCTCACGGTATAGCATATATAGAAAGGTAAAATAAGAAAACGCTATTCTTTTTGTAGAAATTTACAGAAAGTATGGCGTTTTTTATGTATCTATTAATTTCTGATGAATTCCAATTAGGTCTATTTTTTTTGCTGGTTAGGAGCGCCTGTTATTCATTATTGACTTCTGATAAATAGATTATGTTTCCATGTTAAAAGAGTAGGCAAAGTTTTTTAATGCTCGTTATTAGCTTTTGTATGAAATTAACTTTGGATAATTGATTATTGTATTCTTCTAATTGGATTAGATATTCATAATTAATTTGCAACAACCAAACTTCTTTGAAAACGAACTAAAAGGTATTTTAAATGTATGTTTTAAAACACCACTAATAATGATAACGTTTGCTAAATATAGGAGCTCCTTAAGTTTGTAAGAAGCTTACAAACCTCCTTCTTCCAATGCAACTTAAGCGTAAATTAATTTTTTGTAAATATGGAACAATGTCCTTACTTACACTGTCTATTAAGCGTTAAACATTTTTTATTAAATAAATTAAGAAAGGAATCATCATTTTTAACTAAGGGAGAAGATTGAATTGAAAAAATTATGGATGCTGCTTTTCGTTTGTTTCGCAGTTATGTTGGTAGGATGTAATAAAAACGAACCGCCAAAACAAGCATTTGAAGAATATATCAACTTATGGAATGATAGAAAATTTGCAAATATGTATGATCATTTATCAGATCATGCCAAAAAATCGATTTCTAAAAAAGAATTCACAGAAAAATATCAAAAAATCTATGAGGGGATTGGAGCTAAGAATTTAAAAGTTAAAATGAAAGGAGAGAATACGAAAGATAAAGAGCTTTTTCTTTTTGAAGTTAAAATGGATACGGATGTAGGATCAGTTTCATTCATCCACGAAGCAAAACTTGTGAAAGATAAAGAATCTTGGAAAATAGATTGGACACCGGACTTCATTTTCCCAGGAATGAAAAAAGATTACAAAGTACGTATGCAAATAGAGCAAGGAAAACGAGGAGAAATATATGATCGAAATGGAAAAGGGCTTGCAACGAATGGTAAAGCAACTGAGGTTGGAATTATTCCAGAGAAACTAGGCGAAGCAGCAGCGCAAACGAAAGGAATAGTAGCGCAATTACTTGATATGTCTATAGAAGAGGTCGAACAAAAGCTCACAGCGAAATGGATAAAACCAGACTCCTTTGTACCAATTGGCGTTTTAAAAGAGGGAACTAGACAGAATGATTATATTGAATTAGAAGGAGTTTCATCTCGCCCAGTAAATATTCGTACGTATCCATTAGGTGAAGCAGCGGCACACTTAACTGGATATATAGGAAAGGTGAATGCGGAGGAGTTAAAATCACTTCAAAAACAAGGTTATCAAGCAGATGATTTAGTAGGTAAGACCGGTTTAGAGAAAGTGTTAGAAAATAAATTGCGTGGTGAAAAGGGTGGACGCGTATTTATAGAAGATGAGAATGGGAAAGAGATTAAAAACGTAACAAAAAAAGAAGCAAAAGAAGGAGAAAATGTTACGTTAACAATTGATGCTGCAATTCAAGAAAAAATCTTTAATGAGATGAAAACTGAAGCAGGATCTAGTGCAGCGGTCAATCCTAAAACAGGTGAAACAATCGCACTTGTAAGTAGCCCTGCTTATAATCCAAATATAATAGTTAGAGGAGCATCGAAAGCCCAACGAGAAGCATGGAGTAACGACTCGAAACTACCAATGATGAATCGCTTCACACAAGCATTTGTACCAGGTTCCGTATTTAAAACGATTACAGGTGCAATTGGTTTGGAAACAAACACAATAAATCCGAAGGAAGAATTTAAAATTCAAGGATTGAAGTGGACAAAAGATTCATCTTGGGGAAATTACTATGTAACGCGTGTAAAGGATGCAAGTCCAATTGATTTTGATAAGGCAATGAAGTACTCTGATAATATTTATTTTGCTCAACAAGCTTTGAAAATGGGAAAAGATCAGTATATAAATGAATTTAAAAAGTACGGATTTCATGAAAAATTACCAATCGAATACGAATTTCCTATTTCAATCATTGCAAAAGATGGGATAAAAAATGATATTCAACTAGCAGACACGGGCTATGGACAAGGACAAGTATTAATGACGCCACTTCATTTAGCATTAACATATGCACCGATTGTGAATGAAGGGAATATTCCGTCGCCACATCTTTTAAAAGAAGCAAAAGTAGCGGGGAATTGGAAAGAAAATGTGATTTCTAAAAAGAATCAAGAAATATTAAAGAGTGCATTAATCAAAGTCATTAATGACCCTGATGGCGCAGGGAGAATTGCAAAGGTTGATGGTGTAACGCTTGCTGGTAAAACTGGTACAGCAGAACTGAAAGAGTCGAAAGAAGCAGACGGAAAAGAACTGGGATGGTTCGCAGCTTTCGATGCAAATGCACCAGACATGATTGTTACAATGATGATTGAAGATGTAAAAGGAAGAGGAGGAAGTAACGTTCCAGGTGAAAAAGTAAAACATGTATTTCAGAAATAATACTTAATTATAAGGTGAATTTTTTCACTAAATTTATTACATGTTTGCTTAACTCAAAGATATAAATTGGGGAAAATATAGAACAATTAAATTTCAAAAAAGCATTCTTTCTAATCGAGAATGCTTTTTTGCTGCGACTCTAGAAAGTTAATACCTTATCTTAATTTTCATTTCTAAAAAGTTGGCATTGCTAATGGTAAATAGAAGAGTATAGCAAATTGAAATGGACAAGTGGAGTTTTACGTTAAATTCAAAAAAACAGATTTTTATGAGTGGATTTTTATCATTGTATGCTTTACTTGTTTTTTAGTAGTATTATACTGCCTGAAAAAAGATAAACAATGGAACAAATGAAACTTGTATCTTGTCTATATATTGAAACCATAATAAAAGTGAGGGCAGTTTTATGTTTATTCAAATAAGTTTGAGGTGTGGAAATGGAACAGACGTTTATTGAAAAGTGTAATCATGATGAGCTGGACTATGTTATAAAAGACTATTGGCAAGATGTATGGAATTATTCATTTATTATTACGAAAGATCCACACTTATCAGATGATATCACGCAAGATGTATTTATAAAGGTGTTTAAAAATTGGAATTCATTTCGAAAGGAGTCATCTATTAAAACGTGGATATTAAAAATCACAAGAAATACGGCAATAAACTATTTGAAATCCTCTTATTTTAAAAGGATATCTTTAATAGGATTTTTTAGTGACGATAAGCAATCCCTGTCAGCAGAACAAGAATTTTTTAAGCAAGAAGAAATGAATGATGTGTGGAAGGTTGTATTAGAACTACCTAAAAAGCACCGTGAAATAATTATATTGGACGCAAAATATGAATTATCTTATGAAGAAATGGCTGAAACATTAGGAGTATCCATTGGAACTGTAAAATCGAGATTAAGTAGAGCGAGAAGTAAGGTTTCAAAATTAATAGGGGAGGGTAGTAGTGATGAACAATAAACAAAATCCTGACTGGTATAGAAAAATAAAAAAAGGGCCAATGGAGAATCGTAAAGATGAAGAAGAATTTATTTCTAAAATAAAGCAGTCTATATATGAAAATAATGAAGTGGATTTTGTAAAACATAAAAGACCATTTCGTAAAAAAGCATTACCAATTGTAGTTGTTTTAGTTTGTACAATGTTATTTTTCATTGTTCAACAACCTTGGCTTGATGATAATAAATCACCGGTACAAAGTAGTACTCAAATTAAGCCTAAAACAAAAGATGAGTCTGCTCAAGATCCATCATTAAAACAATTTATGAATGAACTATATCAAAGTACGAACTCGAAAAATGAAAATGACCTGTACAAAGCGTTAAATGATGAAGTTCTATTTAAAGGGAAGAGTTATAAGAAGGATGAACTGAAGTTTGATGAAGATATTTTTCATGAGTTGCAAGTCGCTCTTACAATGGGGGGAGAGTTTGCAAATGATACAAAAAAAGTATACAAAGTACCAAGTGGATTGACAGAAAGTAACCAACCAAAGCAAGCGCATTTTATATATGCAACGGTTACTGGAAATAAAACGAAAATTTTAGCTGAACCAAAACGAGAATCACAAGTGTTATATGAAGTATCTAATGAAATGGTAAAAGCTTGGATTCCAGAAAAAGTGCAAAATGATGGATATATAAAAATATCGACAATTAATGGCAATACTGGATACGTACAAAAAGAGTATGTTTTAACTGATATTAAGTATTCATTTATGTTCGAAAAAAATGATAATGGTGAATGGAAAATAATAAATATAGATTCTATTTGGTAAAAGAGGAAGGTTCACTTTAATGAACCTTCCTCTTTGTTTTTATTCTCTTTTTGAAGTGTATGCCAAGACTCTAAAATTTCTGATGTAACGAGAGCGGCAATGTTTTTTTCTGAATTACTACCAGGAATAACGACAGAAACGGCAATTTGTGGATCTTCAGTAGGAGCATATGCAATGAAAAGAGAATGATTTATCATTCTTTCTTGCTCATTTGGAAAGCCTGTAATACCTGTTTTACCTGCGACGTCAAAAGGCAACTTTTTAATTTCCTCTATATTTTGACTCATTCCACCTTGCACGACACTCCAAAAGTTCATCGGGTAACGATTTGAACTTTCTAAAATTGGTTTAAACTTTTTTGTTTCCTTACCGTCCGGACTAATAATTGCACTTACAGTTTGAGGTTTATATTTATCACCTTTACTTGCCAAAGTTGCTGCATATTGAGCGAGTTGAAGAGGGGTATGCACTTCATTTCCTCCCCAAGAGGCGTTTAATAAAGCGGAGATTCCATTTTCAAACTTATTAGATGGATGGAATTCATATTGTCCGTCTTCTTCAAAGGGTAAATCAATCCCGGTTTTAGAACGTAGGCCGAATTGTATTAAATAATCTGTCCATATATGGGCCACTTTTTCTATATTCCCATTATTTTGGTTGAATAGGGGCAGAGCTACTTTTGCTGTCATAAATGTGTTAGATGAATTAATGATAGCCTGCCTCGGTGTAATCTCACCTGTTGGTGTTCCAGGTGCATTCGTAATGTTATTTTGATTATCATACTGAAAAGTCCCTTTATCTAAATAAGTATCTTCGGGTTGGAAAAGCTTTTCGTTTAATCCAATTAAAATAGTGAGTGGTTTTATAGTAGAAGCCATATTTACATAAGATTCACCATACTTTAATTTTTGAATTGCTTTATTTTGCGAAAGAGAGTTAATGTTTTCTTTTCTAGAAGATACAAGTGTATTTAATATATTTGGATCAAAAACTGCCGTGTTGGCCATAGTTAAAATTGCGCCAGTTTTTGCATCGCTTACTACAGCATAACCAGCTTTAGCATCAGGTGTTTTCTTAATTTGAGATCTTAATGCTTCTTCTGCCTTTTGCTGCAACTCAGAGTCTAAAGCTAGCCGTACATCTTTACCTTTTTGTACTTTTTGAATATTCCATAAGAATTTTTTATTATTCAATTTAAAAATAAGAGTTTTACCTGGTTTTCCTTTTAAATCATTTTCATATTGCAGCTCAATCCCGCTTTTTCCAACAGCCTTATGCTTTGAATTAAGGTCATTTTCTACATACCCAATTACTTGTGAACCAATTTCGTGTTTAGGATAATATCGAATCCATTCATTTTTAATTATTACATTATTGGGTTTGTTTTTGTTTATGAATGCAAGTTCATTTTCAGTTATATCAGAGTATAACGGTATATCATTCATAGTCTGCTTTTTACAAGATTGTTGTAATTGAGATTTTATGTTCTCTGTAGAAATATCATGTTGA